>JAIORP010000201.1 GCA_021108075.1 Candidatus Omnitrophota bacterium | reverse complement strand
TGTTCTATGTGCTGTCGGCGGGTAAGAGTGCGGCTTTGGCTGCGTATACGGTGAATGATACTTACCTGGGTACGGTGTTCGTGCTTCTGCTGGCGCTGATCATCGGGCTGGCGGTGTGGCCGAGGGTGCTTGAGAAAAAAAACTAAATCAGTATTTGAGATAATAAAAATATTATGCGAACTTGCAAAAAAGAAGAGTTTTACCGATCATATTTTTTTCAGCCAATTCACTCTCAAATTCTTGTCCCACTCAACATGTACATCAATTAAGGTCCTTAATTATGTCATTCTTTTTGCTTTTAATGTAGTCTTTGATTTTACCGGCTAATTTTTGTGGAAGGAAATTCAGTGTACATTCTTTTTTAATTCTTTCTAAATCCTTTCTTATTTCTGAATAAGAAATTTCTCTTATTGGTATTGTGATATTACGTTTTATTCCTGTACCTAGAATTTCAGGTCCAATAGTAATAGTGATTGTTTCTTGTATAGCTGGATCAAAGAAAACAGTTATATCATCTAATTTATCCCATACATCTTGCAACACTTTTGTCATATTGATATACGGTACAACAAAGACAATGATTTCATTTATTAGAACAAGTTTATCTTCAAGATATTCTTCACTTTCTATATCTTCAACCTTATCGTAAATGAAATCTCTCTCTTTTTCAGGAAGGCTTTCAACTAAGAATTTTAAATTAGGTAAAAATCCATTTAGACGTTTATCTAATTCTATTGGATTTCTTATCTTGACTAATTTTGTGACTTCTTTACATGTTGGATTTGTGTATTTTTCTGCTTCAGTACCTTTGGCAGCATCGCAGAGAATCTTCGCATCATTATTTATTTCATAGAGTAATTCTTTTATTCGCTCATCAATTATCGGCAACCCCCTCCTCATCAGCTTCGCAGCCCCCGGCGCTTTGTCTTCTGTTTCGTCAAGAAGTTCCACAGTGCGGTCGCAATACCGCCTGTATGCATTCAGGTCTGCTTGAATCTCATCCAGACCCCTCAATTTCTG
>JAIORP010000114.1 GCA_021108075.1 Candidatus Omnitrophota bacterium | reverse complement strand
ACCACACCTATGGCAGGACCGTGGCTCTCGCCCCAGGTTGTGATCGAGAATGCTTTTCCAAAGGTGTTGCCCATCATGGTATCCAGATATGTGGTTTAAATATATAAACGTAGATGAACCCATACTGCGCTAACTGATCGGTACAGGTTCATTGTATAGAATAATAAGTAATATATTGACATATACCCTTATGAGGAGGTAAAATCGTATGAGAGGCGGGATTGTAAAAATTGAAGATGACGTAAAGGAAACTACCGATATACTGAAAGGTTTCGACATTATCCACAGCATCATACTCTTTGGCTCAAGGGCAAGAGGTCTTCAGGGAAGGGATATAGACATCTGCATAATTCCTTCAAAAGAATTGGGCCTGAGGGAACGGTTATCCATCGAATCCAGCGTTCCGGATAATGTAGATATTTCGGTTTTTTTTGACTTACCAATGCATATCAGAAAAAGGATATTTGAGGAGGGTCAAGTGCTGTATACAAAAGATATGTACTATCTGTTAACGCTCTTAAAGGAAACTGATCTTGAATACAGCGGTTACAAGAGACACAGGGAATACTACAATAAATACTACAATAGTACGATGCAGCAGCGCATGAGGAGAAAGGTTGGCAAAAGGTGATTTTACTTTGGATATTGAACGAATAAAGGACAAATTGAGTGAACTTCAAAGTTACCTGATTGAACTTGAAGAAGACCTTCCGGATACAGTGGATGATTATCTCAAGCAACGAATGACTAAGAGGGCATGTGAGAGAACCTTCCAGCTTGCATGTGAGGATGTGCTGGAATGGTAAAGTGGATGATAACAGGGTATATGTGCATCTGAAAGAAGAAACTGATGACCTGTATAAGTTTATTGAAGTGATTGAAGACCTTATCCATAATATAAAATATAAGCCATTATGCTATACCCCAGCACCAGCATCATCAGTGAGATGATCCAAAAATAACGAAGAATATAAGCCTTTGTTTCAGGCTTGTTCAACTTCTCAATCAACTTATCCGTTAACGACAT
>JAIORP010000043.1 GCA_021108075.1 Candidatus Omnitrophota bacterium | reverse complement strand
CTGATCTGCTCCCCATAAAGATGAGCTCTTCAGTCTTGCAATGAGTTCGTCTGGAGGGCGAAAACGCCCCTTACGTACCTTCAGGGGGGTAATAGCATTGATGGCCTCCAGCTTCTCGCTCGGATCGGCTCTTGTGTAGATTTCGGTCGTTTGTATACTGCTGTGCCCGAGCCAGAGTGAGACCTTCCGAATGTCCTGCGTTGCCCGGATGACGACCATGGCGCACGTATGGCGAAGCACATGTGGAGATACACGCTTTTTCCGCAATGATGGACATCGCTGACTCGCGACTTCTACGTGTTTCCGCAGAATATGTGCAAAACCCCAGCGACTCAGATTACCGCCTCTGGCGTTCACGAAGAGTTCTGGTATCTGGACCTCCCCTCGGACAGCCAACCAGCTCCGCAAAGCTGTTGCCGTCTCTTTCCAGAGCGGTAGAACCCGCTCCCGGCGCCCCTTCCCTCGTACCAGGATAGACGCCATCGGTTGCAGACTGACATCCTCGACGCAAAGCCCCGTCAGCTCAGACACACGGAGACCTGCGCTCAGAGCAAGATGAAACATCGCGTAATCTCGTATTCCTTCTCGACTGCGCAGGTCCGGAGCATCGAGGAGAGCTTTGGTCTCGCTCGGATTGAGATAGGAAACGAGGCGCGAGTCCGTTTTTTTGAAAGGAATTGCAAGAACCTGGCGGATCTGTTCCAGAGCAGCTGGCTCTCGATATTCGAGATATCGAAAGAAGGACTTGATGGCGGCGAGCCTGACATTTCGGGTGCCTGGCGTGCAGCCACGGACATTTTCAAGATGCTCCAGAAAATCGGTCACCAGTCGGGCATCAATCTGGTCGAGCGACATTCTCGATGGCGACGAGTTCAAGCGTTCACTTGCGAACAGAAGGAGTAACTTGAAGCTGTAGGCATAGGTGTCACAGGTGTGTTGACTGGCCCCCCGCTGTCTACCCAGGTAGTCCCGGAAGAAGGCCGTGATATTGGGTGCAAGCGCGATCATTATCTGCCTCCATTCCTGAAAAAAGCCTCGCAGG
>JAIORP010000111.1 GCA_021108075.1 Candidatus Omnitrophota bacterium | reverse complement strand
TCAACTATGGTAAACAGCGAATCCGAAATAGACCCTAAAAAGGAGTTTTGCTCCAACCAAAGTTGCCGTGACTGCGGTAAGAGAGGCGCAGGCAACATAGTCAAGTATGGGCACGATAAAAACGGCAAACAGCGATTTAAATGCAAGACGTGTGGTGGTGTCTTTGTAGAGACCAAAAACACGATTTTATACAATCGAAAGTTATCAGAGGATCAGATAATCCTGGTCTGCAAATTGCTGGTAGAGAAAAATGGAATAAGAGCCATCGAACGCATAACAGGCATCCACCGTGACACGATATCAGACGTCATAAAAGCCCTGGCGAGGCATGCAAGGGAAGTAACAGACTTTCTAATAAACGATGTCAAGCTTACCAGAGTTCAAGTGGATGAAATGTGGTCTTTCATCAAAAAAAACAAAAAAACACTGACGAAGGAGATGACAATGCAGATAAACATGGCGATTGCTGGATCTACATAGCAAAGAATGCAGACACAAAACTCCATCTGGCGCATAGTATTGGAAAAAGAGTACAGGAAACGGCAGATAATCTAATGAAAACGGTAAGAAAACGATGCAGGATGCCAACAGATGAAGAAAAGGCGAGATTCACCAGTGACGGCAACGATCAATATATCGGCGCAATATTAAAGAATTTTGATAGAAAAACGATCGATTACGGACAGATCATCAAGAAAAGAGAGAACGGTAGGGTAGTTGGCAAGATCCGATCCGTTGTATTTGGTGAAATGGATGATGCAGATATAGATACGGTTTATATCGAGAGATATAATCTGACAATGAGACTTGGCATTTCAAGGCTGGTTCGGAAAAGTTTGTGCTTTTCCAAGTGCAAAGAGATGTTGGATTGCCATATAGATCTGTACCAGTGCTATAATAACTTGATCAGGGTTAATTCAGCCTTAACAATAGAAACTAAGGAGGGTGAGACGAATAGGAAAAGAACATCGTGTATGGCGGAAGGTATAACAGATCATATCTGGATGTGGAAAGAACTGTTGATGTTCAAGGTATGTCCATCAACTATAAATTAGGACAGTACCAAA
>JAIORP010000169.1 GCA_021108075.1 Candidatus Omnitrophota bacterium | reverse complement strand
CCGCGGCCAATGGCATGCCGCCGAAAATAAACAACGCGGTGCTGATGGGTTCCGGGGTCACAGACAGGGCCTGTGTAAATGTCGCTGAATCACCGTATGCCGTTAAAAAGTTAGATCGAACGGTCCAATCGCCTGATTTGCCGACACCGGAACCGTTATCCGCCGCCCATTCAACGTTGCTGTATGGAGAAGTAAGGGCGATCCAGATTTCGTCGTCTGACGTGACATTGCCGGAGGACGCGAAATAAATCGTTGAATCGGCCGGATCATTGTCATCCCAGTAGGAATTTAAACTGAATGACTCATTCGCCTGGAGACCATCAATTTTAAGGTACAAATAGGGCGTGTCGTTGTGGCTCCTGGAGTACGTATCATAAATGCCGTCTCCATTCGTGAAATAGGACGAAAACCCGGTGATCGCCCAGGCATTCGAACTAAAGGTTAAACAGAGCATGATTGTGAGTGCTATGAAATATTTTTTCATTTTGTGTCCTTTTTGTTGTTGTGGTTTTTGTTATTTTTTTTGTAATTGTGTGATTTAAAAGATATACGCATTATAAAATATATTTTATTAAAGTCAAGTGATAATTCGGTGAAATTTATCAAGGTTGTCTTTGCTCCGGAATGTGCCATGACATCAGGCGCTCGTCGGTGCGGGGCATTTCAGAAACAGACGGGATCCATCAAACGGTTTATGCCAAATCCATTAATAAATTGGGCTCTTTAGACTTTTGAGTGGGTAAAAATTAATAATACCAAATCCATTTATTAAAGTTTTCAATTTGAATGGTGCGTTTCTCGTTGAAGCGTCGAGAAACGCGAAATTAACATCGGTCATTATTTAATGGAATTGGTATAATTAATATAAATTATGAATTTGGCAATTAAATTTTTTTTGTATCTGAGATTCCTGCCTGCGCAGGAATGACACTCCGTTTTTGTCATTCCTGTGGAGCGAAGCGGAGACAGGAATCTCTTTTGGAAATTAAATATCCACTATGACCCGGTCTGCAAGCCAGGAGGACAATCCGTTAAGTATAATTATACCAATTCCATTAAATAATGACCAACA
>JAIORP010000026.1 GCA_021108075.1 Candidatus Omnitrophota bacterium | reverse complement strand
GGCGCGCTCCTGTGCAAACTCTTTTTGCACACTGCTGATAAAAATGCGAATCGGTCTCATGCTTCTCCTCCCAGATACCCCAAGCCGCTAAAAAAACCCACCCCGCGTCTTCAGATTTTCGGTTCGTTTACTTTTACCACGCAGAATATCAGCTGACTTAAACAGGAAGTTTTCGAGTTGGAAGAGCGTGATTTTTTCAGTGGCCAATATTCATTCCTCTTACAGGATGTATTTTTATAATGGTGGAACAAAGTAGATATCGTTTATAATGAATTAAAAAGCTTTTTATAGTTTCTACCTGGCTCAGTTTGTACCAATTTCAACAGGCATAGAGGCTGTCTAAGAATTATTATCAGTATTGTTGTTAGAGAGCCTCTTAGATTTGAAGTGGATACGATAAAACCACTAAATACAATTATATATATCCGGGAAATACCATATATATAGTTAAAGGAAGTAGAATTGAACATGTCGAATGACAGTAAGACGATACCATTGATGAACGAACAATCTGTTGATAATTCAAGTTGCAGCACAGGCTGTGGCAATTGTAATTCAACCGGCTGTAACGGTGGACACATTGTAAAAGCAGGTTCAAGTGATGATGTTGTTTACACAAACCTCCTTTTTTTTGCACTGTTTTTTATTGTGATGATTGTTACATCGTACCTGATAATGAAAATATTGACCGCGATCTTCCAGTAAATTATTCGATAAATTAACTAATGAATTCAAAACTTTTTATTATGTATAAAGGCTGTCCAGCAATCCACAAGTCAGGACAAAAGAAGAAACCCTTGATGCACTGAATGAAATCATACATAAAGGCTGGCGGTGCTCAATAGAACTCTATGCAGACATAATAAAAGCTATCAACTAATTAGCAATGATCGAAGCTGTCAAAAAGCGACTTCACTTCCCCATTTTAAACAAGGGACTGAGAAGGTACGATCCGATAACTACCAGACTTAAACCTGCCGCCATCCTGACCCCGGTAATATTGCCAAGATAAAACAGCAGTACCACAATTACCATCAGGATAGCTGCCAATCCAAGATATTTCATATTCCTGATCTTTGGGTAATA
>JAIORP010000146.1 GCA_021108075.1 Candidatus Omnitrophota bacterium | reverse complement strand
CGGTCAGTGTGACGATCGAACCGCAGGGGGCGATCGATGCCGGGGCGCAATGGCGGATGACGGTGGGCCCGGACACAGGCTGGCATGATAGCGGGGACGTGATCAGCAGTGTTCCTGTGGCAACGTACACAATCCGGTACCGCGCGGTTTATGGTTGGGAACGCCCGGCGAATCAAAGCGTTGAAGTGACATCCGGCGGCACAGCGACAACAACAGGGACATATGTTTCGATCGTCGAGCAGGGATCGGTCAGTGTGACGATCGAACCGCAGGGGGCGATCGATGCCGGGGCGCAATGGCGGATGACGGTGGGCCCGGACACGGGGTGGCATGATAGCGGGGACGTGATCAGCAATGTCTCAATTGGATCTTATATCATTAGATTCAGGAACATCGCGGATTGGATCAAACCGGATAATCAGAATATCGAAGTTGTCGATGGCGCTACAGCCAGTACAATTGGTACCTATCTGGTCTCTTTTAATTTTCCGGTAGGGGGAAATTTTAATCCAACAAATTTTATTAATGCTATTCCGGCCTGGGGTTGCGATCCGCAGGGAGAAAATTGTGAAGGAGGTATTAATTGGGAAACAGTCCCGGCCAATAATCCTCATTCATCTGATCCAACAGCTTTAGAATTTACGGTCTATTTCCCTCCCAATCCTTATATGGACCCCAATGCCACGGAACCAGTTCAGGCGGGAATGAATTACACGACACCGTTTCCCTGGATTCCGATTGACCTGACAGGCGCTACTAAACTGACTTTTTGGGCTAAAGGAGACGGTAACGAAGTTGTTCGTTTTGGCATGGGAGGGCTTAACTTAAGTGGCCAAGATAGTCATTCTGTCGACACACAAGATTTTGTTCTGACACAAGAGTGGCAACAATTTACTATTGATCTTACCGGCGCGGATCTATCTTCCATAAATGGAGGATTTCGTTTTGTCGGGACCTTTCAACCACCATATTCAGGCTATGTCGGGGAGATAGGAACTATTTACATAGGCGACGCTGTTTATAGCAATTAATACCGATTCCATTAAATAATGACCAAAACCAATTCTGCTTTTCAGAATTAAGATAGAAC
>JAIORP010000216.1 GCA_021108075.1 Candidatus Omnitrophota bacterium | reverse complement strand
GGCTTTTCTCCTGCTTTTGTCCATATTTTTACCTCCCCTGGCTTTTCCTGGTTTTTCAGGTATGGTTAAATCATTGGGGGCGGGGGTACTTATTGTTTGCTGTGGGGAGTTCTTGGGGATTGGGAATTGGTATTTTTTAATTTTAATTGCTAAATATAAAGCTTATTTGCAGCCTACAACCATTTGTTTGTGCAAAATCTTTAAAGGTATTTGGTAACAGACATAAAACCATTCATCATTTTGCATATTTTTAACTGATTATAAATCAAAACATTTATACCACATAATACAAATTATAAACTGTAAATAATCTCGTCAGATTAAAAACAATTCAAAGAGTGATAAACGATGAAAATTGAAAAAATGATGATTACAATAATTGTTTGTATTGCATTACTAGCGGGGATGGGTTGTACTGAAGATAATACCGTCTTTATTGATGATTATAATACTTATATGGATACCTTTAATCAAGATATTGATACTTTGAATTCGAAACTTGATGCATGGAATTCAGCATCCTCTATGGCTATAGCTGATGAATATTTAACTTCTGAAGAGGTTGAACAATTAGCTGGATTAGCACAAGATTATATTGACGAATCAAAATACGTAACATCTCGTTCTAATGATTTTAAGAATTTTATAACTTCAAATGAACAGGTATTAAAAGACGAAGGTGTTGATATACAATCTGTTAAAACCTCTATCTCTAATGATATTGTAACAATAAATCAGAATATTGATATGATGGAATCTGATATAGAAGAAATGATTCAGATAGTTGAAGACTTGGAAGATATTGAAGAACTAGAAGCAATTTTGGATTTAATTCTATAAATTGCTCTATTTTTTTTCGTTGTTTTTTTCTTTTGGAATAATGCTCGCACTATCTAAGCTTATACCTTCAATATTGTAGTCACTATAAATCCTATAAAAATGTACTAGAGCTATTACACAGTGTTTTGAAATAGTATTTCAGTTATCTGGTATATCCCCACACCAATAAAAAGATTTAAGAAGCAGGTCTCCTTCACCCAACCCTCAGCTTCCGATAAGCATCATGCGCCACAATCGTCCCTTGCGCCTC
>JAIORP010000095.1 GCA_021108075.1 Candidatus Omnitrophota bacterium | reverse complement strand
AATTTATTATAAAAAAATTTCATCGAGGAGGTTCAAATGAAATATCTCTCATTTTTAACCATCTGTTTCCTGACCATTTCATCTGTTTGTTTTGCTGAGCCTGTCTATATTTTCGTTGAAAAAGATATTACCAATCCTTCAATATCTAAAGACAATGATGCCGGTGACGTCATCGCTATTTATAGAGGAGATAATACCAATTCCATTAAATAATGACCCAAATTTTATCTCGCTTTTCTCGAATGCTTTTATGGGAACAGCGAGATGAAATCAGAAATATTATTTAATGGAATTGGTCGTGTCAAATGGGTCTTTATTTTACGTAATTGGTATAACTTGTCTCCCACAAAAGCGGAGCAAGACAATTATTATATTATCAAAGCCGATTTAACCCGGGAAGAACAAGCATCATTGCTGGCTCATGAACTCGTGCCGGAATTAATCCAGAAAACTGTTTCATGGCCAAAGGAACTGGAAAATGACTGGCTGCAAAGAAATCCCCACAAAAACCGTCCTGATTATCGCGTGATCAGCAGTGAAGACAACGGCGATCATGTTGCCATCACGTTTGAATACTCTCAAGGTAAAATCGTCCGAAACCGTAAACGGAAACTCGATATTTCTAAAATATTTAAAGATACATCCTACACCAATCAGGAAATCAAGGAGATAAAAATTGAAAAAAATAATTTGTTTACTAACAGTTCTTCTAGCGACGTCTATAGCGACGAATAGTTACAGCGCGACAGAATTTATATCTGTTATTAATTCAAGTGGCGGTGATTTCTCTCTCTTATCTACCTGGGAAGGTGTGATGGATAATGCAGGTAATATTACCGCATCTGATTGTAAGGTTTTTTCTCATAACGGGGCAACCGGTTCGATTCAGGATGGTGCCAGTGTGACAGGCCAGACTTCAGGGGCTACCGGGACAGTCATTCACGCGACAGCAACACAGGTCCTGATTGACGCGATCAGCGGAACGTTTCAGTCCGGCGAGCAGGTCTTTCAAACGGAAAATGTGAATTATATCGTAATTTCAGATGCTGGTGACTCGCCGATCTTAGTCGCGCGATTGGAACAAAGTATCTCTGATTATCTCGA
>JAIORP010000069.1 GCA_021108075.1 Candidatus Omnitrophota bacterium | reverse complement strand
ATTAGTGTATGGCTGTCCAACTTTATTGGCACAGATGCTAGAATGACGCCATAGGTTCCAAGTCCCGCCTTCTGGGCTTTGCTGCGGTGGCGGGGGAATTGAATGGAAGCGGGTGGTATGAAATCGCCCCAACCTCGCCACCCTGCAATGAATTGCGAGACATCCACGAGCCGTTGAGGTATATTTGCCATTTTTTTTCTTTGCAAAAGAATAGATTGTTTAAGTTTCAACTGCTTGTCTATAACCTTAACTTTGTCAAAACTCATTTAGTCAAGGTTATATTTAAAAAAGCATGAAAATCTCATTTGTTATGAATATGGCTAATGCGTACACGAATAAAAAAGCCAGCAAACCGAAAATACCCACTGTTGCATAGAATATCAATATCCATAGAAGTCCTATAGGCAATATAGCAAGTCCCCAAACCAATTCAAGAAAATCAGAGATAAATTCATCAGCGAGAAACCCTAATATGAAGATCACGAGATAAACTATAGAGGCACTAATCAAAGGCCCAAACGGCCAAGAATCTCCAACTTGAGCGCCAAACTGGGTGAAAATATCAGCCAAAACCATAAAGAAATCAATTGAGGGTATAACTTGAGACAAGTCACTGAGGGCGTTAAAAAACAATTCTCTCTTGAATATGATAGTATGAATAGTAAGAATAGTCGAAACAACAACGACTGGCAACAAAAGTAGATTCAAAATTAACTCCAATACACTGTTGTCATTTTCATAGCTCATTTAGATCACATCCGACAGTCACATACCCCAGACTTAAATACCTAGGCCTGTAAATGATACTATGCCTACCGATTTTTCATTTCCTCCATTAATATCCATAATACAGTTCATAACCACACCCTCCAAAGTACAATAAACACAATCTCATAAAAATATTTCTAAAAATAACTCCTAAAAAAGCAGGTGTACATGCAACTTACCCGCAGGCCTCTGTCAATCATTCCACACACAGGATCGAAATGGCAAAGGAAGAGGGTGCCTACATGCTGCTGACCAACTGCCCGTCCTATATCTTATCCTTGGAGAAGGGGCTGGAGTTGATGCGGGAGTCGGGCTAGTGTTGTGTCAACTTTCAAG
>JAIORP010000025.1 GCA_021108075.1 Candidatus Omnitrophota bacterium | reverse complement strand
TAATACCAATTACAGAAAATAAAGACCTAAAAATTAGCCCAATCGCGAGAGCATAAATTGTTAATATTTCCATCTTCATCACAAAAGCAATTCCAAGCTTCACAACAAGAATCAACAATGTGATCATAATCTTTAAAATTTGTGTTGGATAACTTAATTTTACGTAACTGTTGCCAAACTTGTTCCATTGGATTGAGTTCTGGTGAATACGGAGGCAGAGGCATAAGCGATATATTTTTAGGAATATTTAAAGCTTCCGTTGTATGCCAACTGGCTCTATCCATTAAAATAATCGCATAATGATTCTCTTGTATCTCTTGCGATATTTGATCTAAATGAATTTGCATCATCCCAGAATTACATTGTGGCAAAATCATCGCACATCCAATATCTCGATCAGGACAAACAGCTCCAAAAATATATGTGGATAAAAATTGTCTTTGTCTAACAACTCGCGGTCTTGTTCCTTTTCTTGCCCATACCCGTGATAAACTTCCTTGCTGTCCTATTCGACTTTCATCCTGCCACCAAATCTCAATTTTTTTCGTGTTTATTTGCTCTTTTATTCGTTGTATCTCCTCAGGAAACATATCTTTAAAGGCTTCTATCGCTTCTTCTGAATGCTTTGGATGCTTTGATCTTCCTGAAATCCAAACTATAATTCAAGCGATCTAATAATGTATAAACCCCTGATCGACTGTAACAACAATTAAATTCCTCCGCTAACAAGCTTTGTACATCATCAACTGTAATACGACCACCTTGTTTCTCTTCTTGAATCTCATCGATTCGTTCAATAAATTTTTCTTCTTTTTCTCGTTCCAAACGAGGCTTTCTGCCTCGTCCTTTCTTATCAATTAAACCTTCGTAATCAAATGATGTAAACATACACAACCAATGACCTATATATTTCCTGCCATACAAAACTAATTCAGATACTTCTTTTATGGTTTTGCCATTTTGTAAATGATGTAATGATAAAAGTTTGATTTTTATTCTGGAATTTCGTTCTTCTTTGTATGTTGATAAAAAATCATACTTTTGTATTCTCTCAATTAATTTTTTACTTCGTTCCATTCCATTACTCTAACAACTTTTTTCTTATTGAAAAGTAAATGGGTCTTTATTTTACGTAATTGGTATAA
>JAIORP010000074.1 GCA_021108075.1 Candidatus Omnitrophota bacterium | reverse complement strand
ACGCCATGGGCAAGGTGACCAGATTCGATTATAATGACCGCGGACAATTGACGCGCACATGGGGCAATGCCGCTTACCCGGCGCGCTACGTTTATGATCCCTTCGGACGCTTGCATGAAATGCACACCTGGCGGACCGGCACAATTTGGAATGATCCCGCGTGGCCGACAGCTATGGATGGGTCTCAAGACATAACAACATGGAACTACCAGGATTCGACAGGCCTGTTAACAAGTAAAGTTGATGACGCCACTCAAAGTGTACTTTATACCTACACATACGGGGGAAGGTTGAAGACGAGAACCTGGGCGCGCGACAGCGGCTCGATTTTTACAACATATAATTATGATCCGAATACTGCTGAGCTCATTAATATTCTTTATTCTGATATAACCATGACGGATATATCTTTTACATACGACCGTCTGGGTCGGCAGGATACAATAACCGATGCTTTGGGCGGCAGGGATTTTGATTATAGTACCGGTCTTCAGCTGGAGACTGAGACAATAACCGGTTTATATAATAAAACGATTACTCGCGAATATGACACAACAACGGTTATAGGGCGTTATGAAGGATTAAACACAGGTGTTGAGTATCAAATATCATACGGATACGATACTGCAGGGAGATTGAACGCCGTCAGTTATAATTCCAATGGCACAGTTACCGGCACGGCAACTTATGGTTACCTTAATAATTCCGGCTTAATTGAAACCCTCACGACAACTACCGGACAAGTTTCAACATATGGATATGAACCAGACCGGAATTTACGTACTCAAGTGTGGAATCAGTTTAATGGCGCGACCGTTTCACAATACGACTCAGGTTACAACGCGGCCGGTCAACGGACATCTGTCTTAAACGTGGGAACAGCGTTCGCGGCAACAGCGTTTAACCGGTTTGACTATAATGACAGAAGTGAGCGGAAAGAATCTTCCCGGTATCTCGGTAATAATATCTATGATATAACCCAACCTGTCCAGAGTGAGTACCGTCATTATGAATATGATCCGATAGGGAATCGGTCTGGCATAACAGAGGCATCGAACAACGGCAGTTATATTTCTAACAACTTAAATCAGTACACAACTGAAACTCCTCCGGGCGGAGGGTCAAACACGTATGTTCATGATGAAGA
>JAIORP010000020.1 GCA_021108075.1 Candidatus Omnitrophota bacterium | reverse complement strand
TAAATTGTTCTATCTTAATTCTGAAAAGCAGAATTGGGTTTGGTCATTATTTAATGGAATTGGTATTATTCAAAAAAGGGAACAATGTCCGTCAGTTGACTCAAGTAAATTTGAACGCGGCCATCCCGGACAGGAAGATCGGCACTAATCGGCTCAGGATTACATCCGCCCTTTTGTGTTGCGACTTGATTAAAATGATACTGGATGCCGCACGTATGGCAAAAAACGTAATCCCCTGACTGGGAAAATCCCTGCATTGCCCGGCCGCATTGTTGGCAACCGTTTGCGGCTGCCCGTAATTTCCCATCAGGGCTTCTCAAGACAAAAAAGTAAACCCTCTTTCCTGAGGGTAACGTCGTGTTGAAAAAATGCATATTGCCATCATTAACCTGGTCCACTGAAATATGGACCTTACCGCCATCAAGGGTTAAGGTTTGCCCGAAGTTGCCGTTAAAATGATGGCCCCGGGAGACATCCTTTTGAGTGACGGATTTGATCTTATCAGCGGGGAATGAGTTGGTGTCCTGCTGTCTGATCTCTTCTGTCTGCTCTTCTTCATCCATATAATCCTCTAAATCAATTTTTTCTGATGTCGAAAATTGGCCTAAAAGCACACCCAGCCCTAATCCACCCAGGATACAACAGGAATAAATCAGTAGCATTTTCCTGGTTTCCATTTATCCTCCTCTCTAAATAATATATATCCGCGTAAAAAAATTAGCGGAACAAGATGTTAGCGGGCACGGCCGTTTCATTGTCCAAACAACAGCCTCCCTCCAGAATAAGCATCCAGCCTGCCCTGATAATCGTCACAATGATAACCACCCGAAAAAAGGTGCCGTCTCAATGTTTCAGATTCCTTCTTGATGCCTTTCATTATTTTCGGGTCATCCGAAATGGATTTGGTATAATCATAACCATAAAATCCACGGCGCGCGCCGACATTAAGAATCAGTACGGCGATAAAAACCGATGTCAGAAGAACTATAATAGCATTTTGTTTTATCATTGACCTCTTTTTTATTAAAAAACCTGTTGATTCGTCGTTCGGACTGGCGGATCAATTAATAAAAGGAACAAACCGCTGCGGGGGACCCCTTCAAAAATGATATCTAATACCAAATACGTTAAACCGAAATAATATCTAAGTTAAATCAAGTCTTTTTATTAAATATTTTTTGT
>JAIORP010000064.1 GCA_021108075.1 Candidatus Omnitrophota bacterium | reverse complement strand
ATACAGGGCGTGGGATTCAAGAGACGTGAGATTGCGCTTCAGACGCCGGAGATCGTGCGGATCATCGAATTGATGCAGGAGAATACGTGTGGCGCCGGAATGAGTTCATTTGGACCTGTGGTCTACGGGATCACAGACGGTAAGAGGGATGCGGCAGATGCCGTGCGTGAGGTGCAGGGATTTCTGGATGGGACGATCCGCGGCAGGTGTATGGTTGTTCATGCCAGGAATTCGGGTGCTGATGTGCGCGTATCTCCATGAATGAGGCGCGGGGCCCAAATCAACAAAAAATAGTATCCACTTTTAAAAATAATAAAAAGTCTCGAGTTTGAGAAGCGGCCAAAGGAAGAAAACCATTTAAACAAATCAGAGACTTTTTATTATCTTCTGGAATGGGATCGGAAAACCGCCGATTAAGAAGGGGGCGGTTGCCCGCCCCTCCTCATCTCAGAACGGTACGTGAGACTTTCACCTCATACCGCTCAAGCATCTCATAACCCTTTCAGTATCGGGCAGCGGTTCCGTAAGTTATAGTAGTCTTGGTCAATATAGGGATTCTTATCCAATTTCAAGCCGGCAAACCGGACAATCTTCGTGTCCGAGAATGATTTCAATCTATCCTTTCCGGTAGAAAACACCCAGTTCCGAGTTCCAGCAGAATGCCAGTACTTTCCGGCAACCCACTTATTACGTTTGTCCGGGTGTCTCCTCTTAGCCCACCTCCAGAGCATATCCCAAATGATATGATCTATTTTACTGAATATCTCTTTAGATACAGCCGATCGGTGATAATTCGACCAGCCAGTAATGATGGGGTTCAGTACGTTGATAAGGTCTTCCTGTTTCCATGCCTTTGCTCGTTTGATCACATCACCGATTTTACGAATGATATTCTCAATCGATTTCCTGGATGGTTTTATCAGAAGCTTTCCTCCGTATTTGCGGAAGTTCCAGCCCAAAAAGTCAAAGCCGTCGTCGATGTGGGTGATATGAGTCTTCTCCTCCGACAATTCCAGACCTCGTTCCGTCAGGAATTCTTTGATCAACTCAGCAAGGTCTTTTGCAGTCACTTCTGAGTTTGCGGTAACGATAAAATCGTCCGCATATCTCACGAAATTCACCTTATGTGGGTTATATCGAGTCTTATCGATTTCCCCATTCTTACCGACGTGATACACAGATGAGA
>JAIORP010000044.1 GCA_021108075.1 Candidatus Omnitrophota bacterium | reverse complement strand
CCTCATAATCCATGTGTCATCGGTTAAGAGTAATATTGTGATAGAACACGGATTGTACGGATGACACGGATGCGCGCGGATACGAAAATAAATCCGTGAAAATCCGTCTAATCCGTGTCATCTGTGTTCTATTTAAACTAAATTGGTTAATCATAACAAATCATTGGTTCTTTGGAAAACGATACATATCGAGCCAGTCAAACTCCTTAACCGATGACTAATACCCCATAATCCTACTCGCCATACCATCATTCATCCCAAACAACTATTTAAACACTAAAAATAAAAATAAGACTCATGGCAAATGGCGCAATAATCGAGAAAATAGCATCAATAGATGAACAGATACATGATCTGAGAAAGATGGTTCTCGAAAGCGACAGTGGTGTAAAGGAAGATGAGGTGAAATTGGCAGCAAGAGCATGGCTCACTGAAGCAAAAAAGCTCGAAACAAAATGGCCACAGACAGCCCCGCCTGTCCTGGAGATGATCAAAAGGGACCGGAGACATGATGAATGAAACCGATTTGCATTGATGCAAATGTTTTTATCGCCTCAACAAAAGGGGATGAAACATATTCTTCTGATTGCAGACGGGTAATACAGGCAGTAGCTGATGGTAAATTCTATCTCATTGAGCCTACGATCTGCCTGACAGAGGTCATACGAAATATTTCAAGGTATCTGGGGATGGAGGCAGGAAAGACCCAGGAGAATAACCTCTGGCGCATGGTATCCATATGGGAATTATGCGACGACCATTTCTGCACCAGCGCAGGTTATACGGGGGCGCTGTACGGCACTTATTCATTGGACTCAATTTATCTTGAAACCGCACTAAAGCATCATGCAGTCTTTGTAACAATGGATGATAAAGATTTTTTGCAAAAAATAAAAGGACGGGTTGGAATAGAAGTATATCACCCAAAAGATTTCTCGTAGTGCTTGGAAGAGAAGAGGGGGACTACTTATTTTACATCTTCATCAATAATTCGGTATGTCAAAAAAATTGGGACATGACAGGTACTTAGTATTGTTACTTATGGATTACATGTGTTTTCTCCAAAGATATAGGCGGGAGTGGAGTTAGTGGAGCTGGGCGGGAAGCGGGCGGTTGTGTGCAGGCCCGAGGGTGTGGTGGAGGCGCTGGAGGGGAGAGGGGGGACTGTGGTTGAGAGGTAGATATTGGCTTGATTA
>JAIORP010000117.1 GCA_021108075.1 Candidatus Omnitrophota bacterium | reverse complement strand
ACATAATGAAATATCAAACTTTCACATCCTGGGAGCGTTCTTAATCATATTGATCACGGTAATGTTTCAATCCCCTAAAACGGGTCTATACTATTTTCACGCATGATGTTTCTTTTACCGGACTTCAGACAAGTTAGTTTCAATCCCCTAAAACGGGTCTATACTATTTTCACTATCATAAGCATAATATATATGCTGCCGGCGATATTTGTTTCAATCCCCTAAAACGGGTCTATACTATTTTCACATTTTGCAAAGACCCTTATATCAACCCATGATCTGCAACTGTTTCAATCCCCTAAAACGGGTCTATACTATTTTCACTGTATGAATGAAAGAATGTTTGGAATAATATTTAGAATGTTTCAATCCCCTAAAACGGGTCTATACTATTTTCACTAAAAGACACCGATGAAGTGTTGAGGACTCATAATATGTTTCAATCCCCTAAAACGGGTCTATACTATTTTCACCCATGGGTAATAGTATGTTTTATAAGGAGGATAAAGACTGTTTCAATCCCCTAAAACGGGTCTATACTATTTTCACATAGGATTTGAGACATTATCTACAATAGTAGATAATAATGTTTCAATCCCCTAAAACGGGTCTATACTATTTTCACCAAGTGGAAGATTCTTGAGAATCAAGTCTCAAGGAGAATCTTAAACAATGTTTCAATCCCCTAAAACGGGTCTATACTATTTTCACAAATCGCTACCATTGACAAATGGGGAGCGAGAGAGATAAGTTTCAATCCCCTAAAACGGGTCTATACTATTTTCACTTGGTGTTATTTTAATATCGGTAGCGATAGTAATAAGTTTCAATCCCCTAAAACGGGTCTATACTATTTTCACTGCAAGGCTACTGATAGCGAAAAATAAAAAACAGTATTATTGCTTTTATTTCCCATTTAACAACCAAATATCACCCCTTTTAATATATAGACTTTTCGAAAATAAAATGTTTGGCGATAACCTCCAATATATCACCAAAAAACACCCCCATTTCCACTGCAAAAACACCCCAATAGTGCCGCCGCATTCTGGCGATAGCCTCCCGGGATTTTCCCACTTTCCGAGGCTATCGCCAAAATCACAAAACACCCCCCTAGCGGCAACACACAAAATTTCATCTAAACCAAATGAAATAAAACCTCTTCAGTTACCTCTCCACTCCCCAGCAGAACCATCTTCTTC
>JAIORP010000051.1 GCA_021108075.1 Candidatus Omnitrophota bacterium | reverse complement strand
TAATCTGTTACCAATCCGGATTCATCTGTACTGTCATCTATACGACCCGCGCTATCATAATTCTGAGTTGTTACGTAAGTGAGAGTATCAGACGTCTTTGTCACAGACTCCTGTCGGCCGGCTGAATCATATGTGTATGATGTTTCAATATCTTCAGGATTGGCGTGTTTCGTTATTGTCTCTACGCGACCTAAAGAATCATAATCGTAGTCGGTTATAATACCACATTCATCTGTCTCGGTTTTCGCGTCGCAACAACTCCAGACACTTTCAGATTGTTTACCATTAGAACGAGT
Source organism: Candidatus Omnitrophota bacterium (assembly GCA_021108075.1). GTDB lineage: Bacteria > Omnitrophota > Gorgyraeia > Zapsychrales > Zapsychraceae > JAIORP01. The sequence goes on along the minus strand of JAIORP010000051.1, from coordinate 927 downwards.
CGTTTTCGCGCGATTACCATGATCATCATATTCATGGACAGTCCAGCTAATTTCCTGGTTACCACCTCCATCAAAAGCATATTCTTTCTCTTCCAGGACTTCGCCAACATTATTACGAACAATTCTTTCACGTGTTGTCTTATATGCTATACCTGAAGGATTCGCTGTTGTTCCATGATAGATATGTATAGCCTCGTCAGGTCCAAATCCGTCATAAACAAAGGTTCCTTTTTGATTTGGAGTCGGTGTATATGTGCCTTTCTCATATACGTATTCCTCCCGACGACCGTCCGGATAAGTGACGACGTGTGGTCGCCACGCGCGGAACTCATCAGAAGGCGGATAAGTCGTGGTAGTCGTCCGTAAGTTACCTGAATCAGCATACGCTGATGTTGGCGTAGCAGCCTTTTCCACTATGGTTGTGAGGCTGCCATTGCTCTCCACTTTGTATACGAAATAAGTTGCGCTCACAACTTCTCCGAGAATTTCCTCTGTGATCTTCCGGGGTCTTCGAACATCTTCCGGAAGCTCAGCATCTTCCGCGTGTTGAGAGTTATAATCATAATATAATGCTCGCGCGGATGAAGCTATAGAATCTTTTTGAGCATCCAACCAGGAGCTAATCTCAACAGAAATTCTTCCCTGACTATCATACTCATACCTGACCCAGGAGCCATCAGGATTCTCCCGCAATTCAATTTTGCCGCAACTGCCGGGATTACAACCGGGATCAATGTACCAATCAGTCGTCGTTGTTAATTTATGATTATCCGGATCTTCCACTACTTTAACAACTTCTCTAATAGGAATACTATCCGCGGTCATATATTCATACGTTGTTTTGATTTTTGATGCCACATTATTACTGCTGTCCTTGATGACATCTGTTATATCATCGGTGGTCGCGAATACTTCCTTTTTACGTGT
>JAIORP010000059.1 GCA_021108075.1 Candidatus Omnitrophota bacterium | reverse complement strand
ACCCTCACCTTTTGGCAGGGTTATATCTGGTGATATGCGGGAGATTGGTGAAAGACTGGACAAAGGTGTTAACGTTTTATCTGAACATATAGGGTTACTTACTGATCTAAAAGAAAATTCATCAGTATTGACTGAACATACAGGGTTATTGCAAGGCATCAATGACAATTTAAATACATTACCAGAAAGGAATGCCGAAGCAATAATGAAGAGATAATTTCACTTCATTTCTGACTGTATATAATGTATAACTCACTCCGCTTTTTTTGTAATGTGAAAATATATTTTAATAATGTTAAAATGAAAAATTACATAGATATAAATCTAATAACACAGTATATTTTATAGTGCTTCCAATATTACTTTTTTAGTATACATTATCACAAAACAAACAATTATTATATATGCTCAAACATTAATACCCATAGTACGAGGAACAGTTGAAAATGAATCCAAAAATCGGTGTCCAGATCATAGCTGCATTTATGATATTGTCAATGGTCCTATCTTCTGTTGCATATTTCTTAGGCTCTGACAATTCAGGTGAAGAGGATAATTACCAACCAGATATTAATAATCCCCAGACTGAGTATTTTAATATTGGCGGAAAGCAGGTATTCCACAGCTTTAATTCTATTGCAGACGGGCTGCAGATGTCAAATCCACAAACCTATGCTGCCCAATTCCTGGATGTGGAATATATCGAGTCCACTGCTATAGAACCGTGGAACGAGCAGTTACCCTTGAACCTGACCACTGTTTATGTGCGGAATAAGACCGAAGTGGACAACCTGTACATGACCTCTTCCAAACAGATATATTTTGCCCAGGACTTTAACAATGAGTTTTTGCTGCTCAGCACTATGACCCCGAAAATAGTATCCTTTGAATATATCGGATTACCTTCAAGTAATAACCTGTACCTGCTCCTGTCACGACTCGATACAACCGGTACTAATGTCATGGGCGAGCCGACAATTTTTACACCAACACGCGAATCAGCTGAAGCTGTTATATCTATCCTCGAGAGCTTTGCTGTTCCATCAACTGCTTATGATACATTTAGCCCTGTGCTTAATTATTCTGATGATTATTCCGAATTCCAGGTTGTGAACTCCCTGGTTGGGTTTGCGGATCTGTATTACATGGGGTTGCACAGGAATGATGACGGCTCATTTACCAGGACGACGATTTATTATTATCCGTCTGCTGAGAGTGCGGCACATATTA
>JAIORP010000108.1 GCA_021108075.1 Candidatus Omnitrophota bacterium | reverse complement strand
CTGGCACGTATGTATCCCTGGGCAGTACTTCCAGGCGCCTCATGTTGTCAGGTTCGCCCCAGCTATATGTCTTATGGTTTGAACTGTATCCGTCATGAGCTCCGATATCCAAGTTCGTCTGCCTGGCAACGCCGGTTGCCAGTTTGGTTTTATAGACCTGGGGGATGATCTTGTTGATCTGCTGCCTTGCGGATGAACCTCCGGGTAGTGCATCGTTGTTGAGAAAATCAGTTATGGGGGTGGCATTATAGTCAAAGTGCAGTGCTTCTTCCAGTGCTTTAGTCGCATTTTCAGGGTCTCCTGTGGAATTGGCAGCATCGCCGTTGGGATCGATTATATAACTGCCATTGTCCAGTTTGGTATTGCATATGAATTCTTTCATGCTAATGTCTTTACCTTCCAGTACCCTTTTTGTCTCCATGCCATACTCAATGATACTCTCCGGGTCAACTGAATTGAATAGAAAAGCCTGGTCCAGCAGTATTCCTCCGTTCACTGTAAGTGCGAGGTGATCGTTGTCTACGATATTTTTAGGACCTTTGGGTTTGTAATACTGGAGGTATCCTCTTGCCCAGGTATATCCCATGGCAAAGGTGGTGGTCTCGGTCATTAGTGCATTGGAACCGTTTAGCCTGGTCTCGTATTCCATTGTGAGGGATTCAAGGAGCGGATACCTTGCTAAGATCAGGGTCCTGACTGTGATACTTTTATTTTCTATTATTTCGTCTGTGGCAAGGTTCACAATGGATACATTCATGGGCACGAAGACATTCCAGTAGACTATATGGGTCTCTTCCGGGGTAAGCAGGTCTGGGATAAGTTTTGGGGGCTCTAGTTTTCTATCCAGCCCCATGTAGATGGGCGCGAAATAAATCCCCTCCCAGTCCTCCAAGGGCTCGACATTTACGGCATACCCGTTGCAATCGTAGCGGTTGTACATATAATTGGATCCGATATACTGGTTAAGGTAGTGCATGGTCATACCTTTGGCCCAGTTCTTGTTGAACTCTGCCACATCGATCTGATCGCCTCCGGAGTTGTACTGGCTGCCTGGATCGGGATCGATAACAGGGGTCTCTCCCATCTGTTGCAGAGCATCCATAGCTGCATAATTGATAGCGTTTGCCATATCGGCGATGAAAGATAAGAAAGCATCATTCGGACCTTTTATATTTTCTACCGGTTGTCTGGATTCTGCCATTTTTTGATCCATTTGTGTGATGTGGATGG
>JAIORP010000052.1 GCA_021108075.1 Candidatus Omnitrophota bacterium | reverse complement strand
TGCGGTTTTGATCCTATTCCGGTACAGCGGAAACCGACAGCAAGGATTGAGAGAAACCAGGAAACCGGGGGGGTAAAGGTGGTTTACCCTGAGGCTGAAACGCCCCGCTACAAAATACCATCCAGTTGGAATTTCTCCCGCTTTTTGGAAAACCTGATTGAGCTGGAGAAGGATCAGGGGCTGATTTCAAATATGGTCCCCAGATTGCGTGAAGAGTTAATGAAGGTCTTACCTGATTTCGGCAAGCATCTCGGCTATGACGGCAAGGCAATTGAAAGCCACAGCACAGGCCAGGTAAACAAAAAGATCGAGAAGACATCTGATCCTGATGCAGATTGGGGCAAGCATGAAACAGCGGGAGTTGACAGCAGGACAGGTAAAATCTGGAAAAAAACAAAGACATGGTTTGGTTATACCCTTCATTTAATAGCAGACACACAGTATGAGATTCCCGTATCTTTCAGCATAGCCCCGGCATCTGTTTCTGAACATGTTGAAATGGAAAAGCTTATTAAAAAGACCCTGGAAGAAACGCTGTCGATTCCTGAGAGGTGTCAGGATTTTTGTGCTGATCGTGGCCTTGATAGCGGTAAGATCAAAGCTTTCCTGTGGGATAAGTATAAGATTCGTCCTATGATTCCCTGCCGGGAACTTTGGCGTGAGGAGAAAAAGAACGATCCCCAATATGATCCTTCAAAACCAGTTACCCGTTCTTTGTTTCCTGGCCGTGTAGATACCATAGTTTATACGGAAAAAGGTACAGTTCACTGTGTATGTCCGAAGACCGGGATACAACGTGATTTAGCATTTCAGGGGTTTGAGGATTCCCGCAACACATTGAAATACAGGTGTCCGGCTGCTGCTTATGGTCTTAACTGTGAAGGCAAAGCTGAATGTCATTGTTTGGGCGGGGTATCGCCAGGGGAATATGGACGAATAGTTCGAATTAACATTACCAAAGAGAATCGTCGTATATTTGTACCGACTCCCTTTGACAGCCCGTCATGGGACCGGGGTTACAATCGTCGCAGTTCTCTGGAACGGATTAACAGTCGCCTTGATAATGATTTTTGTTTTGAAAAGCACTATATCCGTGGCAGAGCGAAAATGCAGACTCGAATGGGATTATCTTTGGCTGTAATGATGGCAATGGCCCTTGGTCATATTAAGGAGGGGCGAAAAGCTCAAATGCGTTCGTTGGTCAAGCCGTTGTTAAAAGCGGCCTGACAGAGAA
>JAIORP010000142.1 GCA_021108075.1 Candidatus Omnitrophota bacterium | reverse complement strand
CGCACGCCATCGCACATTGCTGTCCTCGTCCTTTGTGAGTGCAAGCAGGTCTTTCCATGCCTGATCTTTGTCTGGCAGGTACTGGAACGCAGAACTTAGCGCATCCGCCGCACGCCATCGCACATAGCTGTTTTGGTCCTTTGTGAGTGTAAGCAGGTCTTTGGATGCCTGATCTTTATCTGACAAGTACTGGAACGTAGAACCAAGCGCATCCTTCGCAACCGATTGCACGTAGCTGACCTCGTCCTTTAAGAGCGCAAGCAGGTCTTTCCATGCCTGATCTTTATCTGGAAGGTACTGGAATGCAGAACCAAGCGCACTCGCTGCACCCCATCGCACATCTCTGTTCTGGTCCTTTGTGAGCGCTAGCAGGTCTTTGGATGCCTGATCTTTGTCTGGCAGGTACTGGAACGCAGAACCAAGCGCTTCCGCCGTACGTCTCCGCACCTCGCTGTCCTGGTCCTTTGCGAGCGCTAGCAGGTCTTTCCATGCTTGATCTTTGTCGGTCACGTACTGGAACGCAGAACCAAGCGCACTCGCCGCACCCCATCGCACATAGCTGTTTGGGTCCTTTGTCAGCTCCATCATCAGGTCTTTGGATGCTTGATCTTTGTCTGTAAGGTACTGGAACTCTAAAAGAAGCGCACCCGCCATCCCCCTTTGCACATGGCTGTCCGGGTCCTTTGTGAGCGCCACCAGGTCTTTCCATGCCTGATCTTTATTTTCAAGTTCAGAAAAGGTTGAACCTATTTTGCGTGCTGCTTCTTCACGCTCTTTGGGATTACTGCTCCCCATCTTCCGTTGAATTTCTGAATAATCTCCCAATAGCTGACACCGCTATGAAGATAGATTGACCTCTATAAAATTGTTTTCTTACCGGAGACTCCGCTTAAGTTTATTGATAAAATTATTTGACCGAAAAGGAAGAAAATGGTATGAAAATAAAAAGTAAGTGAGCATAGCAGCGATCCAGAGTTCCCGAGGGCTCTCGCACCTCAGTACAGTAAGGAACGTGGGAAGGCTTATCTGCTGTGTTCGGGATGGGTACAGGAGTTTCCCCTCCGCTATGGCCGCTACACTCACACATGATTGTGTATAGCGAAGTACAAACTGGATATCGCCTGAAATGAGCCCCGAAGGACTCACATTCTGAACAATCCTACTTTATAGATCAGCAGGAGTGGCACAGGCTATTAGTAGCCGCGGACTAAACACCTCGTTGCCTTGGTGCGTACATCCCGACTCTA
>JAIORP010000129.1 GCA_021108075.1 Candidatus Omnitrophota bacterium | reverse complement strand
TATAATACTCCCATGAATTCAGACCACTGGTTAAGGTGGAAAAAAATGGTAAAATACCAAAAACCGGGAGGTCAAAATGAAGAAGCGAAAAAAATACCCAAAGGAGTTAAAGGCAAGAGTCGCATTGGAGGCGATTAAAGGAGAGAAGACGATAGCCCAAATCAGCTCAGAATACGAAATACATAGCAACATGATTACCAAATGGAAAAAGCAGCTGAAAGAAAATATATCTGATATTTTCATCCGGAAAAATGAGCAAGAGCCGGATGTGGAACGAAAAATAGACAATTTGTATAAAGAGATCGGGCGGATGCAGGTTGAGAATGCCTGGTTAAAAAAAAATCTCGGGCTATAAGCCGAGATCAGCGGCACCTGTTCATTGAAAAGGATAACCCGGATATTAGTATCCGACGACAATGCGAATTATTAGGATTTAACCGCTCGAATTTGTATTATCAACATCGCCAGAAAAATATTAAATCTGAGGATCAATTACGCAAAGCGATTGATCTGCGATTCATGAAGGAAGCCTGCGGGGTGTTTAAGATGATGCAGAATTTACGTCGACTTGGATACAAAGTCGGTGAGAAGCTTGTTCGCCGATTGATGCGCACGATGAATCTTTTGGCGATCTATCCGAAGCCAAAGTTAAGCAAGAGACATCCAGAGCATCGGATATATCCATATTTGTTAAAGGGATTGGACATTGTTCGGGCGAATCAGGTCTGGTGCACTGATATCACGTACATTCAGCTTGCGAAAGGATTTTGTTATCTGGTGGCTGTTATGGACTGGTACAGCCGTTATGTTCTGTCATGGCGTCTGAGCAATACGCTGGAAGCTGATTTTTGCGTGGAATGTGTTGAAGAAGCTTTTGATTACGGGCGTCCGGGCATATTTAATTCGGATCAGGGCGTTCAGTTTACGTCAAACGAATTCACTCAAAAATTGTTATCGAACAATATCCGAATCAGTATGGATGGCCGTGGACGAGTTTTTGACAATATTTTTATTGAGCGGCTGTGGCGAACGGTGAAATATGATAACATTTATGTTCATGAATATCGTACAATAACTGACGTGAAACACGGATTGAAAGATTTTTTTAATTTTTACAACACCGATCGTTTACATCAGTCTCTGGAATATCAAACACCGTGGGAAGTTTACTCGGGGCTTAAATTTTCGCCCCCAAAAAGCCCCCACCTTAAATTGCCTTAACTTTGGTCTTGACAAGGGAAGTATTGTA
>JAIORP010000006.1 GCA_021108075.1 Candidatus Omnitrophota bacterium | reverse complement strand
TAATCATTACTGCTGTGTTATTTGTTGTATCCCAGGCCCCATCTGGTGTCCAGCAAGCGGATGCCCAATCAAAGACTCAACTCATGCATTACGGTGAAGATACAATTGACATGCTGAAGAACAGCCCACCACCTGAATATACTGATTATGACAATAACTTGCAGTATTATTTTTCTGAAAAAAAATTCGATGATTTGAACGAATTTCTTAATGATACTCTACCAGATAATGTTGTATATAATGTCGAACTTTATGATGGAGGAAGGTATCTTTCAATTATTCGAAATGGATATCCAAGTGCAAATGGCATTTCCTTTAATGAGATTATAATTACCAAGGGAGCACCTGCTGGCGGGGTTGGAAATCTCACTGGTACGTATATCACTAATAAGAGCTTTGATAATGGTTCTCTTATTATCCCGATGGATGAAAAGCAGAATAATAACATAACAGCTTATAATGTTATTTTGAATATCTCTGATATGGGGATTCCTGTATATCAACTTTTAATGGATCCAAGAGGAAATAGCTTCAGTGAATCAACATTCCCTATAAATACGACAGATAAACCTTGGAGTGAAAGTGGTACAATTAATTCAAGGAGTTATGCTGGTGGCCCTTATGTGATTGATGTTGAAGATTTGACTCCAATATTTTTAGATCAAATCAAGGATTTGGCCGAAAATCCAATAAATGTACCTTCCAGCAGGATTGATAAAATTGAGTTCAATGATAGTATGGAGAATAGTCAAATTGACATTACTTTTACTTTGAGTAATGGTTCTAAAAAAATCATTAACCTTACTGCTAGTGCTTCAACTATTACTCCAGTAGATGGTCCTGATTCCGGAAATGATTCGGAATTTCTGCACATTGATACTACAGGTATTGCATTTGACGACTGCAATAAGAGTAAAATAATTGGGATAGTAATGTTCAATCGAGCACCTTTCAATATCACAATATCCAATATTACAATTAAATCCGACAGTCGACAAGTGGTTAATGTTACTATTGATAAAGAAGATTATTTAGTTACATCCTCCACAGTTGAAGAAGACATTAGTTTATTGCATAATGACACAGCAAGAAAAGTGACGGTCCATAAAATAACTAGTGAATTTAGTTATCCGTATACAACTTGGTTGACTGGCAGTCCCCGAATTGCAGTATATCCAGAAGCTGGGACCATGACCAACTATTTTTCTGATTCTGGAATATCTTATACCGTGCTTGATAGTAACAATATAG
>JAIORP010000133.1 GCA_021108075.1 Candidatus Omnitrophota bacterium | reverse complement strand
CTGGAATCTTCATTTTTCTCCAATTTTTCCATTAGATTTTTAAGATGTCGAAGTTTACTGTCATCATTCAGAGGATAATCTGTTACAAGATTTTCTAAAATCTTGCCGCCTGAAAGTATTTGTCGTGATTTTATGTCCCATCCGATAATATCTTGATCTTTGAGGATATTTTCAGCTTTTTCAATTTCATTTTGAGTAAGTTCAGGCTCTTCCATTGCAGGAACGGCAGCAATAAGTCGCTTGTGTGTAATACCGGAAATACCGGCGATATGGAGAAGACGGGCGGCCTTCATTGCTAATTTTGCTTTACTGCCATCATCTTTGAATTTGTCTTCCAGCGCAAAGTAGCGTTTTTTATAATCTTCCCACCCTATTGTTATTATTCCAGGTGTTCCAACATTTTCGAATTCAGGTGGCAACATTTTATCTATCTTTTTAGCTATTTTTTCCCCTTCTTCTAATGTGAGATTACGAAGTTTAACAATAGAATCGGAATGTAAAAGATGTTCAAAACCGTCTTTCTTGAAAATTGTACTTTCTTTTGCTTTTAAAAATTCATCTCCAGTTCGCAGGGTAGAAAGAATGGATACAGGATTTTTCTTTTTTAACCGTAATAGAATATCAGCAATCCAGATTTTTTCAGCATAATCTTGTACATCATCCAGAAATAGTATGTAATGTTTCTTTTTCAAATACCAAGTTCTTACTGGCGGGTTGAGTTCTTCTATAGAAATCGATTCAGATGTTGGTTTTAAAATAATGCTATGTCGCGGTAGTTTATTGAAAACTTCATAAGCACATCGGGTTTTACCAGCGTCTGGTTTTGCTAATATTGTGACGTCATTATTAGTTCGAAGCTTTTCAATAATAATGTCTTCAACAGTCGTATTTTGATTAGTTGTATCTTTATCCTCTGAATTGAATACTTTTCTTTTTATATAAAATTTACAATACCCAGTGAAGAGAAAATCTTCTGGAGAAATTTTCGATGCGGATTTTGCTAATGAAAATACTTTACCAAATTTTTCTCTTTTTATATAAAATAAATATGATGAAGCGGAAGTTAAGGTTATTATTGTAATTACGATGATTTGAGCAAATATATCTGCTAGAATGGAGGCAAGATCTAAACTCATAATAATCAGTTATAAAATTTTAATTCCTTTTATTTCATAATTTTCCATTATCACAATATACAATACCTTCGCCACATTTGTTCTGGACATAATATGATTTTTGTGATATAGCCAT
>JAIORP010000126.1 GCA_021108075.1 Candidatus Omnitrophota bacterium | reverse complement strand
TGTATACGTGCGACCCAGACGCTTACTGAATTAGTAAGACGGATTCTGGTAATTATACCGTTTGGTGGATAGTTCGGCTCAAGTGCTGATGAAGGACGTGCCAAGCTGCGATAAGCCCAGGCGAGGCGCATGGAGCCATTGAACCTGGGATCTCCGAATGAGACTTCTTGATGTGACGCGAGTCACATCGATCCTTCGGGATCGGGAACGCTCCGAATTGAAACATCTCAGTAGGGGCAGGAAAAGAAATCAATTGAGATGCTGTGAGTAACGGCGAGTGAAAACAGCAGAGTTCAAACCGAATCTTTCCTCGAAAGAGGATAGAAATGTGGTGTTGTGAGGCAGATCATATACAGTCCAAACTGGTGAAGTCGAACTCATCTGGAACGTTGGGGCATAGAGCGTGATAGCCGCGTAGACGTAAACCAGTGGATCGTGATCTGATCCTCGAGTACCGTGGGTCGGAAATCCCGCGGAAATCTGGGAGACATCAACTTCCAAAACTAAATACAACTTGAGACCGATAGCAGAGTAGTACCGTGAGGGAATACTGAAAAGCATCCAAAAGATGGAGGTTAAAAGTGCTTGAAACCAAATGGTGATAGTGGGGTATGGCATGAAAGGATCTTCGCTGTGAAGGAGGCAGTCGTGAGGCTGTAGTACGAGCGGCGTTGCCGATGTCATATCATACGTTTTGAAGAACGGACCAGGGAGTGTATCTTGGTGGCGAGACTAACGCTTGAAAAGCGGAAGTCGAAGCGAAAGCAACACGCGCGTAGCCCGTAAGGGCATGGCGCGGGGTATACAAGTGCCCGAAGTCACTGGGGTACGACCCGAAGCCGGGCGATCTATGCGTGGGCAGGTTGAAGCGTGGCGAAAGCCGCGTGGAGGACCGAAAGCGGTACTGATATGCAAATCGTTCGCGTGACCTGTGTATAGGGGTGAAAGGCCAATCGAGCCCGGCATCATCTGGTTCCTTCCGAAACATGTCGCAGCATGACCTGATCGGAGATCGTTAGCGGTGTAGAGCACTGATTGGGGGTGTCGGGGGAGAAATCCCTCGCCCCTCTGTCAAACTCCAAAGTCGCTATCATCGTAGAAGATCGGAGTCCGGGCACGGGGTAAGCTCGTTGTCCGTAAGGGAGACAACCCTGACCGTGGTTAAGGTCCCTCAGTGTCGGCTAAGTGTTAAAGATAAAGGGCGTCCCAGGCCATAGACAACTGGAAGGTTAGCTTAGAAGCAGCTATCCTCTAAGGAGTGCGTAACAGCCCACC
>JAIORP010000036.1 GCA_021108075.1 Candidatus Omnitrophota bacterium | reverse complement strand
ATACTATATCGCTAGAAGGGGCAAAAGAAGTGGGAAAAGCTCTTTATGATTTATCTATTCAATATGGTGAAATAATAATGGAAGCTGATGGTGGAAATATTCAATTTATTCTTCAATCTGACTGGCAAAATAAAATGACGCCTTCTTGGGTAAAAAAAATACTATTTGGGAAAATTAAACATAACGACAAAATTTTTAGACAAAAAATGATCGAAACAATAAATAGAGATAGGGGAAACTACGAAAAATTTGAAGATTTTGATTTAAGATTAGAAACATTATTATAAATTTTTAATATAACTCTCCGGAAAAGTGATGTGGATTGATTAAAAAATTCTCAGGCTCTCATGATAAATTTATTGATCCGATGAAAGATAATCAGCCAATTGCTTTTATCGCGATGTTTACTTTAGTAATAGCAACATTTTCATTTGATCAAAATCCAAATGCAAAATCTTATGCTATTGGTGCGGCATTTCTCTTTTTGACAGTATTCATTTATTCAATAATAATAAGCCTCTTGCCAAATAATAGAATTTATTTGAGGTCAATTTTATTATTCCAAATGTACATTTTTTTTATAGTAGGAATTTCTCTATTGTTCTACGTGATGACTGATTATTTTGTAGTTATGCCAGATGTGCTTAAAGTTTATTCAGTCTATCCAATCAATTTCATGCATATTTTATTTGGTTTAATTATTATTCAATTATCTGAAAAACTTTCTCTATTTCTAATTATAAATAATAAAAAAAATATTAATAAATATGAATGCTTTTTTATAGATATACTGCGTAAATTCTATAAGTCTCTTGCTTTTTTGAGTGGAATTTTTGTAATCGTTATTTCATTGCAAGGTATCGCAAAACAGGAGATTTTTTATAAATTATTAGCAAATAATGATGAAGTTTTAATTAATTTGATGATTTCAATTTTTGTATCCACCATATATTTTATAATTCCTAAAAAATTTTTATTGAGAATATATATACAGAAATTTTCTAAATTGTTTAAAAGTCTCTAACTTATAATTTTTTCACGGAATTTATACCAAAATTAATTGAGTGAGCTTTTATGTCATTGAAGAAAAAATGAAACATTTATAAAATTAGTATGAATATATGATTTTATGCTATCTATATAATTTAAAAGAAAAGTATATAGATTCCGAGCATCATTCCGATGCCTCTGACAGAGCGTAGCGCCGTCCGGGGTCGGTGACTAATGTGGGCATAACTCAATAAATCCTTCTTCTTCTAATTTACACTTAATAGCAA
>JAIORP010000193.1 GCA_021108075.1 Candidatus Omnitrophota bacterium | reverse complement strand
GTAACGACAATTAAAATTCCCGATTAAAATTATTATAACTTACTAAATATATTAAAATATACTTGCAAAAATGATTCCTCTATGTTGTTTATGTTTATCCTTCCGGAGGATAGGGCAACGCTGGAGAGCGACCCGAGCGCCGAGAAGGTGACCGAAGTATGAGGCCGTACTTTTATGTACGGCCTTTTTCTTATTTATCTCATACTTTGGTCTATAATGCGTTAAACTCCGGGGGTTTGGGGGCTGGCCCCCATATAAAATGGCTACAATTTATTTCATCGATAAAATCCTGTTCTGCCATAAGTCAAACCATGGCGTGATAATATACGTCCAATAGTACTTTCAGATGGCAATAGGTTGATACCATAATATTCTTCCAATCGTTTCTTAATAGCCCTGGGTCCGCAATGCAGACCTCTGTTATATAATTCCAAACGTACAAGTTTGACTATTTCTTCGATCTCTTTCTTTGTATATACTGGATTCTCTGTTGTTCGATCTTGCTCGATGGATATCATTATCAATTCATTCCTTTCATATCTTTTTTTTTGCTTGTTTCATACGATAACTTTCTATATTCAGCTCCAGTATGACACTGTGATGGACAAGTCTGTCAATTGCAGCCGCTGTGGTCATGGGATTTTTAAAAATCTGTTCCCATTTAGAGAAAGGCAGGTTACTGGTGATCATCAGGCTGCTCCGTTCATATCGATCAGCCAGAAAGGTAAACAACACCTCCATCTCTTCCCTGCTTTGTTGAACATATCCGATATCATCTATAATAACCGCATCAAAGCCAGACAGCTTTTTGAGCTTTTTGGTCAATTCAAGCTCTTTTTTGGCAATCAGCAAATCCTGAACAAGCTGACTGCATGAGATAAAGAGGACCCGTTTCCCCTGTTCAATCAGCGCATGGCCAATGGCACACAGCAGATGCGTTTTACCACTGCCGGGATTACCAAACGCCAATATGTTTTCAGATCGATTCAAAAAAGAACCATCGGCCAGAACATTCAAATGCGTAGCCACTTTTGCCGGCAGGCGTTTTTTGTCAAAGTTATCAAACGTTTTAGAAGACGGTAGTTTAGACGCACGAAGGTTGCGAGATATCCGGTTTTGCCGCCGTATTTCACATTCGAGATTTAACAGTTCTAAAAGATATTGTTCATAGCTCCATGATTCTGTTCGTGCCTGGCCGGCAACCTCTTCATAGCTGTGGCGTACGGTTGGCATATGAAGCTGTGTAAGATTATAAACGATCTGTTCCTGATCACTCAACATGGCATCACCTCCTGCAGCAGCTGGTCATA
>JAIORP010000023.1 GCA_021108075.1 Candidatus Omnitrophota bacterium | reverse complement strand
ACATTTTCTGACGTTTCAACTACACCAAACACGTTTTTCGAAGCATGAAAATGAATAGGGTTATTTCAGCAATTGAAGAAATACAGAGGCGGCATGATGCCATCTGAACTTATCAAATGCAACCACTGTTACTGACATGTTTAAAATAGACTAATTCATGGACTTGCTGGAACAAAAAGTAAGTAATGCACCATAGCGATAAAGACAGCAGCAAAGCTTAGAATAAGAAACATTTCAGATATGATCAGGCGTCTATGTTTATTCAAAACGATTTGTTCGAATCTCTCTTTTGAGTCTTGGCTTGAATTGATATTAATTCCATAGGTCCTTAAAGCAAGGGTCCATACTGCACAAACGAGACTTGCCAGCCAAAGGGCAATAGGCATCAGATAGAGAACAGCAATCCAGCCTGTTAATATAGGTTTTATATCAGAGAAAGTTATAGCATGGAAATAGATCCCTTCAAGCAGACTGTTCACAACAATAAGCTGCTTAGCAACCTCTTCTATCGTTGAGATAGATTGGCTAACAAGTTTTTGCGCATTTTCCCGCCAGAAAGGATTTGGTTCTATTGAAATTTCTGGAGGTTCGTCATTCATGGTTCCATCCTATATACAAACCATTTGTCACAGTTAGTGCACTTAATGTCAATTGTTTTCAGATATCTGGGTTTTTCCTTGAGAAAATCCAAAAGGTTGCGTGCAACAATAGTTTCCCCGTCCTTTATCCATGCAATTAAATCTGTTTTAAACACGTAGCCACAGTGCCTACATTTAATCAGTTCAGATGTCATCATTTCGCCTCCGTATTTCTTCAATTGCTGCTTTAAACGCATCCTCACCTATGTTCTCTTTTATTCTGGCCATATCTTTTTGAGCTAGTTCTGCCTCAGGAGCTTGTAGTTCCTTAAAAATTAAGTATGCTCTCATGTACTTTTCCAGGGCAGAAGTGTAGTCTTTATCTTGTTCTTCATGCAGCCGGCCAAGTTGCCCTAATGTGTTTGCGATGCCGCTTTTATTCCCCAGCTCTTTTTCTATCTCCATGCTCTGCTGGTATAGTTTTGCTGCCTCCTGGTAGTTACCCTGGTGTTGATGTATCATTCCCAGTTGGTGCAGTGTGGTTGCGATGCCGCTTTTATTCCTCAGCTCTTTTTCTATCTCCATGCTCTGCTGGTATAGTTTTGCTGCCTCCTGGTAGTTACCCTGGTCTTGATGTATCATTCCCAGTTGGTGCAGTGTGCCTGCGATGCCGCTTTTATTCCTCAGCTCTTTTTCTATCTCCATGCTCTGCTGGTATAGTTTTGCTGCCTCCTGGTAGTTACCCTGGT
>JAIORP010000179.1 GCA_021108075.1 Candidatus Omnitrophota bacterium | reverse complement strand
TACGGCTAACCCCATACATATTTGTTTCATGTGATTTCTGTACTGTTTGTTGTTTCCGTTTTGTGCAAGTTCTTCTCCTTTTTTGATGTAGTTGAACCAGTTAGTTTCATCGAGGAAAAGTATCCGTGGAGTTATGCCTTTCTCGATAAGTACTCTGCACAGGTCGTCTTCGATCTTTTTGCTGGTTTCATGGTCTAGGTATTTGTAGTGGTTGAGGAAGTTTTGACAGGTAAGTTTGTGTGGGAATTTCCACAGTATGCTCATTAAGGATTTGTCGAACCATTTCTGTATGGCATTTTCGGATAGTGCTCCATCGCATCTTCCGATGATGTTCAGGAGGAGGTATTCACCTACTGTCAGGCCTTCGATTTGTTTTTTGTTGGTGTGTTTGTTTACGATTTCTATGAAGTTCAGTTCATCTGATATGGAGAGGAGGGCTGCTGTTTTTCCGTATTGGAAGGATTTTAGTTTGATGTGTGGCAATTCTGCGGCCTTTTCTTTAAGTTTTACAATCTTTTCTGCAGTTCCAAGGTACTTTTGCCATATTTGTTTGGGCTTGCCATCAACTCTTGCCATTTCAACGGCATACCAATAGATGTGACCTTTTATTATCTTCTTTTTTAATGATACCATATGACAGTATTAGGCCATACACCTTTTTAAATGGCAATATGTCCAATGGCTAAAGGTTTTCAACGAAAATTATAGGTCAATTTACTTTTCTTTGAAAGTCAAGTCTAAGACAAGGGCACGACTTTTTTACAAGTATTAACCACTATCAGGCATTGCCGTTTACCAAATCTGAAAAATCGGAAATTAAGAGACGTCTGGCTGGGTTTAATGAAGGAGCATCATATCCTTATCAAACCTGGAGATCAGGGTGAGCAGATCTTGCGTCAAATGGAACGTTAAGTTGAATATCTCATAGGGATAATAATAAATGTACAATAAACTCAGATGGTACTACCAAGTAGGAACAGCGCGTTGATTGGGCAGCGAGAAATGGAGCTATTTTTATAAAATCTGCCGGAAATGAAGGTGTCAATATTTAAGACGGCAATATTATTAACCGAAATTATAATAGTATTACTTATCTTGCAACTGCAAAGAATGTGATATCTATCGGTGCTACTAATCATTGGTTCGCTCAAGATGATGATGTTTTAAAAAATCGGCGGTAGAATCTCAGATATCATTGAATCTCATGTCTCTATTTTGTTGACTGATCGTGGATTCTGCCGTCGCTGAAACTTAGATTAGCTTTTTCTTTCTTCTTATATCCAGTCTATAGCTAAGATATTACTCACCTTCAATATATTTTAAAATCAAATCAGATTTCTG
>JAIORP010000125.1 GCA_021108075.1 Candidatus Omnitrophota bacterium | reverse complement strand
TCCCCCCAGAGTATAGTGGTATAGTTCAATTTTCCATTGGGTATGGATAAGTTATCATACAATGGAAATGTAATTGAACCGTATCCATCTCTATCCTCCAGATCATAGTAGAGAACTGCCGGATTATCTATGGATGTAGCCTTGAAAGTAGTTCCGGTTGCGTTAATTGCCCCTAACACCTCATATAGTGTTTCCACATTTTCAGTAGGTGCATTGTGTATGGTGTCTGAATGGCATTTGTTACACGCAGGTTGTTTGTCGGTCAATGTTGCACCGTGACACTGCTGGCATGTGGCTGATGTCATTTCATGTATCACATGTGTATCCTGGTTATGGCAGACCGCCTTGCAGTCAGTATTCTCTGTTATTTTTATTACTGTGTCATAGTGTGGCGCTTCTGCTTGAACTGCATTGACCAATGAGAATATTACTATTAATAATAGCAAACAATTGATTAGCTTCAAATGAAATCCTCCTCGTTATAAATATGTTCTGTACGTTACTGTAGAAGTAAAAGTTGCGGTTCCCACATCCGCTGGCTCTGTTTTGGCATAATGATCGACAAGAACCGGGACTGTTAATATAGTAAGCACCAAGAAAAAAAACAATGTTGACAATGTTATTTTCGTATTCATATTTTATTACTCCATAATTTAAATATTGATGTAAACTTTCACTAATTGATAAAATCAAATATTTATTATTATCATTATTATTATTATTATGAATATCTCAACTAATCATAGTACAATTATTTAAATAATTTTAAGTGTGGTAGGTATATGGAATTTTATTCTGTATAAATGTGTCGGAATACTACAGGATTGGGGATATATGATACCGACTTGAATGCCATAAAGGATAAGTCTGAATATATCGGGAAGAGCACTAACAACGAAACAGAATACCGGGCGCTTATTGCGGCACTGGAGCGGGCGGTGCGCTACTGCAAGGATCATGTGGAGCATTATAGCGACAGTGAACTGCTGGTTAAGCAGTTGAAGGGGCAGTACAGGGTGAAGGCCGGGAATTTAAAGCCGCTGTTCGGTAAGGTATCGACGATGAGGAAGAAATTTGGCTCTGTCAAACACCATCTATGTTCGCAGGACCGACAAGTGGCTGACGAGGATTGACGGGCTGGTGAATGAGGCACTGGATGGGGCAGGGTATTGATATTTGCTGAATATTGTAAGCAGCGACTTGATCATTGAGATTGTGCAGACACCGTCTACACAGTTTAATTTATATTCATTCAGTATGTAAACATTAAGTGATTTTATCGTATATACACGATAAAATCTGCAAAATTTATCGACTATAAACGACAAAATCATCACACAAATGAATAAATTCTCAAAAAAAGCCGCAAGGATACCGCCATT
>JAIORP010000082.1 GCA_021108075.1 Candidatus Omnitrophota bacterium | reverse complement strand
TAACCCGGGATCAGCTAATGCGAAACAAAAGGGTGAGCTAAGTCAATAGGGAATTAATCAAAATTAGGGATAACAGTACAAGCACGAAAACGATAACCGATAGCAGTCGCCCTTGCCACAGAATAGCGGAAAAGATTGCCTATGCTACGAGAAATTTAGGGTCTCTTCGTTTCGCAACCCGGCTAATCAACTACTACAGACGAAGCTCCTTTCACTCCTGTTATGCGTCAAAACCATTGTAGTAATAGGCCAATCGAACCTTGGTGACGTTGAGCGCTCCGGCCTTGCTCCACTTACTCACGTTTACCCTCATATTCACTGTCCGCATAACCCGCTCCACTTTACTTGTTGTCTTGCCGTTCAGTCTTTTTTCGAGCGCTGTAAACATGTCAGGCCGGGCATTTTCAAGGTATGAGACGGTGCGGATATATCCATTGTCTCGGCAATACCTGATTATCTCTTCCAAGCGCTTCCTCTTAGATTCAACCATCATCTCGATCGTCTGCTGGCAATCGACAAATGGTCGTATCGCACATATCTCCATAAGCTCTGCAATCACATACAACCATTCAGCACTCTTGCGCTTCACAGCATCCTGCCACAAGACATATTTCGCCTGATGCGGGATATGCCACAAACAGCGCTGGAAAATTATTTTGACCTTATCTTTCAAGCTATCCAGAATGGCTGTGTCGCCGTCTGTGAGCAATAGAAACTGCCTGAATCTCTTGAATACCTCAATACTATTATGAAAAAGCTTGTCCCACGAACCGTTATAATTCCCGAGATCAAGGCCTGCCACCCGAACGCCACCACCCTGCTTATACTGCACGAATACCTTTAATTCCTTCCCACGTTTTGCGATCCCCTTAATACCGATACCCGTGCCGTCCGCTTCTCCGCGGGGAAGTTCCTTGTCGTCCAATTTAAAGTCTATTTCAGATGCCGTCTTTTGAACAGCGCTCCAGATTGTCATTTTATCCACGGCCCAACCGAACATATCTCCGATCTTCTCCGCCACCCGAAAGGTCGTCAGCGACCCTAAGAGGCCAAGCTTGCGATAGATTTCTGGGGCAATTCTCTTCATCGGCTCCATCCCCAGCAGCTTCCGGGTTATATACATTTTACTCCCGCACTGCTTACACTGTACCTGTAACTGTTGCAATTCCAGCCAGCGGTAAAATCCATGGATCTTCGTTTTCTTCCCATGTCGTGTCTTCCATATAAAATCTGCATCATTGCCGCACTTGCAGGTAAAAGGCTTTTTCTTGAGAGCCATCGCATATTCACCAAAGCCAACAAGCACTTTCTGGAAAAAATCCATCAACAACTGCGGCAAAAGTGCAGCAAAGCCTGCAAGTATCGTGGAAATACGGCTGTCTTTTAAATGCACCTTAAATTGACAATCAAAATCAATGGTGATAT
>JAIORP010000053.1 GCA_021108075.1 Candidatus Omnitrophota bacterium | reverse complement strand
ACATATATTCCTCCCGCCCCGATCAACCTCGAAAATACCAGTGGCAACTTTTGGGTAAATCATAACTGGGATGAAGGTACAGGTTCCAACATTACTGACAGGTACTATGTAAACGTAAACAGTGTATGGTATTATACCACTAACACATTTCATAATGATACAAATGTAGGCCCGCACAACTGGAGCAACATCACCGTATTTGCCTACAATGATTCAGGTGGTGGAACAATGAGTTCTACCAGTAAAACTGCCAATGTTCAGGTTGCAAATAATGATCCAGTCCAGACAGATATCGCAGATAAAACAGTAGCTGAAGGAGTACTACTGACCATTTCCTTAATAGTCTCAGATGCAGATGGTGACACACTTACAAATAGTTCAAATAATACCAATGGTTCATTTGACGAAAACACCGGTGAGTTCACCTGGACACCAGGTTACGGTGATTCAGGAGTGTATTCCTGGTTCTTCAACACCAGTGATGAATACGATGGAAATGTAAGCCAGTTAGTAAATATAACAGTGACAAATGTACCTTTGACAATTACTTCCTCCAGTCCACCCGGTAATCCTACCACAACGATTGGTACGGCCCAGACATTTAGTATACAGCTTAACTGGACGGCTGATGTGGAATGGTATATTAACGGTTCGTCCGTTCAATTCAATTCAAGCACGACGGCAGCATATTATACCAATAACTCAGCAGGTGTTGGAGTACATAATGTCACTGCTATTGCTAGTGACGGCAATGACACCGTTTCAAAGCAGTGGGAATGGACCGTGGAAGTGGATGCTGCTGCTCCAATTATTTTCAATATCTCTAATTTAACCCCATCAAACAACTCCGTGACTATTACCTGGCAAACTGACGAACCAAGTACAAGCGAAGTAAGATATAAAATTGATGTTGGTGTATATGACCTTATAAATGTAACAAACTCCACGGTGCTAGTTGTCAACCATTCAATTACATTACAGAATTTAATAAATAATACAAAATACTTCTATCAAGTTAATAGCACAGACAGTTATGGTAATTTAAATAGCAGTACAGAACATGATTTTATCACATCAAATGATTTCGATAATGAGGACCCGGTAATACTAGAATCCGAACTAAATCGCTCTTCTAATTTGAATGCAGGAGATATAATACGGGTCAATGTGACTGTTACCGATAACATCGGAGTAGTAAATGTAACTGCTGATGGTATTGGACTAAATCGAATAGATTTTAATAAATGGACCGGAACTATCGAAGCTTCTTCTTCCTCAAAGACCATATATGTATATGCTTATGATGCTGCCGGTAACAGTAACTATACCACGGAATCATATACCATATATGTTGCACCTACAAACGGTGGAGGTGGGGGCGGCGGAGGCGGAGGCGGTGGGACCTCAGGTGAAGCCTTTGAGAACATAGTATGCACAGAGA
>JAIORP010000097.1 GCA_021108075.1 Candidatus Omnitrophota bacterium | reverse complement strand
GTAGGACCTGATGCACAAAAGTTAGTGAATAAGCATGTACCAGATATCTAAAAAATGTTTACGAGGAATATCCAGGTGAAAATCACTATCATCCCTGGCACCCGGCTGGAGATTACCAGGATGAGCCCTGTGATGTGTGAGTGTAAAAGGCGGGAGGTGGGCATTTTAGCGAATTCTGATGATGCCAGGAATCCGCCGTCCGAGCCCGTACAGGGACCTGCTGGTTGATGCAGGGTGCAGTGTGGATGTGCATGATCCCTATGTGCTGGAGTATCCGGGCGTGGATATTTTCCAAGAGTTAGATGATGTGGTGAAGGGTGTGGATGTTGTGGCGATATTGACAGAGCATGATGAGTATTTCTGGTTGGATGCCGGGGTGTTGAAGGGGTTGATGGGGCAGGAACGTCCTGTGGTCGTGGATGGGCGGAATGTGGTGGATGCTGATGGGTTCATTGGTGCGGAGTTTGTGTATATGGGGATTGAGAGAGGGGATAGGAATGGGCATCAAATACAATAAGGAAACACAGGAGTTTTATAATTCAGGATGAGTCAGATGCTTGAGAAACTAAAACAAAACGAAAAGGTTTGGGAATTATATACAAAAAAGGAAGAATATAATCCACAAGTCACAGATTCATTTGAAAGATTTCCCTATTACGTAAGCAAACACAGAGATGTCTTTGAACCAAACGTTTCCAGATTCCTGGTAGAAAACGGATTAAAACCGGTTTATCCAGACGGGAAAAAATTCGGAGTTTGTTTGACGCATGATATCGATGTTGTATGTCCTTCAAGATTGAGTCCATTTGTCGATACTGTAAGATCATTGTATCATGGGCAGTTCAAAAAAGCCTTAAAATCTCCATTTTCCAGATTAAATAAAAAATTAAACCCGTTCTGGAATTTTAGAGATATAATGGAATTAGAAGACAAATATAATGCTAAGTCGAGCTTTTATTTTATGGCATTATATATGGAAAATCAGGATTATGCCTATGAAATCGAAGATTTGAAAGACGAAATATCTTACATTTCAAATAATGGCTGGGAAGTGGGTCTCCATGGTGGTCATGAATCATACAACGACCTCGAAGACCTCATAAACAAGAAAAATAAACTCGAAAAAGTTATTGGGAAAAATGTTATTGGGTATAGAAGTCACTATTTAAGATTCAAAACCCCTGATACCTGGGAAATTTTAAGCAAAGCTGGTTTTAAATACGATACAACATTTGGATATAATGATTGTTCGGGTTTCAGGAACGGAATGTGCCATCCTTTCAAACCCTTTAATCTAAATACAGGAAAGGAGATCGATATATTAGAAATTCCCCTGACAATTATGGACTGTACTTTGCTCAGGGATTACATGAGACTTGATTTCAAGAAAGCCCCTTCGGGGCAAAATTAACTGTTGCCTTCAAAATGTTGATTTAATTTCTCCAG
>JAIORP010000145.1 GCA_021108075.1 Candidatus Omnitrophota bacterium | reverse complement strand
ATTTATTTAAAAGTTCACTATAAGGTTTCCTAAGTGAAATACAAATAATAAAGGCACCGATCACTGCCGCAATAAACATGATAATCATAATAATAATATTTGAAAGCAATGAAGAAAGAATTTGTACAACATAGAAAAAAGCAATAAGAATAGCTCCGAAAAGTGCACTTACAAATATTTTTAATATATCAAGCCTTGCTAAAATATAATCTTTTTCTGACATTATTCAAACCACATTTATGCAAATCGGCCCATCCTCTTAAATGTTTCGAATTTACCGCCCATACCCATTGGCCCCCCTACTAATCAACCGAAAACCGGACCTACAATATACACCTTGAAGCCTATCAGCCAAGATGAACACTGCTGCAGGGACGTAAGTTACACAATCAAGACCCGGATATATCCCAAAAGCCCAGGCCCGGATTAGCGTAGCAGTCAGGCAGAGGGTAGCCAGCCCAAAACCGCAGCCCTGACAGCGCCGGCCAGCTCCCCAATCTACTGAAGGCCAGCTGTAGAGCTACCAGCTGTGCTGCAGAAGAGGATATTGCAGAGATCCAGAAGAAGAAGTTATGCAACTGGAAGAAATAGTTAAAAGAACGTAACTATTCAGCCACCCCTAAAGTAGGATACTGATAACGAAAAGCCGTTTATTTATGCTAGTTCTCATTCATTTTGTATTTTTTACTACTGACTCAATTGCCATCGATTTTCTCTAAGTTTAACAAATGTGTGTCATTAAATAATACTGGACTATTTAGCCTACAGATAACGTTTATGCATGGCTGAATAGTTACAAAAGAACAAAGATAAAGGTTTATTCCTTTCGCATTGACCCTTCGTTTAATATATCAACCAGGGTTTTAATCATATCTTCTTTACGTCCACCTGATTTAGAAAATATTCTTTGATAAATATCCGGTTGATTGTCTTTTAACCATTTTAAGATGTCGTGTTCCGTTGTCATTTATTTGTTCATTCCTTACAGATTTAAATTGTTAATCCTTTGCTTGTTCCTCTATAAATTTATACAACTTAAATCTTAGGATAATGAACCCAGAAGATGAGGAATAAACTAGTCCTCTGGGAGCATAAAATCCGCCAGGCAGAGGGCATCCAGCCCCGTACCGCAGCCCTGCTAGTGCCGGCATCTGCCAGCATGGCAGCCTGCTTAATACTGTAGCCCTGATAGGAGCGGGCAGTTTTTAACAAAGGGCCTACAGGAGACAACATCAAATCCACTGTTTTGTTTTTACACTCTGTTGCTCAGATCATTACTTATTGGCAAATGTTTTCAAAGTTCAACAATCATTAAATAGTATGGCATACAATTATAGTATAAGTAATTTTCATGCTTCCAATGAACATATGAACAAAAATAAAATCATATTAATTGGAGCTCACTTTCCGCAGGTATCTACAAAAATTCAATAATTTCTTTTGATAGCGTTTCT
>JAIORP010000014.1 GCA_021108075.1 Candidatus Omnitrophota bacterium | reverse complement strand
ATTAGAAAACCGGTGAATAAAAAGAAATACGAAAATGTGAACATCAGTTGTGATATCCGGTAATTCATTGCAACACCCAATATCAACAATAAATGCGGCCGCCGGGAATCGAACCCGAATCAGTGGCATGGTAGGTCACTGTCATACCGTTAGATAACGGCCGCATATTGCTATTTTTTTTACATTTTGGTTCCATCGAGCCAAAGGCAAGTGGGACACGCCCTCCAGAGGTGTGACTTCGGCCGTCTGACCAAAGCCGCACAAGCACCGCCGGTTTATTGCACAAAATCGCAACTCCGACGTCCTCAGCACCTCTATGGTGGGCAAAGAGCTTGGCAGAGAGTATCACTGAAGGGCGGATACCGTACTGCTACAGGCATGTGGACTGGGTGGAAAGTGTGCAGAAGAAGAAGGTGGACTGCACTCCTTATGTGATAAAAAAGACAAATGGAATATAGGTTAAAAACATATTTGGACATACGACTATAAGGAGTGTCAATATGAAATCACACACAATGGATGAATATAAAGAAATAGGAATGGATTTTATAATACTTAATGACTTTATAACTCATCTGATTGTCAAAGTCGGAAAATATAGTAAACTCAAATATGGTAACAATTTGTCCAAAGAACTGGATAAGATAAACCAGATTCGAAGTGATTTGCAAGAAAAGATGTTTAAGGAATTTCCAAAAGATGCTAATACTAAGGTATTTTATGGTGAACGACCAGATATAACAAATTTATTAAAAGATTGTTGTAAAACTACAAATCGATTGAATATCCATAGATAAATTACAATGAAAATACGTGAAATCATAAAATTGCTAAAAGCTGATGGTTGGTATCTTGTTGCTACAAAAGGCAGTCATCAACAATATAAACATCCAACCAAAGCAGGCAGAGTGACAATTGCAGGTCATCCAGGTGATGATTTGTCGGAAGGAACATTAAACAGCATATTAAAGCAATCTCAATTGAAGAAGGTGAAATGATAATGTATCGTTTCCTTGTAGTAATCGAAAAGGTAAATAATAATTATTCGGCATATTCACCGGATCTACCGGGATGTGTGTCCACAGGCGCTACCCGCGAAGAAGCTGAGAAAAATATGTATGAAGCTATTGAAATGCACATACAGGGATTATTGGAAGACAATTTAGCTATTCCTGAATCCAAATCATTTGCAGAGTATATGGCTGTTGCTGAAAAATCAAGTATTGGCCAAATGGCTTAATGAATAATAACAAAGCCGTTACGGCATGTTCATCCCTCTTAGATACCCGAATCTGTATATCAACACAAAAAGCAATAGCACCGACAGAGATGCCAAACCCCTGAGCATCCTTTTGATGCTCGGGAATTGTATTACGGGGTAGTGACAATAAACAAATGCGGCCGCCGGGAATCGAACCCGGATTAGAGGCTTGGGAAGCCACTGTCATACCGCTAGACCACGGCCGC
>JAIORP010000033.1 GCA_021108075.1 Candidatus Omnitrophota bacterium | reverse complement strand
CTTTATATAGGGTTTGATAAAAGTACAGCAAGATTTTTATGCTTGAAAAACAAGGTAATATTGGCAATATTTTGCCGAAATCAGGGTAAAATGTGTAGTGTCGCAGACCAACATCCACTAAAACAAGGATTGAAACTCTCCTTTCATCATTATACCCCATCTGCTGGCGTCCTGTCGCAGACCAACATCCACTAAAACAAGGATTGAAACCATACGGATGTGGAATAATTGTTAGAACACCTAAAAGGTCGCAGACCAACATCCACTAAAACAAGGATTGAAACAACCAAACAGTACATCTCGAAGTTCTTCACCTGTGGGTCGCAGACCAACATCCACTAAAACAAGGATTGAAACTTATCAAAGAATATGCACACACATTCCTTTTTTGGTCGCAGACCAACATCCACTAAAACAAGGATTGAAACTCGAAAGTATAAATCGAGATGATACATGCCTGTGTGTCGCAGACCAACATCCACTAAAACAAGGATTGAAACTATAATTGAACCGCAGACAGACCATATAAGCGAATGTCGCAGACCAACATCCACTAAAACAAGGATTGAAACTAAAATGGTGAATTAATATGAACACAATAAACATAGTCGCAGACCAACATCCACTAAAACAAGGATTGAAACACCAGATGCTTATAGATTACATTTCTCCGATAAATGTCGCAGACCAACATCCACTAAAACAAGGATTGAAACCTAAGTATCATCTTGGTTGTGCCTGCACCTGAGCCAGTCGCAGACCAACATCCACTAAAACAAGGATTGAAACTTGATAGTATTTACCAGACCGGGCGCGTACAGTGCTGTCGCAGACCAACATCCACTAAAACAAGGATTGAAACATTCCAGGTGGTGTATCAGAATGAGCGCTCTTTCAGAGTCGCAGACCAACATCCACTAAAACAAGGATTGAAACTTATGCAAGCAATGCCACACAGAATTTCACAGGCCAGTCGCAGACCAACATCCACTAAAACAAGGATTGAAACTCTATAGCTTCTTTAGCTGTCGTTACAGGCTTCAATAGTCGCAGACCAACATCCACTAAAACAAGGATTGAAACTTGTATCATGTGATCGGAGTGGCTTGGCAACCGCGTGTCGCAGACCAACATCCACTAAAACAAGGATTGAAACTATAAAATCATGCGGGAAGTAAGCGGACAAATGGCACTGTCGCAGACCAACATCCACTAAAACAAGGATTGAAACCTTGCGGTTGGCTTGCCTACCTGCGTCCAGTAACATGGTCGCAGACCAACATCCACTAAAACAAGGATTGAAACTCATGCGGGGTGCATCAGAAGCATCTAAGATTGAAAGTCGCAGACCAACATCCACTAAAACAAGGATTGAAACCATTAACACAACTGGGTTGTGTATTACAATTTGAATGTCGCAGACCAACATCCACTAAAACAAGGATTGAAACTTCTCGCTTGAATCTAT
>JAIORP010000004.1 GCA_021108075.1 Candidatus Omnitrophota bacterium | reverse complement strand
GTCGACAGGTGATCCCGTCTTCCATGTCCATCGCCGAACAGAAGCCATCCCCACAATTCGGTGAGGGGCAATCCATTTGACAAGCGACATGGCCTTCATCTGATTGACAGATACCGTCCCCACACGTTTCAGAACAGTCTGGTCGACAGGTGATCCCGTCTTCCATGTCCATCGCCGAACAGAAGCCATCCCCACAATTCGGTGAGGGGCAATCCACCTGGCAATTTACGTAACCTTCATCCGGTTGACAAATGCCATCACCACAACCGCTACCACCACAGTCAGGACCGCAAGTGGTGCTATTTTCCCCATCCATCGCTGAGCAGAAGCCATCCCCACAATTGGGCGACGGACAATCCACTTCACAAAGAGTATAGCCTTCACCGACCTGGCAAATGCTATCTCCGCATGATAAAGCGCAATCAGGGCGACATGTTGTCCCATTTTCATTGTCCATGGCCGAACAGAATCCATCGCCGCAATTTGGTGAAGGACAATCTACCTCACACAGCGTGTATCCTTCGTCGGCCTGACAGACCATATCGCCACAGGTCAAAGCGCAATCAGGGCGACATGTTGTCCCATTTTCATTGTCCATGGCCGAACAGAATCCATCGCCGCAATTTGGTGAAGGACAATCTACCTCACACAGCGTGTATCCTTCGTCGGCCTGACAGACCATATCGCCACAGGTCAAAGCGCAATCAGGGCGACATGTTGTCCCATTTTCATTGTCCATGGCCGAACAGAATCCATCGCCGCAATTTGGTGAAGGACAATCTACCTCACACAGCGTGTATCCTTCGTCGGCCTGACAGACCATATCGCCACAGGTCAAAGCGCAATCAGGGCGACATGTTGTCCCATTTTCATTGTCCATGGCCGAACAGAATCCATCGCCGCAATTTGGTGAAGGACAATCTACCTCACACAACGTGTATCCTTCATCAGCCTGACAGACCATATCGCCACACGTTAATGAACAATCCGGTTGACAGGTCGTGCCATTTTCATTGTCCATGGCCGAACAGAATCCATCGCCGCAATTCGGTGAGGGGCAATCAGCAGGACAGACCGCATAACCTTCATCTGTTTGACAGATGCCATCCCCACAATTTACAGCCGCAGCGTCGACAACATGAAACATCAACAACAGGCTTAATGCTGTCAATGTGATAAAAGCTAAACGGCGAGTGCTATTTTGAAAATTTATTCCAAAAAAATATAGCATATTTACATTCCTTTCAATAGTAATTGTTTGAAGAATAAGAAAGTAAAGAAAGAATAGTTTGGCACTTAACAACTTTTTGGAATCACATGATAATATTAAACAAATTAATGGAATGCTGTTAAATGAATAAACCGATATCTTCCGGTGCTTCAAAATATCAAATATTTGATTATACCAAATCCATTAATAAATTGTTCTATCTTAATTCTGATATTCTCGCTAAATCGTCGAGAAAAGCAGAATT
>JAIORP010000180.1 GCA_021108075.1 Candidatus Omnitrophota bacterium | reverse complement strand
TCTCTCTTATTTCGATTATTTGTTCATCCATTTATGTAACCTTCTTTTTGATTCGTTTAATTTTCTTTATTAAAATTCTCAACGATGGCGATCTCTTTGGTGGTCAGGCCGTATAGTTTGTAGACGATCTGGTCGAGCTGGTATTCATTGGTTTTTACACGGGCTTGTTTTTCCGGGGAGTCGAAGTAATCGGGGTCGTTTCGTTTTTCAAGTTTCTTCCAGCAATCTTGCGTCAACCTTTGCGTCAACCTTTGCGTCAACCTATTTAATGGCATAATATATTGCCTTACCAGCACCTTTTTTCTCAATAAGATTTATTTCGGTTAGCTTTATAATTTCCTTATGCGCTGCCTGCCGTGATATTTTAAACATATTTTGGATTTCCCCGCTTGTTATTTGCCCATTAGAAATTATATTTTCCATAATTTTCATTTGTTTTTCTGTGAGCGCAATCTGTCCTTTAGACTCTTTTTTATGTTTTTCCAGAGAAAGTTGCAGTGCCTTTTCTTTTACCTTTGCGATGGAAAGAAGAACGCCATCTGTAAAGTATTCAAGCCAGTCTGTAAGATCAAGCGTTTTCTGTTCGACTGATTTTAAAGCGTGGTAGTATGCGTGTCTTTCGCTATCGTAATAGTCATCAAGTGCAAAAAATTTCTTAATGTCAAATTCCCTGAGATAAAGGATAAGCGTAGCTAATGCCCTCGCTGTCCTGCCATTACCATCAACAAAAGGATGGATTCTTACAAATTCATAATGGGATATACCTGCGACAAGGACAGGGCTGAGCTGGGATGAGACGCTTGAGTTGAGCCATTCTATGAAATCGCCCATCAACTCCGGTACTTCTTCGGGGGCCGGAGGCATAAAAATAACTTCCCCTGTTATCCTGCTACCAACATATACCTGAAGTTCTCTATATTTCCCCTCATGTTCAGGATATTCTAAAGTTTCTTTTGTTATATCCTTCTGCAATTTCAATACAGTTTTTTCAGTTATCTTATTCTGCTCCTGATACTTTTCTATTTTTTGTAAGACTTTAAGATAATTCATCACTTCCTGCTGCGCTTTTCTTGTTGCTGTGACTTTTCTACCCTGGGCAAGCTGGCTGACTTCTTCTAAGGTTAGCGGATTTCCTTCTATTGCTGTGGATGCATGTGCTGCCCTTATCAGTGCATCTCTCCTGAGCGAGATTTCCCATTTTGGCACGAGATAGGCGTTAAGAATGGTCTCCCTGGCTGAGGCTATGTTAACGAGATTTTTGACTGTCTTGTGGGTGTATCTGAAGTTTGGGTAAAAGATTTTATTCACCTTCTGCAATAGAGTTGCGCCAGAGGTATGTGGCATAAAATGGATTTTCTGTCATTTTGATAAAAACCCTTTCTCTCTTCTTTTCAACTGAATTGCAAATAGCGCTGTGTTTTTTTTGAGACATTACTTTAACCTTCCACCATCTTCTCCCGTGAATGCGCTTTCATGCCAAACTCTTCTTATTTTCTTGTCCTGA
>JAIORP010000091.1 GCA_021108075.1 Candidatus Omnitrophota bacterium | reverse complement strand
GGGTGGCAATATCGAAAAATTAATAAGATAAATCACATATTGTTAAATGTGATTTAAATCTCCTATAGCAGGTATTTCAGTTTATAATATGTATAAATCTAATATGAAATATATCTAAAAACAATATATACAGGCCTCGTTACATTTGTACGAAGTATAACGTGACTGCTGATATAGACAATCGTGTACATCCTTTGAATAAAAAAACAATGTTTATGACTAAATAATTGGCATTGTTAAAAAGTTGCGTATATGAGCCTCTGGCAAAATGGATGTAACAGCTTTAAAATGCCAATAAACACCTATAAAGGGTCAGTTTTTCTAAAATTTCATTATAAGGGTTTGGATTGAGGGTATTTTAGGCAATTTTTGATACAATGTATGCACCAACTCAAAAGAATTAATTCAACTGTATCGAAATGCATTTAAGATAAGTACTAATGAATACGTTACGATTAGATCCTAATTTTTGTTATTTTTGGATTTTTAGCAATAATGTGAACCTAAACAACTAGAATAGTTAGATTTTACTTAAAATTTATATTAAATGGTTTATAAATGAATTTTTTATAAATACACGCCTTAACAATCTCATAAATCAAAAAATGACGAATATACTCTGGAATGCCAGAGCCTCATATAATCTTCAGTGAGTGACACTAGCAAAAATAATAAAATAAAGATAATTAAAAATAAGCTCATTATCGCAATGAAGCCTAAAACAATACTTTTTTCAGTACTAATAGTAATTAAATGCTCTATTTTCTTTACCAACTTTAACTTATGTAATAAGTAATCAATTCCCAAAAGATAAATAAACGCCAATATCCACTTTAGATAAAGATTTATGATTTCACCCATTTGAAAAACAATTCTAATGTAAATATTCATTGTAATAATTAGGAAGCTAGCTAAAAAAATTTTTAGATTTCGAGATGAATGATTCCAATGTGGCAAATTATCTCCCAATTCGAAACATAATATAAGAAAAATTATACTTAATAGAAATAAAAGAAGGATATTTTCCTTATAAATATCAGAAGATGAAAAATAAACAGTTAAGGCTCCAAATACACCAGCAGCTGTTATTAAATTAACATTTTCATCAATAAATTCCTTAAGAGTTGTTATATCCTTATTCAAAGTGAATTCTAATTAGAACCCTCTAAAGATAAGAGTTTGTAAATACAACAATATTATATACAATCACATTGCACCCACACCGATGCCTCAGTCTTGCCAGACCGGGGTCGGTGACCATGAAATTTTATTCCCTTTATTCAGGCTGCCGCATCCACAGAATCTCCGCTTCCGGGTCCGGATGTTCAGGATGCATGGCCCCCAGTGGAATAATACTAGGGTAATCCTTACAAATGCCCGATATCCAACTATTGATGCTTTCTACCTGGTCGGGACGGGTGGCAACTGAGAGGAGGACCTGGATATCCTGCCGCTTGATGTGGTGGAGGGGTTCTGGAAAGGGGACTGTGACCTGCGCTTTGTTGTGGATGAGGTCTATGATACTTCG
>JAIORP010000127.1 GCA_021108075.1 Candidatus Omnitrophota bacterium | reverse complement strand
TGAACGATGTAGATCTTGGACCTAAATCCGGTGCTTTGTTGTTTAACAGCCTGAAGGATAAGAATAGTATTATACTGGCGGCCAATCCCGGAATTGTTTTGGTGAGCGGCCAGATAGATGCGGGTTTTACTTCTTTTGCTATTGATGCCTCCCATCGGTTCAATTTCCAGGGCGGAGATCTGAGAGATGAGCTGGCCGATAATATTGATCTACACACTAAAATAATTAATTCCAATAACTGCTAACGATAGAAACATTTAACAAATAAAACAAATGATAATTAAGAAGAATAGGGGTATAAAAATGGATTCCATTCAAACATTAATGAGTTCTAATAAACACATAGATGAAATAGAAGTAAAAATAGATGTTGAAAAAAATGTAGCTGTGCGACCAAATTTGGAGAGGATGCGTTTTTTAGAAGCAGGGGTTGAAGCAAATCTTTACCAAATGTTTTATGCCCATGGTCCGGGAAACGGCACAGCACTTTTCATGCCCTTTGATCAGAAAAGCTCAGAGCATGGACCTGGCCATGAATTTTTATGGGAAAGAGACAACGCAACTGCTGAAGAGATTAATCTGAAAGGAAAAGGTTCCGCAGACATTAGAGCTATAGCAGAATTAGTGAATAGCGGCAATTTTTCCGGATATGTCCTGCATCCGGGAAATATTAGACAATCAAAGCACTTGTTCAGACCAGATATTCCTTTGATCTATAAAATTGACGGTCATATGTCACAACCGCAAAGTGCAGGAATAATGTCAACAGTTGGCGCCATTGAGGATGCTTTAATGTACGGAGCATCTGCTATTGGCCTCACTATCTACCCTGGCGGTCCCCATGTTAAAGCCGATTTTGAGAGAGCAGCAGAGATTATCAGGCAGGCTCATAAAATGGGATTAATAGCGGTAGTATGGGCGTATGCACGGGGTCCCGGCCTCAATGAGAAAAATACATTAAAGGATAAAGATGGTGAGTTTGAAGGTATTACACAAGCAGATAGTTTATATTGGACCCATTATGCTGTTTCGATTGCTTCCGGATTATTAGGGGCAGATATAATCAAAACAAAGTTCCCAAAAAAGGTAAAACCTGACAATCGAAGGGCCTATGATGCCTATATAGAAAAGCTTGCAAAAGGTAATTCAAGTATGATTGCTTATAAATATCTGGAACCAAAAGATCCTGAAACCACATTAACAGTAGCACAGGAGTCATTTAGGGCAAGCCTTGTTGTGCAGGCTGCTCCTCATTCCTTAGTTATTTTTTCCGGCGGTCCGAAGCTGCCAGGTAATCCAACTGAGGCTATGGAAAAGCAAACGGAAATAGTAATGAAAGCAGGAGCTGAAGGAGGAATTTATGGGAGGAATGTGTGGGGGCTTCCAGTAGCGGAAGGGCTTAAGGCAGCTAAAATTATAGCTGGTGTTATCAGTAGGCCGGAATTCCATAGAAAGCTGACAGAGCCGAGGTTTGTTGGATATGAATAATTTATCGTATTCGTTATACCCCGCAGCTCTGCTGCGGTTGGGACAAGCTATGGTCAATGCAACCTCAGTAGCCTGAGA
>JAIORP010000195.1 GCA_021108075.1 Candidatus Omnitrophota bacterium | reverse complement strand
TATGACGTATTGTTTACTGTCGATGATGGTACGGACACAGACACGGAAACAATAATGATCACGGTCAATAATACTGAGCAAGCCCCTGATGCTGTCTGGGACTTAACAGCTACGCCTAATGATCAGTCGGTTGATCTAACCTGGAGCATGCCGGATGATAATGGCTCGCCGATTACGGCGTATGATGTGCAATACGGTACAGTAGCAAGTGGACAATTTAATTTAACCCATAACGATGATGCAATCCCTGGAGCGAATGTCCCTAATTTAACTAATGGGACGGAATACCAATTCCGAGTTGTTGCGCGAAATGCCGGCGGCGATAGCCCTGTGTCCAATGTCGTTACAGAAACACCGTCGCAGTATGTTACTGCGAAAATGTTAAGCCCGGCGCCTGATTCAACTTTAGATTTAGCTACTATTGAATTCGATTGGGACGATGGAGTAAATGCTACGATGTATCGCTTAACGGTTGGGACCACTATAAATGGTAGCGATATCGCTGATAGTGGAGAAACGACCAGCACTTATTACGAGGTATCAAATATCCCTCTCGAGGGCGTCCCTATTTATGTTAAACTTTCCTCTTATATTAATTATCAATGGTTATCTACAACATATGCATACCAAACAGCCAAACTGAAAGTTATTCATTTTCAAGGTTCCGGTTCTTCTCATAAAGCGGCAACCGATGGTTACAATAATTGGCGTGTTGATTATAACATTACAGTAAGTTGGGACGTGTACGCGCAAAATCCGACAGAAAGCAATGGTGTCGTAACTTATGAATTGTTTCGAAAAGTTGGGAAAGTCACTTTTATAGGCCAGGCGACACACACATATCCTAACTACGAAAATATTCTCATATTGAATCCGGATGTTCAAAATATCAATATTCAAGATGTGCAGGGTTATTTCCAGCATTCAACAACGGATCCAAATAATAATTACATTGAATTTGATATCCCTAATATACCCAATCCCCAGCTACCTTATGCTACTTACATGCAATATAATGGTTCTCAGGGATTAGTTAGAGCTACTTTTGATATGCCAGCTCCCTGGCACAACATTTATATTCAAAATTATGGATATTATTTTAGATATTATGATATAGCTGGCTCAGACAATTTCACTTTTGATTGTGGAATTAACTTGATTCAAGATGACAAATATATACTTCCTGGGGACACGTCTGGAATATATGCTCAAACATGGGTTGATCAGGGCGATACTCTGCAATGGCAAATCACTCCGGGCCATGACAGCACAGCTAAAGCGACGATTACTCCTGATGGAATCCAGGGAAAAAAAGCTGTAATCAGTGATATTTCAGGAGAAGGAAAATTAACTGTATCCGTAAATAATCCTTCTTACGGTAGTTGCCAGAGGCAAGTTACTGTCACTGTCGGTTGTGATCCCTGTGGTGAAGGAGGGGGAATATGCGCTTTTGATTCTGACGTAAACAATTCTAGCATCGATATTGATTGGGGTTTAGGGCGGACCACGCGTGGCAGGCCTGTTGGTAACTTATATTTAATCGCTGATTTACCAGCTCCGAGCCTGGCTACCCCGAATACGAATGACCTGGATCTTTCATTATTTGGTG
>JAIORP010000165.1 GCA_021108075.1 Candidatus Omnitrophota bacterium | reverse complement strand
TTACGCGCATTTAAATGATATTATTTTATGATGTCGTCGAGACGTTAACAAAGTTCACAAAAATCAAAACCGTAATTTTATAACTGCTTGAAATTAAACAGGTTATATTGGGACACTAGTGATCTTTTTCATATATGATTCAATCAAAAAAAAGGTGGCGAACACGAAATGAATGTCCACCACCTTTTAAAACACAAACATCGAATTATATTATTGCTGAATCGCGATATAACCGATTGTTTCAAACACGTGACTTCCTTTAGATTCCTGCTCTTGTAGTTTGACCCGGAAGGTCGTCGTAGAAACAGCCCGAACACGTGTGACAATAGCGTCACCGCCATTGCGTGTTTGTGACTGCGTCAGAACCAACGGTGCCTGACCAAACGGTTGCAACAAACTAACAGTTATCCAGCGATGTTTGACCGAAGCAGTGCCAACGACAACAGCATCGCCATTGAAAAGTTGATGCGCACCCTTTTCCATAACAATGTATGTCATTGATTCAAGCCCGTGAGCTTGATCCTGATAATCCCACTCTTCAATCTGATATTCGAAAGATGTCGGTGTTACATTTCGGATTCGAATATGACATGGTTCCGCATCATTTTGAGTCGTGGTATTCATGATCACAACTGGATCTGTATAATTATTATCCAAAGCAACCGTATGCCATTGATTTCCGTTCGCCTGTGAAGCTGACGTCCGGCCTGATTCACCAATAACAACGCCAACATCATTTTGGATATCACCCTCTTCAAGCGCGATGAAACCAACGACTTCCGTTGTATGGCTGATCTCTGCGTCTCTTGATTTTTCTTCCTCGATGAACAATTGCATTTGTGCCTCACTGACACTCGTGATACGTGTCGCAGCAGCATCACCACCGTCTGTCGTAACCATGGCAGCTAAAACAATCGGTGTTTGCGCAAATGATTCGACGAAGTTAATCGTATACGAACTATGAGTAACCGCATCCGGTGTCATCACAGCCTCCAGCAACGAGACGAAACCTGTGCCACAATCCGGTTGACAGGTAATACTGTCTTCCCCGTCGATGGCTGAACAATACCCATCACCGCACAAAGGTGACGGACAATCCATTTGACAGAGCGCATGGCCTTCATCAGGTTCACAAAGACCATTGCCACAGGTTACGGTACAGTCTGGTCGACAGGTGATCCCGTCTTCCATGTCCATCGCCGAACAGAAGCCATCCCCACAGGTTGGTGACGGACAATCCGTCTGACAAAGGACGTGACCTTCATCCGCCTGACAAATACCATCCCCACAGGTTACGGTACAGTCTGGTCGACAGGTGATCCCGTCTTCCATGTCCATCGCCGAACAGAAGCCATCCCCACAGGTTGGTGACGGACAATCCGTCTGACAAAGGACGTGACCTTCATCCGCCTGACAAATACCATCCCCACAGGTTACGGTACAGTCTGGTCGACAGGTGATCCCGTCTTCCATGTCCATCGCCGAACAGAAGCCATCCCCACAGGTTGGTGACGGACAATCCGTCTGACAAAGGACGTGACCTTCATCCGCCTGACAAATACCATCCCCACAGGTTACGGTACAGTCTGGTCGACAGGTGATCCCGTCTTCCATGTCCATCG
>JAIORP010000039.1 GCA_021108075.1 Candidatus Omnitrophota bacterium | reverse complement strand
GTCAATGAAATATTCATTCATTGACAGCACCTGATTCTATCTCCTGTTCCATGGTTTCCCAATCGTCTACCGGGAGGTTCATATTAGAGATTTTCTTTACAGCATCGGGAGTTTTGGTGTGGATTGGGCGTATGATGAGTTCGTTGTCCCTGTTTTCTATGTATACTGCAGTGGATTCTTTCAGGCAGAGGGCTTCCCTCATTTTGGCAGGAATTGAGATTCTCCCAAATTTGTCAATTTTGGCAATTTTATGCATAATAGCATATTGGGCGTTATTGGGTTAAAGGTTTTTGAGTGCTGTAGGTGGGTTGAGGATGGAGCTTTCGTCACGGACCTCGGACCAGAGGTCCGAAGGCATCTGGAGGATGCTTGATTCTATTATTTTATCAAGATATGCGTTCTTTGCGTTGCTTGATGACGATACTAATATAATGTTGGCAGCAGTTTTTCATCTCTTATCAATTGAAATTATTGCCTCTTTGTTATCCATCTTTACAAATGAATCATATTGTGAATGTCTCGTTGTCCCCGATTGTTTTGGTCATGCACAACAAATATTGTCCTGTCAATTGTAGGTGTTGTGGTTATGTCTGGTTCTGACGTTTTGGCTAAATCTCTTTTTTTTCATATTCTTCAAGGCTATAGGATCTGGTTATTAATGTTTATTGTAAGGCATATTTTTTTCTAATTTTATAATTTCATTACGACTGTAGGTTTTTTCTGTATTGAGCACTGAAAAATAGTGATATGCTATGGCAAACATCATCCAGATAAGACAGATCCTTTACTTCGTATACTCCAAGACGTGTTAATTTTATGCGTATATTTTCAATGAGTTCTATTGTTTGCGATTCAATCGCAGTTTCTACAAGTTTTCCAATATTTTGAAACATATTGTATTTATCTATAAAAAATTCAACGTCTTTTTTAAGTTGAACGTAGTGATTGATGGACATAAATGCCATTGGATGGCTTTTTGTTAAGTAAGAAGTCAAATCTTTTTCGTTGTTTTGTATGTAGTTACTGAACTGCATGGGCATATCAGAATTCCGATCTATGCTGAATAATCCATAGACTTCATTTAAAAGTTTTTCGCCTTTTTGGTAGTTTCCAGAAAGTGCATGAGTTATGGCAGCTTTTGAAAATTGGTCGCATCGATCCAATCTATTTGAGCTGTTTTGTTTTTCAGTGTGCCAATCTATCACAAAAGATGATAAAATACCAAAGCCAAATCTAAACAGGATTTTGTCATCGTCTGGTTTGGATATTTTTTTAAATTTTCTTGAGTATATTTGTTCCATTCCAAACTCTTTATTAAACATATCTCTGCATGCCTTTGTTATTTCTCTATTGATATTGGGTATTGTAATCTCAAGATAGTCTAACCAGATTTCAACATTAGAAGGTTTTAGGTAGTCATCATCTAAACCTGAGTTGGCAAGTAATCGTATGCAAAATTTTCGTGTTTCTTCTAATGTTTTGGACAACTGTAAAATATTTACATGCTCATCAGGATACATATTTATATCATATCTCTGTTTTCCTTCTGCAACGGTTTTCACTGGTTTTAATTCCCATCGCATTCCTCCGAGTATTGTGGGATGCTTCTGCGTTTCTTCTAAAAGCATTTCTGTA
>JAIORP010000065.1 GCA_021108075.1 Candidatus Omnitrophota bacterium | reverse complement strand
ACGATCTGTTCCTGATCACTCAACATGGCATCACCTCCTGCAGCAGCTGGTCATAGTCGGTCAAATTAACTTCCGGGATGTCGATATCGGTAGCAACGGATTCTTCAGACTGCATAAGTATCTCAAGTTGCTCATCACAAATATCCATGTCTTTATCAATTAAAATCCGCAAGGTGTTGTCAACTAAGCTTTCACTCTCTTTGGCAGCCATATATAAAATGTTCAGATACTTTTTAACAGCACTTCTTTGAGTATAACGTTTTTTCAGGCTGTCATAAGCGATTCGGAACCGACTGGTAGGGAACAGTGCATCATAATAACGGTAATTTTCAAATGCACCTGGTTTTCGAATCAGGCTGTCAATAATATGCCGGTAATTAATTTTATGTTTCCCTTCACCGCGCTGTCTTGGCAAGGTATCAATCTTCTTCTGACCGTACCATATCTCCAACCGATCCATATGCAAACGGACCTGGATATTTTCACCTATCAGCCTGCTGTCTACAGAATAGACATTATGATTTACCCGTATGGTACTGCTGGGACCGACCTTCTTTTTTTCTCGTTTACATGAATCAATCCGACGTTTGGGTAATCTGTGTAAAACAGCCTCTTCCTGTATGAAACGTTTTTTACGACCGGCATTTAACTGCTTAAATAACTTGCGTAAAAATTCTTCATATGCACTTCGATCTTCAAAGTCCCGGCTCCCCCTTAAAAGCAGGGTCTGATCCACTGCCTTTTTGAAACGATAATTTCGTTGTTCCACATCGCCGTTCTCATTTGGACTGTTCGGATTTGTTTTACAGGGAGTTATTCTATAGTAATCGACAAGCTCCTTATATCTCTGGGTAAATTCTTCTGGATGGCTGGCTTTATTCACTGCGGTGGTTAAACAGTCAGTACGGTGTTTGCCAGGTACGCCTCCCAGTTCCCACAAAGCATTTTGAAGCCCCTGACTCAGACTCTCAAAGCTTTCTGAAAAACAGATGGTTCCCGCCTCCCAGTTGGAATATGTCAAAACAAAGTGATAGATCATATGATCAAATGGAACACCGCTGATGGTTACTCCCAGTTTGTTCATATGGGTGAAATCCGATTGGCACAACTCTCCAGGCCTGTGAATTTGACTGAAAAAGATTTCTTTGGGTGGCCCCTCTACAGCTCTCCAATTTTTAATACGGCGCTGTAAAGACCTAAGTTGTCCGTCAGCAAATCTACCAGGATTTCTGCGTTGAAGATCCTCGAACAAGGTCTTGGCTTCTAATCCCGGATTGATTTCTAACATTGATTTCATACCTTCCCAAACATCTTCAAATGGATCTTTGCGTGTCCGCCATGTGTGTTCTTGTTTCAAGTCACTGGGTAACTTGCCGGATCTGCGATACTTACGCGCTGTTTTTTCATCCATTCCTGCTTTCATCGCTGCTATCCCGAAATTCTTTTCTGTTTTACTCAATTTGAATAACCTCCTTACTTGTTGGTCCGTTACCATCCAAACCTCTCCTTTCTATTGAGAATTCGGATAGCCTTACCACTTTTTTAATTTTTATATTTCGGGAATTTTAATTGTCGTCAGGTGGGTATTATAATTGTCGCTGATCAATAAACCGGATATTCTTCCAAATAATTTCCGTCCTGATCAAAGTAAAATTGCAT
>JAIORP010000131.1 GCA_021108075.1 Candidatus Omnitrophota bacterium | reverse complement strand
AGAACACTTATTGATTTATACCTTGATTTATTACCAGAAGACCATTTTAACGATATATCTCTTTTAGACAATCCGCAAAGTCATAGTGTTGTATTCGGAAACCTCGGCAGTGCATACAGAAATCTGGGGCAGGTAGAAAAAGCAATAGAGTACCTTGAACAGGCACTGGTGATGGTAAAAAAAATAGGAGATCGGCAGGGAGAAGGAAACGCCCTCGGAAACCTCGGGATTGCATACACCGATCTGGGGCAGGTAGAAAAAGCAATAGAGTACCATGAACAGGCGATGGTGATAGCTAAAAAAATTGGCGATAGGCGGGGAGAGGGAAATCACCTCGGAAACCTCGGGATTGCATACACCGATCTGGGGCAGGTAGAAAAAGCAATAGAGTACCATGAACAGGCGATGGTGATAGCTAAAAAAATTGGCAATAGGCGGGGAGAAGGAAACGCCCTCGGAAACCTCGGGAATACATACTTAAATTTGGGGCAGGTAGAAAAGGCAATCAAGTACCATGAACAGGCGATGGTGATATCAAAAAAAATTGGCGATAGGCGGGGAGAAGGAAACAACCTAGGAAACTTCGGGATTGCATACACCTATCTGGGACAGGTAGAAAAAGCAGCCGAGTACCATGAACAAGCGTTGGTCATAGCTAAAGAAACAGGCAATAAGCGGGGAGAAGAAAACGCCCTTGGAAACCTCGGCAATGCATACAGTGATCTGGGGCAGGTAGAAAAGGCAATAGAGTATTATGAACAGGCGCTGGTGATTGCAAAAGAAATTGGCGATAGGCGGGGAGAAGGAAACGCCATTGGAGACCTCGGCAATGCATACAGTGATCTGGGGCAGGTAGAAAAGGCAATAGAGTACCTTGAACCTGCGCTGGTGATAGCAAAAGAAATAGGCAATAGGCAGGGAGAAGGAGATCGCCTTGGAAACCTTGGGAATGCATACACCGATCTGGGGCAGGTGGAAAAAGCAATAGAATACTATGAAAAGGCTCTGGTGATTGCAAAAGAAATCGGCGATAGGCGGGGAGAAAGAAATCGCCTCGGAAACCTCGGGATTGTATACACCGATCTGGGGCAGGTAGAAAAGGCAATCGAGTACCATGAACAGGCGCTGGTGATTTCAAAAGAAATCGGCGATAGGCGGGGAGAAGGATCTGTCCTCGGAAACCTCGGGTTGGCATATAGCGATCTGGGGCAAGTAGAAAAAGCAATCGAGTACCATGAACAGGCTCTGGTGATTTCAAAAGAAATAGGCGATAGGCGGGGAGAAGGAAACCAATTCGGAAACTTCGGGATTGCATATAGCCATCTGGGGCAGGTAGAAAAAGCAATCGAGTACCATGAACAGGCACTGGTGATATCAAAAGAAATAGGCAATAGGCGGGGAGAAGGAAACCAACTCGGAAACCTCGGGATTGCATACAGAAATATGGGGCAGGTAGAAAAGGCAATAGAGTACTATGAACAGGCGATGGTGATTGCAAAAGAAATAGGCGATAGGCGGGGAGAAGGAAACGAACTCGGAAACCTCGGGAATGCATATAGCCATCTAGGACAGGTAGAAAAGGCAATAGAGTACCATGAACAGGCGATGGTCATATCAAAAGAAACAGGCAATAGGTGGGGAGAAGTAAACGCCCTCGGAAACCTTGGGATTGCATACAGCCATCTGGGGCAGGTAGAAAAGGCAATAGAGTACTATGAACAGGCGCTGGTGATAT
>JAIORP010000140.1 GCA_021108075.1 Candidatus Omnitrophota bacterium | reverse complement strand
CTATGGCGTCATTATGGCGTTGGAAAAGTTAAGTTTGAAAAGCCACCCCTCGACCGAGCATCCAACTTCGAGCAAGTCTACAAACTCCTCCAGAATTTCCATTCTTTTGGCATCAGAGCGCACCATTTCCTTGCGCATGTACGGTCTTATCAGATCCCTTGATCTACGGATCTCTTCTGGCGTTATATCCTGAATCTCCCGAATAAAGTCTTTCACGTCTGATAATACCTCCTTCACATACGTCTCGTTCTCCATATTTGAAAAAATCGCTGTTAGTGCGCCG
The DNA here is from genome assembly GCA_021108075.1 of Candidatus Omnitrophota bacterium. Lineage (GTDB taxonomy): Bacteria > Omnitrophota > Gorgyraeia > Zapsychrales > Zapsychraceae > JAIORP01. Next base: position 1,456 of record JAIORP010000140.1, on the reverse strand, counting down.
TAATGAGCCATTTCATTTGTTGTTCTTGTTCTTCCGGTCCGTCTCCGTATGTGCATTCTGCTCCATCTGTGTCCCCGCTCTTCGATATTGTTGTCCCGCATGATTTCCACTACATTTCCAAAATGGTCTTTCACTTCCACGAAAAGCTCGTCCGCATGTTGTCTGCAATTTTTCGTTATCTGTCTTGCTGCCCGGAGGAGCTCACCTCCATGGGTCTTACCAGCATTATCAATATCAGCAAGAGTCGCCACCATGTCTTCTTTCATTTTTTGAGCGTTGGTGGGCGCCGTCTCACATCCATTCTGACTCAGGTGCCTGCCAACCCGCAGAGTTGTCCTCACCATTTCAAACCAGCCCCATATCTCTTTAATGTTAGTATATTTGGTGTTAACATCTGCATTACCAGTAATTGCATCCAATTTATTAGAAAACTCAACTATTTCAAAAATATCAAGGTTATAAGATGCATTCCACTCAAGGATTCTTCTGTTCATGTTTTTAACCTCTAAAACTCTGTTCATGATTTCAAGGTATGGTAGAACGAAAGGATAATTAGAGCTCCGATCACGGCTAATAAGCAGATGTTCTATCGCAAGAGTGATCCATTTGCGTTCTGCGATGACTAAAACGTTTTCAGAGTCGGGACATGCCATAGTTTCGATATCGGCTTTCATTCTTTTGAGTTGACTTAGAATTCGCATTCCCACAACGTTTTTTCGGAACGCGGCGTATCTCTCTTTGAAAACAACTTTTCCAAGGTTCTTGACGAAATGGTAGTGACATATTTGCTGCCCCGCCCCTGGAAAAACCTCAGTTGCAGCATCACGAATTTGTTTGCTCATATCTCTAACGACAACGATTGGAGTTCCGTATAACGAGTTCAACGCTTGCAGAAAAGTCTTTACGTACTTTTTACTTTCCGTTGGGATGACTTGAGCATCCATAGTGATCCCAGTCTCACCTTCTTTTGCCATAAACACAATTTCGTTGCCTGCCTCTCCGGTTCCGTCCAGATGAAGCCTTACACCACCCCGTTTTTCAAAAGAGGCTCTTATTTGAGGTACATGCCTTTTGTGAAGGGCGTAGAACCTCAGCAGAAACTCTTCAGACAGGTTGGAAATCTTGCCAGTCGAGATGTGAATCCCCCTCGCTGAAAGAATATTCCGGATCTCTTCTCGTTGATAGTCGAAATGCCATCGCAAAATTCCGATTGCGATCATTACTTTGCTGTCGAAGTTGCGACCAGCAGGACATATCCGATTAACGATCGAAACCAAAGGTTCGTTGAATGAACCGTGTTCCTTGCAGTATCTGGAACAAATATCGAACCTTACTACACCTGACAATGTTTTAACTATTCTTTTGTCTGTTCGTTTTATGTGGAGCCTTTTTTTGCAGATGGGGCATTTGTCAGGGATTTTTTTGAGTTCTTCGGGTAAAATAGGTAGATATAGAA
>JAIORP010000214.1 GCA_021108075.1 Candidatus Omnitrophota bacterium | reverse complement strand
GCTCAGTGATAACAACATTTATTCAAACGCGTGTTTTCATTTCCTTAATAATACCGTTTAATGGATCCCGTCTGTTTCTGAAATGCCCCGCACCGACGGGCGCCTGATGTCATGGCACATTCTGGCGCGCGGACAAACTCACTAAAACTTCCCTGAATTATTACTTGACTTTTTATTATTACTGACTAAAATGTAGTGCAGATTCAAAAAGGGATTAAATTCATCGAAAATAATATGAACTAATTATAGAAAGGCAGATTATAATGAAAAAATATTTAATGGCAATCACTGTCCTGCTGAGTTTAACATTTTGTTCAAGTGCCTGGGCGATCACCGGGTTTTCGTCCTATTTCACGAATGGAGACGGCATTTATGATACGTACTCCGGGCTTCGCGATGACACGCCCTATTTGTATCTTAAAATTGATGGTCTCCAGGCGAATGAGTCATTCAGTTTAAGTTCCTACTGGGATGACAATGATTCGGCCGATTCAATGATTTATTTCGCGTCCTCCGGAAATGTCACGTCAGACGAAATCTGGATCGCCCTCACTTCTCCATACAGCAGCTATGAATGGACAGACGCCGGTGTCGGCAAAATAGGCGATTGGACCATCCGGTCTAACTTTTTAACGGCATTTGGTGATTCCGCGACATTTACACAGGCCCTGTCTGTGACACCGGAACCCATCAGCACCGCGTTATTTATTTTCGGCGGCATGCCATTGGCCGCGGGACTGATCAGAAGAAAACGCGCTTAAAAAGGCACTCTTAAATTTTCGGGATGCTATCTTTATTAGATAGCATCCCTTTTTTTATTTGCGCGATAACGCTCAGTGATAACAACATTTATTCAAACGCGTGTTTTCATTTCCTTAATAATACCGTTTAATGGATCCCGTCTGTTTCTGAAATGCCCCGCACCGACGGGCGCCTGATGTCATGGCACATTCTGGCGCGCGGACAAACTCACTAAAACTTCCCTGAATTATTACTTGACTTTTTATTATTACTGACTAAAATGTAGTGCAGATTCAAAAAGGGATTAAATTCATCGAAAATAATATGAACTAATTATAGAAAGGCAGATTATAATGAAAAAATATTTAATGGCAATCACTGTCCTGCTGAGTTTAACATTTTGTTCAAGTGCCTGGGCGATCACCGGGTTTTCGTCCTATTTCACGAATGGAGACGGTATTTATGATACGTACTCCGGGCTCCACAACGACACGCCCTATTTGTACCTCAAAATTGATGGTCTCCAGGCGAATGAGTCATTCAGTTTAAATTCCTACTGGGATGACAATGATCCGGCCGATTCAACGATTTATTTCGCGTCCTCCGGCAATGTCACGTCAGACGACGAAATCTGGATCGCCCTTACTTCTCCATACAGCAGCTATGAATGGACAGATGCCGGTGTCGGCAAAACAGGCGATTGGACCGTTCGGTCTAGCTTTTTAACGGCATACGGTGATTCAGCGACATTTACACAGGCCCTGTCTGTGACACCGGAACCCATCAGCACCGCGTTGTTTATTTTCGGCGGCATGCCATTGGCCGCGGGACTGATCAGAAGAAAACGCGCTTAAAAAGGCACTCTTAAATTTTCGGGATGCTATCTTTATTAGATAGCATCCCTTTTTTTATTTGCGCGATAACGCTCAGTGATAACAACATTTATTCAAACGCGTGTTTTCATTTCCTTAATAATACCAAATCCATTAATAAACTGCTCTATCTTAATTCTGAAAAGCAGAATTGGTGTTGGTCATTATTTAATGGAATTGGTATAATTATACTTAA
>JAIORP010000018.1 GCA_021108075.1 Candidatus Omnitrophota bacterium | reverse complement strand
TGTCATCCCTGCGACGGCAGGGATCTCGCTTTTGTAAAATGTTGTTCTCAAATTATCATGAGATTCCTGTCTCCGCTTCGCTCCACAGGAATGACAAAAATAGAGTGTCATTCCTGCGCAGGCAGGAATCTCTGTTTAATCCATCAACTTAGAATCTTTATTCTTAAGCTGAACAATCTTTTCCTGCTTCACATCAATGACAGATATTTTAAGCTTGCCGTCATCCATTAATGTTAATAAAACCGTGTCTCCAACCTTTGTATCTTTAATGCCTAACTTTGTCAATTAAGCAACATCCATGACTGTGCCTAAAGTAGGTGCCCCAAGCTCAAGCGCCTGCACGTCGGATGGCTGAATACCGCTCTGGCTGTAAAAATCCTCGTAGCCGGCAGAAATATCTGCGAGTGGCGCTGCATGAAAAATTGCGGGTGCAATCAATGAGATGAAAAGTAAAAGTAATAATATTTTTTTCATTTTCTGTTTCTCCTATGTCATCCCTGCGACGGCAGGGATCTCGCTTTTGTAAAATGTTGTTCTCAAATTATCATGAGATTCCTGTCTCCGCTTCGCTCCACAGGAATGACAGGCTTTATTTCTTAAGCAGGATGACCTTTTCCTGCTTCACATCAATGACAGATATTTTAAGCGTGCCGTCATCCAGTAATGTTAGTAAAACTATGTCGCCAACCTTGGTACCTTTGATTCCTAACTTTGATAATTGAGCAGCATCCTTAACTGTACCCAAAGTTGGTGTCCCAAGTTCAAGTGCCTGCACGTTAGATGGCTGAATACCGCTCTTGCCCATAAAATCCTGAAAACCGACATTTTTGTAACCAGCATTGTCGGATGGCTGAATATCGCTCTTGCCCATAAAATCCTCAAAATCGACATTTTTGTAACCAGCATTGTCAGATGGCTGAATATCGCTCTTGCCCATAAAATCCTCAAAATCGTCACTCGTGAGCCTAGGACCGGCCGCTACGGATAAAGACAGCGTCAGCATGACTATCACTGCTGTTACTATAGTTAAAACCTGTTTTTTCATTTTGTGTTTCTCCTATGTCATCCCTGCGACGGCAGGGATCTCGCTTTTGTAAAATGTTGTTCTCAAATTATCATGAGCTTCCTGTCTCCGCTTCGCTCCACAGGAATGACAAAAATGAAGTGTCCTTCCTTGCTCCCGCCTTCGCAAGGATAAACTCCGGCAGGAATCTATTTTGGCAAAATTGTTCTCAGGAAGACTGTTTTTTCTTTTTTGATGACACGTGTGACATGGCTTTTGTTTTGAGTTCTTTGAATTTATCAGAAGCCTGCTCTAATTTAGCTTCCCATTCGCTATTCGGCTCCTGTCCTTCAATAGACTCTTTGAAGGTAATGATGGTTGCAATCAGGCAGAACGGGTTTACTATCGCCAGTTTTAAACCATAACCAAACGCGAGAGCCAGAAAAAGCCAGACCATTTTGAGAGTCTCATTGCTTGTGAGCGCCGCAAGGGTCCCAAAAGGGATCAACATGATTACAATAAAAGCTACTGTTGCAACGATATTCACCAAAGCAAGTCCCGCAGCATTTGTCAGGATCGGCTTCCAGTTTTGAGCGTACAAAACAAGTCCTGTTTTCGCGTTTTCCCAAACATTTTTCTCTTTATGTGTCAAACTGAAACTGAGGATCGTTTCATCCACATAGGTCACAGAATAATTTACGATCATTCCTGCAACGTTACCAAGCGCGTCAAGCCCCGGGATCGGAAGAATATCCGCGATTCGGACAACCATGCGGTTAAAGGCTTTAATCGTGCCGTCTACAATCTGATCAACAGCA
>JAIORP010000205.1 GCA_021108075.1 Candidatus Omnitrophota bacterium | reverse complement strand
GTTGAGCCTGTAGGATAAGCCCCTAAAAACCCGCCAAATTGATTTTAAAATAAAGAAATCACCAAAAAATTTGTATTTTTAGAATAAATTCTTTCTTTTCTCGTCGAGGCATGGTATAATATTGCACTAACCACGACGGAAAGGAGCAAAAATGGCGCGATATAAACGATATTCATATGATCAATCAATGTTAATCCCTGTTAATTTTCACAAACAAATACTTTCTGGAACTTTTGAATACGCATTAAGTTACATTATTGATAACGAACTTAATTTGTCTGTATTTGCTTCTAAATATAAAAACGATCAAACTGGAGCGCCGGCTTATGATCCTGCGATTATGCTTAAGATTATTTTGTATGCGTATTCAAAAGGTGTTACATCCTCACGTGAAATTGAAAAATATTGCCATGAAAATATAATATTTGTAGCATTATCAGCAGACACAAAACCGCACTTTACAACAATTGCAGATTTTATTTCCTCAATGAAAGATCAAATAACGCCTCTATTTCGCGACGTTCTTCTTTACTGCCAAGAATTGGATTTAATTGATAAAACAATGTTTGCAATAGACGGCTGCAAGATAAGCTCGAATGCATCCAAAGAATGGAGTGGTACTCGCAAGGATTATGAAAAAAAGATAGAAAAATTTGAAAAGACAATAGAATATATCTTAGAAAAACATCAAAAAGAAGACGTTAATGAAAACACTTATATTAGCGAAGAAACAAATCATATTGAAAATATAAAAAAGAAAATAAGCAAGATAAAGAAATTCTTAGAAGATCACGATGACAAAAAAGGCCCAAAAGGCAATATTAAGAAAAGCAACATTACAGATAATGAAAGCGCAAAGATGCCAAGTTCGCATGGAGTTGTACAAGGATACAACGGTGTGGCCATTGTAGACGGTAAACATCAAATAATTGTTCACGCTGAAAGTTTCGGACAAGGACAAGAAAGCCAACTATTCAAACCCATGATAGAAAACACCCAAGAAACTTTTGAATCTATCGGAGATAAAGATGCACTAAAGAATGCGAAGCTAGTTGCTGATAGCGGATTTCATAGTAAAGATAATATTGAGCTAGTCGAAGAAAATAAAATTGATGCATATATTGCGGATAATCAATTTCGCAAACGAGATCCGAGATTTGCAACAGCAGAAAGACATAAAAAGCCGATTAACAAAAATTTTAGAAATCCGTCCAGTAAATATTTTCAAGTTAAAGATTTCAAACGTGATGAGCAAAAAGGCAAACTAATCTGCCCTGCTGGCAAAGAGCTGTATATTAAAAACCGTAATTACCAATACAAAGGATCCAAGGCCACGGCCTACAGTGCAAAAATAACCGATTGCAGAAATTGTAAATTACGAAATAAATGTTTACGAAACAAAAACACAAAAGCTCGTCAGGTTCACACATTTCATGTGCGCAAGAGTCCGGAAATTCTTGAAAAAATGCGGGATAAAATCGATTCTACATATGGCAAATATATTTACACTAAACGCATGCAGATAGTTGAGCCCGTATTTGCAAATATTAGATCTACCCTTAGGCTTGATAAATTCAGCTTAAGAAGCAAGACAAAGGTAAACATACAATGGAATCTATTCGCGATGGTGCATAATATTGGAAAAATATTTAGATACGGCCCACAATTCACATAATATGCCGACGACAAAGCTAAAATCACATAAAACCTCAAATAAAATAACCAAATACTGAAATGTAAATTATAATTGAAATATCAGAACTAAAAATTACAAAATCAATCATTAATCAAAAAGAATGGGTCTGCATTTAGGCTTATTCTACAGACTCGTTA
>JAIORP010000106.1 GCA_021108075.1 Candidatus Omnitrophota bacterium | reverse complement strand
ACAAAAAATATTTAATAAAAAGACTTGATTTAACTTAGATATTATTTCGGTTTAATGGAATAACACTGTATTGTTTGATGAAAAGGGATTGAAATTTTGTAAGTCATTGTTAAAAAACACTTTATGAGAAATGACACCATTTGTTTGCAATGTCGCGAAAAGTTGTTAAGATAATGCTGAATGATGGACCCTGAACAGAGAGATAAAATGTCAACAAAAGTGATCCTGCATAACAGCGTGAGCGTGGACGGGAGCATTTCAAACTTTCCCATGAACATGGCCTTGCATTATCAAGTCGCCGGGTCCTTTAACGCCCAGGCCCACTTGATCGGGTCACAAACAGCCCTCAAAGGCCTGGACATGTTTTTGAAGGATCTTCCCCAGGAACACGAAGATGATTGGAAGCGACCGGAAGGAAAGGACCATCTCCCTTACTGGATCGTCGTCGATTCCCAGGGCCAATTAGAGAATAAAATGCATGTCTACCGCCGTTTCGAATTCTGCCGGGACGTGATTGTTTTGGTGTCCGCTTTCACGCCGCGGACATATATCGAATATCTCAACGAAAGAAATTACCTCGTCATTTTCAGCGGACATAAAAAGGTGGATTTCGGGCATGCCCTGGAAGTCTTGCGGGACGATTTTCAGGCCGAAACAATTGTAACAGATACGGGTCCGACGCTGAACACCCATTTGCTGCGACAGGGATTGATCCATGAGATCAGCTTGATCATGTCTCCGACGATTATCGGTGACAATGGAAGCAAAGTCATCAAAAGCATGTTGGCCCCGAAGGAAAAATTAACCTTAGAATTAATTGAGCATGATGTTTTAACCGCCCATCATATGTGGCTCCATTATCGCGTCATTAGGGAATAAACAGTGAACGTACACACTCGAACAAAAATCATTATTATTTTTAAGACGGTCCTGGGGTGGTTGCTGTACCACTTGACTCCGCGCAAATCCATTGTCTATATTCTCAGCACCATGCGTTCCGGCTCAACACTTTTAAAAGCCTTATTGGCAAACGCTGAAGATGTTTCTCATTTGCCGGAAGTCAAACTGATCCGTTATGACATTGAAACTTATTATTCGCTGTATTTTAATCTCTATCGTCTCAGTAAGAAGCGCATTATTGTCGTTAAGTACCCCGCCTGGTATACGTATGAAAATTATCCGCATGTGAGCCTGAAAAAGAACCATATTATTGTTTTGATCCGCAAGGCTTTTGACACCTTGTGTTCGCTAAAGGACCGTCAAAATGTCCGTGAATTTACCTTGCGGGGAACGCCGCTAACCGATCAACAGCTTATCGACTATTGGTGTCAAACCTATGAATCCCTGCTTTTTGATGCCGCGCTCACAAAGAACAACCACATTTTCCAGGTGCGGTACGAACAGTTGTTGGAAGAGCCACGGGCGATAACCCGATCCCTTTTTGCCTTTATCGGTTCGCAACAAAAAGAGGGAGTCATCTCTTATCCGAAACCCCGTCAATCGCAATGGCAATGGGGGCAGGATGACGCTTCGGCGAATATCAAAACGCAACAGGTCCAGAAATCATCGACCGTTTACAAACCTTCCGATTATCCTGATCTGCATCGACTCATTCAGCAATCCGCGCGCGTTAAGGCGATTGAACAGGAACTGCTGAAAAATGATACCGGATATTTTAAAAAATGATTTTAGTAATTATTTTTATGGATTTGTTATTATACCAATTCCATTTAACCCGGATTTTTCAATAGAAGAGGTAATCCGGCTTGAACCGCTGCTTTTCTCGTCACTAATTGAGGAAGCAGATGATTTTGCAATAAAACCTTTTTCTCCCGTCCGTTTATGTCGAGAAAAGGATTCTA
>JAIORP010000200.1 GCA_021108075.1 Candidatus Omnitrophota bacterium | reverse complement strand
TTGATAACATACCCGTACACCGTGATTTGCTTTTGCATAGCTACCCAAAAACTGACTGAAGTGCGAGGTCAGTAAAATAGATTAAAACAGGCTGTCCCAAAACTAAAATTTCCATGAAAAGGGAGGGCAATTAAGCCTTTAAATCAAGAACTAAGGTCAAAAATTTTCATGTTTTAGACTTTTGGGACAGCCTGAAAAGTTAAGTTAATAGTATTATATTTCAGGCGGAGTCCTCATCGGCAAAAAACACCCCTTCTCACTTCGCACCCAAAGCCCGCCGAAATAATCGAAAAGCGCCTGCCGTCCCCCACACACGACTAGGGCGGGTGGGAGCAGATTTGGACGGGGGATCCGGGCAGAGTGAAGGCGAAAGGGGGCGGTGGGAGAGACGAAGAAGGGATGGGGACTGTTTCAATTAAATAACTATTCGAACAGCAAATATAGAGTAACAGCTCCCTGGATTAGCGAAACAATGAGTACGGATACGAGTATAAACAATGAGATCGGTACGTTAAATTCATTCCGACCATTTTTAATGAAATACAGATGGGCTATGAAAGCAAAGATGCCTGCAAAACTTAATCCCAACGAAAAGATAAGTCCCATTTGAGAACCCTGATATACCAGTATTATTCCATAGAAGACTAAAAACAAAAGGGGGAAATGGACAACGAGGAACCCGTTAATACCTCCCGGCAATTTGAAGAGTTTCCATTCGTTCCAGTAGGCTGAATCGATTTCATGATTAACCAGCAACACCGAATTGATCAGGTATAACCATACAAGCAATTCAGTCATACTCATAAATGATTCTTCCATAGCATATATAATTATATTAAATAACTTTAGAATTATATTTTATGGAACTCCCGCCTGCAATCTCCACCCAGGCATCCTTCCTCACTTCGCACACAAAGCCCGCTTGAATAATCGAAAAGCGCCATGCAGCCCCCGCACCACAAGAGCAAGCGGAGCAGATCAAGAGGGGGACCCGGGGAGAGTGAGGGCGAGAGGGGGTGGCGGGAGATCTGAAGAAGAGATGAGAGCTTGCTCATTTAAATACCATTTAACAGGATTTAAAGCAACAAATCGTTTTATTTAAGTTACTGCAACGATGAGGGATCTAAGCTCTTATGGCGAATAAAAATCCCGTGGAGTTATAAATAAACTTTTGCTGTATTGATATTAATTTGCAAAAAATATTAGAAATTATATATGCTAATAAAGTAAGATAGTCATTTGACATGATGGCATTATATGGAGAATTATTCAAATGAAGAGAAATACTATTGTAGGAATTGTAATAGCGTTGGTTTTATTGACAATAGCGGGATTCTATATTAGCCAAATCCAATTAGGTTATTGGATTGTAGGACAACCAACGCCACTTTTTATTATTCAGAATGAGGATTCTAATAGTCATAAAGTAGATATTGAAATTTTCAATTCTGATAACGAGTCTATATTTAAAGAACTATATACCTTAAATCAAAATGAAAGTAAAAAGATTCCAAAACCACAAACTGTGACAAACTCAGAGTCATATCATACATATACATTCAAAGTCACCTTAGACAATGAAACCACAAACATACTTACGGAAAAGATCGACCCCTGGACGACACCTGTCATAGATTTATATTCACCGCATAATAGGAACGCTTCGGGAGAAGTTATTCCTCTTGATATTAGAGTGACAGTGGTATGAATTCATCAGGTGAGATTCGGAATTTAGGAGAAAAAGAAATCCTTTGAGCATAGCGAAATCCGGGGTCATTGACTGGAGCCCCCCACCTGCAAACACCCACCCAAGCATCCATCCCCACTTCGCACTAAAAGCCCCCGGAATAATCGAAAAGCGCCTGCCAACCTCCACAC
>JAIORP010000164.1 GCA_021108075.1 Candidatus Omnitrophota bacterium | reverse complement strand
CACTTCAGATTTAATTTTTTGATCATTTTAGTGGTCGACAGGGATGTATCCATCAATCGTTGCTCAATGATCTGAAGCTCAAGTTCCGAAGAAATTTTTTCTCCTGTTCGTCCCTGCTGTACAAGGTCCACAATGCCCCAGATACCGTAAATCATATATCGATTCTTGAGCACATAGAAACGATTTGGAGAGATGCCGAATGTGGTAAGAACCGGTCGAATTTGTCGTTTCTTCGGGCATTGAAAAAGGGTCTTCATCAACTCCACTCGTTGTTGAAGATGGTCTCGGTTAAAGTTGAGAAAGGTCTTTGCCCTTTGTTTTGCATCATGCATGTATGTCTTTCTGGTTTTCTGTTTTGCCACTGAGTTGAGGATATGCTGAAGACATTTAAAATACTCGATATCTTTCTTATTCATGCGTTGTCCGTATCCGTGGCATCGTTGTACCAGCCGAATCTGTTCCAGATCGGCTCCGGGTATCTCAAGGGATTCAGCAAGGCGCAAGGCATGGCTGGACCGTTCGTGGGGACGAGATGATTTGATCAGAACAATGAGCTGTTCAAGCCGAGAATCAATATTGACAAAGGAAAGTTCCGGCAGGAGCCCCACAGCTCCATAATCAATGAATGAGGTCTCCCACTCCTTCAATGTCTGCCTGCTTATGCTGTGAGAATCAGCAACGGCCCGTTGGGTTTTGCGATCAACCCACACATGACAAAGCGCATCATAGGATTTAAAAAACGGCTCATCTTCATATTCAAACGGCACGGAGGACTGAGAATGGGCCAGAGCAGATCTAACTCGGAATGGAATTTGTGCAAAGTAGTTCCATGTTGAATCCGTTAAAACCATGATATCTGTATACCTCAAAAAGTATTCGATTTGGATAAATTTACCCACTAAGTATATAGTAGAAATAGTAACCCAAATTTTGCTGAATTTCAAGGTATTTTTGGTTTTTTTTAAGAAAAATGATTGGAATGACACGTTTTGCAGATTACTCATAGAGGATAACGGAATTTCAAAAATAAATTTTTCATTTATAATCAACTATTTATAGCTTGGATTAAAGTTTTTTGCCAACAAAAAAGAAGTCAAAGATAGCGGCCTTAAGGTGGTTGCTTTTTCCCCTATACAGATATGTTGAAAAACATATGATTTGGTAGATACAGATATTTAGAAAAAATATTGGAAGGTTTTTTCTTGAATTCCTTTAAAGACGGTAGTATTCAAGCGTTTGATAGGGTGCGTTTTATATCTACATTAGGAACGGGGACGAAATAACTTCAGCAACTATGCATCACAGCAGCAATTTCCGAAGGCAATCTAACCTATTAATAATAAAGGAAATTCAAATAGGTACTTTCGTAAACAAAAATTGTTAAAAATCAGTTAGTTACACGATTTAGCGCAAACCATAATCTCTGTTTTGAGATAACCTATTGAATCGACAGCAAAAAAGTTTACGAAAGGAGTGTTTCAAAAACATTGTTAAATCAATATATTATAACGCCATCGGGAATCGCTGTCATACTACCGAAGAAGTAAAATCAGATAAACATATTGAATGGCTAAAAGCCACTTTAGAAAACAAGAACAGACAGTTGTTTGTAACAGAAGAAAACGGAGTTAGGGGTTTGGTGGGAAACAACGTGTCCCCCCAAATATAAATCAGGTTATAATCCGCTTTGATACCCCGTCCGCTTGCGGCGGGGAGCTTCATTCAAATTTCTCTGTCGTTTAAATTCATGCCATGTGTATTGCATACTTCATTTGACCGATGAGTCTTGGATTATTCATTTGACAAGCAATTACCAGTATCCCACATTTTTTTGATTTATACCTAAAACTATCTTGTGCATATCAAAACGTAAAGAGTTAT
>JAIORP010000188.1 GCA_021108075.1 Candidatus Omnitrophota bacterium | reverse complement strand
GAAAGAGATCATGCCTTCAGATATATTCCCTTATGCAAATATCATAGTCGGAATCCTCATTTTCGTTATTGGCTTCATTATACACTGGTTAGGACAACTGATCTCACTCATTAATTGGGATCTTGCTGTGAAGATTGGTGTTGCAGAGAAAAATATACTGCCGGAATTCAAGGTATATGAGCTTGGAATTGCTGCTGCAGATGTACTGCTTGGATGGATTTACGGAATTGCCGCAGTGGGGCTAATCCTTGATATTCCATTGGCGTATAAGCTGGTATGGTTTCCCGGAGTAATAATGATCTATCACAGCCTGAGTTTCTGGTTCTGGGTTGGGAACCAGAATAAGTCGGGGCATCCGACCACCTCCGACAGCTTAAGGGTCGGGTGGACTCTATTGAATTTTGTCACCGGTATTTTGTGTATACTTATTGCATGGTAAATGTGAGTATTCCTTGTTTAGCATTCAGAGAGGGAGAAATATAAAATATAAAAAGCCTAAGACCTGATGCACCCCTCTCGCCTTCACTCTGCCCGGGTGCCCGTCCCGATCTGCTCCGCCTGCCCTTGTGGTGTGGGGGCTGGCAAGTGCTTTTCTATCATTACAGCGGTCTTGGGGTGCGAAGTGGGGATTGATGCTTGGGTGGGTGTCGCAGGTGGGGGGCTCTGCCTGAAATACAATTTTAATGTTTGACAAAATCTGCGTTCATCCCCTTTTTCTGCGATTAATATTGAACAGATTCCAGTCCCCATCCATTCTTCTACTCTGCTGTCGGCCCAGATAGCCGTCACTTACGACTATCATAAAATTTACCAATCATTTCCACCGATCGACAAGTTTAAGTAACCATGTGCCAATAGGAAGGATGAAACAAAGGAAGTATAAGATGATTTCAGATATTTCAACTTCAACACCATCAACATATCCAACCAATCTGCTTAGATTGAGTGACAACGTCTATATGAAAACACAAAAACAAATAATCACATTCTTAATTATTTTAAGTGTTCTTTCTATAGGAGTATATTTTTGGATATTTAATAGCTCCAATACTAATGCTGGAATGATTATTATGATGATGTGGACACCAGCAATTTCAGCAATTTTAACATCTTTGATATATAAAGATAAAATCCGTAACTTTGGATGGAAATTAGGCAAATTCCGATTTTTAGTATATGCTTTTGTTTTGCCAATTGTGATATCCCTTATTGCATATGGTTCATTATGGATTAGTGGTTTAACAGAGTTTTATGTGGATGTAGTGGTAAATTATAACTGGGCTAGTATGCTTGGGTTTGACCTCCCAGTTCCATTTATAATTGGTTTACTTTCAAAAATGCTCTTAGTATTTCCTTTGATATTTTTTGCTGTTTTAGGTGAAGAAATTGGTTGGAGTGGTTTTTTAACACCAAAACTTTCAAAAATATCTTCTGTTGCTGCTACATCCTTAATTGTAGGAGGGTATTGGGCTATTTGGCATTTCCCAGCAATTATTGGAGGCATTTATGGTTATGGAACGCCTTTATGGATTGCATTACCAGGATTTACTCTTGTAATTATTGGATTGTCATTTTTAAGGACTATTTTAACATTAAAATCTGAAAGTTTATGGCCAGGTGTGATTCTTCATGCAAGCCATAATCTGTATGCAATGGAAATATTTTATAACCTTACTGTCAAAGGAGGATACACAAGTTATCTTGTATCTGAGACAGGAATTTTTTTAGGTATTGTTTACATCATAGTTGCTATGATATTTTGGAAGAAAATGAAATAACAAAGTTTTTTAGGAAAAAACAATCCCTCCTTTCGCCTTCACTCCACCCAGGTGCCCCTCCCGATCTGTCTCACTCGTGTTTTTATGTACCTTAATCAGGAAGATGTGCAGTCATTGATCCTGAAGCTCA
>JAIORP010000148.1 GCA_021108075.1 Candidatus Omnitrophota bacterium | reverse complement strand
GCTGAAAGTGTGGCCATCGATATCCACGGCAATCAGACCATCTCAATCACAGACATCGACCGTGCCACCAAAACCAGGACGCGAACGGTCGATGGCCCGGACTCAAATATCGACACGATCACGGTCACGCTCAACGGCCTGTTAACCACGACACAGAGCAAGACCGATGTGGTCACCACCTATGGTTATGACGCGCTTGAACGCCAAACCAGCGTCACTGATCCGCGTACCGGCGCGACCGTCACCTATTATGATCCGGTCACAGGACAGCTGGATTATATCCAGGACCCGGCCGGCCACCAGACAAATTTCACCTATGACCCGCTCACCGGCGAGAAAACCACTGGAACCAACGCCCAAGGCAAGGTCACCCGTTTTGATTACAACGCGCGCGGGCAAGTCACCCATACCTGGGGCAGCGCGACTTATCCTGTGCGATATGTTTATGATAGTTTCGGACGCCTGAACGAAATGCACACCTGGCAAAGCGGTACCGGCTGGAACGACGTCATCTGGCCGGGCGCCATGGAAGGTTTGCAGGATACGACCACCTGGCATTATCAGTCCTCAACAGGGCTTCTCACGAGCAAGGAAGACGACGCGGGCAATAGTGTGGATTACACCTACACCAGCGGCGGGAGATTATTGACCCGCGCCTGGGCGCGCGACAGCGGCACAATTGTGACCACGTATGGTTATGATCCCAACACCGCTGAGTTGATCGGTATTACCTATTCCGACGGGATCACTCCGAACGTGACCTTCAGTTATGACCGCTTAGGCCGTCAGGACACGATCACGGATGCCGTAGGAACAAGGACGTTCGGTTATAACTCCGCGTTACAACTCGAAACCGAAACCATCAGCGGCATGATCAATAAAATCATCACCCGCGCGTATGGAACAATCGATGTGATCGGCCGTCCGAACGGGTTCAACACAGGCTCAGATTATATCGTGAGTTATGATTTTGATGCCACGGGGCGGCTGAACAATGTTTGGTCGAATGTCAACGGCAATATCGGAACCGCTGTTTACGGTTACCTCACGAACTCCGATTTGCTCGAAACGCTCGACACCTCAAGCGGCCAATCGACGACCTACACCTATGAACCCAACCGCAATGTGCGCACACAGGTGTTGAACGAGTTTAATTCCTCGACGGTATCGCAATATGATTATGTTTACGATTCGCTGGGCCGACGCACGTCCGTGCAGAACGTGGGCGCAGCCTTCACCGGTCCGGCGTTTAACTTATTCGATTACAACGACCGCGGTGAACTGGCGGAATCGGCTCGTTATTCAGGAACGAATATCAATATCCTAACCAGTCCTGTTACAGCAGAGTTTCGTGATTTCATTTATGACCCTATCGGAAATCGTATAATGATGACTGAAGGAGTGAACTCTGGCAGTTACGTGACAAACAACCTCAATCAATACACCACCGCGAATGTGCCTGCCGGCGGCACGAATACTTTCGCGCATGATGAAGACGGCAACCTGACATCCATCACCGGCAACAAGGACCTCACGTACACGTATGACGCCGAAAACCGCTTGATTTTTGTGGAGAAAACAAACCCCATTGTCGGTGATCATAAGCTGACCCTTGTTTACGATTATATGGGCAGACGAGTTTTAAAAGCTGTGCTAGAATATACATTCACAGGATTTTACGGTACGTACAAAGACACCTATTACACCTACGATGGCTGGAATGTGGTCACAGAAGACATCACTGTAGGCAGTATCCTCAGCAGCAAGTATTATGTCTGGGGTCTGGATCTTTCTCAATCAATGCAGGGAGCAGGCGGTGTAGGTGGTTTGCTTGCAATGGTTTCGGGATTGAATTCCTACACCTATCTTTATGACGGGAACGGCAACGTCGGTCAAATGCTCAATTCATCAACAGGAGCCATAGAAGCCCATTACGAGTATGATCC
>JAIORP010000159.1 GCA_021108075.1 Candidatus Omnitrophota bacterium | reverse complement strand
GGGTGCTGGTAAAGAGGATACATGAGGTGCATCCCGGGATTGCGGGGGTGTATGATGAGGTTTTGAATGGGGATGAGGTGATGGATACGGTGGAGGAGATGAGGGATTGGGTGACGGGTTGTATTTATGGTAAATGAATAACCGCGGATGGACACAGAAAATTCACATTATATTACTTTCACAATGCTCTATGTAATATTTTAATAATGATGTGTTCTCTTTGAATAAGAGAGAGGATAAGAAAGTACAGATGCGCATCCGTGGGTGCGAGTGGTGGAAGGACAGATATGAAAGATATAAAAGTGGATCTATACTATAGGATAATTTTTGTGTTTGCAATTTTATTCATCACCTTTACTCTGATAAAATCAAGTAGAATTGAAGGATACTTATTCTATTTGATCTTACTAATATCTGCACTTCCATTGGCTAATGAAATGTACATTTTCCTAACAAATACTAAAACTAATCTTAAAAAGTCAATAAATTTAAATTCCCGAGAGTTTTTAAAAAATGCAATACAAATTAGAAATGTAGTTCTCCTTATAGCAATTGTTTTCATTTTTCAATCTCCAGTTTACTTGCCCCATATTATGAAATATCCTATGGAAGAATATGCTCAAAGTGAAGCTACAAAGAGCGACCTAGATGAGCTTGTGAAAAATTTAACATTCGATTTTAGCGATGACACTAATAAAACAAAAGCTATTTTAAGATGGTTTGATAGAGATTCAAAGAATATACATTTTATTTTAGACCGAAATAATCCACTTATTAAAATTTATCCTTTACATATTTACGCAAGTAAACCATATATCTGTATCAGAATTATTGGGCATGAAAATCCATTGTGGATTCTAAAAAGTAGATGTGGTGCATGCGATGAATATGCCATGTTCTTTATGGAAATGGCAAATGCTGCAAATCTAAGTGTAAGAAGTATTCACAATCATGGGGAAGATCATAACTGGGATGAAGTTTTGATCGATGGAAAATGGATTGTTATAGATTCTTCATCAGTGCATTTGAAAAACAACCAAGATGGGTTTAACAAATCACGTAGAAGTTTTGAACGTAGCTTTAACATATCCCATATGTATGCTCTTTACCCAAATGGAACTACCGAAGATGTAACTTTTCGATATACAAATCTTAGTAATTTAACTATAATTGTAATTGATAAAAATAAAAAGCCCGTTCCCGACGTTAGTATTCAAGTAATCTCTAATAATCGCTATCCAAAAAATGGGAGAGATACTGAAATCAGTTGCATAACTGATTCAGAAGGGGTATGTAATATCAAAATTGGTGGAGGAAATTACACAATAATGGGTGATAAAAAAGATAATGGATATTATTTTTCTGCTGAAAATACAATTACATTGGTTGAGAATGAAAATATTAACACTCAATTAATGTTAAGAAAAAATTACTTCAGGTGGTTACAGGACATTCCAGCATATTTGTTTATTTTTTTACTTTGTCTGGAGTTATGGCTAATTATATTACTTTATGAATATACAAAGAATTATATAGTGGAATGAAAAGGGCACTGAGTTATTATGAAAAAGCAGATCAAGGAGCATCCATGGGTGCGGGTGGTTGAAGGTGAAACATGAGCGAATATAAAATCCCCAACCTCATCACCAAAATCAAAACCAACACCCCAGCCCACGCCCTCGAAACCCAACACCTCGACTTCAAACGCTTCCCCACCACTTCCTCCCGCGAGAACCACAAAAACAAACTCTCATCCCTCCTTCGAGAATACTCAGTCGCCTTTGCCAACTCAGACGGAGGCACCCTCCTGCTCGGAATAGAAAACAACATCATTGGCCTGGAAGCCATAACAGGATGCCAAAATTACAACATCGAAGAAATGAGGCGGATGATATTTGACGGCACAAGACCGCCCATAATCGCAGAGATCGAAGAACTCCTGCAGCCAGAGGGAATGGTGCTGGCAGTCAAAGT
>JAIORP010000035.1 GCA_021108075.1 Candidatus Omnitrophota bacterium | reverse complement strand
TGGTGGTTTTTGGGGTGCGGGGGGATTTCATGATTGCGGGAAAATGCGGACAGATAGGATCGAAATGGGTCGCATGCGGTCGATTATTGGATTAGAATATAATCCCCAAAGTTGAGTTGTCATAGTTCGAGATATGGCAAATAGGGACACATGTCACCAACTATGGAGCTCGCTCCTCTTTTTATCAAATCTAAACCGTTCCAATCCGATGTAAATTTTAGAGTTTGTATGCTATATTTTAATTCACCTGACATATAAGTTTGCAGATCCACATCAAAGCAATCTTTTCTATCTGATGTTTCAATTATTTCCATTATTCTTCACCTCTTTTATGATCTCTATATATTGATTAATGAGACTCTCTGACATTCCTAATAACTGGCCTATTTTCTTAGCATCATCTGTTGACTCCATTGCTATCTCTACCCTTTGTGCAGCCTTTACATATCGATGAACTGCTTCCTCACTATGATCAGTCAATCTGGATATCTCTGGCTCAAGGTATCCCTTATACCACAATGTTACAATGACTTTCTTATGAGTAAGTGATGGCCCGATATCATGAACAATACCACGTGTATGGACTATCTTGTTTGTCTCACTTATGTACTCCCTTACATCACTGCCGACAGTTCCGGTAGATATATGCAAAAGGAAAGCTACATCCGAGTGTGTCAATAAAGCTCCTTGTTCATATGCATTCTCGAAGAGACGTATGACCTTATGTTTCCGTCGTTCCCTATATGAGAAACCTCCAGCTGCCATGTCCAGATCTTCCTCGGTAACAAGATCAAGTGTGATACGTTTATAGAGGGTTTTGCCTGCATTTTTACCATAGCATGGTTTATCTTCTGTGTCAACGCCATACCAACTTATCTGCCCCATATCAATTTTATCTGCATCAACTATGGATTCATCAGCCAAACGTGCTATCTCTTTTGCAAACATACGTTTGATTTTGTCTCCGGATACTACTCCATATTCGTTGTCAAGAAGATCAATAATACGACTCTCGAAACCATGATCAAACTTATGCTGTATTGTATTTGGAACAATCATTCTGCTCCCTCCATTTGTGGTTCCAGATATTTTTCTTGTACTTTTTTTTTGATGCCAATCTGTCTGATATGTTCCATTCTATACTCAAATTCGGGTTTAGAAAAATGATGATAGAGTTTCTCATATTCTTTCAACAATTTCGGAGAATACCCAGTTAACATTCGCAATTGGTTGTCCCTGAAACCATCCTCATAAAGAATTACAAATCTGGCAAAGGATTTGATATATCGCATAATGGCCTCACTGCTATGCCTGGTCTTTCGTTTGACATCTATATGGTCATCGCCAGAAAGATAAAGATCCAATATCCTGGTTTTATGAGATGTTCCTGGGCCAATATCCTTCAGATTACCTCTTGAAGGAACGATCGTTCCATCTATTTGAAGCTCTTTCATCTTTCGATGTACAGTTTTAGGACTGATACCGAGTAGAATCGCAACATCGGGTTGAGTTAAAGCACCATTTTGACTAAATGCTTCATTAAAAAGTCGTTCAATACGATGTTTAATCAGCTCTTCCATACCATGCTCAACTACAATATCAATATCATCAGGATTAAATAAAGTCAATTGGACTGGAATTGTTCGAACATCTTCTCTTGGACGACCTGCAGGTACATCTGAGGAAGCAGCATTATAAATTACTTGTCCCGGATCACGTTCCCCACCATAATAAAGATCCATTATGTCCAAGAAATTCTCGGCAAGAGAGCGACATACTGCTGGAGGAAATCCATAATCTTCTCGCAGATCAGTATATAATTGTTCTGATATCGTATTGCTTCTTATGCTCTTGAATTTTTCCTCGTTATCGTTGTATCGGGACATATTCCTCACCACTATGTGGATTGTAATTGTAGTATAAGACATGTGTCCCTTTAGTAAAACATCACATGCATTATATTTTAGGGGTAAAGAAAGGCGATCATGCTTTTTTATTCGATTATGTCGAATCTGCTGCTAAAGAA
>JAIORP010000215.1 GCA_021108075.1 Candidatus Omnitrophota bacterium | reverse complement strand
GCCTGTAGAGCCCCTGTCGCTACTAAAGGAGCTTACACGGGTGGTAAAGCCCGGTAGAAGTGTGATCATCATCGCATGGTCTTCGCAACAACTGCTCCCAGGCTATCCCGTGCTGGAGGCACATCTGAATGCGACATCCTCAGGAATCGCCCCGTTTGCCCGCGGGACGGCGCCTGAGCTGCATTTCCCTCGCATGATGGGGTGGTTTCGTCGTGCGGGCATGGAGGATGTTAATGTCCGGACATTCGCAGGCGATGTCTGCGCCCCGCTATCTGAGGAGATGCGGAGCGCACTTACCGCGCTTATTGAGATGCGGTGGGTGGATGTGGAGGCTGAGTTGGCAGAAGGGGACTGGGCTGAGTTTCAGCGGCTGTGTCTGGCTGAGTCGCCGGATTTTATTCTGGATCTTCCGGATTACTACGCGTTCTATACGTATTCGATGTTTCGGGGGCGGGTGAGTGGGTGAATCATTTTTGGTGGGCCTTCCTCTTCCTGGTACATCAGATTCTTGATCGATCTGGTTGAATTAGAATTTTTCGGATGTGGTCAACGCTTTTCATCACTTTGTTTAGGTTGGATGGCATCGGTACTTGAGCACCTTTGTGATCCAGATTGAAATCTGCGATGATCACTTCGTCTTTTCCTTTTTTGACTTCACATAACTTATACGTCGAATCTCCACGTTCTTTGCATCCACCATCTGCCAGTCCTCCAAAATAGTTGTTGTTCAACTGCCCGAAGATCGAAGTCCCGCCATGTAGCCCGGTGTTTGCGATCAGGATGTAGGAGGGTGTTCTTTCGACATGGCTGTGTGCCTCGTTATGAAAGCGTTCGTTTGCAGAGTTGAAGGATGGGCAGAAGATCATATCGATATCGGTCTCTCTGAAGAAATGAGCTAAATCGTCGAAGTCCATGCAGATCAGTATCACAAACTTGCCAAACCGGGTCTCGTATCTGTATATTCTATCTCCCGATATCATTCTTGGTCCCATTATCCTGTCTTCTAAGGGCGACGGTGTAATCTTGGGTTGGTATGGAGTATCAGTATCATATCCCATTATTATGGGGCAGATGTTCTTGTTGTCTTTGTAAAAGCTGCCACCGATAACGATCATGTCAGAATATTTTCTCTTAATCTCGCCTACCCATTCTTCGTAGAGGCATAGTTCAGGTAAACAGACGATATTTGCGCCATCCTGCTCGGATATATCGAGTGCTGAAAATACCTTTGTTTTCACATCGTCTTTGTTTTTGAGAACGAATGGAAACGATTCTGTCAGTTCAAAACTGATTTGGGCTACAGCGATCCTGACAATCTCTTGTTCTGTCTCTGAAATGTGTACGGTCTGTATTTTAGGGATATGGATATTTTCCTGTGCGTACTCAAAAACTCTGGCAAGCGCCGCACCCTGTTCTAAAATCTCCATGTCTGTCAGATTCTTGAGTTGTTCACATGCGTCTTCTTTTTTATCGGTTGGAAGATATTCGCACCAGTTTCTTGCAATACTTGCCATGTTACCCAGCGCCATCGTCAGCGCTAATGGGTTTTGGATAGGCAATCCCTGAGCAGATCTGGCAGTCGCAAGTCCAAGCTCTTCGAGCGGCGTTTCCCGTGTATCCCTGCATACCGCTCCTGCATTCTCCTGAACCTCGCGTATGTTCTCCTTTATCCGATCATCGATTATAGGCAGCCCGCGCCACAAAACCCGCGCTGCGCCAGGTGCACCCTCTGATGCGTCACCGATCAAGTCTGCGGCACGGTCGCAGTAACGCCTGTAAGAATTGAGCTCGGATTTCTTGATATCGAAGTCCGTTGTATTATGGGCTTCCAGGAGCGCGTTTGCAAGATTCTCTACGGCTTCGAGGAGTGTTTCTTTGTTTTCTGATCCTTCAGATGCGCTCTTCGCCTCGGCAAGATATCTCTGCACCTCATCTTTCGCTCCCTTCTTCTCGAACGTTACTGTGTGGAACGACTTGTAAAATGGAAGGCAGAATCTGGAGGGATTGAAATAAGTCTTCTCCTTTGATGATCGTTCGAAAAATTCAATGGCGTTATTCAGCTCGCTCTCGAAATCCCCCTCACTTTCTGCTACGGTTGCCTTGAATATCGATGCC
>JAIORP010000066.1 GCA_021108075.1 Candidatus Omnitrophota bacterium | reverse complement strand
CACGGACCACTGGATTAAGCTGATGAGTTCCGGGCACTGCCCCCCATGCATCCGCAAGGCACCACAAAAGCGCCTGCCAGCCCCCATACCACAAGGTCTGGCGAAGCATATTGGGACGGGCACCCTGTATGAGTGAACCGAAAGGGGGCGGCAGGAGAGCCGAAGAAGGGATGAGGCCGGACGATATGAGGCTGTTCAATAATATCATGTCCCATCCCAATGGATGAACTTTTCGGCCAATGCTACAGATTTGAGAATAACCCGATCGCAAGAACTACGTCAGCTCCAGCATGAAATAAGATGGCAGCCAGTAGACTATCAGTTCTCTGTATAATATATCCCCATGCAAGACCAAGGATCAATAGGATTACGAAAAATGTAGAGCTATCTGACGTGTACGTCACCCCTAAATGGGCTATTGTAAAAAATAGTGCTATTACAATATTTGATGAATTATACCCTATAAATGGCTCTAATTTTTTCAAAAAAAGTCCTCTGTACAATAATTCCTCCAATGCTCCATTTGCCAGCACAAAAGCCAGTATCCAGGGCGTCCAGGAGACGATCCTCCATACGTTCAGGTCTGTACCATAGAAAAGATCAGTAGCCGAATCGATAGATATCGCTACGAAGCCTACAAAACCCAACAGCCCGATAAGCAGTCCCAACTTGAGGTTTCCCTTCTTCAAATAGAGGGAGGCCATATCGCCACCGGCAATCCTGATAAGTACAATAATGGGAATAATTATCAGCAAGGCATCTGACAGTTTGGCTAACGCAAAGCCGTCCATGGTTGTGGGTTGAATATTCAGAAAATACGCACCAAACCAGGCAATAAAGAAGGCAAAAGACCCTACGAAAAAGGCAAATAAAACCTGCCAGTACTGATTAAAGCGTTCGCTCCTATATAAGAATATTGTAATGATCAGAAATATGAGGGGAATACCTATCTTATAAATGGCACGGTTGATAGGGTCCTGAGGTGGAGTCCATTGAAGAGGCCCCAGGGCTAGCAATCCACATATTAAGAATAGCAGGAACAACCCAAAGCGAGATACCCACTCTTTCCGGTCCATATTTTCCATAGATATCTCATTGTTTTTAATAGTTCCCTTGATTGTCACGGGTTCACTTCTGATCTGAGCTTCAGGATCAATGACTGTACATCTTCCTGATTAAGGTACATAAAAACACGGGTAAAACAGAGCGGGACGGGCATCAGGGTACAGTGAAGGCGGAAGGGGGGCGAGAGAGCATGGAGATGGACGGGATCTGTAAATATAAAGAAGCGGTTCTACTAATTATATTTCCCAACTTATAATTAGTCTACAATTTTGCCCTACACACTATGGGAATAAATTTAACATGTTCGCAATTTATCCTATAGACAATTCGATAATTCTGGTCCCAAATTATTTCACGAACATTGTCAAAATTATATTCGGGGACGGTTCTGCCTGAATAAGAGAATGCTGTAAGACTTTCGATTGCTTTAATAGCTCCCTTTGCGAACAACCACGCATAGTGCTTAAGACTCTTCATGTAATAACTTTTCTCCGTTGGATATTGATTTGGAAATCCTGATGTTTTCACTCACTCCTTAGCGCATCCACGGTATTCATCCTGGCAGCTTTATTTGCAGGATACACCCCGGCAATTAGTCCCACGATGACAGATACGGCAAATCCTACCACTATCAGTTCCACAGGGAATACGATTGGCAGTTTCATTAACATCTGTGCACCGTAAGCACCCGCAACACCTAATCCAGTTCCAAGTAGTCCGCCGAACACACTCAAGACTATAGATTCAACAATGAATAAGAACAGGACATTCCAATTGGTGAAACCCAGTGACTTTAAAATACCTATCTCGCGGGTACGTTCGGTTACTGTTACCAGCATGATGTTCATAATACCGATCGAACCCACGATCAAAGCTATCAAGGAAACAGCAGTGAGCAGCGCCGCCAGTGCATCAGATAATTGGCCCAAGCTCTCCAGGTCCTCTGCCTGATTATACGAAGAATAAGGTTTAGCATCCTCATTATCCATATCACGTGTAGAGATCCCGAAATGACGGGCCAGCCGTTTATCAATTTCCTCATCTGTTTCCTCTATAGTA
>JAIORP010000177.1 GCA_021108075.1 Candidatus Omnitrophota bacterium | reverse complement strand
TGGTTTAACTTAAATACGATTATAACGGTTTTGAGATGTGCGGAAAGTAAGTTATAGCTATTCCGCCATCGGCAAATAGTATTGCCTGAGCTAATAATATCAAAGTCATCAGTAATATAACAGGGAATGGGCTGCCTAGGATAATAGCTGCCATTGCTGCCCCCACCATGTGTCCGCTGGTACCCCAAGCTATAGGAATGCTCAGCGCTTGTAGAGCAAAAATGACGGGTACAAGGACTACCAGCATAATTACTTTTATTTTGTTTAATTCTTTATTTGCCCAGTAAAGTGTCATGATAAAGGATAAAATTACAAAAATCAATGCTATTACCAAGTAGAATAATGTCTGACCAAATGGCATCAAACCGTCACATATATGCATATTATAACACACTCCAAATAGCGATACTAATTTCTAATATTTTCTCAAATTATTTAAATCTTTTCTGACTCCCAGCGCTGAAATCTAAAGATTGAAATTTAGCAAACTATCATGAACTGGCGTTCATGCATGAAGTATGAAAAACCGTGATGTATCGGTAATGCATTTTGAGTTTTTCATAGGAAATTAACTGAAATAGCAAAAAATTGAGCATACTCTCTGATGCTCCATTATTCCAAAACAAATTCGGTAATTTCCGGTTTATTTGAATTTATTCGCATTTATTTTTGTCACGTGAATATTTTGAAATTGTTTTTTAAAGTCGTAATCATCAATTTCACTATGTTCCATATGTGTATAGCCAAGCCAACCCGAAGATACACATGTACGTTTTTCACCAGACTTCAAGCCATCTAAAACAAACCATTCTTCCCGTTCATTTTTTAATCTACTGTTTGTGTCTGTATAGTTTACATATATCCAAGCACGAGCAATATCAAAATCATTGTTATTGGTTATGTTAGCTGTGAGATAAACATGATATGTATTTTCACCAATTCTTTGTTCAACTCCAAACGGTTCCAAAACATATGAATAATTAGTTACAATAATTCCTGTATTGTCTTCAGAAAGTTCTTCACCGATTACACCTATATTATAATAAATCTCCAGTGCTAACGGAACTACAACAAAACCGATGAATAATATTACAAGAATTGCCATCGTTACAGCGACACTGAGTATCACTTTCTTATTGGATTTTGTTTCTGGTGGGACATAAGTTTCTGACTTACTAAAAGGCAAGACATCGCCTACAATAACATCAACAATTGCGTATATGTATAATGCAATTAATCCAATAAAACCTAAGATAGCGATTGCAATGGGGATACCCACCCAATTTAATCCGACACCAAGAACCATTACAATCACAAATATCGATATCATACTTCCGATCATCATACCAATTATTTTTATTCCAGTCATTGTACGACCGACTACAATTTGCCCTAAACCAGGAAGGACAAACGAGTTTAAGAACACACCTATTATTTTTCTTATCAGATCTTCAGTTTTCATCGTTACATATCCTTTAGTTTTTCTTTGATTTTAATGCCAAATTCTGTTCTGGTGTCCCAAAGATAGTACATCACTAAACCCGAAATAGCGATTGTAAGAAGATCATATGTATATATTCCATATATTAGCGTTAGACTGCTTGTTATTTCGACTATATACCATCCTTCAGAGGTCCCTTTGCTTATTTCTGAGGCAGCCAAGAAAAAAACATAAGCAAGTGACATAGAAAGTACCATTAAGAGAATTATCCACCACTCTCTTGTAGTTATAACGCCGATTCCACATATTATTGCAGAGATTGACCAGCCAATGCCGCCTAATGTGTATAAAAATGAAATTAAACGGATTTCAAGCTTTTTGCTTGTCTGATTAAATTAAATCACCTCTAGACAAGATTATAAAATTACTATTATATTATAAAAAATTATCGCCAAAGGTCAACCCAATCGACAGAAATAAATAACCACGAGCATGGTCCTGGTACCGGTTTGAATTTTATCTATTATTATAACCTTCATACTTCAAGCCACCTTCTACAGAATTCACAAAATCCTCATTCAGGTCATTCGACTGCGCTTCGCTTTGCTCAGATGTATCACTATTTTAGCATATAACTAGATTCTGGAACAGTGCCATGAAATAGTAGGTTCAATTTATATTTTGCTAATCCGAATTACCCACGTGAAAAACATGACCTGGAGATTCATCGACACCGACAT
>JAIORP010000098.1 GCA_021108075.1 Candidatus Omnitrophota bacterium | reverse complement strand
CCGGAATGAGTGGTCGATGTGGGCCGGAATGAGTGGTCGATGTGGGCCGGAATACGCAATCTGGATCAACTACTGATTATACAAAAGCTTGGATGTATGGATATTGGATATCTGAAAAAATTGAATTATATGATGATGCCCTTCGTAACATTTTAGAGAATAAAAACAAGGAATTTAAACGCACGGTGTACCAATTGACCAAAGAAGCAAATAATGAAGTTCAGCGTAAGATAAAAAAACTAAGAAACGCTAATATTCGAGTAGCCAGTTTTTCTGAATTCGACAGATATGAAAACTTCGCAAAGAACATACAAATGTGGGCTCATTATGCGGACAATCATAGAGGATTTTGTGTCGTATATAACCTTTCATTTCTTAAAGAAAAAACCATATTTTCTTTAGAAGACTATGAGTATTACAAAAATCGCAAAGGATATTTAGATGAAAGACTTAAGGCAGCCATTAAAGGCGGGATTTTTCCTGTAATTTATACGTCAAACAGAATTAACGTGCCCGTGACCAAGCTCAAGAAAATAAAAATTGATGCTGAGGGAGACTTAGATCACGATAGTGATATTGATGCGATCCTATACAAAACTTATATTGTTAAATCTTCGAATTGGAGTTACGAAAAAGAGTGGCGTCTAATACTGGACGGAAATATATCGAACTTTTATGACAACAAAATACCCTTTCCATATATCGAAAAAATTTATTTAGGGTGCAGAATGGATAATCAGATGATCGATACAATGCGCGAGATTGGAAAAGAGTTGAATGTTGAGGTAATTATTCTCAAAATGGACAATAAAAAATTCTTACTGGAAGAAACAAGCACTCAATCATATGATTGGCGAAAAGATATGCTGAAGTTAAATAATCCATTTAAGAAGGACACAAAGATGTAACAAGTCCTATCTGTATAAAACATTAAATCTTTGAAGGAAATATTACCATGAATGAAAAAATAGATTTGTTATCGGATTTACGAGAAAAAATTAAAATTTTGAATTATGGCGATTCGCATTCTCTTGACGAAATTCGACGAAAAGGCGAGATGTTGATACGAAATTTTTATGGAGATGAAAGTCATTACTTATCTGATTTAAATAATATTTCTTTTTATCCCATGGTCGCACCATGTTCTGAGGATTTTAAACAGAAACGGTGGCAAGATGATCAGCAAGAAATGATAAATTTAGTCAGCACAATGATTGAAGAAGCAACTTTGTTTGGAGATAAGCCTAATGTTTTACAGAATGAAGAAACAACAACTGATTCAATAAGCCGTGTTTTTATTGTTCATGGACATGAGGATTCCATTAAAAACTCTGTTGCTCGCTTTGTTGAAAAATTAGGTCTTAAAGCGATTATTTTACATGAACAGGCTAATGAAGGTCGAACGATTATAGAAAAATTTGAAAAACATGCATGTAATTCAGAATTTGCTATAGTCTTATGCACACCTGATGATGTGGGGTATCCGAAGGATCATCAAAAAGATGCATGTGCAAGAGCAAGGCAGAATGTTATTTTAGAGCTAGGATTTTTTTGTGGTTCACTTGGAAGAAACAGAGTTTGTGTCCTTCATGCTGAGGGGATTGAAATTCCTACTGATTACTTAGGTGTTATTTATATCCCCCTTGATCAAGCAGCTACTTGGCAGTTACAATTAGCTAAAGAATTGAAAACAGCTGGTTTAAATATAGATATGAATAAAGTTTTTGATTAAGCTCTTGGACATTTCCTCGCTGAATATTCTTGGTTCAATTCTGATCATTGTCGGTCAACTATAAAAGGAGTAAATATTTTTGCATTCTGATCTAAAAGAGTTTGAGGCTGATCTTAGAAACAAATTGACTATGCCCTTAACTGTTCTTAATGAATATGCGGAGGGAAAAGTTTTGTCTAAGAATGATATTTTTTTAGCTATTAAGAGTCTTCATGACGCTTTAAATCTCTTAGAAAAGAATGGAGAGTGAAGGTATTATTTAAGTTTGATTCTTGTTCAAATTTTTTAAAAATGGAGTATCATATTGCTTATGGATAATAATTATATTAAATGGCGCAATGCAAATCTTAGTTGAAATTCCCCAGGGTTCTCCAGTCATTATTATGTGCTGACAAGCGTCTTGGAATTCTTTTTGCCTATCCGGGATTCAACTATTTTCTCCAGTTTAAACCGTAACAC
>JAIORP010000183.1 GCA_021108075.1 Candidatus Omnitrophota bacterium | reverse complement strand
AAAATTTGATGACATTATCCGAAAATTAATAAAATAGGTTTGGGCTTGCATCTCACATTTCGCACCCCTCTTTTGTAATATTTATCTTTTTTCCACCAACAGCCCATTCTCCTCCTCACCAAAAGCCCTCGAAAACACATTGTAAAAATCAAAAATCCCGCACTACACAGGCTCGCCTGACTCCCGCATCAACTCCAGCCCCTGCTCTAAGGATAAGTGACAGGACGGGCAGTTGGTCAGCGCTTGTTGGCATCCTATTCCTCTGCCATTTTTATCCTGTGTGTGGAATGATTGTCAGGGGGCTGGGGGTAAGCTGCGTGTATACCTTTTTTTGGGGGAGTGGTTTTTAGAAATATTATTATGAGATTGCGTTTATGGTACTTTGGAGTATGTGGTTATGAATTATATTCGGGACATTGATGGATTAAATGGAAAATCGGGAGGTAGAGTATTATTTACAGGCCTTGGACTTAAGTCCAGGGTATAGGTGACTGTGGAATAAGTGATTTATGCTCGGACAACGTTATAAATTTAAAATAATAAATTCGAGTGATAATAATATGTTAAAAGATATGATTTCTATTGCTGAAGAACAAATGAAATTAAAATTAGAGGAGGCACGTACTAAATTTACTCATTCGGGAGATAAGGGAACCTTAGCTGAAGATTCATTTCGAAAATTTCTAGGTGAATATTTGCCTAGAAGATTAGAGATAGGAAATGGTGAAATAATTGATTCCAATGGATTGAGGTCAAGACAAACAGATGTTGTAATTACTAATGAAGACCATCCACTTACTTTCACTCCAGACCTTCCGGGACTTTTTTTTATTGAAGGTGTTAGTGGTGCAGGTGAAGTTAAAGCAACTCTCACAAGTACAGAGTTGGAGAAAGCTTTGTACAATTCTTATTGTTTTAAGCAACTTGAAATGAATATAAATGGTACAATGTATTCTACAAATCACTCCGACCGCAATCGTTTTTTTAAATGTCCTCCTTGGTTCTTGATAGCATTTGAATCACAGTTAACTCTCTCTACAACGTATAATAAAATCATTGAATATGTAGAATCCAATACAATTAAATCGGATAGACTTGTCGATGGAGTTTTTATTTTAAACCGTGGATGGATAATTAATCTTGGAGATGGTAAAGGTTCATTCCAATTAAGGACACCTAAAGGTGATTTAGGTAAAGGTTGGGTATATCAAGATTCAGGTTCGGCACTTTTTGATTTGCTAGGTTGGTTGTCTATCGTAATGCCAAGAATGACTAGATATGATCCTATTATTCCGATGTATATTTTCCCAAGTATATAGAATTTTATCCATAAAATTCGATTTAAGAAGAACATTCGATGTTTTAACATATGGTATATATTCATATATTAAAACCCATCTTCGTCACTATGAAATTAAACCGCCATCAATGGACCGTACCATTTTTAAAATCTGTTCCACACCTTCTTGACCCCAATAGATTTCAAGTAATTGTTCATTCTCAAATATTTGCAATTGAATGCGTCCATAATGTTTTTTTGCGCAATCGTCATGTTCGTAAGTTTCAGTATCCGGGATTTATATCCTTTCAAACCCAACTTTTCATTTTCACCTCACTCCAATAATCTGTTCTACGTGTTATAAATATTGTATAAAGTTCACGGCTTTGAATTCTGTTTTATATCTGAAAAAGTTAAGGAAGTATTGTTTTTGTGAAAATCAAGAGGATTGGACGTTAGAAGAGGTTATTTATGGATATAAACTGTGAATTTTGGTGTGATACTGGAAAAGATGGGTTAAATGTGAAATAAATTTAATACAGCAGAAAATATTATTTTATGGGTATAATGAGCATCTCCTTGATGCCCCGGATTTCCAATCCAGCCAGTCCGTTATAACATCCCTCACCTCCCACTCTAACTCCCCCCTGCTCCATCCTCCTCCTCACCAAAAGCCCTTAACAACACCTTGTAAAAATCAAAAATCCCGCCTCCATAGGCTCGCTCGACTCCCGCATCAATTCCAGCCCCTGCTCTAAGAATAAGATACAGGGTGGGCAGTTAGTCAACAGCTTGTTGGCACCCTGTTACTTTGCCATGTGGAATGGGCGGGGCAACATCCCCCACCTTCCATCCCTAAATCCCCCCTACCCCATCCCCCTCCTCACCAAAAGCCCTTGAAAACACCTTGTAAAAATCAAAAATCCCGCACTCCAT
>JAIORP010000048.1 GCA_021108075.1 Candidatus Omnitrophota bacterium | reverse complement strand
TTGCAAGCTCTCCTCTTGCTGCTGCCTGTGTGGCACCTGAAGTCGTCTTTATTGATTGATCCAATAAGTTCATTCCAAGTTCAATGTAGCCCCACCGTACAAGATACTGATATGTAGAAGCCACAATTTGATTTGCTTTTTCCCATTCTCCAGCCTCATAATAGTACTCTCGTGCTTTCAGGTGATCCCATATATTTCTCGTTGTCTTAACGAGATTCTCATAATACTGTGCTGCTCGTATCAACAGTGGTGTACGATCAAGCTGTTCTTTTTCTGTTTCCTGTCTGGCAAAGTCCTTAACAAGCGTATGCATTGCAAACAGAATTTCATCTCGGTGCTGTTCTCTGGCCATCAGTCCCCAGTTTATCAGCATTTCAAGCGCATTACCCACAGACGAGCTGGGATGGTCCTGATCTCCCATTATCCACATCAGCGCTTCCTCTGGCACTGTTTCCTTATAGACGGATGCCTTAAGAAGCAGTGTTTTGGCTTGTTTATCAAGTTGTGCGTAGGATTTATCAAGCAGTGTGAAGTCAATAAGCTCTTTTTTCACTGGCTCCAGTTTCATAAGCAGGCTGTCAACTGTTCCCGCAGATGCATATTTTGCAAACACTCCTATTGTCCAGGGATGGCCACCTATGGATTCATAAATTCTATGTTTTTTCTTAATATCCAGTTCTGCCAGTTCACTGTGATTATTCATGATCCAGACAGACTGGGGAAATGGCAGTTCTGTTAACGAAATATGTTCTATAGTGCCAGTGAGTCTGCCTTCCAGCGGGTCGAAGTTGTACCGGGTGGTAATGATGAACTTTGTGTTGGTTCTGGTGTTGTTCAGAAGGTGCTGGATGAATTCTTTTAGTTCAGGGTCAGCTATATCGCTTTTTGTTTCATCAAGGCAGTCTTCAAAATTATCCAGGATGATCAGGAAACGCCGCTGGTTCAGTATGTTCACCAGTGCGAAAGTTTTCACTTTCAACGGGACCTGTCCATACAGTAACTGATTAAATTCCTGTACACCTGCAAGGTTCAAAAAAGCGTTCAATTCATTGAGAATATCTGCTGGTGTGGTCGTGGCTGTGCACTTCATCCCAAATATGCCGATAAAATGTTTGTCCATATTCAATGCAAACCGTGAAGCAAGTACCGTTTTTCCGATACCACCAAAGCCATGGATGATGGCGGCACGCTTTACATCTGACTTGAACCCTTTATGTAAAAGCCTGAGTTCCTTTCTCCTGCCGACAAAACCTTTGTCCATTACCTGCATGTTTAGCAGCATCTGAGGTCTATGAAGAAGTTCTGAAGTTACTGGTTTTATCTCATCGATCTTGATGCAGTCTGGGTCTGAAAGGTATAGGACAGGGGTGGCAAAGTCCACACCATTGCTTTTCTCTGTGTTCTTCATTGCAATCCTTGCTTCTGCAAGCGCAAGGTCAACGGGCATGCCGCTGGCCAGTGTCTTATAAAATACTGATGTAAATTGTATGACCGAAATATCAAGTATGGGGTACTGCATGGCTACTACTGCAGGTATGTTCTCTTTTACCAGGATGCTGGCCAGGTCAGTATACGCTTCTTTATTCGATACTTTGCCTGAGACACAGGCGCTGAGCACAACGAGCCTTACACCACGATCTGCAAGGAGGTCTGCAATGCTGCGGTTATCAACCATCCTGGCTTTTGCGTCCTCGGTTTCAAGGCACAGGTAGCCTTTACCGTCCTTGTAGGTCCCATGACCTGTGAAATGCACGATATGGTAGTCCTTTTCAATCAGGTAACTCCCAATAGTCTCAAAGCTGGCATCTTCTGTGAAATCCACCTCAATCTTGTTTTCCCTATAGAGTGGGTCCACACCTTCAAGAATAACTTCCTGCTCAAGCTCGGCATTCAGGGGTGGTGTCCTGGGGTCGTCAGGGCTGGAGACCACTACCAGCATACGGAGTATGGATTCCAGAGGACGAAACTTTGACTTATTTACTCCACTGGGTAGTCTTGAGATCACTGTATTTCTCTTTGCTACAAGAAAGGTGTCACCATTGTGGAGGAATTCCCACGGCAGCGCTGCGATTTTTTGTGTACTCTCATCAAAACGCAAGTAGATTCGAAGAGTTTCACTATTGTTTTTCGCATCTTTATGGCATCTCTCGAGATAGTCTCCAAGTTCGCCTGAAAACATTTTGGTATACAGTTCTTTGCCAAACTCGATATGAAATGTTTCTTTCTCTTTTGCTGAAGG
>JAIORP010000166.1 GCA_021108075.1 Candidatus Omnitrophota bacterium | reverse complement strand
TATGACAATGAGGAGATGTTGGCCGCGATCAGATGGAACGCGTATAAGACCTCCGCACAGACCATGACCGCCGAGCGTATGGTCAAAGAATATTACATGAAACTCTATGAACCTGTTGTAGCGACAACTCCGGTGGATCCATTTTTAGTGGTTGATCAATTTGTCCGTCAATTAAGCAAGCAAGACATCTTCAATCTTCTGTATGCCCCAGGCAATATCGGCGCGTTTAGTTTCGAATTGTTTGATGAAGACGGCAATGTCTATGACCGCGTTAACGCGAAGGAAGCCGGGTTAAAGTATTTCAATGACAAACTCAATGAATTAGGCGGTGACGTTGTTGATCGTCAAGTTAATGACTTCGTCCTCTACATTTCGAAAATGTTAAGAATGTACAGTGGTTCAGAAGATTTGGTTGCCTGGGTAGAAAAGATGGACGAACAATATAACGGAGAAAGACAACTTGTTTATCAGGAATTTAAGAAAATATTCGACAGGCTAATCCGTGATTTAATCAATACTCGACGGGATGATATCAAGAAAGTTAAGGCTCGTGACGTATTGCCGCGTATGGCTGTTCAAACAACGAGCTGGGTCAGCAAGTTCGTCAAGGGCATGGCCGGTAAAGTCGCGACCTATGTCAGCAGTGAGATCGCGATCCCCGGTTCCGTTTTCGCCGGAGGATTAGGGAAGCTGGCGGCTGACACGGTTTACGGCGCGACTGACCTGCCAGGCGCGGACATGCTGTTCTTCACGCTGAAATATCGCCACGGACGCAAACCGGTTAAAGGTGAAGACGGACAATATCGAAGAGAGCGGTATGTCGCTGATTACCAAAACAATGTCGAGAACATTGAATTGATTGTTGATGACGAGACAGGTGAAGCCCGGATGTTTAACATCTTAATGCCTGTCGGCCCAAGCCGCCGCATGATGATGATGCAGGTGCAGGCATGGCGCCAGGTGTTTGATTCTGGTCAGGGCGGCCGGGCAACCGTCATTTATATCGAAGACGTGAATGAAATCATTACCGATGAAATTTATGCCGAAACCGGTGAATGGGACCGCTTCCTGCAAGAATTGTTATTGGGTAAAGGCACCGCCGCTGTGATGAAGGGCTTGAACATTAAACCGGATGTCTTGCACTTAAACGAAGCCGCCACATCATTAACCGCACCGGCCGTGTTAGAAAATCCTTACTTTGAAGGCACACGTCTGGTTTTCGCGACCCACACATCTGTTCCAGCCGCCTTAAGAACGTATCCGAAAGATTACTGGGATCATACGGGCTATTCAAGAAAATACCAACGCCTGTTTATGCACAATGACCGTCTGAAATTAACCGAAGGTGTGCTGAGTGTTGTTCGCCTGCTCAAGGGTAAGGCTTATGGTGTCAGCAAACTGCACGGTATTGTTTCCCGCAACTTGTTTAAGAAATGGCAGGACCTGATCACGCACGTCACCAATGGATCGTTCCTGCCGTTCTGGCGCCATGAATCATTGAAGACCTTAGCGGGCACAACAGAAGCAGAACAAAGGGCTGACCTGATGGCCAGGAAGAAGGCCCTTAAACGTGAAATGATCGACAAAGTCCAGGGCGTGACCGGCGTTCGCCTGGACGAAGACGACCCGATCGTGTTCTTCGGCCGCAGAATGGCCGAGTACAAACGTTTAGGCATGACGGTCCACGATGAAGTCGCGCACACGATGCTCAAGGCTGTTGAAGAGGGCGGCCTGCATATGCAATACATTATCTCCGGTATTCCATACGGTGAGTACGGATTGAACATCATTGCCCGCGTTGATGAGCTGAGAAATTCAGGTTATCGCATTGTCTACATGCCGGATTACGACGTGAACTTAGAGGTGAATAAGATGCTGTTTGCCGGCAGCGACTTTATGTTGCACATACCGCAACGGCCGCATGAAGCCAGCGGGACCAGCTATCAGATGGGCGCGATGAACGCGACGATTGTCGGGACGTCTTATGACGGCGGGCCGTTAGAACACATCGTTGAGTTCAATGAAGAGACCCGAGAAGGCAATGGTGTTTATTTACAAGAATGGGCTGAAGGTATCGAGGTCGGTGATGTCTACGCGTATGGCGACGCACAAAGCCGCCGGGCATTGGTTGAGATGTACCGCAAGATGCGGCGCATCTATGACAATGAGGAGATGTTGGCCGCGATCAGATGGAACGCGTATAAGACCTCCGCACAGACCATGACCGCCGAGCGCATGGTCAAAGAATATTACAC
>JAIORP010000162.1 GCA_021108075.1 Candidatus Omnitrophota bacterium | reverse complement strand
AACAGTGTAACAGTCGCCGGCCCCTGGACGAATAACGATACCTTCACAGCGCGCAGCGGCACAGTCACCTTTGACGGGACGGATCAATCAATTAGCGGGTCGAGTACGTTTTTTAATTTCACAAAGATTGAAGGGGTGAATGATGCAACTGATGAGACGCTCACTTTTGACAATACGGCAACGCAGACGATTAGTAATTTATTAACGCTTAACGGGCGGGACGCGGATGACAGGATAAATCTTGTTTCGGATTCACCCGGTACCCCGTGGGGGCTTACCGCTAACGGGACGTTCGCAATCGATTTTGTTGAGCCCACGGATTCAGATGCTTCAGGCGGAAGTACGATTCAGCACACGGATACAGCCAACGGAGGGAACAACCTTAACTGGAATCTGGGCGTCAGCATCACAGGCACGGTTTACACAGACGAAGGCACAACAAATATCGGTTCAGGCAAGACAGTAGCAATATCTGTAAACGGGGCGGCGGCCGCGGCTACGGATGACACAGATGCAAACGGGGTGTATTCGCTTGGCGAGGTAACGATTAATTCAGGAGATGTTGTAACCCTGTACCTTGACGGTGAGACGGAAAAGGCAGTGACAGTGACAATCGGCTCAGGCGACGGAATGAGCGGGCTTGACCTTTACCGGAACCGTTTAATCACCCGCCACGATTACGCGTTTTATCTGACTAACAGTGACCTGGACACAGCGGACAACAATGGAGAAGCAGACATCACCGCAATTTACAGTGTAGTCGCCGGAGCGTTAACAGTAAATGACAGCTACGAACTCTACATCCCGACAACTTTTGCCTTTGCCCCGGGCAACACAGTCACAGCAGACGACATCGACATCAACGGCACCTTCACAATGGCGGTAAACGCAGTAACTGTGTCAGGAACTTGGGATGCCACAGGAGGTACAGTTACCTCAACCACTAACACAGTTACCTTTGATGCAGCCAGCGGTACTGAAACGATCACCTCAAATGCCAATTCATTTTACAACCTCACAATAAATGACGCCGCCGGCACCGCGACATTTGAACTCCAGGATGCACTGTCCGTGAGCAATAACCTCACAATCGCCGACGGGATTCTGGACACAAAAGACACTTTCAACTATTCAATCACCGTAGGAAACGATTACGCCCAAACCGGCGGCCAATGCGAGGCTCGGAGTTCAACAATTACAGTCGCAGGTGATTTCACAGCCGATGGCACCGACGACTCCACAGACTACAACACCGCGTCGCTGGTTTTTACAGGGACAGGCGGGTTGACATACAATAATTTGACGTCAAATTGGGCGAATGGTTTTTATAACCTGAATACAGGAGACAACGGAAATACAACGACTTTGAATGGTACTTTGGCAGTACTGAATATATTAACCGTTGGGTCAGGAATTTTTACTGGGAATTTTAACATATTTCTATCTAATTCTAATGGAGATGTCCTGTCTTTTGACACTAATTCAACTATAAGTGTTGATACCTTAAGGTTTCACGGAACCACTCAAAATATCCCTACTTTAACAAACGGATATGATTGTGGTATTGTTCTTAACGGAGATGGAGTTACTGTCACGCAAACAGGTGACATTGTTATAAATTCGACTAACGCTTTTATCGTGCATGGAGATGGGCTGGTAAACAGAATTTCAACTTACGAAACCGCAGGCTACGACCTTACTGTCGGCGGTTTCGTTCAGATTGGCGCAGGCGAAGACACCGGATTAAAAACCCTTGACGCCTCAGGCGGAAGCACGGTTACTATCGGCGGCAACCTTGACATCAGGGATGTTGGCGCGGGTTCCCAGCAGGCGGTGTTTATTACGACCGGGTCTACAGTAATATTTAATGGCTCAACTGCCGCGACTGTGCAGTCAATGGGCAGCAGTTTTAATGATGTTACGATCAACAAGACCGCGGCAATTGTTACACTCGAAGATGCCTTTGACGTGGATGGCGCATTGATAATTACCAGCGGGACACTGGATGTCAAGAACGGGGAGAACAATGCGATTAATGTCGCGGGCAACTGGTCAAACAGTGACACGTTTACCGCGCGCAACAGTCTGGTGACCTTTGAGGCGAGTTCGGGAACGGTCGATATTCTGTCCGGTGGCAGCGCGTTTTATGATGTTGTTTTTAATGATGGCGGCGGCGGGGTCACGTTTGAGTTGGAGGACGCGTTTGAGGCGGACGGGGCGCTGACGATCACCGGCGGGACAGTAGACACAAAATCGGGTGAGAAT
>JAIORP010000163.1 GCA_021108075.1 Candidatus Omnitrophota bacterium | reverse complement strand
TAATTCTGAAAAGCAGAATTGGTTTTGGTCATTATTTAATGGAATTGGTATTATGACCTGGATATTTTGGATACCCCCCCCATGTACGGGCGGAGGACTTCAGGGATGACCACATCCCCTTCTTCTGTTTGATAGTTCTCTAGAATAGCGATGACCGCTCGTGCCAGCGCTATGCCTGACCCATTTAAGGTATGGACAAATTGGGGTTTTTTTGTTGAAACTCCTTTAAAGCGGATGCGCGCGCGACGGGATTGAAAATCTTCAAAATTGGAGCAGCTTGAAACCTCCAGCCATTTATCCATACCTGACGCCCAGGCTTCGATGTCGTAGCATTTGGCCGCGGCAAAGCTTAGATCGCCACTCGCGAGTAAAAGAATACGATAGGGTAAATTTAACAATTGAAATATTTTTTCCGCGTTGTTGACGAGTTTTTCTAATTCATCATAAGAGCCTTCGGGTTTGACAAACTTGACCAATTCCACTTTGTCAAATTGATGGATACGGACGAGTCCCCGGGTGTCTTTGCCGTATGAACCGGCCTCTCTTCTAAAACAGGCCGTATAGGCCGTGTAATAAACCGGTAGATCTTCTTCTTTCAGGATTTCATCGCGATGGATGTTCGTGACCGGTACTTCAGCTGTCGGGATGAGGAAAAGGTCATCATTTTTAGCGGCGTACATGTCTTCAGCCATTTTTGGTAGTTGGCCGGTTCCTATCATCGAAGCGGTGTTGACAACAAACGGCGGAAAGACTTCTGTATAGCCATGTTCGCGGGTGTGTGTATCAAGCATGAAATTGATCAGGGCTCTTTCCAGGAGCGCCCCCTGTTTCTTGTAAAGGACGAAATGGGAACCGGAAATCTTTGTCGCGCGTTTAAAATCGATGATGTCCAGATTTTCCGCTATTTCGATATGTGATTTAGGCCTGAATGAAAAGACCGGTTTTTCCCCCCACTGGCGGATAATGGTGTTTTTATCAATGCCTCCGATGGGAACATCGGTATGCGGCATGTTCGGGATCGCTAATAAAAGGTCCTGCAATTCGTTCTGAATGGTTCTGATTCTCGGCTCAATCGCGCTGATTTCTGCCGAGATTTTTTTCATGGCCGCGATTTTGTCTTTTGGATCCTTTTTTTCTTTCAAACATTGACTTATTTCGTCATTTGTTTTATTCCGTTGATTTCTTAAGTCATCGGATTGAAGTTGTAATGACCTGACGTCTCTGTCTTTTTGTTCGATTTCGTTTAAATCGATGGAGACATTCTTTGCGTTTAGTCCCCGCTGGACCAGTTCTTTATTTTCTCTGATGAGTTTTATATCAAACATGCTTTGTCTCTTTAAGTTTCAGGCCCGCTCTTTTAAGGTCAGATCAATTTGATTGATCAGTATTTTAGCGTTGATGGGCTTGGATAAAAATGTTTCCGCGTCTACTTCATATGAGTCAATAATCGTGCTCGGTTCAACACTATCCGTTAACATAAGAATAGGGATGGTTTTGGTCTCATCATGTCCTTTCAACGCTTTGCATAAGTCAACACCATTCATAATGGGCATATGAAAGTCTGAGATGACCAAATGCGGTTGCTCATCGATCGCGAGCTGAAAGCCGTGGTTTCCGTTATCTGCTACGATAATAGTGTAACCGTGACGCAATAATATTTTATGAATAAGCCGCTGGTCTGTCGGATTATCTTCAACTAAAAGGATTTTAGTGGATTTATTTCTGGATTTATTTTTATTTGATAGAAAACTAAACATAATTACACGATGTTATGAGTCAGTGTTTGTCTGACGAATGCGATTAAAAAAAAACGCTATATTTATAGCATAGAGTGATAACAAATAAAAGGAAATTTATCAATATCTTATTATTAAAAAATAACATTTATTGATAGAAAATACGTGAAAGACAGTTGTTAAATTATTGACGATTCGTTTTTTTATATGTGATTTGAAAAAGAGATATGGGCCTTTCAATCGCGAATAACCTCCATTCAGGCGGTTTTAGCGAATTAATCAATTAAATGAGAGTGTCAATATTGTTTTTTATAAAGTATAGTCGTTATGACTTATCTTTTTGATCTGGCTTTTTCTTTTTTCCAGGGTCTTGTTTTTCCGTGTGATCCGTTACAAATTTTACCTCTTTTTGTGCGTCTGTCTCCCTTACCCATGAAATTCCTTTCTTTCATTAAAAAATGATTTGGTTTAATTTTGATTGAAGGGTGATATTATACCAACTCCATTAATAAATTGTTCTATCTTAATTCTGATATTCTCGCTAAATCGTCGAGAAAAGCAGAATT
>JAIORP010000094.1 GCA_021108075.1 Candidatus Omnitrophota bacterium | reverse complement strand
ATATTCTTTTTTTTGAGGGATGGAAATATTTTTATTGGAATAGGTTATATTTTGTGTAGTATGAGAAGTTATGAAAACTACTATGTACATTAACGGACTAAATGGAATATCGGGATATATGGGCCATTTACAGGTCTCGATACTTAATTTTGGCGTATATGACTACAGAACGGCTAATTGATGCTCATTCAGCAGGATGAAGCAGGATAACCAGTTGTTGGATTTAGAATAGGCGCAAAATATGAGGAAGAATTTAAGTTATTTTGGATACTGTTTGGTAATATTGATAACAGCCATAGAACTTTCTTAACCAACTATGATGATGACATCTGAATTTCTATATATAATTTCTTGGTTCCTTATTATTGAAATAATTGGTTTGATCAGCTTTCCAATTGTTTTATTTACATGCCCAAACCTGAATGATAAAGGCTACTCTATTTCTAAAACACTTGGGATACTATTGCTTACATTTATGACATGGATTCTGGTATCCCTTCACATTCTAAAATTTGGGCTATTCAGTATATTATTTTCTGGCCTGATAATCACAATAATAGCAGTCCTGCTGTCCTATAAATACAGAATGAATCCCCTGAAATTGTTGAAAGAAAATAAAAATATTATAATAAAAAATGAACTAGTCTTCACCATATCATTCCTTATCTTTTTGCTCATACTGATGAAGAACCCTAATATATTCTATTCCTATTCAGAAGATTTCATGGATTATGGTTTCATAAAAGCCATTCTCAGGACCGAATATTTCCCTCCTGCTGATCCCTGGTATGCAGGATCTTCCCTGACATATTACTATGGGGGACATCTTATTATTGCTATAATAACCCTTCTATCCGGTGTACCGTCATTCATAGCCTACAATATTGGTGGGGCCATGTTTTTTGCATTAACGGTACTTGCTTCATATGGTTTAGGATACAATTTGACCCATAAAAGTTCATATGGGCTGCTTACTGCCTTATTTGTTGCCTTTACAGGTTTTTTATCCGGATTTTTACAATTTACAGCCTTTGTTTTTCCAGACTTGGGTATAGCAGTGGGCTATCAACCTGAAAATGTAAATAATATTATTGAATGGTTTTTGACTTATCCCTTTCATGATATTAATCGGATCATCCCCAATACTTTGAATTTTTATCCGGGTTTCGTGTTTTTACAAGGGGATATACACGGCCATATGACTTCCATTCCATTTCAGGTAGCATATATATCCTATATTTACGGGAATATAGTTAAACGAACAAATCCTGTAAGTAGGCTCAACCAGACCTTTGAAATCCTGATAATGGGTATTTTTTTGGGCTTCTTTTTGTTCATTAATTCATGGAATTATCCTACATATGTGATTTTCACAGGTTTAGCTATTGCTTTGGCAAAATTTAGAGGGGTAACCTCGGATTTTTATGCAGTATTGTTATCAAAGATCCCACTGATAATTGAACCTTTAGTCAAGATCGTAGTAGTAAGCGTTATAGTGTATTCCCCATATCTCATTTTAAGTTCGAGTAAAGGGTTTTATGGAATCGGTTTGATCGGCGGTAAAACTCAATTATCAGAATTTTTGGAGATTTTTGCACTTTTTGTATTTATTCTGGCCACATTGATGTGGTTCTTAATGAGAAATGATCCAAAGACGATGGCAGGGATTGTATTACTATCTTTTCTGCTGGCATGGATTTCAGGCTTCCATATTCTAATAATCATTATTCCGATTATCTTGGTATCAGTCATTGGGATGCAAAAGGCGTTGGATGGAAAGTCCGAGAATCTGAGTTTTGTTCTATTGCTGGCTTTAACCGGCACTCTACTGGTTCTATTCTGCGACCTTTTCTATATATCTGATTCATACACCAAGCCACATCACCGGATGAATACAGTTATGAAAATCTATTTGGAGATATGGATCTTCCTGGCTATAGCCTCGGCCAATGCTTTGTATTTTATATTGAAAGATTCTTCAATGGTCTCCAGTTTCGGGAAAAAGTTCAGTAAAGCAAAAGCTGTTTGGGTAATAATGCTAATCGCATTAATAATATCATCTTTGATCAGTCCACTGGCCATGTCTTTGACACTGTCGGGCGGCAAAGAGACCATGTATGGGAAAACGCCAAGTTTTGATACATTAAATGGTTTGGATTATCTCTTCAATGAATATCCCTGGGATCTTATTGCAATTGACTGGATAGATAAAAATATTGACGGGAGCCATACGGTGCTTGAGGCCCCGGGAGATGCCTATACATACTCGTCACGAGTGTCATCACTAACCGGTTTGTCGACAGTAATTGGGTGGAGAAGTCATGAACAAATGTGGAGAGGGATCTGGTCAGGAGTGGGTACCAGACAGGATGATACCGATTATATTTTTAATTCAAAATGTAATGAAAAGACGCTGGAGCTTTTGGAAAAATATGATGTAGAATATATC
>JAIORP010000173.1 GCA_021108075.1 Candidatus Omnitrophota bacterium | reverse complement strand
CTCACTTTCCGCAGGTATCTACAAAAATTCAATAATTTCTTTTGATAGCGTTTCTGTCAATTTTATGCTCATGAGAGACTGTCGGAAAAATGATCTAACCGGGATATCTTAAATATTGTTTGAAAGCAAAACGCTATGATGAGGCGTGCTGCAATTATTTCCTAAGTTTAAATGTCTCGAAATGTGGATTTTTCCAATAGTTTCCATGAAATATTAACTCTAATAACTCTAATGTCAAAAACACCGCAATTTTGTCCATAAACAACACATACTTATAAAATATAAATATAATTGGATTTTTAAAAACGCTATCAGGAAAAATAATACGAATACTCATTTGACCTGCGGAAAGTGAGTTGGAGGTGATAATGGTAGTTTTTGTGATCTTTATATCTATGATTTTATCTTGAATAACAGATATTTAAAAAAATATAGGATGTGTAATATATGATTATTACAATCAATGATTTTGAATTTTGAATTTTAATGGTAATCTGATTTAGGTATCTCTGGAGATTACCCTTGAAGCAAATAGCTCTATTCCTATAACTGCAGATCAGATCATAACAATCCAAATAAAATTTATACATTGCCAGGCAGAAGGCAGCCCGCCCCATATCAGTGTACAAAACAGGTTTTACAAGATATTAGGTAGTCGTCGTCAAATCTTTAAAGCATGATTGTCCAATAGATTTAA
The DNA here is from genome assembly GCA_021108075.1 of Candidatus Omnitrophota bacterium. Classification (GTDB taxonomy): domain Bacteria; phylum Omnitrophota; class Gorgyraeia; order Zapsychrales; family Zapsychraceae; genus JAIORP01. Next base: position 1,761 of record JAIORP010000173.1, on the reverse strand, counting down.
TTGCCATTATGGTTATTTATCAATCAAATTATTGACCATTATGGTAAAGTATATAATATATTAAGACGTTACCAAGATTAATGACGTTAAGTCAAGACGAGATCAGACAAATCATCCAGATGAGAGGTTTAGGATATACCCAGCAAGAAATCGCAAATCATTTGGGGATATCCAGAAAAACTGTCGAAAACCATCTTAGAAGATTAAAAGAACAAGCACAAGAAGCGGAGCAAGAAAACAGTTTAGATGATTTGTTTTGGGGAATTGTACTGGGTGCTGGTGCTTTAGCATTGCTTTCAGCACTTCTGGGCAAGGGGCAGAAATAAATAAATCTTAGTCACTTTTGTATTAAATGGTGATATGAGGTATAAAAAGAAGGTAATTAGCTATAAAATAAATGTGAAGAGAATTGCAAGAAAAAACCAGATTTTCACTCGCAATCCTACATCTGAACAAATGTAAAATTGGGTTTTGCGTGTATATAATTTACGGTTTTCTTTTGCTTTTCTCCAATGAATCGATATACGAACAAAATTTTGTGGAGGAATTATTAATGGCAGAAGATATATTTCCCTTAGTAGGAGCCGGATTATTGGCTATAGCAGTGATTACAGCTCCTATATGGTTAGCTGCACTCATGGGAGAAGAGCCCGATTATTGTGAGTGTGGAGCAAAGATTGAACCATCTGGAATTGTTCCAAGTTGCAGGTGTTATTATTAGTCCAAACACCTGATAAGGAAAAAACAGAAATAGAAGTGTGGAGCATCATTTTTTTGGTGCTCCTTGATTATTTTTAAAAATTTTCACTGAGTTTATGCATTCTGTTCAAGGTTTGGCACCACAGCGCTAGGCCAGCTGTCCAGCGCCCCCCACCCACCGACAGCCACCTGATCCCCGAAGCCCAGCCCCTAATCAGCGCATACAGCCAGGCAGAGGGTAGCCAGCCCAAAACCGCAGCCCTGATAGCACTGTCATCGTTCATAAACGGTTAATACTATCCATGGTTCTGTTTGCGTAAAAATTATTATTTGTAAATTTTTTAACAAACTTTCAATTAAATTTGCTAACATTTGCATTTTATCTGGCTCAAGAAGGAATGGCGAGACAAAGATTGAATTATTGTACATCCTTAAATCAATAAAGACACTTCCATCAAATTTTTTCCCATTGTAGAGGATTCCAGATTCTAATCTTTCAAGAACATCTTTTGTAATAGCAAAGTCTGGTAAATGTTCTATACCTCTAAATTCAGATATTTTCTGACTTTCATACAAGTCATGTCTATTATCCTCAACTTTAAGATGTGTTTTGCCACTTTGGTGACGTGAAAATTTTGAATTTAAACCTTTTATAGTTAGACCAAAATAAAAATCTCCCGCTTCAGTTTGATTAATGAAAAATATCTGCTGAATTTTCTCACCATCAGTAACAAACACTTTAAATCTTTTCTTCATAAACCAACTACCATAATCCTTGACTTATTAGTATTTCAAAATTTACCGCTGCCCTCCAACCGCAGGCAACCAGGATGATCATTAAGTTGTAAAGTTGAAAGCCAGCTAAGAATTATTTCAGAGATGCTATACGATTATAGTTTCAACAGCCCTTTCCCTCGAATATAATTTCCTGCTCCCGAGGTACTGAAAACAGCAGTTAAAATATTTTCAAGTGGTTCTAAGATTGATTCATCCTTTTCAAAAGCGTCTGCTAATTGCCGTAATCCTTCTTCTATTTTTTCAAAATGTATCTTTTCAAGTAGT
>JAIORP010000089.1 GCA_021108075.1 Candidatus Omnitrophota bacterium | reverse complement strand
TTCACCTGAACAGACAACCATGTATACTTTAACTGCTTCAGGCCCGGACGGGTCAACCAGTGCAAAACTGTTAATTAAAGTCACCGATACTCTTCAACCACCAGTTGATGGTGATTACGGCAAAAGATATGAAGACAAAATCCCCATCGACGCGACACTCGGAGAGTATGATGCCAGGCGTTTTGCGTTGATTACCGGGATAGTGCACGACGAACACGGAAATTCGCTTGAAAATGTTTTGGTTTCCATTGAGGGACATCTTGAATATGGTACAGCTGAAACAGATTTAAATGGACGTTTCGCGATTCCTGTCCAGGGAGGGGAAGACTTAACAGTTGAGTTTGAAAAGGACCGTTTCATCACATCCCATCGTACGGTCTTTGTCCCTACAAATGACATCGCAATAACGGAAACAATCATCATGATTGAGATGGACATAGAATCAACGACATTTGCGTTTGATGGAAATGCTTCTTCTGTTTTTGTGCATAAAAGTTCGGAGATAACCGACGCGTCCGGGACCCGCAGTATGACGATGGTTTTTCAGGGCAATAATCAGGCTATCGCTGTGGATGAGAATGACAATGATTTATTTACGTTAGAGACGATGACAACGCGATCGTCTGAATTCGAAGAGCCGCGAGCAATGCCGGCCGAACTTCCTGAGCTGTCCGGTTTTACCTATTGTGCCGAACTCAGTGTCGACGGTGTTGAACGCGTGCGGTTTAACGATCCTATTGTTATATGGGTCGATAACTTCCTCGGATTTAATGTTGGTGAGGTTGTTCCTACTGGATTCTATTATCGGGACGAAGCCCGGTGGTACGCGTCTGAAAACGGTATTGTTGTGAAATTATTGGACACGGTCGGCAGCGACGGGATCGTGGACGCCTTAGATATAGACGGGGATGACATCGCCGATGATCTGGACGGAGATTTAGATTACGCGGATGAAGTCGCGGGATTAAATGATCCGGCGACATATCAACCAGGTGATACATATTGGCGGGTTGAGATCACGCACTTTACCCCCTGGGATTTGAACTGGCCCTACGGCCCTGATGGTAATGCCGAAGATCCGGATGATGTGGATGCCGAAACTGAGGAGCAAGATCTCTGCCCTCGAAAAGACGTGACAGACTCTTATGTCGATTGCCGTAGTCGGATTTATCATGAGGATATTCCTATTCCCGGAACAGATATTAGCGTGCATTATTCCAGCAATCTCGTTGATGGGTACACGGCAGGAATTATCTCAGTCCCGGCCAGCGGATCATCTGTCCCCGCATCCCTCAAAGAGATACAGGTGAATGTTGACATCGCCGGTAATCACTTTACTCAAACACTTCCTGCGGCAACAGACCAGCTGGCAAGTTTCGTCTGGGATGGGACGGATGTCTTTGGCAGTGCTGTCCCCAGTGCCAAAGTAAATATTCAAGTCAGTTATGTGTATGACGGAGTTTATTACAGCGCCGGCACAACGCCAGGCATGCCTCCACAATTTGGAGAACCGGGCAGCATTCTGACCACTGTTCCGACAAGATCAGAAGTTCTTTCCTCAAAATCACAACAAATTGTGGTAAGCAATAAATCAATGGCAAACAATATGTTTGCGGAGGGATGGTCGTTATTGAACCATCATTATATTGATACACAAGAGCCTGATACTCTGCATAAGGGCGACGGGACCATTGTCAATCAGTATACAGGCCGGATCACAACTGTTGTTAATGACGCGTCGCATGATTTCCGTGGCCTTGATATAGATAGTGACGGCAACCTGATCGTTGCTGACTTGCAAAACGATCGCGTTATTAAAGTTGAGCCGGACGGGACGATTTCGGATGTTAGGACAGGGCTGAATGATCCGACGGATGTCGTTATCGATAGTCCCGGGAATATTTATGTTGCGACAGTCGGAGATTCCCGGGTCCGCAAAATCGATGCGGTTACCGGAGTTTTGTCGAATGTCGCGGGAACAGGCATAGCGGGATATAATGGTGAAGGCAATGCCACAGGCGCTCAATTGAACAATCCCTGGGGGCTGGCATTTGATAATAACGGAGATTTATTAATTGCTGATACCAATAACCATATTATTCGTAAGGTTGATCTAAGCACCAATCAAATCAGCACGATTGCTGGAGATCCCTGGTCAGCAGGAAACTCTGGAGACGGCGGGCCAGCGACAGCCGCTAAACTCTTTGTTCCCGCAGGAGTTGCTGTTGATAGTTCGGGAAATGTTTTTATAGCTGATAATTGGAACCATGCTGTTAGGAAAATTGATACTGCTGGTATCATTACGACTTTTGCCGGCGGTGTCACTGCGGGGTACAACGGTGATAACATGTTAGCCTCGACAGCATCTTTGTTTTATCCCACGCATGTCGCGGTGGACAGTAATGACAATTTATCACTAGTGTCCCAATATAACCTGTTTAATTTCAAGCAGTTATAAAATTACGG
>JAIORP010000132.1 GCA_021108075.1 Candidatus Omnitrophota bacterium | reverse complement strand
CAAGAAATCCAATAACCAGGATGATAAAGATCAGTTTCATCATTTTGTGTCTCATGCCATTTAAACTCATAAAGGCTATTAGCTGTAAACCGAAATTTTGCAATAGAATCTTTTTCTCGACATAAACGAACGGGAGAAAAAAATTTTATTGCAAAATCGTCTGCTTCCTCAATTACTGACGAGAAAAGCAACGGTTCAAGCCGGATTACCTCTTCTATTGAAAAATCCGGAATAAATGTTCTGCTTCAGGTTTATACCAATTGTTTTAAACTTACGCCTTTTCCTTAAACCACCCGTGGCTGGCTCCGGAAGGGAAGGCCCTGCTTATACCAAAGCTATTAAATAATTGTCCTGTTTGAATACCAATATTCTCGTTTAAACGTCGAGAATATCATAATGACTCTGGTAATTATTTAACGGGATACCGGCTATACTGATACCCGTCAGGATGCCGCTCTTTATATTCTTCCCATAACAAACAAAGCGTAACATTTTTATTCTTCAATTCCTGATGCATCACGACAAAATCAGGCGTTGGTTTTAAGTGCCCCAAAATGCTGACGGAATCAATTTTTAACAATTGACGCATCTGACTCTCATCGACGCCTTTAATTTGATCGTAAGATATTTCTGCATCTTTGGCTTTATTCAAATACTTGCTGACAGCCCCGATACTTACCCTGCAACTTTGAGCAATCTCCCGACAGCTCCGCTGCTCATTTAATCCCAATCGTAAAATTTCATGAATTTTTAACACACTCATCTCCTTGCTTTTTTTGCGTCTGCTTTTGGCCACAAATCATCCCCCCTTTAATTAATTAAAAGGATGAATTCTACCACCAAAAACAGGCTTGTTAGTGTTGTTAAAAATAAATGGAATGAGTGTTCATGCCCTGCGGAATTGGTGTTCACGCTAAAACGGAATCAGTGTTCACGATGGAATGGAATCGGTGTTCACGGTAGCGCGGAATATGCACATTACTGCTGTTTTCTTGTTATCACGCATGTTTTGTTATCATAGTGTTATCATATCACTAAATAAATAGCTCGCATTATTTTTCACATGATTTTGCATAGATATTAGTGTATACTGAAATCCTAAATAATAACGATATTTAATCATGCTTATGCCTAAAAAACCCCAAAAATTTCAACTAACCATAAACCTAAGCGTCCTCAATGACTTGGGAATTAATCTTTATAGTAACTTGCCGGCAGTCATCTCTGAAATTGTCGCAAATTCTTGGGATGCAGATGCGGAAAACGTTAATATTCAATTAGAAAAAAGTGGATTAAAAATGATTATAACCGATGACGGTTGTGGCATGAACTACTCAGATATTAACGATAAATATTTACACGTTGGATATAAACGTCGCGAAGCTGGCTTAGACGTTACCCCAAAGCACAAAAGAAACGTAATGGGCCGAAAAGGAATTGGAAAATTATCTTTATTTTCAATAGCAAATACAATAAAAGTTGAAAGCGTCGTAAGAAGCAAATCTAAGTTGATTGAAAAAAATGGTCTTATTTTAAAGGGAACTGATATTGAAAAATCTATTAAGAAAAATGAGCCTTCCTATACTCCTAAAGTACTAAATCAAAATCAAATAACAATAACAAAAGGCACTAAAATTACATTAAGCGACATGAGAAAGCCTATTATAGGGAATGGAAAAATATCTAAGAAGACGATTGGCTCGGAGATTTAGCATTATAGGAAAAGAATATAAATTCAATGTATCCATAAATAAAAAAGGAATAACAGTAAACGATAGAGATTATTTTAGAGCCATCGAATATCTTTGGACCATAGGAAAAAATGGAAAGTCTCAAATAAAAAATTGTCCTAAGTTAAAAAAATCCAATCATATTGATGGAACTATAAACAAAGCCAAGAAATATAAAATTGATGGATGGGTAGGCACTTTTGAAAAACAAAAGAATATTGAGGATGGGAATAATAGCTTAGTAATATTGGCTCGAGGTAAATTAATCCACGAAGACATTTTAAAAGATCTAAAGGAAGCAGGTCTTTTTACAAAATACATAATCGGAGAAATAAATGCAAATTTTGTCGACATTAATAACAAGCCTGACATGGCAACAAGTGACAGACAAAATTTAAAAGAAGACGATCCTCGTTTTATAGAATTAAAGAAATACATACAAGAAAAGATTCTAAAAACGATTCAACATGATTGGGTTGGATGGCGAAGAGATAATTCAACCAAACAGGCCCTCGAGAACAAAACCATTAATTCTTGGTATACCTCTTTAAGCCCTGACAAGCAAAAGTATGCAAAAAAACTTTTTGGAACCATTGGATCTTTTCCCTCTGACAGCATTGAAGAGAAAAAAGAATTATACAAGCATGGAATATTAGCTTTTGAAAAGCTCGCGCTTAAAGACACCTGCGTATTCCGGTGACATCGACCACCTATTCCGGGATTTTATCGACCACCTCAA
>JAIORP010000009.1 GCA_021108075.1 Candidatus Omnitrophota bacterium | reverse complement strand
TGCAGGTGCCGTCCTCAGGGCTTTGCTGCGGCGGCGGGGGTGGGGTGCGTGCTGCTTACCCTGAGGTTTCTGATAGACTTTCTATACGCAGGATGGAGGTGGCCAAGGAGGAGGGTGTGGACGGGCTGCTGACGAACTGCCCGTTCTGTATCTTATCTTTTGAGAGGGGGCTGGAGTTGATGCGGGAGTTAGGCGAGCCTATGGAGTTCGGGATTTTTGATTTTTACAAGGTGTTTTCAAGGGCTTTTGGTGAGGAGGAGGATGGGGTAGGGGGGAGTTAGAATGGGAGGTGGGAGGTTGTCGTAAACGACCCCGGATGACGCTTCGCTCTTTCCGGGGCATCAGTGGAATGCTCAATATTTCTACAGCCATTGCTTATTCTAAAATCGCATATTCTATGAGGCGAGGATTATGGCCTTATCATGACATTGGCTAGCGTTACCAGAAATAGGGCAAGCAATATCCAACCCACAAACGCTTCTAATAATGCATAAATTCGACACAGACCTATAGGACGATGATCTCCCCAGCCAAGTGTGACAAATGTAACCATGCTAAAATAGAGGGCTTCTGAGATAGACACATCGCCATCTTTTTGGCCATCTTCTTCATGATCTTCCTTTTGTTTGATACATTTTCCTTTCCAATTGAAAATAGCAAAAATCAAAATAATTACTGCACACAATACTATCGTACGTTGCGGTTTCACACCATAGCCACAAGAGATACGCATAAATTCGTCGCTCAGCCATGAAACGGAGAGCCACTTTTTATTATTTTGACTCAGTGTTCTGTATTTAAAATACGCATTATCGGCATCATCAAACTGCTCCATTTCCCTGAAATTTTTTATTAATTTTATGTATGTTGGGCCATCATAGAACAGGTTATGTTCGAGGGAAGTCCAATCAACTCTCATATTTTCAAAATAAATACCATTTAAATAAACAACTTTAGCGAAGTTATCGGAGAAAGACACTATGTTATTAAATCTTGCATCCGTGAAGTCGGCATCACCATTAAATCTTGCATCCGTGAAGTCGGCATCACCATTAAATCTTGCATCCGTGAAGTCGGCATCACCATTAAATCTTGCATCCGTGAAGTCGGCATCACCATTAAATCTTGCATCCGTGAAGTCGGCATCACCATTAAATCTTGCATCCGTGAAGTCGGCATCACCACTGAATCTCGCATTCCTGAAATCTGTAATATCATTAAAATTCGTATTCTGAAAATTGACTTTACTATCAAATTCTGCAAAACTGAAGTCGCAAATGTTATTAAAATTCACAACTTTAAAAATAGCATCATCACCAAATTTCACTCCGCGAAAGTTAGTACCGCCACCAAAATACGTAAATACATAATCCACATTACGATCAACCCTAAAATAAATACTGTGTATACCCTTTGGCAATTCGTCAATCAGAGCCGCAGAGAGTTTATGTCCACTAAAACTCGTAAGCATGAAATTGGCACCACCACTAAAGTTCGCATGACCGAAATCGGAATAACCATTAAATCTTGCATTAATGAAGGCAACAGAATTGTTAAAACTTGCAATACAGAAGTCGGCACCAGCACTAAAATTCGTACCCCAGAATCTAGCATAATTAAAACTTGCATCCCCAAAGTCGGCATTATCATTAAATATTGAATATCGAAAGTCTGCAACACCATCAAAACTCGCACCCCCAAAACCAGCATAATTATTAAAATTCGCACCTATAAAGTTAGCACTCTTATTACAAACAACTCCTCTAAAATCCGTTCGTTTTGAAAAATATGTGTTGGTGAAATCAATATTTTTCTTAAAGTATGTGTTCGAAAAAATAACATCATCTTCAAAAAACGAATCTTTAATTGTTATATTACTTTTAACTACCTTTAACTCACATTCTAATCCAATATGATTGTTTTTCCGATATTTATATTCATTAGGGATAGTCTCCAACTTTATTTTGCTTAAATTTAACTCACCCATTATTCGAATATCTTCAAAATTAACATCTTCTCCCTTTTGAATTTGCTGTAAAATATCCTCAGCATTAACTTTTGTTAGTTCCTTAACCTCTTGTGCTTGACCTCCAATCGGCATTGTTGAAAATACCAAATATACAAGAGTCGTCCATACAATTATTTTCTGGGTATCCATATACTATACCATTCCAAAGTCACATACCCCGGACTTAAGTACTGATCTCAACAAATAATACTCTGGCTCCCGATTTTCCATCTCATCTGTCAATATCTCGAATACCGTTCATAACCACACACTTCAAAGTACAATAAACGCAATCTCATAAAAATATTCCTAAAAACCACTCCCAAAAAAGCAGGTGTACACGCCGCTTACCCACAACTCCTTGACAATCATTCCACACACATGATAAAAATAGCAAAAGAAGAGAGTGCATACAAGCGCTGACCAACTGCCCGCCCTGTCTTATTCTTAGAGCAGGGGCTGGAGTTGATGCGGGAGTCAGCCTATGGAGTGCGGGATTTTTGATTTCTACAAGGTGTTTTCAAGGGCTTTTGG
>JAIORP010000130.1 GCA_021108075.1 Candidatus Omnitrophota bacterium | reverse complement strand
AGTTACCTTAATATTTATAATTGAAGTTTCAATATCTATTGGGTTTTCTAATGCGTTGCGACAATATCTCACAGGATTATTGACATTGTTTATATGTGGTTTCAATCCCTATTGGGTTTTCTAATGCGTTGCGACTCAATCTGTGCAGGTTTGGAAGTTCGGAGGCATGGTGGTTTCAATCCCTATTGGGTTTTCTAATGCGTTGCGACGTATTATCGTATTTTCAACATCGAACAAACAGATCTGTTTCAATCCCTATTGGGTTTTCTAATGCGTTGCGACATAGCTTGGCAAGTGTATTGTCCTCGTCATCCTGTATGTTTCAATCCCTATTGGGTTTTCTAATGCGTTGCGACATGAAGTCGCCAAATGAGTCAACTGCGTATAAACAGTTTCAATCCCTATTGGGTTTTCTAATGCGTTGCGACTTATCGCAGCATTAAACCAGATGCTTATAGATTTCATATGTTTCAATCCCTATTGGGTTTTCTAATGCGTTGCGACCAGTCTTGCTCCCAGGACGGGCTAGAGTGGACGATCTGTTTCAATCCCTATTGGGTTTTCTAATGCGTTGCGACCAACCATTAGCAATAGATTCAAAAGGCCCATTTGATGAGTTTCAATCCCTATTGGGTTTTCTAATGCGTTGCGACTGAGCAGAGCAGATCACCTACTGCAATGGTATAAGCGTTTCAATCCCTATTGGGTTTTCTAATGCGTTGCGACCTGACGGGTCATGGCTGTACTTGATGAATGGGACTGTTTCAATCCCTATTGGGTTTTCTAATGCGTTGCGACAGGTGTAGCCACTCCCCTAACAACAGGGGGAGAATTTGTTTCAATCCCTATTGGGTTTTCTAATGCGTTGCGACAGATTAGCCCCTGCTGGTACATTAGCGACAGTCACGTTTCAATCCCTATTGGGTTTTCTAATGCGTTGCGACGTCATGCTTCCGCATTCATGCAGGCTGTTTTTGTAGGTTTCAATCCCTATTGGGTTTTCTAATGCGTTGCGACAATTGCACCGAGAATCAAGCACACCAATGCAATATGGTTTCAATCCCTATTGGGTTTTCTAATGCGTTGCGACCAGTAATATCAGAGGCTGCAATTACCTGATTTACAAAGTTTCAATCCCTATTGGGTTTTCTAATGCGTTGCGACATATAGGGTCGATTTGAAGTATGATCCTGGAATATTGTTTCAATCCCTATTGGGTTTTCTAATGCGTTGCGACCCACCAGAGATGGGAGACCCCGCGGCAATACCCACAGTTTCAATCCCTATTGGGTTTTCTAATGCGTTGCGACTGATTATACTGTTGCTGGTGCATTAGTAGTTACAGAGTTTCAATCCCTATTGGGTTTTCTAATGCGTTGCGACCTATATCTGAAATGGCGCAGGGTGCTCCATCGGCGAGTTTCAATCCCTATTGGGTTTTCTAATGCGTTGCGACTCGGATATGGTTACTTGCCAGGGATCTGCATATATCGTTTCAATCCCTATTGGGTTTTCTAATGCGTTGCGACTCCACCGGCAGGCAACAAAGTACTCGGTGAAGTTTGGTTTCAATCCCTATTGGGTTTTCTAATGCGTTGCGACCAAATTTCTTTGACCTTGATAAAAACATTGATGTATAGTTTCAATCCCTATTGGGTTTTCTAATGCGTTGCGACAGAACCCGGAGTTAACTTACGACATGGCATATCTGTAGTTTCAATCCCTATTGGGTTTTCTAATGCGTTGCGACCTTTCTGTATACATCCAAAGTAGTACAGTACAATCGTTTCAATCCCTATTGGGTTTTCTAATGCGTTGCGACATATGGTGGACGACCTCCCATCTACAGCAGAAATTAGTTTCAATCCCTATTGGGTTTTCTAATGCGTTGCGACCGTCTTTTATCTTCTGTATCAATAGCCATATCATATGTTTCAATCCCTATTGGGTTTTCTAATGCGTTGCGACTCCCCTAATAAAGTGAGATTCAAACCGACATTTGGATGTTTCAATCCCTATTGGGTTTTCTAATGCGTTGCGACCCCTCTAGTGATGGGTCAGCTGTAACGTTTATTATATGTTTCAATCCCTATTGGGTTTTCTAATGCGTTGCGACCAGATTCCATAACAGGCGGAACTGATCCATATACGCAGTTTCAATCCCTATTGGGTTTTCTAATGCGTTGCGACCGGCGTTATCAGTACCAACCATATCAGTATTCGTGGTAGTTTCAATCCCTATTGGGTTTTCTAATGCGTTGCGACCCACCAAAACTACAACCGAGCGGTTCGGCGGGAAAGTGTTTCAATCCCTATTGGGTTTTCTAATGCGTTGCGACAGCATGCATAAAACGGTTATTTTCCAATATAACGCTTTCTAAACGCTCCAAAATCTGACTTCAAATCATGAACCTGTTCTGTACCATGAGTTTATAAACATCCATGAATTGATCACACAACATTCGACTTTTTTTCAGGCGATTTTTCTCCCAGATCCTTAATATTCTTAACACATCGATCACAGAATTGGTAAATCCTCACTTTGTCACCAT
>JAIORP010000011.1 GCA_021108075.1 Candidatus Omnitrophota bacterium | reverse complement strand
GATACATTTGTTTTGCGTGTCAGTCAATTCCACAGTAAAATGAATGCTGTTTGGTATAGAAGTTTATAAAGGCCTCCTTTAGTTAAGGTGTTGGTCCATTCCAACCCTTTTAGGAAAGTCTATCAAGACTTAGCCCGCGAGGGGGCCTTAATTATTATCAATCAGATTGAGCGCATCACACTTCGAGCCTATGGCTCTCCGTGTGACCGCTCATCTGCAGGTGTTAGATGAAAAATAATAATATTAAGGGTCTTGACAGGGCGTACGGAATATGGTACGCTTTAATTGGAGGTGAAAATATGACAACTTTAACAGTAAGTAGTGCGAGAGCGATACTGTATAAGCTTTTAGATAAAATAGCAGTTTCGCATGAACCTATTCAAATAACTGGTAAAAGGAATAATGCCATTCTTATCTCTGAAGAGGATTGGCGGGCAATTAATGAAACTTTATATCTTCTTTCAACTCCTAAAATGCGAGAATCTATTAGGAGGGGATTAAAAATTCCTCTTAAGAAATGCTCACAGGAGCTGGATTGGTGAGCTGGAAAATTTATTTCACAAAACAAGCCCAAAAAGATGCTAAAAAGATATTTTCTGCAGGTTTGCGTCCTAAAGTAGAACAACTGTTAGAAATAGTAAAGAAGAATCCCTTCCAAAAATATCCACCTTATGAAAAATTAATCGGTGATTTAGCAGGAGCGTATTCGCGGAGGATAAATATCAAACATCGTTTTGTATATCAAGTTTTAAAACGAAATAAGGCCGTGAAAGTCCTAAGGATGTGGACTCATTATGAATGAAATAAAAACATCTAACACCTATAAGGTCCCCGTTGTCAAGGGGAAAGACTTCCCCTTCGAAGATTTCCAGTAATCTTTTAGAGTTGTAAGAATAAAATTATTTCATCGTTTTTGTTTTGACTTTATTTCAGATTGCAGGTCATACCAAATCCATTAATAAATTGTTCTATCTTAATTCTGATATTCTCGCTGAATCGTCGAGAAAATCAAAATTGGCTTTGGTCATTATTTGATGGAATTGGTATTATTCAAGATTTCTATGCTTCCTCAGGCGCAAAAAAGATAAAAAAAGAACTATTTACGGAATTATTAACCTGCTATGTCCGGTTTCTCCAGTAAATCGGACAGTCGTATATTAAATGTTAGAATCAAAAATGAACACAGAGTGTTGACAAATGGTATATAAATGGTATATTTATTATACCTATGGAATTCGACTACGATAATAAAAAAAGTGGAATAAATAAAAAAAAGCATGGGATAAGTTTTATCGAGGCACAGCAATTATGGGATGATCCTGATCTAATTGAGATTCCAGCGAAGACGATTGATGAGGTGAGATCTTTAGTTGTTGGAAAGATTGCCGGTAAATATTGGTCAGGAATTGTTACTTACAGGGAGAATATAATTCGAATTATATCGGTAAGACGGTCTCGATCGGAGGAGGTGGAGATTTATGAAAGCTAAAAATTTTGATAAAGAATTTGATGAAGGACAAAGTGTTTTAAGGCATTTAGATCTTTCTAAGGCAAGACGCCCGGAGCAGGAGCAAAAAAGAGTAAATGTGGATTTTCCTCTTTGGATGTTGCAGTCGCTTGATAAAGAAGCGAAAAGGCTTGGTGTCCCCAGACAATCTGTGATCAAGGTATGGGTCGCGGAACGTCTAGAAAAATCAATTTCAAATTAAGATTCTAACAAAATATTGCAGCGGATCCCGTAAAAACGGGATCCGCTGATTTTTTGTGTTAGGAGAAAAAAATATGGAAAAGAAATGGAAAACGTATGAAGAAGTTGCAAGGTTTTTGTTGGATCAATTTGCGAAGGAATTCGGTTTTAATAATGTGGAGGGCAAGCAAATTGTAAATGGATTTCGTTCTGGAACAAAATATGAGATTGATGCAAAAGGAGTCCCAGAGGGTAATCAGAAATTTATAATTATTGAATGTCGTAGATATATATCGTCAAAACAAAATCAAGAAAAATTGGGGAGTCTTGCATATAGGATAATTGATTCGGGAGCTTCGGGAGGAATTATAGTTTCACCTTTAGGATTGCAGGAAGGAGCTCAAAAAATTGCTGCTGTTGAAAATATTGTAAACGTTACTCTAGATGCTAGTAGTACGCCACAGGATTTTTGTATGAAATTTCTGGATAAGATTTTTTTAGGTTGTAGTGAAACAATCGTTTGCGATGACAGTTTAGAGATTAAAAGACAGAGGAAGTGTCATAGCTGTGGAAAAGTATTTGTTATAAAAAAGGACGAAAAGTACTGTCCTGATTGTAATGATAAAAAGTCCTAACACCTATAAGGTCCCCGTTGTCAAGGGAAAAGACTTCCCCGTCGAAGATTTCCAGTAATCTTTTAGAGTTGTAAGAATAAAATTATTTCATCGTATTTATTTTGACTTTATTCCAAATTACGGTTTCCGGGATAATAAATTTAAAAAAAGGGCTGAATCATTAGGCATGTTACGGTGAAGCAAGACCTCTCCTTTTTGATCCATGATACACAGATACATTTGTTTTGCGTGTCAGTCAATTCCACAGTAAAATGAATGCTGTTTGGT
>JAIORP010000104.1 GCA_021108075.1 Candidatus Omnitrophota bacterium | reverse complement strand
CAATCGTTTAGAAATAGACTTACTTAACTCTTTTCCCATATGTGGACAATCCCCACGTCAACGACCCCGCAATAGAATTGCGGGGCATCATGTGGATGCTCAGTAAATATAATGCTATCGTTTTTCCTGAATTTGTAATTTCAATATGGTGCAGTTCCTAGGAGTATAAGTTATAAGGTTTTCAACTGAACCTGAACCAGAAATTAATAAAATTATCCAAAAGGAAATATCTGGTGTCTTTGGTGCAGCTTATAAGTTTTTACCGAATTACTATTTCATAATTATTTACAAGCCAGTGAAGATATTTTGATACTGTAGACGCTGATTGTTTTTGTGCTACTTATCATGACTTAATGCCTAATTCATCTAAGTCCTGATTTTTCATGTTATGCAATAATAGTTCTCTGTTAAGATACGGAAATGTATTGATATCTGCCTTAAAGAAAAGGAGGAATAATTTATTTATTTGATAGCCCGTCTTTAGAAAGTCTGTTTTCCAAATACCAAAGTCGGCTTTTGATATTTGTTTAGTTTGAGCTGATTCTAAATTGGTCTGAAAATGCTTCGGAGCTTCTGCATGAATGTATTTTGAGAAGTTTCTCCAATTCTTTGAAATATCTTCGATTAGATTTTTTGTAGGGTTTGTTTTAAGTCGTGGATGTTTTGTTAAATATTTTGTCAATTCCTCATGCTTAATTCTAAAATCAGCTTCTCTCCATCGCTGGTATTCAACTTCATGCTGATAAAAATAAATGAATTGCAAAGATAATTCAATTACACTTCTAAGGTGCATATGCGATGAACGATAATGTCCAAAATAGGAATGAAAAAATGATGAATTGATATCTTCATGAATTTCTTTTAAAAGTTCATCGAAATTATTTATTCCAATATGATTTAAGCAGATAAGCCAATTTTTAAAAATTAGACTTGTCGCATAACAATTTGTAAGTTCTTCGTCAGTATATTCTGCTGTTGTTGAATCCCAGAATACTTTGAAGTCCTGGAAGTATAATGGTATATCTTTTTTAGCTCTAGTAAGTAATTCTGAGTCCATAAAGTTCAAATATTTTGTATAATGTCAGCCCATTTACTAAAGGTTTCTGCACTGATAATTTCCTTTTTTGATTTACTTGAAGGAATAGTATGAACCATTTCATTACGAATTGATAAAACGGCTGTCTTGAGAATTTCTTTAAGTTCAGGTTTGCTTCTTATTCTTCCAATAATTCTTTTTATGGTGACCTCTCTTGATTTTTTTTGGTCTTTAAAGTCAAGATGTAATCTGTCATTTGTGAATTGAATAACATCACTTATTCTTGGGAATATTTTTTTATCTTCGAGGAATGATTGTATAATTTCCAATTTATTTTCAAATGTTGACTCTTCGTAATTGAAAATGTTTTTATCGTTTAGTTTTATAAACTCCTTATAATTTTTAATGAATATTTTCAGAGAAGATGTGTCTAATCCTTTCTTCTCATAGGAGCTTAGCTCCATTAATACTCCTTCTAATTTGTTTAAAGTATTGTTTTCCATTACGCTGCTCCAATTTTAAGGATTATTTCTTTTACTAAATTTTTGTATGATTCTATTCCTGCGCAATTAGGATAAATTATAGTTGCTGGTTTGCTTTGAGCAACTGCTTTACTTATGTCAGCATTTTGAGGTATAATTGTGGAAAAACAATGAATTACATTTTTTTTCCTTAGAGCATCCATTTGTTGTGAATGCATTGAATATCTTCCATCAACTTTTGTAAATACCATTCCTAGAAAATCTACATTGCATTCTGCAAAACTTTTTTTCCACTTTCGAATTCGGTTAACAAGTAATGGAAGTCCAATTGCCGGAAATATTTCTGGAATAACCGGGACAATAATATAGTCGCTAATTATTAATGCATTTTGAGGGGCTAAAGTTAGATTTGGAGGGCAATCAATTAAAATGAAATCATAAGATAAGTCGGATTTAGAAATTTGGTTTTTTAATACACTCTCTCTTGCCGGGATTGAAACTAGATCAAGGTCAAGAAAAGTTAATTCTAAATGAGATGGGATTAAGTCAAGATTTCTAATTCCATTAACATTTTTAATAATTGCATCTTTGATATCAAATTCTTCATCTCTTGATGACATTCCTCTCTTTATTCCAAGAACATCGGCAATTGTTGCAGTGTCTTTGATTTTCTCCCATGCATCTAAAGTGATAAGTGATAATGTTGCGTTTGTTTGAGGGTCAAGGTCGATTACTAAGACTTTTTTCTTGTGCTCTTTCGCTAATATAGTTGCAATTTCTACAGTTGATGTAGTCTTGCCTACACCGCCTTTCATATTTATAAAAGATATCGTTATCATATTATATTTAGCTTGTCTTGGTTATCTTAATCACTATACTCCGCAGCTCTGCTGCGGTTGGGTGTGCCGTCGCAACGTTTGACTGCCTTAATGCCAAACTCATTCATATCCACATAGCTTGTATATTCAATTCTGATTTTGTTTCTTAAATTTTTACAATTAGTCCGACTGATTTCTTGACGTATAGGAAAGTATAAACGCATTTGTTTATCTTGTCGCTGAAATTTGATACAT
>JAIORP010000147.1 GCA_021108075.1 Candidatus Omnitrophota bacterium | reverse complement strand
AATGGGAGATTGGCGGGGGACTTTATAAATATTGTTTAGACTTCGAATGGGTTCGCAGTTATGATATACGGATCATTTCTCTTGAAATGATAAATTTTACAAAAATATAAAATTGTGTAACCATTTCAAAAAGCAGGGTAAAATACATATCCTAACTATGTAAAAGTGAGAGATTATTTTGGAAACTTTGAGTAAATTTAAAAGATAACTATATAAATGTGTAATGTATTTATGAACCGCTTGATTTGGATATTTTTACACCGCCATTAACAATGTCATAAGATTAAATGAATTTGGAGGTCAAACGTTGCGACGGCACACCCAACCGCAGCAGAGCTGCGGGGCATGCCGTGCCGTCGCTTAACAACTCAGTTTTTATTCGAAATCTAAAAGTTTCACCTATTGCATAAACACAGTGGCATGCATGTTTTAACTCAGTTATGTATATTAATATGTACTCTGGTTAAAAGTTGTTACTCGGTTTGTCCCAACCGCAGCAGAGCTGCGGGGTATAGCGATTGAGATGAAACTTTTTTTTTAAAAAAAAAATTTACAAAATGACATTCTTTTTAGGAAAAAGGCTGAGAGATATATAATTGGGAAAATTTATAGTGGAGGTTAATTAATTGTTATTAAAAAAGATCATAATTCAAAATTATCGAAGTATTGAGCATCTTGAAATTAATATATTGGAAATTGCTGGATGTCGCCTTCATCCTTTTTTTGGAATTAATGAAACTGGAAAAAGCAACATACTCAAAGCTATTTCTCTTTTGTCACAAAGTGAAACAGTTCAATATGAGGAGGATTGCAACAAAACTGCAAAAAAGCACAGCGAATCAATTATTTTGAGATGTGTTTTTGAAATAACAAAAACACATAATCTCGAAAAAGAATTATCATCTCTTAGCGTTCCTGTAGATTTGCCAGTAAGCGATTCTAATGTTTTAGAACCTCTGCATATTGAAAAAATAATTGAGTTTGATGAAACGTCGCAGAGGACAGAATATTATGGAATTCTCCCTTATGAAATTACTTCTGAATTTAAAGACTTCACAAGTGATTCCTTAGGTCTATTAGAGGCTTTCTCAACGGTTGTTGTGGCAACTGCTGATATTTTAAATCGCAGTAAGATTGAAAAATGCATTAATGCTGAAGCAAAATCATTGTTTGACAACTTAGTCCCTGAAGTCATATTTTGGGAACCTTCCGATAAATATCTTATAATAAACCCAATTAACCTTGAAAGTTTTAGACAAAATCCTGATAACTCTATTCCACTAAAGCATATTTTCCAATTATGTGACTATGATGATAACGAGATCAGAAAAAACATTGAGCGTATACAGAGAGAACGTGAAACTCAAAAGGAATTTGGAAAAGAGTTATCAAGAGCTATCACAGGGTATATCAACGGTGTTTGGCCTGAACATCAGATAAATATCATTGTGGAAATGGACAGTAATTATTGTGACATTTACGTAGAAGATAAAAACAACGTTAACCAAATTTTCAATATGAAACAGAGAAGTGATGGATTCAAGCAATTTGTTTCAATTCTTCTTTCTCTGTCTTTAAAAAATATTACCAATCAGCTGCAAAACAAAATTATTTTACTGGACGAACCAGAAAGAAGCTTGCATCCTGGTAGTATAAAATATCTTCGTGATGAACTACTTAAGATTTCAAAAAATAACATTGTTTTAGCTTCTTCGCACTCAATATTTATGGTTGATAAGAAAAATCTGGAGAGGCACTATACCGTAACAAAAGAAGATTCAACAACAAAAATTGAACAAGTTGATCCCACCAGTCCTATTCAAGATGATGTCATTTATAATGCACTTGGAACTTCTATTTTTGAGATTATTGAACCTTACATGCTAATATTTGAAGGTAGGACTGACAAGGATATCTTTGATGCATTCACGCGTAAATTTAGAGACATAATTAAACCTTTATCTATCCAAACAATATCTGCCACAGGGGCAAAGCAAATTCCCAAGTATGCCAAATTTTTCCACAATAAGCTTGTTAATGGATATGCTGTTGTGGATTCAGATAAAGACGGGAGATATGCACTGAGTGAAATTAAAAAAGAAGATCGAGAATTTGCTAACTCTGTGTTTGAATTAAATGAGCTAATTGAAATTGATGAAAAAGATCGAACACTGGAAGATATTCTTCCAAAATCTTTAATCCGTTTATGTGCAA
This sequence comes from Candidatus Omnitrophota bacterium, assembly GCA_021108075.1. Taxonomy (GTDB): domain Bacteria; phylum Omnitrophota; class Gorgyraeia; order Zapsychrales; family Zapsychraceae; genus JAIORP01. The sequence goes on along the minus strand of JAIORP010000147.1, from coordinate 444 downwards.
ATAGTCTTTATGGAATTAATTTTGAGATTCCAGAAGATAAACCGATTCTTAAAAGTATAAAAGAAATCAAGGTTAAAGAGGAAATCCACACCGATGGTAAACTCAAAGACTTGAAAAAATCGATTGTTGATAATGTCCTCGATGACATTCAACACAAATCGATAGAGGAACTGGAAGCAGAGTACCAATTATACGTTCAGTTCCTTACAAACTTACACGCTAAAATAAAATAAGTTGGTAACTATTCAGCCACCCTATGAGCAGTTTACTCTTCAAAAAAACACAACAGACATTAGACACGAAAGCCAAAACGCTTATTAACAATATGATACAATTGTTTTAAATATGATACAATTGTATCAAAAAATTACACAATTGAAAGTACTGGGACTATTCATCAACAACCCCTATGAACAGTACTACCTCAGGGAAGCATCCAGGATA
>JAIORP010000022.1 GCA_021108075.1 Candidatus Omnitrophota bacterium | reverse complement strand
ACACAACTGAAACTCCTCCGGGCGGAGGGTCAAACACGTATGTTCATGATGAAGATGGAAACCTGACATCTATTTCCGGCAATAAGAACGTAACGTATACTTATAATGCTGAAAATAGATTGGTTAGCGCCCAACCGACCACGCCTGTTGCAGGAGACAAAAAGGTCGAGTTCCTTTACGATTATCAAGGCCGCAGGGTTCAAAAAATAATTTCATCATGGAACGGGTCATGGACCGTCGATACCACGAAACATTTTGTCTACGACGGCTGGAATGTTATTCAGGAAATAACAACCGCTCAACCGACAAAATATTACGTCTGGGGTCTTGATCTTTCTCAGAGTTTACAGGGAGCAGGCGGCGTAGGTGGTTTACTCGCCGTGATCGAAGGAATTTCGAGCTGGAACTATCTCTACGATGGGAACGGCAACGTCGGACAGATGATTAATTCATCGACGGGATTACCCGAAGCGCACTATGAGTATGATCCTTATGGCAACGAGATAGTCGCAAGCGGCACTTTAGCTTCTTCGAATCCGTATCGGTTTAGTACGAAGTATTTGGATGATGAGTTTAATCTATACTACTACGGCTACCGTTACTATGATCCTGAGACTGGACGGTGGTTGAATCGTGATCCGATTGAAGAAGAAGGTGGATTTAACTTGTATTCTTTCACATCAAATAATTCAATCAATAATTTTGATGCGTTAGGTCAAACAGGTACTGAACTGTTAGAGCCTTTAATTGAAAAAATCCCTAAAAGTATTTCAGAAGAAGAATTCTGGAGGATGTGGGGTGCTAATCCAAAGACTACAAACACTTTATTCCAAAAAGCTTTTAGAGGTGTAAGCAAATATAATTACTTAATATTTGCCGCTTCTGTAGGTCTTGAAATAATTGATCACTGGACATCTGAAGAAAAATGTCTTTGGGTTATTACTGAAGCATTTCGTAAGAGGTATCAACTTACAGACGAAGAAGTGCAAGTTATGAAGAGTGTTGTTCTATCAGCTTCGATGGGAGGTAAAGAGGAGGTACTTAGGAAATATAAAGATGATAAAAGGTTTCCAATTTATTGGGTAATTGAAGAAGCTTGGCCAAATATTTATAAACATACTGATGCGTTTATAAAGATTAAATTTGGCGATCATATGCAAATACTTCATTATAATGGCCCAAATTCTTTTCAGACAAAAAAAAATAGAAGAAAAGTCGCTAAGTTGAAACCTTTGTATGCTCACGAAAAGAAAGATAACTACCAATTTGACGAGTATCCAATGGCTTCTACTCGGGAAGGAGGAGATCCTTCTGTCGTGGGATACACAGTCAGTGTCAAGTATGTTCCTGCACTGGAGAATCGTCAACAAGGAGCATTCTTTTTGCATTTTTATCCAAGACACAAAATGAAAAAAGATGATCCGTTTATAACGGTTACTGTTCCTCGAGGAGGAATTCAATAGAAGTATAATTTATTAACGTTGTTTCCTGAAAGTGAGGATCATATGACTTCGCAAGAAGGTAATTTTAAGAATATTGAATTAATCGATATGAGCAGTGACTATAACACAAACGATTCACTCTTCACTGTCATTGATTTGCGGTATTTCGATAAATTAAGGAATCCAACTTTGCCTAATATATTTGAAGATGAAACTACTTATAGCAACTTTAAAAGTAATACAGTTGTTATTGAATTCTTTGAGTCAGGAAATAATTTGAACCCAGAGCAAGTCGCTTCTTTGCGTGAGTTTGTAATAAACGAAGAATCCATATCATCTGAAGTTCGAAAAGTTATTTATAAGTATTATAATTCGGTATATGACGATTATTTAGAAGGCGTTACTATGTTTGGAGAATTAACTCCAGAGATCGAAGAGCAGTTACCAAAAATAGTAAATGGAAACGAATTGGATCATAAGGTTCATTTGAATTCGATAGAGATTTATCCCAGTTCAAACGGTAAAAGCAAAATTGGATTAAGCTTTTGGTGCTCCTGGGACGAGGAACATGGACTAGGAGTTCTTCTCCAAGGTGAGGAAGTTATCAAAGTCGGAATCCTTCATGACATTGCACCACCTTTTTAGAATTATGATCCGGTTACGGAACAGGTTGATTATATCGAAGATCCGGACGGCAATCAAACAAGCTTCACTTATAATTTATCCAGCGGACGAAAATCTACCGAAACAAACGCCATGGGCAAGGTGACCAGATTCGATTATAATGACCGCGGACAATTGACGCGTACATGGGGCAATGCCGCTTACCCGGCGCGCTACGTTTATGATCCCTTCGGACGATTGCATGAAATGCACACCTGGCAATCCGGCACAAACTGGAACGATGTAACATGGCCTACAGCGATGAACGGTTTAGAAGACGTGACAACATGGAATTATCAGGATTCGACGGGGTTATTGACAAGCAAGGTCGATGACTCCACTCAAAGTGTACTTTATACATACACATACGGGGGAAGGTTGAAGACGAGAACCTGGGCGCGGTCGAGCGCTTCGGTTGTGACCACGTATGATTACGACCCTGACACGGCCGAGTTGATCGAGATTGATTATTCGGATTCAACTCCGGATATCACCTTCACCTATGACCGTCTGGGTCGGCAGGATAGCATAACCGATGCTTTGGGCGGCAGGGATTTTGATTATAGTACCGGTCTTCAGCTGG
>JAIORP010000103.1 GCA_021108075.1 Candidatus Omnitrophota bacterium | reverse complement strand
GAGAGCATCTGCCGTTCTTCGCTGTCTGATGATTTTCGCGCATAGAGATAATATTTCACAATGCTCCCTTCTGATTTCTGAAGATTTCCAGTACTCTATCTTCTACGTTCTTTCCCATGATAGATAGTATACATATGTATACCATACTTCACAACCTCTTAACAAAAGAGCGCTGCTCTTTTGCCCCTCTTTCTTCGATTAGCTCTCTAAACTCTGGATTACAGATTGCTGATGGACAGCGCAAAACCAGTCGGGGACAGGTGTCCCCACTCGTGGACTCTGGGGGATTGAGATCAAAGAAAGACAAGCCAGTCAGCGCCGGACTCCCCTCGAATAGCTTATCATCAGCCTTTATCCCGATTCTTCCGGACTCAGAAGTCTCCTCGGCATTTGGACTCAAGAGTTTTTGTTCTCTCGGATCGAAATCAGATCCAGTTCTGGAGATTCAATACTCGATGCCGTGGAGTATACTCGCGGAACGCGAGTCATTATTGGAGAATGGCGGAATTTTTGGGAATTTGGTGAACTGGCGGAGAATTTTGAACCGGGTGATAACCTTCATTGTGCCAGAATATCGTCAGAATGAGTGATTATCGGGAGATTTCGGTTAAAAGCACGACCGCAGCGCACCGCTGAGGTTCTGCCGACTGTGGTGCGCTGCTCTCCACCTCCGCTCCGCGGTTGTCACACCTTATGTCGCGCCATCGAAGCTCAGAGAATGGGGATGCAATGAAATGACGTAGAACATATCGAAGCTGAAACATTCTATCGGAACTCTGCGGGTAGCAGCCCCGGCGAAAGTCGGGATGAAATCCCGCGTGGGAAAGGCAAGGCCACGCGCCCGCCGGTGACGGCGAGGCGTGCCACCCACAAGCGAGTCTTGCGTCGTCGTCCGTGAGGGCGGCACGAAGCGTAGACAGCGAGTGCCAAGGCCGTGAGATTGAGCCCCGAAAAGTGACAAATCGTCTTGGGTCCACCGTTTCATGACAAGGGGGACAGTACCGATGCGCCGCTATAGGCCAGGCGCGGAGGCCGGACCGGGGTCGAAGGCCAGGGCAGAGGCACAAGAGGGTTCCCTGGGAAGATGGGAGAGCTCGGCTTCTCCTCCGAAAGTTGCCGGAAACGGACGCTACCGGCTGAACAACGTCCCGGCACAGTTGCGGTGACTCTGACGCGACTGTGAGCGAAAAGACAGAGTCAACGGAGGTATCGGGCCGCGAGTGAAAATCGAGCATCCCGAGATGGAAGACGAGCAGTCTTAGCTCCTCAATAGTACCGATGAAAGCGGGGAAATGCTGACCCGGCAAAGCCCGTGAGTAGGGAAGAGAGGAGTCGGAATCACGGAACTGTCCGTGGGAAACACAGAAAGCACATAGAGGCAAACATGGATGTGTCAACGATACAGGGACAGATAGCCGCAATGGCAAAACGCTATCCAGATCGCGGGTTGACCTCGCTCAACAAGTATCTCGATGAGGACTGGCTTCGGGCCGCCTTCAAACGGTTACGGAAAGACGGGGCCACCGGCGTTGATGGTGTCAGTGCACAAGAGTACGGAGAGGAACTGGATGAACGGCTGACCGATCTGGTCAACCGCGCGAAGAGTGGGAGCTATCACGCCCCGGCAGTTCGACGGACCTACATCGAAAAGCCTGGGAAACGAGAGAAACGACCGCTTGGGATTCCGACGACCGAAGACAAGTTGCTGCAAAAGGCGGTGGTCATGCTTCTGGAGCCGATCTACGAGAATGAGTTCTACGACTTCTCGTATGGATTTCGCCCCGGACGCAGTTGCCACCAAGCTCTGCAAGACATCTGGAAATCGGTCATGGATAAGCGCGTAGGCTGGATACTCGAAGCCGACATACGGCACTTTTTCGATGCTCTGCCGCACTTGCATCTTCGGGAGATCGTGCGCCAGAGGGTACGTGACGGGGTAATCACCCGGCTCATAGACAAGTGGCTGAAGGCCGGAGTGCTGGAAGCCGGAAAGTGGACACGCACGAAAGAAGGAACGCCGCAAGGCGGGGTCATTTCGCCCCTGCTCAGTAATGTCTTCCTGCATGAAGTTCTTGATAAGTGGTTCGCTGAACAGGTCAAGCCGCGCCTGAAAGGACGCTGCTTTATGATCCGGTTCGCGGATGATTTCATCATGGGCTTTGAGCATAAGAGAGATGCTGAACGGGTGATGGAGGTACTCTGGAAACGATTCGACCGTTTCGGGCTGGAACTCCATCCTGAAAAGACCCGCATTGTTCCCTTCAGGCGACCCGGAAAGGATGAGGACAGGAAGGACAAAGGAAGCTCTCAGAGCTTCGACTTTCTGGGCTTCACTCATTACTGGGGCAAGAGTCGGAAAGGGAACTGGGTAGTCAAGAAGAAGACGGCCAAGGACCGGCTATGTCGCAGCCTGAAGGTCATCAACCAATGGTGCCGGGAGAACCGGCACTGGAAGGTGAAGGACCAGCAGGTTGTATTGCGACAGAAGATGCTGGGGCATTACGCCTACTTCGGTGTCACCGGAAACAGCCGCAGTCTTCAAAAGTACGCGGAAATGGTTCATTTCTACTGGCATAAGTGGTTGCGCCGCCGCCATCGGTGGAACAATCAGTGGGACTGGCAGTGGTATAAGCGTACTATCGCGACCAACTACCCGCTTCCCCGACCGCGCATTGTTCACTCTGTCTATTCACATGCGAAACCGAGACTCTGAGGAACCGGATGCGTTAATCGCGCTCG
>JAIORP010000040.1 GCA_021108075.1 Candidatus Omnitrophota bacterium | reverse complement strand
GATATGCCGCCATCGGCACGTGCGGGGCGAACCAATGCTTCCAGGGAACATGCGGAGCGGGACAATGTTCTCAAATCCCATAATAGTAAAAAAACAGAACACGTGGTCTGAGAAACAATATCTTACCGTTAAGGATTTAAATCCCAAACATTATTGATCAAAAAATTTACATTGTCTGGCTTTTTAAATTATTAAAAAAAGCCCTGATTTTGCGGGGATCTTTTATGCCGGGAGATTTTTCTAAACCACTGGAAATATCTACCGCATAGGGTTGCGTTGTCTCGATGGCCTCTTTAATATTTCCTTCATTCAGGCCACCAGATAAAATAACAGGCCGGCTAAATTTATTTTTCTTGATCAAGTCCCAGTTGAATATTTTTCCGGTACCGCCATAGGCATCCTCCTGATAGGCGTCAAACAGGTAAGCGTCGACTTTGAATTTCTCAATCATTGTCGGCTCTAGAAAAGATCCGACTCGAAACGCCTTAATAATTTTATAATCTTTAAAACGCTTGCAATAAACAGCTGTCTCGTCTCCATGGAATTGAACCGTATGAATGCGGGTGAAGCGGCAAATATCCTTAACAGCCTTTTCATTTTGGTCCACAAACACCCCTACTGGCGTTATAAATGGTGGTAATTCCTCAATTATTTTCTTTACCTTACTGGGCGAGGCATATCGCGAACTCTTTTTATAGAAAATAAAACCCACCGCCCATGCTCCATAAAAAGCTGCTTTTTGAGCATCTTCATGATTCGTTATTCCACACATTTTTACCCGCACAATCACTCTCCTTGTTCTAAACAAAAGCTATAAATAATAATTTCTCAACTCATCGACTTTGGCTCCGATATTGTTTTCTCTCATGAATGTCTCTCCGATCAACACGGCGTTCGCCCCTAAATCAGCCAAATACTTCATATCGCCCGCCGTCCGAATGCCACTCTCAGCAACAATGACTTTATCCTTTGGAATCAATGGAATAAGCTCCTGGCAGGTTTCCAAACGCACCTCAAACGTTTTTAAATTACGGTTGTTGATTCCGATAATGTCCGCATTTAAACCCAACGCGCGCTCAAGTTCCGCTTGATCATGCACTTCAACCAAACAATCCAGATCTAAGTCTGAAGCGACTCGCATGAGCGCTCTGAACTGCGTATCCGCTAAAATCGCCATAATTAATAGTATAGCACTGGCACCGTTGTACCGCGCTTCATAGACCTGGCCTTCATCAATAAAAAAATCTTTGGCCAATAGAGGCAAATTCACTTCATTACTGACTTTCTTGATGTACTCCGGCTTGCCCAGGAAAAATTTGTCTTCCGTTAATATGGATATTACGGATGCCTGGTGTTTGGCATACGATCGGGCAATGCTGTTCAAATCAAAGTCAGCCCTGATCATGCCTTTGGACGGAGAAGCCTTCTTAATCTCAGCAATGATACTCAAGGGTCCCGGGTTGGCTAGCTGTTTCTTAAACAGAGAGTAGCGCGAATACATCGTTTGACTGAGACTCTTTTTTATTTGGTTATAAAACGATCGTTTGTGTCCGACCAATTCCTTTTTATAATCAACAATTTTGTGTAAAAAATCATTCGGCATAACAGTAAAAAAATGTTCCCTCCATCATCCTCATCCATACAGAAACGCCATGGATACAAATAAATTTAATCCAGCACAGGACTGTGCGTTAATTCGATCAAGTCATCTAATTTCTTCTGAGCCATGCCTGAATCAATAGACTTTTTCGCCGCATCAAAACCAGCTTGAATATTGGGGACAATTTCACCAACATACAAGGCAAAGGCCGCATTGAGAACGACAATATCACGTTTGGGGCCTTGCGCACCAGAAAGAATTTTCTTAAATATACGCACATTTTCGCCCACATTACCGCCGATCAGATCTGATCCCCTGGCTAATGAGACACCCAATTCTTCGGGGTTAAATTCATACGACTGAATATCTTCACCATTGTACTCACACATAAAAGTCGATCCGGTTGAGGTAATCTCATCCAATCCATCACTTCCATGCACCACAAGCGCCCGTTGCAGTCCCAAATTCTTCAAAACGCGGGCCATCGGCTCAACAAAGTCCCGGTGATAGACCCCCATCACCTGATGGGTCGCGCTGGCAGGATTGGTTAGAGGTCCCAACACATTAAAAATCGTCTCCACGCCTAATTCCTTTCGAACAGGGGCGACATTTTTCATGGCCGGATGTAAGCGCTGGGCAAATAAGAAGGCAATGCCGACCTGGTCAAGGCAAGCACTGAGATGTTTTTCCTCAACATTTAAATTCACGCCGCATTTCTCAAGAACACAAGCACTGCCGCAGTTACTGGAAACGGAACGATTTCCATGTTTGGCAACAATCCCGCCCGCACCGGCGACGACAAACGCAGAAATTGTTGAGATGTTGAACGTATTCATTTTATCTCCGCCTGTTCCGCAGGTGTCAATGATACGCTGATGTTTCGTGGTCACAGGGACGACAAAGCGACGCATGATTCTAGCCGCGCCAGTGATTTCATCAATGGTTGGGCCCTTTTCCCGCAGCGCCATTAAAAAATCCGCTATATCCTGATTTTTTGCCTGACCCGACATAATCTCTTGCATGACAGATTCAATTTCTTCCTGACTGAGATTGATCTTTTGCTGTATTTTGTTGATAAATTCTCTCATCATCTCCACCTGGTATAATCCTCATCCTATAAATCATTAATAGAATAAAGATGTGTTAATATT
>JAIORP010000208.1 GCA_021108075.1 Candidatus Omnitrophota bacterium | reverse complement strand
TATGCTCTCGCGATTGGGCTAATTTTTAGGTCTTTATTTTCTGTAATTGGTATTATCGGTTCAAATCCGGTCCCCGCAACCATTTAATAAAAAATTCTAGTCCCTAAAGGCCTGGGATTTTTTTTAATAGAAATGCTATAAGTTTCCATGCGTTTAGGAAACATATAGCATTTCACTCGTTTATGCCTTGAAAGCAGACTTGAACGTGTTCATCGCCGAACTTCCATAAACGTTTTGTACAGAACAAGTTCGGAGACCAGGAGGGCCAAAGGCCCGAGTGAAATCCGGTCCCCGCAACCAACTTAAACCCTTGCAAAGCAACAACTTGCAGGGGCTTTGTTTTTCTAAGTCTACCAAAAAGTCTTTTTGGTACCCGGAAGGAGCAGCTACAAGAACAAACAAAAAGAACATCCTTGCCGTTCTACACGCCTAAACCAATAAAAGCCGCTTTTAGTGCTCAAACGTAAAGCTCTCGCATTATCGTTCTCACATTCCAGCCAGCATTTAATGCTTACCCCTTTCGGGTCGTCTAAGCGGATTCTGAATCACATATGCACTTGAAAACCTCACGATGATGAGGTTTCGGAGTGTGAAAAAAATGACAGAAGTATGCGACCGCTATCTTGTCCGCGGAATCGTGGAATGCATCAAGCCGTACAATTTCTGCTTCGACACAGAACAGGTCGAAGAGGATTTGTATGAGGTTCTTTCTTATTATGGGATAGACATAAGTCTCACCCCTAAAGAAGAAGATCTCGTATACGAAGAACTTTATCAGTTAGCTGAAAAGTTTGAGTTTTCTGAAATGGTAATCCTCGAGAGGGATTCTATCCTTAACTGAATATTTTTTTTGCTGACGCTAAAATGAATGGTTTAAAAGTAATCTTGACAACTGCACAAAAAATAGTAAAATTTATATTGTATAACAATTTCTAACAGTTATTTTGCAGGTAACAATGGAAAAGAACAATACAACACCAAAAATGCTCGGCCCGAAGGAGACAGAGGTAGTTTCCAGATTATCCTATGAAAAAGCCTCTGTTGTTACTACTGATGATTTTGACCGCTATTTCAAGTTTTCTCCTGAGACAAGAAAGCAGATTATTTTCCGGTTGAAACGAAAGGGTGTTTTGACAGCAGTTAAAAAGGGGGTGTATATTTTTTCTCCGCTTGAGTCAGGGCCTTTGGGCAGGAATATCAATGAGTTTGAAATTGTTTCTTTGCTTTTTCCAAAGGGCAATTACTATATCGGTTATGCTACAATGTATAACTATCACGGCTTTACAGAACAAATATTTCAGACCATGTATATACTCAACACAACACGGCAGGGAGAAAGAGTTATTGCCAATATGCGCTTTAAGATGATAAGGATTCCTGCGAAAAGGATGTATGGACTTGAAAAAGTAAAGATTGGAAACTCTGATGTTATGATCAGTGACCGGGAAAGGACTCTTGTAGACCTGATCTACTTCCCAAAGTCAGTAGGTGGAATAAAAAAAGCTTTTGAAATATTAAAGGATGAAATACACAGTAAGAAAACTGATATCAGAAAATTTGTAAAATACGTATCACTCTTTTCAGATGCCGCAACGAAAAAGAGGATTGGATATATTCTTGACAAAGAAGGAACCGATGAGAAAATCCTAAAACCTTTGTTTAACAATATAAATAACGATTCTTTTGTCAATCTGTATAAAGCAAAATCAAGGAAAGGCAGGATTAATAAAAAATGGGGATTGATTGAAAATGCTTCATCAGAATAAAGATGAGTTTCTTAGAATCCTGGAGAGAACATCTGCCCAGACAGGTTTTCCCCTGCGGTTACTTGAAAAAGATTACTATCTTACGATTGCTCTTTCAAAAATAAGCAGTTTAAGCTCAAATCTTGTTTTCAAAGGAGGCACGTGCTTAAACAAGATTTATTATTCATATTATCGACTGAGTGAGGACCTGGACTTTACGCTAATCCTTCCTTCAAACAAGGCAACAAGAACAGAGAGAAAAAAAGCTATTGAGCCAATAAAGAAATCCATAATTAGCTTTGCTGAAAATATTGATATGAAAGCTGAAAATATTGAAAAAGCAGGACATAATGAGTCAAGACAGTATGTCTATTCTCTGGCGTATCATTCAGTTATCCTGAACAAGAGTGAGACTATAAAACTTGAAATCGGTCTAAGATTTAACCCATTGATGCCTGTTGAAGAACACAAAATCCAGCACAAGTTTCTGCACCCGTTCACAAAAGAGCCCCTATTTGATTCTGGAACAATCAAATGCCTTAATATAAAAGAACAGGTTGCAGAAAAAATGAGAGCTGCTGCAACAAGAGAAACAATAGCGACAAGAGATTTTTATGATCTAGGATTCCTATTGAAAAAGAAATACAATTTTAAGGATAAAAAACTTATTGAAATCTTTAAGAAGAAGCTCTTGGAAGATAAAAGAAGTGATAGCCTAAAACAGTACAGTATTAATTTTGGCAGAAAAAGTGAAGAGATAGACGCGATGAAAGCCGGGATAGAAGAGGAACTGTTTCCTGTGCTGACAATTGATGAACAAAAAAGATTTGATATCGACAGAATCTTAAACAAATTCAATAATCTATTCCAAAAATTAAAGTAATCATTGGAAAAATAATCGCAGATTCCGGTGAAGGAAAACGTTTTGATAAGTTTGACGCGCTGATTCCGAACGACTTTGCCGCCAACGAGGCGCTCTCGTGATACTTGTGCGTGCTCAGCCCATGCAATAAACGCCGAAGGATGTTTTCGTCGTCCTTAA
>JAIORP010000041.1 GCA_021108075.1 Candidatus Omnitrophota bacterium | reverse complement strand
ATAATGACCAAAACCAATTCTGCTTTTCAGAATTAAAATAGAACAATTTATTAACGGATTTGGTATCACTTTCATGTTATATCCACTAAATTTTTGACAATCGTTTTTGTCTCTTTTTAAAAAATTTGATCAGTTCATGTGTATATGATTTGTCCGTCTCAAGGGTGATGCAGTCAATCCCAACCGATCCGAAAAATTCTCTCTGTTGCTGTTGCCGTTTGTGGAATTCTTTTTTAATGTGTTGCCTGACGCGCGGGTCCTTGGCATCAATGGCAATCAGACGATCACTCTCGAAGTCTTTTAAGTGAACGACACCGCAATCCGGCCATTGTTTCTCACGCCGGTCATTAAGGGCAATCGCAATCAAATCATGGCGACGGTTAGCCACGGATAATGTTTTTCTTAATGACGCATAGGCTTGATCCGCGTCTTTATCCACACCCAACGGATCTAAGAAATCCGATAAAAGAAACGCAACTGTTTTCTGCGTTGTGACTTTGCTTAAATAATCCAATGCCACCGTCATGTCCGTGCCCCTGCCCCGCGGTTGAAAATAAAGGACTTCACGGATAACACGTAAGACATGCCGTAAACCTTTTCTCGGGGGTATGAATTTCTCTATTTGATCGGTGAAAATGATCAGTCCGACTTTATCACTATTACGAATCGCGGAAAACGCCAGGATCGCAGCTATTTCCGCGGCGACCGAGCTCTTCAGTTGATCCTGGCTGCCAAACCGGCAGGACATCGACATGTCGACAAGCAACATAACTGTCATTTCCCGCTCTTCGACATATTTTTTGATATGTGGAACGCCTGTCCGTGCGGTGACATTCCAATCAATCGAACGGATATCATCCCCCATTTGATACTCGCGGACTTCGTCAAACTCCATGCCCTGCCCTTTAAAGACACTGTGATAATGTCCCGCAAAGACATCCGACACCATCCGCGATGTTGTGATTTCAATTTGACGGACTTTTTTAAATATTTCTTTAGGGATCATACTATTCAATAATAAACGATGGTTTCACGACAGCTTTCGACCTTGTGTCGCCTGAAAAAAATTCTTCATCTTCAAGGAACTTCAACCTCATCAAAAATTCGTTGAATAATGTCTTCCGATGTCTTTTCTTCAGCTTCAGCCTCATAACTCACAATGATCCGATGGCGGAGGACATCAAAACCAATCGATTTGACATCCTGAGGCGTAACATAACCGCGGCCTTGAATAAACGCATACGCTTTGGAGGCGAGGGCTAAATTAATCGTTGCACGGGGGGAGGCCCCGTATTGAATCAATTCTTTAAGATCAGCAATTTTAAAATCCTCTGGATGACGTGTCGCTTCAACAACATCAACGATATAACGCTCAATTTTTTCATCCATATATATTTCATCAACCACATCGCGGACTTTAACGATGTCTTCGGGTGACATAATTTTATTCAGTTTGAATGATTTCTTTGTATAAGACATTCGTTTTAAAATTTTCAGTTCTTCTTCTTTTGTTGGATATGTCATCTTGACCTTCAGCATGAAACGGTCGACTTGTGCCTCTGGTAACGGATACGTTCCTTCTTGTTCAATGGGGTTTTGAGTCGCCAGGACAAGAAAAGGATCATCTAAGAATAAGGTCTCTTCCCCTATTGTAACCTGTCTTTCCTGCATCGCTTCTAATAAAGCGCTTTGAACCTTGGCCGGAGCCCGGTTGATTTCATCCGCCAAGATGATATTCGCAAAGACCGGTCCTTTCTTGATTTGAAACGAACTGTCTTTTTGATTGTAGATAAGTGTTCCGATTAAATCCGCCGGCAACATATCCGGGGTAAATTGCAACCGTTGAAATTTTGTCCGAATAATCGAGGACAGGGTCGTAACCGCTGTGGTCTTCGCCAATCCAGGAACACCCTCAATCAACAAATGCCCATTGGCCAACAAACAAATCAGCATGCGCTCCAGCAAATAACGCTGGCCGACCATAACTTTTTCCATTTCCATCAAAAGGGCTTCGACAAAATGACATTCTTTCTTCACTTTTTCATTGATTGCGGTTATGCCCGTATCCGCCATAATGTGCCTCCTTGATTTTTATATTTTTTTAAACTAAATAATGAAGGTAAACAGTTCCTATTATAACTGTTTGTCGTCCCGCGCATTAATAATATTTCATTTTATTAACAAATTTTGCTTTTTTTGTCAAGAGTGTTCTTTTTTCGAACGCGGGATCAAACATAAAAGTCATAAACATGCAATCTGGAAGAAGAGCGAACATGCATATTTTTTCTTAAATAAAACGCGAACATGATCAATGTCGCACCCAACACAAAAAGCATCGTTGATAAAAGCCAGACCAGAATCCTGGGGAAAAAAATGATGGTGGCCCCGATCATAATAGCCATCACGCCCAGCCACAAGGGATAAAGCCATGGCAATAACTTCTTCTCTCGTCGATGATAACTGAAATCCGTGTCACGATATATCATGGTCTCTCCTTTTTTTATGGCTGCAACAGGGAAAATAAAACATTGTTACAAATAAAAGACGTAGAGAGATCGAAAAAGTAGGGATGGTTGGTACTTTTTTTAAAAAAAAGTACCAACCATCCCTACTTTTTTATTTACTTAACGTCAATCCTGACTTGTTTGGATTTTGCCTCTTCCTTTTTCGGCAAAGTGAGGTCCAGGACACCGTCATTATAAACCCCTTTGACATTATCCGTATCCACCGCGGCGGGCAATTGGATGGCCCGGATAAAATGACAGGCGCGTCTTTCCATAACGTACACATGTACGCCTGTGGTTTTCTCTCGTCTCGCGCCTTGTTCCGAACAAAAATTCTATT
>JAIORP010000057.1 GCA_021108075.1 Candidatus Omnitrophota bacterium | reverse complement strand
GGGCACAAAGACATACTTTCTGGGGGGGGATGGATGCTGATGAGATTGAATGCATAAGCATGGTGCAAAGGCATGACTAATGGTTGCAGTCACCCTGCAGATGGATTTTGCGTAGAGTGAGTTCATAGGAAACCAACGCGTGGTTTTGAGATTTTTTATCAGCCAAGCGCAATAGATAAATACAAATAGTAGACTCGTTGCCAATTAGCGATTAGTTCCACCAAAAGATATTTAAATTAAAGAGGATATACCCCACAGAATATGATAAACATAAAACGAGCTTTAAATGACGATAGACTAATGAAAGCCATGACCGGACTATCTGCATCCGAATTTAATCGACTAATAGGGCGTTTCAGCCAAGAAATTCAAAACGAGTTGTGGAATAAATACCAAATAGGAGTCGAGAAGAGAAATAGGGAAAGAAAGCCAGGAGGTGGCAGAATAGGCAGTTTAAAGAGTGATAAATGGAAACTATTTTTCCTTCTCTTCTATTTCAAGTGTTATCCGACTTTCGACATATTAGGATTAATATTTGATCTTAACAGGTCGAATTCGAACCGAAATGTCCATAAACTAACTTTAGCATTGGAGAGGGCGCTTGGCAGGGAAATGACATTGCCAAAGAGAAAAATACGCACAATGGAAGAGTTGTTTGAGGCATTCCCTGAAGTTAAGGAGATTATCATCGACGGAACTGAAAGACTGATTCAAAGACCAAAAGACGTCGAAAAACAGAAGAAAAACTATTCTGGTAAGAAAAAAGCGCATACGTGCAAGAATATAGTCATCTCCGATGAGAATCGGCGAATTGGCTATTTGAGTCCTACTGCAGAGGGAAAAAAGCATGATTACAGGATTTTTAAGGAGGAATTTCCACCGCCATCCGATATATTTCCTGAAAACGTGACCTTGTGGATGGATTTGGGATTTATCGGCGTTGAAAAGGATTATCCTTGTGCAACGGTCATGATGCCTGCGAAAAAGCCGAGGGGAAAAGAACTGACTGATGAGGCGAAGAAGCGTAACAAGGCAATTAATGGATTCAGAGTCGTTGTAGAGCACGCTATCGGAGGAGTTAAGCGATTTGGGGTAGTTGCTGACAAGTTTCGCAACAGAAAATGTGGTTTTGGAGATAAAGTTATGTTGATATCTTGTGGATTATGGAATTATCATCTGTTGTGCCGCTGAATTGGAAGAATCGTGCGTATCGGAGGTTAGGCGGTTCCTCGCGCGGGATGTTGTTTCGCAACTGGTCTATTGCTCCGCTCTCGATCCGTTTCAATCCCGCCACGGTCTGCTTTGAACGAGACTTTTTAATATTCTCTGATAGTCTCTTATCCCTACAAGTGCATACATTACAAAAAATTTAATACACTTAAGAGATATATTAGTATATATGGCAAAGGGCAACATACTAATTAATAAGTCACTATCGAAAGAAGTGGAAAATGGAAAGATCGTCCAGACACTGCCACTGATCGGGTTTGAAGGACGGATGTACCCGTTATTTACGCCGATATCACCGATCCACTGTTCTGTTTGCGGAAACCCTATAAAACCGAATGAAAATTACAGTCGATCCATAATTTCGAGCTATGGCATCATAAGCTGCCCCACCACCTACAGGATCTGCTCAAATCCGAAATGCAGGAAGCATCACACTGATATGATACTGGGCATCACCGGATCCGCGAATTACAGCGATGAATACCTCGAAAAACAGAAATGCGTGAGATATAACGGACACTGCAGCCTGTGGAACTCACAAATCATAGGCGAGACGTTTACAGAAGGATTAACAGACGACAATTCAGGAAGGGCGCCATGTCCAGCAACCTTGTGGAGTTATGAGCAAAAACAAGGCAGAATTTCGGCACAGGAACTGTCAAACCAGGAGATTAACTTCAACGGGACATTATACATCGATGGTTACTGGGTTAAATCCGGGTGGCAAACATACATTGAATCCCGATTAGGAAGGAAATTGACCAAGAAAGAGTGGAAAAAGATCCGAAATAAAGTTATTTACGTCGTAGCCACCGAAGATAAGGTTGTACTGGATTTCCAGATAACTAATCACTCGCCAATCTATCTCGAGTTAGTACCACTCCTGAATCGAATTAGAGATCGAATACCCGAAAAAGATCTCTTGAAAATCGTTTCTGATGAAGATACTGCGATTATTGGAGCAGTAAAGTCAATTTTCCCGAATGTCGCACATTCTTTTTGCGTATTTCACCAATTGAAGAATCTTACCGAGAAATATCTCGCTGTCTTCGGAGATATTGAGGAAATACCACCTCTCGAACGTGAATTGTATGAACTCGCAAAGAAGTTGATATTTGCTGAAACGTTGATCGAGTCATCGGTATGCTATAACGAGGTTTTAGAACTGGCTTCGCGCATAAAACCGTCACGAGCATCGGAAAAGATAATTAAGCATGTAAAAAATATTTATTTCAGGAATATAGAGTTGCTGAAAGAAGGATTCATTCCGGAGACCAATAATACGATGGAACAGCTGTTCTCGCTAATAAATAGCTTTATCGAGCAGGCCAGGTCGTTTAAAACAAAATCCGGTTTATCTAACTTTTGTTACAACCTGTTTTCATCTATGAACAAACGATGTTTCAATACAGGTAAATGGAGAGGTTTTTCTCCACTGGATCGCGCTAAACTTAAGTTTGGATAACGATTGGATCGTTATTCGCTGGCAATGACTCTCAGCGGTAGCTGCCGAATTTTTATGGAGATTTGGTGCTGTTTGTGAGGGTGAGGGGTTGTTGTTCACTGCTTGGGGTGGAGATATGGGGTATTTGTGTTGTATGTATGTACGTTATGGGTATTTTTGACTCGACCAGAAAAAATTAAAAAGTGTC
>JAIORP010000191.1 GCA_021108075.1 Candidatus Omnitrophota bacterium | reverse complement strand
CAAACCGGTTAAACGCTGTTGCCGCGAATGCTGTTCCCACGTTTAAGACAGATGTCCGTTGACCGGCCGCGTTGTAACCTGAGTCGTATTGTGAAACGGTCGCGCCATTAAACTGATTCCACACTTGAGCGCGTAAATTCCGATCTGGTTCATATCCGTAGGATGTTGTTTGACCAGTCATTGTTGTCCATTTACTTAAAAAATAGTAACTACTCAGGTACCTTAAGCTCGTCGATCAGAATTTTTTATGAATCCAATTTTTGAATTGCAATTTAACGCATCTCGTCGGGCATTAATTTTTGCCGAATGTGCTAAAAAATTAACGATCGACGAGAATGGGTACCTGAGTAGTTACAAAAAATATTACTATTAGGGACAAGACCAAAAGCATCATTTGAAGGGTTGGCTGTTCCATTCCAACTTGCCCACATCAGCTTTCTTAGCGCACTTGATACCCCCGTACTCCTTCTTATTGAATAGACCGTACCCTTAACAAATTACATAGCTTGTCCCTAACAGCCCTCCAAAGGAATATCCTCAGCTTTAATTATACGGCCATTCTTCCAAGAGCCTATCGCAAGTAAATCGCCTTGGGGCGACCAATCGACATCAGATGCATCTGGGACATCGATGCCTCCTATATGATTTAATGAATCTGCTTTATAAATTTCAATTCTTTCTTGTTGAACTGAAGCAATTAATCCACTCATTGACCATGATACAGCAGAACCACAACCACCAGACTTAATATTCACATCACATAAAACAGATCCATTCTTTAGATCGATAATAGCAAGTTTACTCGGTGGTGCTCCATAAACAACTACTAGCAATTGTCCATCAGGACTAGGAGTTGAGGCAGAAATGAACGGCAGCGCAGGACGCACTACACGAATAGGCTCTTCCTTTGGAATAGGATAATCCCAAATACTCAAATAAGGTGGTGGTGGTGAATCGTTATCTGTGGGAGCATGCATACCATGTATAACCAACCATTTTAAATCCTTTTCGAGATTGTGAACGCCTTCTATCATCTCTTCAGAAAATTTATGACACCACTCACAATCTCCAGAAGTCACATTTCGAACTCGAAGGTCTCCGTTCCACGATCCATCTATAACATAGTTACCACATTTTGAAAAAAGAGGAACACTTCCCTCAGAAATTCCTTTTTCAGACTTATGAATACTTGAACCATCTCTTGAACTTAAAAATACAATACTACCCTTCGTGTTCTTCACCAGCAGCATTTCCCCATTTGGTGAAAATACTGCCGACGAAGGGTCTTTCAATGATTTCACACTGAAAATACTCTTGTTTTCCTTAATATCAATTAATAAAATAGCTTTTGCAATAACAGCTAATCTATTTCCATCAGGTGCAAATTTCAGACTATAAGATGGCCCAATATTCAAAACATCCCCCTCAAAACTAATATATACAATCTAATTTATTAATTTATCTCTTATTTATTTTAACTTGCCCGTCTGCCTCAAAAGGTCATCAGCTATTTTATTCAACCCCTGTAACGCCTCTTGTTTTGTATTCCAATTCTCGGCAGCTTTATTAATTATTTTGTAGTATTCATCTGTATGAATATGCCTATGCGAACCTTTTGGAAGCGATACGCCATTCGACACATCATTGATATCTATACCTAATTGCTTAAGTTTTTTTCGAGCAAATTCTGCTTTCTTTGCTGTTATCGCAACAATATGATGCGCTTCATCCCACTTTGTTAAGACAAAACGAACAAGCTTGCTACTGTTTTTAGCCGCTCTAGCTTGTGCCTGCATAGCTTTAGCCAATCCTCTTGTTGCTTTTGCTAGGCGTATAGATTTTATACCAGCGCTTGCTCCGCCTGGAACGAAAGGTACTGCTGTAGCAGTAATATCAATAGCTAATCCACCAACATCTATTACTGCACCAATAACATTTCCTGACGATATATTACATGCTAAAGACAAGATTCCTGTACCAACATTAAATAAATCCCAAGCGATTTCCGCAGCCAAACCATACTCATCAAAATAATTTATAGAATTGTTTAAGACAAATGCATATAAATTTAAATCAGCAACATCATAATAAGCACTAGAAGTTAAAGTTAAGAAGCCCTCTTCTCTTATAGGATCTCTACTTAACCACCTCCCTGTCTCAGGATCATAATAGCGGTAGCCATAGTAATACAAATTAAACTCATCATCCAAATACTTCGTACTAAAACGATAAGGATTGGACGATGCTAATGCCCCTGTGGAAAGTGTTTCATTCCCATAAGGATCGTATTCGTAATGGGCTTCGATGGCTCCAGTTGATGAGTTGAGCATCTGTCCGACGTTGCCGTTTCCGTCGTAGAGATAGTTCCATGAAGAAGTCCCCTCGACTATGCTAAGCAAACCACCGACTCCGCCCGCTCCCTGCAATGATTGAGAAAGATCCAGACCCCAGACGTAATATTTCGTCGGTTGAGCGGTTGTTATTTCCTGAATAACATTCCAACCGTCGTAGACAAAATGTTTCGTGGTATCGACCGTCCATGCTCCGTTCCATGATGATACCACTTTCTGGACTCTTCTGCCCTTGTAATCATACAAAAGCTCAATTTTTTTATCACCGGTAATAGGAGTTGTCGGTCCGGCGGATATTAACCGGTTCTCAGCATTATAAGTATACGTTACGTTCTTATTGCCGGAAATAGATGTCAGGTTTCCATCTTCATCATGAACATACGTGTTTGACCCTCCGCCCGGAGGAGTTTCAGTTGTGTACTGATTTAAGTTGTTAGAAATATAACTGCCGTTGTTTGATGCCTCTGTTATGCCAGACCGATTCCCTATCGGATCGTATTCAAAATGACGGTACTCGCTATGAACAGGTTGGGTTATATCATAGATATTATTACCGATATACCGGGAAGATTCTTTCAGCTCACTTCTGTCATTATAGTCAAACCGGTTAAACGCTGTTGCCGCGAA
>JAIORP010000049.1 GCA_021108075.1 Candidatus Omnitrophota bacterium | reverse complement strand
TGTCGTCAGCTCGTGTCGTGAGATGTTGGGTTAAGTCCCGCAACGAGCGCAACCATTGCCCCATGTTGCTACCCCAGTTATCTAGCTTGCTAGTTTCTGGGCGCACTCTTGGGGGACTGCCTGGGATAACCAGGAGGAAGGTGGAGATGACGTCAAGTCAGTACGGCCCTTATGCCCTGGGCTACACACGTGTTACAATGGAAGGTACAAAGGGTTGCCAACCCGTGAGGGGGAGCTAATCTCAAAAAACCTTCCCCAGTTCGGATTGGAGTCTGCAATTCGACTCCATGAAGCCGGAATCGCTAGTAATGGGAGATCAGCTCGCTCCCGTGAATACGTTCCCGGGTCTTGTACACACCGCCCGTCAAGCGATGAAAGCCGGGGGTACCCGAAGTCCTATGTAGATAGGCCGAAGGTAAAACTGGTGATTGGCGCTAAGTCGTAACAAGGTAGCCGTACGGGAACGTGCGGCTGGATCACCTCCTTTCTATTATTTCTTTAGAAATATCTTTTTTGTCATCGGATTGAAAAGATCTATTTTAGGGTAGAAAGAAAAATTCAGTTTAAGTGTACAAACTGAGGTTTTAAGTAGTTGTTTTTTGGATTTTACTTTCCAAAAACTTGGCATTTTTTTTAACCCATTTTGGGCCTGTAGCTCAGGTGGTTAGAGCACCGTGCTGATAACGCGGGGGTCAGTGGTTCGAGTCCACTTGGGCCCATTTGATTATCAGCATTAAAATTTGACTAAAGCTCAATCAACAGGTGTTATCAAATCTAGGGGCTGTAGCTCAGCTGGGAGAGCACCTGCTTTGCAAGCAGGGGGTCAGGAGTTCGATCCTCCTCAGCTCCACAATGCGAGCAACATCAAATATTCAAACGATAATATTTAAAAATTTTTAGCAGTATATTGTTCTTTGACAATTATGTTTAATAGTCAGGTACGAAACAATTTCGTTTTGAAAAATTAAATTCAAGCTACTAAGAGTTCATGATGGATGACTTGGTAGACTCAGGCGATGAAGGACGTGGTAAGCAGCGATATGCTTCGGGGAGTCGCAAACAGGCTTTGATCCGAAGATTTCCGAATGGGAAAACCCATCCGCCCCTTAAAGGCGGATATCCCCTACTGAATACATAGGTATGGGAGGCGAACGAGGCGAACTGAAACATCTAAGTAGCCTCAGGAAAAGAAACCGTAAGGGATTCCCCCAGTAGCGGCGAGCGAAAAGGGAACAGGCTAAACCACAGCGTATACGTTGTGGGGTTGCGGGACCATAACGTGGGATTGTTGGAAGATAGCAAAAATGTTTGGAAAAACATACCATAGAAGGTGAAAGTCCTGTATGCGAAATTCGAAAACACCCTATTGGTATCCCAAGTACTGTGGAACACGTGGAACTCTGCAGGAATCCAGCCCGACCATGGGCTAAGCCTAAATACTCGAGTCTAACCGATAGTGAATCAGTACCGTGAGGGAAGGTTGAAAAGAACCCCGGTGAGGGGAGTGAAATAGAATCTGAAATCATGAACTTACAAGCGGTCGTAGACCTATGCGGGCGATTCAGCTTGCTGAATCGCTTGAATGGTTAACGGCGTACCTTTGGTATAATGGACCAACAAGTTATTGTACGTTGCAAGCTTAAGACCTTCTGGGTCGTAGGCGTAGCGAAAGCGAGTCTGAATAGGGCGCACAAGTAACGTGCAATAGACGCGAAACCAGGTGATCTATCCATGGCCAGGTTGAAGCCTACCGAAAGGTAGGTGGAGGACCGAACCCGGGTCAGTTGAAAATGGCTGGGATGAGTTGTGGATCGGAGTGAAAGGCTAATCAAACCTGGCAATAGCTCGTTCTCCTCGAAATAGTTCTAGGACTAGCCTCGGATAAATTGAATAGTAGGGGTAGAGTTACTGAATAGGCTAGGGGGCCTACCCGCCTACCAAACCTAACCAAAC
The DNA here is from genome assembly GCA_021108075.1 of Candidatus Omnitrophota bacterium. Lineage (GTDB taxonomy): Bacteria > Omnitrophota > Gorgyraeia > Zapsychrales > Zapsychraceae > JAIORP01. Next base: position 1,028 of record JAIORP010000049.1, on the reverse strand, counting down.
TCCGAATACTACTATTTTTACTCCGGGAGTCAGACCCTGTGGGCTAAGCTACAGGTTCAAAAGGGAAACAGCCCAGACCGTCGGTTAAGGTCCCAAATATAAGCTAAGTGGTAAAGGATGTGAAATCACATAAACAGCCAGGATGTTGGCCCAGAGGCAGCCATCATTTAAAGAGTGCGTAATAGCTCACTGGTCGAGTGATTTTGCGCCGAAAATGATCGGGGCTCAAGCTTATAACCGAAACCACGGGTTAGGCGACACTTCGGTGTCGCTTAGCGGTAGAGGAGCGTACTGTTATGCGTTGAAGGCGTACCGTAAGGAGCGCTGGAGTTGACAGTAGTGATCATGTTGGTATAAGTAGCGAAAACTACGGCGAGAAACCGTAGCGCCGAAAATCCAAGGTTTCCTGGGGAAGGTTAATCCGCCCAGGGTTAGTCGATCCTAAGGCGAGGCCGAAAGGCGTAGTCGATGGATATCAGGTCAATATTCCTGAACCGGCTATAAACGTTATCAGCTAATGAGGACGCAGGAGGCTAGGTGTTCGAAGTGTTGGATGTCTTCGTCTAAGCCCGTAGCTCCGTAGAAATACGGGGTAAGAGGTTATGGGGACCCGCGACTACGGTCAAGGGGAAGTCATTGATGCCACGCTGCCAAGAAAAGCCCATTAGTGAGTATTATAGTCGCTCGTACCGTAATCCGACACAGGTAGATACCCAGAACATGGGAAGGCGCTCGAGATAACTCTCCTTAAGGAACTCGGCAATTTAGCCCCGTAACTTCGGGAGATGGGGTGCCCTAAAAGTGAAGTCCATACGGGTGGAGCTTGAGGGGTCACAGTAAAGAGGCCCGGCCGACTGTTTAGTAAAAACACAGCACTCTGCGAAGTCGCAAGACAATGTATAGGGTGTGACACCTGCCCGGTGCTGGAAGGTTAAGGGAAGAGGTTATCCCCTTGAGGGAGAAGCTTCGAACTGAAGCCCCAGTAAACGGCGGCCGTAACTATAACGGTCCTAAGGTAGCGAAATTCC
>JAIORP010000056.1 GCA_021108075.1 Candidatus Omnitrophota bacterium | reverse complement strand
TGCGCTTTTTGGTGATGAGCTGCTCCAGTGCGGTAATGAGTGCATCCACATCGCTCAAGGCGGAGGCTATGGCTTGTTGCTCGGGGAGAGGTGGGGTAGGGATCAATATTGTTTTTAAACTGCTACTGTAAATATGGACAACTGAACTTCCTTGACCAAAATTAGATTTTTGTTTATTAACTTGAGGTGAATTTAATAAATAACCCAAAAATGTAGAGTCATCTTTAAATGGGCTAAATATATTTATATCTCCACCAGCACAAGCCCTTTCATCACCAAGATATGTGAAACATTTTCCGATTTCCTCGACAGTTTCGCCTGAACCTGCAAACAATATATCTCCCTTACTAATGGATGTAGACTGTTGGGCAATTGCAAGAGGAATAAATGAGCTTAATTTTTCAGATGTGAAATTGTATTTAGTATAAATTTCCCCGTAAAGGACACACGGTACCCCTTCGGAAGTTAAATCTTTTTTGGGTATGTTCTTTCCTTTCTTAAATAAACCAATATTCTCCAAAGATTTCACCTCCCAATCCTCAGGAATAACACCCACCTCGCTCATCTTATACCCTTCCGGTACATCACTCATCGCCGCTTTCCTCCTGATGTATCCCGTTCAGTTTTGTCATCTTATATCCTCAGGAATTACAATATCCATTCACTCTACACCAGCCCAGTGTTTGTCAGTATAACAGAATGATTGAGGTGGAACAAAATCAGGGATGATGTCTTTTGGGTTTATGGGATTAAATGCTTTGACTTCTCCAATCTCAATAGCAAATCCCTTCTCCTTCCCTCTAAAATAATCGAAAAAATCATGTTCATCGATTCCTGAAAAATCCTTGTACTCATTCCATAGCTGCTTGGGGTGTTTTTCAATGATTTTTTTTATCGAAAATGCGCCTACAATTCTTTTTACAGGCGAAGAAGAATAAATATAAACCATGTCTAAATCGCGATTCTTAAACAACGATTTGCGGAATTCATATCTTTTATTTCCCTTTAAGATTTGATTAGCGTATTTCGGTTTAATTGACAGTAAAACGTTCATCTATTTCACCTCTAATTTTTATTTGCAAATATTTTTCATCCGAAATTTGAGCAATTGATTGTGGGACAGAAACCCCCATTCTTTTCAAATCTTTCAGTTTTAATGCATTCGGTAAATGGAAATGCCATTTGAATAAAATAACCAGCGTTGGCTTTTTAGCCATCTTTTCAATTTCTTCCATCGAATATACTGTTCTCTTCCTGACATTTCTAAAAATTTCGTCTTTATCTTGTAATCCATACAACACTCTTTCAACAACACCCAACGAAGTTATTTCACTATCCACAGTACGATAAAAATGTAAAATATCCCCTGGTGAAAGATTTCTTATTCTGGAACTGCTAAGATATGCTTTCTTAATAGTATTGCCTTCGACAATGAATTCGCCAGCATGTTCCAGCAGCGACGTTTGACGACCTTTATAGTTAGTAAATAATCTCTGATGGTATTCTGGACGAATGGGAACTAGAAATTTATTAACCTCATCTCCATCATACAAACTTGGATAAAACATGTTTGAAATTTCAAGTGGACGCATTGATGTGATTTTATCTTTGTCAGCTAAAAGCTCTTTAACAAAGATTTCCTCACCATCATCCTTTATTGCGGCCCTATAAAATCCATATTCAGTTATCAGATCAACAAGATAATCATTGTCTGGATTGGTGAAATGAGTTAAGTATATTTCATCAATATTATTTTTTATAGTATAATCAATAGCCAATTTAACAAAAAGTTCTCCAATTTTATTCCCTACATGAGTAACCTTCAAAGTCGCAACTTTAAGTCTCTTCTTTGCCGGAAGTGGTGGAATCGATTTTATAGGTTCATTTTCAATTTTACGTATCAATAAAGCCCCGATACTACCATCTGTTCTATAATGAACCCAGCACTTTCTGCCTTCTCGTGAAATTTTCTTAAACCAATCACCAAACTCTGACTCATCATACTCTTTCTTTAGAGAATCAAAAATAGAATCATTTAAGTCAAGATTATGTACAGCATCTTCTTTCAATGCTGGGGGTATAACTATGTCTTTTTTCAGAAGTTCCTTTCCAAATACATCAATTCCTTCATCTACGCATAAAACCCTGTCACTTATATCTAATCGAATAGATTTTTTGTGAATTCCCTTATCTTCTGTAATCAAAAAATCAACGGCATCCTTGTAGACAGAGTATAAAATAGCATTATCAATCTCGTCGTTAATTTTAGAAGGAACTCCAACAGCAGTTAAAAAATCATCATCTTTATTTTGGTCAGGAGAATGTTCCAAAATGGGATAAGTATTAAGCTTAGATAACGCAATATTTTTTCTACTAATATTTGAGTCTCTCTTTATTTCCTCAATTGATTTTGGATGAATGAGGATTTCAATCTGTTTACGATTCAGTATTTTTAATAATACTTGCAACTCATTACTTAGTACGTGATCGTTTTCTCTGCCAATGAAAATATTCGTGTCAATTAAAATACGCATATCTAAGCCTCCAACTTTTCCCAATAAACCAGTAGCACTCCCATTTTTATCATCTTACATTCATTGGGAATAACACCCACCTCGCTCATCTTATACCCCTTCGGTACATCACTCATCGCCACTATCCTCCAGATGTATCCCGCTCAGTTCAGCTTCAAGTTCCTCAATGCTCGGCAGGCTGGATCTAAGGTTTTCCGGCAGGGCTCGGGTTAGTTCATACTCGGATATACCAATGGGTTTATTTATATCACACAAAGCATACTCGGCAAGGATCCTGTCTTTAGTCTGGCACAATATCATCCCGATAGTAGGATGATCGGTCGGGTGTTTGAGAAGATCATCAACAACCGAACAGTAAAAATTCATCATGCCTGCATATTCCGGCTTAAAGTCCCCCTTTTTCAATTCGATCACAATAAAGCTGCGCAGTTCCAGATGATAAAACAGCAGATCAATATAAAAATCCTTATCGCTGATCGCCAGATGATACTGCCTTCCCACAAAGGCAAAACCAGTGCCCAATTCCAGCAGGAATTTTTCAAGATGTTTTATCAGTTCTGTTTCCAGCTCCCGTTCATTGAAAGGTTCGCTCAGCGTCATAAAATCAAAAATATACGGGTCTTTCAGGGATTGTCTGGCAAGGTCAGAGTGCGGATCAGGAAGAGTTAAGCTGAAATTGGTTATGGATTTCCCCTGACGTTCATGGGTCTTGTTTTTAATCATCAACCCCAGAATATCCCTGCTCCAGTATCCGCTTCAAATCTAAGGGTAACTGGCACTATTTTGAATCGAAAAGCAACAC
>JAIORP010000050.1 GCA_021108075.1 Candidatus Omnitrophota bacterium | reverse complement strand
GCGGAGGGTCAAACACGTATGTTCATGATGAAGACGGCAACCTGACATCTATTTCCGGCAATAAGAACGTAACGTATACTTATAATGCTGAAAATAGATTGGTTAGCGCCCAACCGACCACGCCTGTTGCAGGAGACAAAAAGGTCGAGTTCCTTTACGATTATCAAGGCCGCAGGGTTCAAAAAATAATTTCATCATGGAACGGGTCATGGACCGTCGATACGACCAAACATTTTGTCTACGACGGATGGAATGTTATTCAGGAAATAACAACTGCGCAACCGACGAAATATTACGTCTGGGGTCTGGATCTTTCACAATCCTTGCAGGGAGCGGGCGGTGTGGGTGGTTTATTGGCAATGGTTTCTGGACTCGATTCCTACACATATATGTATGATGGGAATGGTAATGTCGGTCAAATGCTCAACTCTTCAACAGGAGTCATCGAAGCCCATTACGAGTATGATCCTTATGGGAATGAAACACTCGCAACTGGCGCATTAGCTTCGTCGAATCCGTATCGGTTTAGTACGAAGTATTTGGATGATGAGTTCAACCTGTACTACTACGGTTTCCGATATTATGATCCTGAGACAGGGAGGTGGTTGAATAGAGATCCGATTGAAGAGGAAGGGGGCGGGCTGAATCTTTACATCTTTGTTGGAAACAATCCAATAAATTTAATCGATATTCTTGGCTTGGCTGAATGGAAAAAAGAACCCTCTTTACAGGGGCCATCATTCAAAAGTTTAGGCATAATGGATCCTTTTGAATTTTGGACGATAATTCCTCCATCAGTTGGATTAGGTGGAGAGTGGTTTATGATTAGTGGTTCAATTAATGGATGCGCAATATGCGATACATGTGAAGAAATTGATATAACTTTGTCTCTTGGCAAAAAAGTTGGGATAGGAATAGGTCTTACATTTTATCCCCCTCTTATGTACTTAAGGAAGGGAGCTAAGGCTTTTAAGGGCATCAAAGAAGCTGTTAAGTTTTATAATAATGAATGGACTCAGCTAGCAATAGATATGGGTAATAGTCCAGATTTTTGGTGTACCATAACACCGAGTATCATTGAAGAAGCCGAAGCAAAATATGGGAATGGTGATTTTGAAGTGTCGATTCGTGTTGAACAAAAAATAATTGAATAGTTTTTGGAGTCGTCTCTTGGTAAAGTCAAAAAACAAATGGTATGCATTTTTCTCTTGCCTGTTAGTAGGGTGGGACATTACCATGGTGATAGCATTCTTGACATTTCTTTTGCTTTTGAGTTTTTTCCGTTTTGTTGGAATTCAAGTGAGTTTGAATGTATTCTTATCGTCTATTCTAGGCTCATTTCTATTCGCTTTTCCCATTTCCTTTTTTGGGGGTAAAAGAATTTATATCTGGCTGAAGAAAAAGGATGCCATTTTCACTTTTTTTTTCTTAACTTTAATTATTTTATTGATTTTAATTTTATTAAAAGTCCGACTGATGAATCAATAATTGTCAATGAGCTTCAAGTCCAACACGTCTTTTAAAAAAACGATATGAACTTAAGTGATAACATATGTGCGCTAGATATTGTTATGGAGGGAGTAACGAAGAGTGGTTAAGGGGTCGGTCAAGTCTCAATTTGACAACATGTTGTTTATGGATTAAATATTTCTTGAAGGATGGAAACATTTTCCCGCGGTTGAAACAATCTTCAAAGGTCAATTGGCCTTTTAGTTAATTGATGGAAGGGAATTTTTTTTAAGAAAAATTTACGCTTTTCTTTAACAGTTGGAGCCATTTTATACGCCAAGACGCTGACGGTCGATGTCCCGGACTCAAACATTGACGTGATCACGCTCAACAGCCTGTTAATACCAATTCCATTAAATAATGACCAACACCAATTCTGCTTTTCAGAATTAAGATAGAACAATTTATTGAAGGATTTGTTATAACCACGACACAGAGCAAGACCGATGTGGTCACCACTTTATACATACACATATGGGGGAAGGTTGAAGACGAGAACCTGGGCGCGCGACAGCGGCTCGATTTTTACAACATATAATTATGATCCGAATACTGCTGAGCTCATTAATATTCTTTATTCTGATATAACCATGACGGATATATCTTTCTCATATGATCGTCTGGGTCGGCAGGATAGCATAACCGATGCTTTGGGCGGCAGGGATTTTGATTATAGCACCGGTCTTCAGCTGGAGACTGAGACAATAACCGGTTTATATAATAAAACGATTACTCGCGAATATGACACAACAACGGTTATAGGGCGTTATGAAGGATTAAACACAGGTGTTGAGTATCAAATATCATACGGATACGATACTGCAGGGAGATTGAACGCCGTCAGTTATAATTCCAATGGCACAGTTACCGGCACGGCAACTTATGGTTACCTTAATAATTCCGGCTTAATTGAAACCCTCACGACAACTACCGGACAAGTTTCAACATATGGATATGAACCAGACCGGAATTTACGTACTCAAGTGTGGAATCAGTTTAATGGCGCGACCGTTTCACAATACGACTCAGGTTACAACGCGGCCGGTCAACGTACATCTGTCTTAAACGTGGGAACAGCATTCGCGGCAACAGCGTTTAACCGGTTTGACTATAATGACAGAAGTGAACTGAAAGAATTTTCCCGGTATCTCGGTAATAATATCTATGATATAACCCAACCTGTCCAGAGTGAGTACCGTCATTATGAATATGATCCGATAGGGAATCGGTCTGGCATAACAGAGGCATCGAACAACGGCAGTTATATTTCAAACAATTTGAATCAGTACACAACTGAAACTCCTCCGGGCGGAGGGTCAAACACGTATGTTCATGATGAAGACGGCAACCTGACATCTATCGCGGGTAACAGGAACGTGACTTACACGTACAACGCGGAAAACCGGTTGATTGCCGCCCAACCGACGGCACCTTCCACAGGCGATAAGAAAGTCGAGTTTCTTTACGATTATCAGGGCAGGAGGGTTCAGAAAATAATTTCATCATGGAACGGATCATGGACCGTCGATACGACCAAACATTTTGTCTACGACGGTTGGAATGTTATTCAGGAAATAACAACCGCTCAACCGACGAAATATTACGTCTGGGGTCTGGACCTTTCACAATCCATGCAGGGCGCGGGCGGTGTGGGTGGCCTATTGACCGTGATCGAAGGAACTTCAAGCTGGAACTATCTCTACGACGGGAACGGGAATGTCGGACAGATGCTCAACTCCTCAACAGGAGCCATCGAAGCTCATTATGAATATGATCCTTACGGGAATGAGATTCAAGCAACTGGCGCCGTAGCTTCTTCGAATCCGTATCGATTTAGTACGAAGTATTTGGATGATGAGTTCAATCTTTACTACTACGGATACCGCT
>JAIORP010000194.1 GCA_021108075.1 Candidatus Omnitrophota bacterium | reverse complement strand
CAAGAGCGCTGTGCTGGAACGTGTTGGAGATGCCATCCGTTTTCACCCGGTCCTTCTGGATTTTGCCGCTCATTACAGGTACGAACCAAGGCCTGTGCCTGTACGCAGGGCATGTGAAAAAGGCTATGTTGCATACTGCACCTCCTGTGTAGTGTGAACAGCGGTTAAGTGCGCGTTCCTTTTCAGCTGGGGAATTCGGTCTGCGATTCCGGGGCCAGGATCGTCGTAGAGGTAGTTACCTTCCTTGAATTCATGGGCAGTGAGCAAACCAAACTCACGGCACCGGCGGATCTTATCACAACTGACCCTAAGCCTGTCAGAAAGTTCACAAGCCGAGAGCTTGCCTTGCTGCCGGAGTCGCGTCCGGCGATTAGGTAAGCGATAGGCGCTACGGATGCGCGCAACGCGTTCCTGTGTGAATATCTGACCGGTTCCACTTTTCATACCACGTCCTGTCAGGATGTTGGCAACTTTGTACTCCGGATGATTGTCAAGGAGTTCATCAATGGCTCTGACAACTTCCGATGGAGTCCGTCTTTGCTCCCATGCGGACTGGGGCAGCGGCAAGTTCAGTGTCCTGCATGTGCCGCCCTTGAAACGGATATGGCAGGTCAGTTGTTTACCTTTGAGGATGGTCACATCTTCGATCAGCAGACGGACGATTCTCTTACGTTCGCGGCTGGGCAATGAGTCGTTTTGCCAGATGGCGGAGAAGTCACTGGCGAGTGCCTGCAATGTCGCAGTATGCTCTTGGTTAAGTGTTATGGCATCACGCTCCCTGGATGCTTCATAAACGCTCTGCGCTTTATCAAGAGCACGGAGTTTTTCGTTCCATTCAGCTTCAAGAACTTCGGCGACATACCGCTTGTCGGGATCGACTTTCAAGTATCGTCGACGGGCCAGATCTGCTTCGTAACGACACCGCTCAACCTGCCTATAGCGCAAGCGGTCGGCTTCGTCAAGACGGGTCTGTAGTTCACGCTGAACAGCTATGGCGATATCTATGTTTTGGCTGTTGACCATGTCCACAAGCAGCTTTCCGATCGTCTGGTCGATAGCGGCACCCGGCACTCGTTGACAGTCATTGGATTTGCCATGCTCTATTCTGTCGCGCTGACACATATACTGCGGCGTCAGCTGCCCACGATGCTGATGATAACGTAACGTCATGCTCTTGCCGCATCGCCCACACACGATGATTCCCTGAAGCAGGGCGGGTCCTTCACGGGGCGCAGGGCGACGATCGCTGCTGAAGGCTTGAGCATTGTCAGTCAGGATCCGCTGGTTGGATTGGTACTCATCCCAACTGATGTAGCCTTCATGAATATCTTGAATCAGACAAGTCCATTGTTCCTGGGATTGTTTATGATAACGCACTGTACCATCGGGGCCGCGACGGGTTCGCGTACGACCATAGGCGAATGCTCCCGCATAGCGAGGATTATGGAGTATACGCAACGCTTGGCTGTGAGTAAGGTCGCCCCAAATAATGCGACTGGATTTAGGACCCGTGCTGCTGTAGTGGGGTGCCTGAATGTTTTCGCCTCGAAACTCCTTGACGACCGCTGACGCGGAACGCAAACGCCGGAAGGTCATGAAAAACTTTTTCAACGTCTCGCGCACTTGGGTATCGGCACTTAGAACAACCCGATCAAGCTCGTCGTAGACGAGTCCGACCGGCAGAGGGATCTTCAATTCCCCGCGCCGAGCTTTGTTCAGAATGCCCTGCTGCAAACGACTCTTAAGGACATGCAATTCGGCCTCGCTCATGGCGCCTTTCAACCCCAGCAACAAACGATCATTGAAAGCGCTCGGATCGTACAGACCGTCCTGGTCAAGAATCAGTGTATCGGTGAATGCACACAGCTGGAGCAGGCGGTGCCAGTCGGCGTTGTTGCGGGCCAAGCGTGAGACTTCCAGCCCCATCACGATACCGGCATTGCCCAAGCTCACCTCGGCAACAAGCTGTTGGAAGCCATCCCGGCCGGCATCCGATGCTCCCGAACAACCCTGATCGCAGTCGATAACTCGAATCTGTTCACTAATCCAGCCCAAGGATAGTGCCCGTTCCCGCAACTGATATTGACGTTTGGTGCTCTCGGTGTTCTCCAGAACTTGACGCATACTGGATTGACGCACATACAGGTACGCGTCTCGTTGCAGATGAACCGTCTTGACTTTATGGTGTGATGGCGTTGGTGTGTTCATGTGTTACCTCTGGAGGATCTGGCCGTCCCCGCTGCATTAAGGATGGCATCGGTCAGAATAGACGCTAAACCGGCTCCTGGCATATTCATATCCAGCTCGGTGAAAACAGACGAAGTCTCTTGGCGTATCTTTGGCCGTTCACAGTCTTGCTCTCCAATCGCTCGTGCCCAAGCGCTCATGCCATTGCGCAGAAAAACCATAAACTCAGGTGCTCGGTTCATGCTGCCAAGTGCATTGGCACGCAGTATCTCGTACTTGTGCCTTACGACTTTGGAATCGCAGATGTTGGCCCCATTATTTACCCTCATTGTTCGAGCCCCTTTTTTTGCTTCACGGCCCGATCAACGCTACGCGGATGAACCTTTATTCCGAACCCAGCCTCGATCTGTTTGCTCAGAAGATTCCAATCCGGCCGTCCGCCAGTTGCCGTCAATTGCTCATCGATAAAAGACATCACCTCTGGGGTGAACTTGTGTGGGTGCCTTGGTCCCCGCCTGCGCGGCAGCAATCCGGCCACCCCGTGCTTTTGGTACTGCTTCTGCGCATGATAGTAGGCGACACGCGACAAGCCGAACATATGCGCCGCTTCAGCGACAGGCCGCTGGGCGGCACTCACACTGCGCAGCATCTCGTACTTCATCTGCATCAAGTCATTAGCGTCAAAAAAGGGAGACTTTGCGAGCAGCTCGGCACGAACTCTGTCCGGATTCGGATGAAGTGTTCCTTCTTTTTTCAGTCGTTGTTTTCGCTCTTCGTTGGTATCCATGGTTGTCGTCTGTGTCCTTATAAATGTTAATTTAATTATGATCATTTTATAACAGAATAATGTCGTCTTGTCAACTATATAGCCTAATATACCCCTTTAATTGGGCATCATATTGTTGTGCACGAACATAATTTCATTTACATGAGAACATTATTTGCATTACACTTTGGACTCGTGAATCATGCGACTCAATTCCAATAAGTCGGCAATACGAAACGGGCTTCGTCCCGCAGAAATCTGTATGAATGGATCAATCGCACCGACAGATGTCCAGGATGCCGGCATTGAACGAAGGCGGTTTCGATCATCATAGAAATACACCCGCGCATCCCCCCAACAGAACGTATAGTTGACCAAATCGAACCGTCGGCCGTGAAGAGGGTGATACGGGTGGGTGATCAGGAAAAATTTAGCTTTTACATCCCGAATGGGTGTAGTTGGCGACTTTGGCCAAAGGCCGGGTGGAAAGGGCTATACGCTATATAAGAGGTGCATTCTTTGCCGCCA
>JAIORP010000139.1 GCA_021108075.1 Candidatus Omnitrophota bacterium | reverse complement strand
CGCCGTTATAGGTATCATGCCATTCATCCTGTACCCATTCCCATATATTCCCGTGTACATCGTACAATCCCCACGGGTTTGCTCCTTTCTTGCCGACCGGATGTGTCTTATTACCTGAGTTTTCACTATACCATGCATATTCTTCCAGTTTAGAATCATCATCACCAAAGGAATATCGTGTAGTTGTACCTGCTCTGGCAGCATATTCCCATTCTGCCTCTGATGGTAAACGGTATTTATGTGTATTTCCTTTCTTATTGAGTTTTTTAATAAATTCCTGTACATCGTTCCATGATACATTTTCAACCGGTAGGTCATCACCTTTGAACTGAGATGGATTGTCCCCCATAATCGCTTTCCATTCACGCTGTGTCACAGGAAATATTCCAAAGTAGAAAGGCCTGTCTATCGTCACGTTATGTATTGGTTGTTCATCCTCAGATTCTTTTGAACCCATCATGAACTCTCCGTTTTTAATATGAACGAACTTTATACCAATGGAATTGGTATAATCTGCATATATTACAAGTGGATTAAAAGGAATTAACCGGGGTGACACCTGAAGAAGCCTGTCCACATTCACGGTAGAAAGATTGCAATTTATTTCAGGATCAAAAGAAGTGTCTATTCCGTTTAAACATCCGGCACGAAGAAGATTCATAAATTTTTCGTCCCTGCTCCAGTAATTCAATTCAGCTGACTTCGGATCAAGGGCCTCCTGTTGTAATTCTGCCAATAATGATCGGTTTGCATCCAGATGAATTATAAACAGGGGCCATTTGAGACTTATAGCTATGAATTTTCCAAGTTGCTCTAATGTCAATAGATCGTCAGGTGATGATTTTCCTGTGATATCAAGAAGCCCCGTTTCTTTTGCTATGAAAGCTCTTAATCGAAATAGGTTGATAAATTGCTTGATGCGACGAGGGTTATTATCTAAAGCAGGAGCAACCATCATTGCAATATTTCGTACCCCGGGTGAATCTGTTCCAAGTTCTAATTTTATCTTTTCATTGATCTCTTTCTTTTTATCCCCTTCTTTAATATCTACAATTTTCTCTTTTTCGGTTTCCTCTTCCGTTTTTGCTCCTTTTTTAATCCTACCGATTCTCCCTGTATCATATCCTAGTTTAGCTGCTATTTTTTTTGAATAATCCTCGAATATTTGCTTGGGACGTATCCCTAAACGGGACGCATCCGTCCGAATATTCTCTTTAGGCTCTGAGAAACTTTTAAGAAAGTTGTCCAATTCAGATCCAGTTGGCTGTGGTACCAGGAAAGGAAGCTGGATGAATTTTTCAATAAACTCATAACCGTACTCCAGACCATACAGTATGTCAGCAGTGTTTACTGACTCCGAAGTGGTAGTATCATGAGGGGATTTCTCATTAGCAGAGTTTTGTGAACCAGCATTGATAGATTTCAAAGAGAACAGATACGGAAGCAGTTTTTCATGCTTCACTGCAATACTGGCAGCTACCTTCTCGCGATCCATACCGATGATAAAAATGAGCTGGGAATTGGGTGAGATCATGAGATTTATCGCCTGCATCATGTCAGCTGCTTTTGGAATTTCACAGCGATCTAAGTCATCAATGAATACATACACATTTTTATCCCCTGCATATGCTTTCACGATATTCTCGAAATCTTTGTGGAAGTTCTCGATAAAAGTAATACGGTTTTCGTAATCAGGCGATTGAATATATTTATTTATGTCCATATTGAGAGGATTGCCTATAATGTTTTTCAATTTCATCCAGATTGAAATTAGAAGACCTATCGAGGCAGCAGCTCCCCCACCAAGACCAAGGTACAACACAATATTATCCCACATATTACCATTAATTCCAGTGATCAGTGGATTTATCCACTCAAATCCTTTTAGAATGATAAGAATAACAGCTGCTCCCGTGAAAACAATAAAGGCAAACCATACTGTCAATGACCGGATCACATATAATTTATTTTTCCAGTTGAGGCGCTGTATAAATAACTTGAAATGACCGGTCCATCTGTGATAGAATTTCTGCTGAGAAGCTATCTGATGTAAAAAATCAATCGCAAAAGCTGCCCACATCGAATCTTCTTTGTCATGTCTCCAGGCATTGAAAGAAACTGTAAGATTATGCCTCTTCTTGAGAGTGTTCTCAAGCTGAGCCATAAATGAGGATTTGCCAGTACCCCATTTACCTTCTATGGAAATGGTAAGTGGTGGCTCAGTCTCCGAATCTGTTAAGAATTCAGCTATAGCATTTACATAACATTCGAACCCCAAAGCGTCTTTTACCGCATATTGATCACATAAAGCCGCAGATGAAATTGAATCGATTTGTGGTTTGATAGGTTCCACTGATTTTTCTTCATCGGTTGACTCTATACTTTCCGAATATATATTCAGCTCACCATTTTTCGTTTTCACAATGAATTTATCAGTTCTGCCGTCATCGATTTCTAAGTTTACATTGTTTTTTTCATTGTTCAGTGTCAGTGAAAGAAAATTCGTGTCATTAGTTATCCTTATGGTCTTGCCGTCATCGTTTTTATTAATTTTAGCTGCTTTTATCCATTCAATATTAAAGTTCTGCATCAGAAATTCTATCAGTCTTCCGCTATCGTTTCCTGGAACTTTGTCCCAGCTAAACAAATACCTTTCCGACTTCTCTTCATCCTGTACTAATTCCCCAGAGGTTATTGTTTCAGCGCGCAAACGCAGCGAACTCAATAATCGTTCGTAGCCTTTTTTTTCAAATAAATTGACCCAATGCCAGCGTTGTAATCTTTCAGGAACATCGCATTCTTCAAGCTTGAGTGGAATTATAAAAATAGTCCCTTCTGGTTGTTTTTCTGCTTCGTCAAGTACATATTTTATTTCTTTTTGAACATAACCAGCTTTATTTATTGCTTTAAGCGAAAGGCAAACAATAACAACATCAGACGTTTGAACAGTCTTTGCAATCCTTGGTTCCCATTCCTGTCCGGCCCAAAATTTTTCTTCATCCAGCCACGGATCAAAACCATCGCTGGATAATCGATGATACAGGTTACGTACTTCGGGTTTATCTCCAGATGAATGACACAGGAATATGCGCAAAGGACTCGTCCTTTTATGAATCTCATCCATCATATCATACTCCATTAAAAGCCATTTCATTTAAATGATTCTTTTTTCATTCAGATGCACAATGAACATTTCATTCCAATCACATAAAAACACGCTGCCGCCTTCGAAATCCTACCAGAGGCAGAGGGCAAATTGCCGGAGCCACTACTCCTGCCGCACATTCCTCTGCTGCCATCTCTTCAACCAAACCGGCGGCGCATTTCTATCAGCTCGCACCTATTGCATACGTGCGGTCTTGACGCTAACGGTAGGGCCAGTGCAGGGTGTGAGCCGCATGTAAGCACGAAAACCGCAGTCCAGCTTCCTGCATTTGCTGCACTTAAGCCAGTCTAGGCTCGCAGTATCCAATAATCCAGACGTTGTCTGGATTATTGTTAAGAGCA
>JAIORP010000175.1 GCA_021108075.1 Candidatus Omnitrophota bacterium | reverse complement strand
TTTCACAAGAATTGTTATTGCGCGTTTTCTTGGTCCTGGTGAGTATGGTCTGATCTCTTTAGGCGTTGCTTGTTTAAGCATTGCTGCAACTATTGGGCTACTGGGGTTGTCGTCAGGAATTACTCGATATGTTTCTTTTTACAATGGAAGAAACGACAGAGGACGGATAAAAGGTACCATTACTTCTGCATTAAAGATCAGTCTTCCCGTAAGCTTGATTTTGGCGTCTTTATTATTCTTTGGGTCAAAATGGATCTCTGTAAATATTTTCGACGAGACAAATTTAGAACAAATCCTGCAAATATTCGCTATCGCCGTCCCTTTTTGGTGTTTAGCACAGATCTTTTTGCGCGCAACGGTTGGCTTCCAGGATGTGCGGTACAAGGTTTATGTAGAAGACATCTTCCAGAACGTATTCAAAGTAGCACTGATAATTCTTCTGCTTAATTGTGGATTTGGAGTTTTAGGAGCTGCATTGGGTTGGATTCTTGCGATAATCGTTATGCCTTTTTTAGCTCTTTATTTCTTGGAGAAAAGAGTTTTCCCAATTTTTGATACGAAAGTTAAGGTAACTTCAGTCAGAAAAGAACTCTTCTCTTTTTCATGGCCCGTAACTCTTGTAGAGGCATCACGGTTGATATTTGGATGGACTGGGACGCTGATGCTCGGATATTTTATCACTTCCTATGATGTCGGGATATATAATGCGGCTCTGCCAACTGCCGGATTGATGCAAATCGCACTTGCATCTTTTGCTGCCATTTTTATGCCGGTTATATCAGAATTATATTCCAATAGAAAATATGAAGACATAAGGAGAATATACCGCATAGTTACAAAATGGATATTCACTATCGTTTTTCCAGGATTTCTTCTGATACTCATCTTTTCAAAACAAATTATGTGGATTCTATTTGGGTCTGAATACGTTTCAGGATCCACGGCACTTTGCATTTTGGCGTTTGGATACTTAATTGCATCTGGCGTGGGACCCACAAGCAGCGTACTTACTGCATTTGGAAAAACCAAGATAATAATGGGATGTTATTTTGTTGGCGCAGTTGCGAATTTGGTTTTAAATCTTTACTTAATCCCAATCTATGGCATAAATGGAGCAGCTATCGCTACGGCATCTTCGTATGTTTTTATGAATATCCTTACACTTTTATTTGTTTATAGTTCAGCGTGGGTTTTTTTAAGCCGATCTTAGCATCTGTTCTGGCTTGTTTGCTGGTATATGCGGTGACAAAATATTTGATTGGAGCAACACTGTTTGTTCTGGTTGTAATGTTCTTCGTGTTCTTAGCACTTTATTTCTGTTTACTTTTACTGTTCAAAGGTTTTGAGGAGGAAGATCTGATGATAATGAGCGCGATAGAGGAGAAGACTGGTGTGCGGTGGGGGTTAGCGAGGAAGATTATCGGGAGGTTTTTATGATCATTATTTGAGTAAATAATTCTGACAATTTTTGCATTCTTCATCCGGATATTTGTTATGGATTAAATCCTTTCTAATCTTAACCAGTGTTTCATCATTCCACAAATCAAATAGATTATCATAGTCAAAAAGATTTCCAAATGAGCGCATCTGCCCTTTGACTACGGCATTGCAATCGCCCTGTATCACATTTCCGATCCATTTTTCCTTTGGAATGTCCCACGAAGGAATAGTTTGTAAACGACTCCAGAATACTGTGCATTTGGATTTGGACGTATCGAAAGACTCTGGAATTGATACGCGTACGCCCAGTTTTTTACAAATATCTTTAACTTTGTCCAGTTCTTTCGTTATTTCAACGTCGTTTGATTTATAAACAATATCATTAGAAGTGAATTTGTTGAAATTATAAGGATATAAATTGACTATGCTAAATCTAAAATTGATCCCCCTACTATGCAAATCTTCAACGAGCATATCCATGTTTTGATAATTATATTTTGTCAAAACTAAATGCACATCAAATAAAATATCTGTTTTCTCGTTGATTTTCTGCATTATTTCTAACAAATCTTCGTAATTTGATCCTTTTTTAATTTCTTCGTGCTTCTTCGGATCCGATGATAATATGTCTGTTGTTATATATGTTATATACTCTGCTCGTTTTACGATAGCATCCACATAATTATTCTTCTCGAAGATATTTTTATTAAAATTAGATTGGAAAGAAACTTCCCCATATTTTTCGATAACATAATCTATCAACCTCATTATGTCTTCATGCAAGAAAGGTTCCCCGGTGCCGACTACATGAACGTGTGGAACCCTTGCATCGTATGCCATATCAACAATTCTGCAAAAATCATCGTAGGATATTGAAAAGTTTAATTTATATAGATGTTTGCTTACTGGGTCGCTTTTTGAATCTATTGAATGGTGACAGCAAAAAGTACATTGATTTGTGCATGCGCCTGTAATCATAATTGAAACATGTCTCGGAGGGTAGGGCAGTTTAGCTATTTTACCATTGGTTACACGGTACATCAGCTCATCCACCAATAATCGGGGTCTTTCGATGTACTTTTTAATAGTAGTCAAGGCTATTTGTGTGTTATGCATATTTTCTACCTTAATATTTTAAACAATATCCACTTATTTTATCTCCAAAGCACCCTAGTTCGTTTCTAAAATTTTTTATTATTTTAATTTGATTTTCAAATAAAATATATGACGGTTCTAAATAAACTTCATCAAAATTAATTTTTAAATCATTTTCTAATCTTCCTATTGATAATTTATTGCAATGTGTAGGATCGTCAAATAAATAATATTTAAACATTCCGGTCTTTAATGCTTTTAACATGTCATAAAACCGTTTGACAGGATAGTTCGGAGTTCCGATAACAAATCTCCCTCCTTTTTTCAAAATTCTGTGAATTTCTTTCACGTAGCCAAGATAATACTTTTTAGGGATATGTTCGATTACATTTGAAGAAAAAACGATATCGAAAAATTCGTCTTCAAAAGGAAGTTTTTTTCCACTACCGCATATGTGATTACAATTGAATCCTTTTTTACGTACTTCATGCACTCTGTCAAGTAAGACTTCAGTGCCATATAAATTTTCTTCATTTAAATATTTTCTAAAAACCTCAAGATACCTCCCATTTCCGCATCCAAAATCCAACAGCCTTAATTTAGAATTATCGTTATTTGGATTTATTCCGCATAACTCTAAAATCTTTTTTTCAGTAGTTTTGGCTACCTTTTGCTCCCACGGAACTTTATAGTTTAGCATATTTTTTACCAGCCGGTGTTATTTTCTTTTCGTCCCCTTAACAGTCAAACCCCATGGCTTTATGAGTGGTAACTGTGATTTTGATTTATTTGTCATTAATATTTCAAAGTTATTCTCAATGTACCACCTTTTTACTTCACCATAAGTGTGATGTGTGGCAATTGGCGCTGAATACCAGTCATACATATGGATTAATGTTGGTTGAACCCTCACAAAAAGATTGGCAACATTAAAAAGTCCCATTTTAGAAAGCAATCTCCCCAGTTTGGACATGAAATTGGCAAATTTAACATTGTTCCCAACAGACATATTGGTCGTAATTTTTCTGAGTAAAA
>JAIORP010000167.1 GCA_021108075.1 Candidatus Omnitrophota bacterium | reverse complement strand
GCAGATCAGACCAGTTGATGCCTGTATCCGATAATACATCGATGTCCGACCAATTAATGCCCGTGCTTGACATGACACCTAAATCAGACCAATTGATGCTGGAGTCCGTTAAAACCTCGATATCCTCCCAATTAATGCCCGCGTCACTGAGGGTCTCAATATCTTCCCAGTTTATCCCCGCTTCAGACAATATCTCAATATCCTCCCAGTTAATTCCGGCGTTTGACATTTCACCAATATCTGTCCAATTGATACCCACATCACTCATCTCATTGATGTTATCCCAATTAATGCTGGCTTTCGACAAGACATTAATATCTTCCCAATTAATGCCTTTATCGCTCATCACATCAATGTCATCCCAGTTGATTCCGGCTTCACTTAACACTTCAATGTCTTCCCAGTTAATACCCGTGTCGCTCATGACGTTAATATCAGACCAGTTGATGCCTGTTTGGCTTAACGCGCTAATATCATCCCAGTTCACACCCGCTTCGGTCATGACGTCTAAATCCGACCAATTGATCCCGGCCTGGGTTAGTGCGCCGATATCCGACCAATTGATGCCCGTCGTGCTAAGGGCATTAATGTCCGACCAATTGATGCCCATATCACTCATGACATCAATATCTTCCCAGTTGATGCCTGCCTCTGATAAGACTTCAATGTCTGCCCAGTTAATACCCGCGTCGCTCATCATATTGATATCATCCCAATTAACTCCGGCTCGAGACATATCATTGATGTCCGTCCAGTTAATACCCTGTGACGTCATAACATCCAAATCTGACCAATTGATTCCCGCAGTTGTCATCTCCGTCATGTTTGTCCAATTAATACCCTGTGACGTCATGACATCCAGGTCTGACCAATTGATTCCCGCTTCGCTCAGGGCTTCAATATCTTCCCAGTTAATTCCAGCGTCTGTCACGACATTCAAATCTTCCCAATTAATACCCGCATCGGCCATGACCTGCAGATCAGACCAGTTGATGCCTGTATCCGATAATACATCGATGTCCGACCAATTAATGCCCGTGCTTGACATGACACCTAAATCAGACCAATTGATGCTGGAGTCCGTTAAAACCTCGATATCCTCCCAATTAATGCCCGCGTCACTGAGGGTCTCAATATCTTCCCAGTTTATCCCCGCTTCAGACAATATCTCAATATCCTCCCAGTTAATTCCGGCGTTTGACATTTCACCAATATCTGTCCAATTGATACCCACATCACTCATCTCATTGATGTTATCCCAATTAATGCTGGCTTTCGACAAGACATTAATATCTTCCCAATTAATGCCTTTATCGCTCATCACATCAATGTCATCCCAGTTGATTCCGGCTTCACTTAACACTTCAATGTCTTCCCAGTTAATACCCGTGTCGCTCATGACGTTAATATCAGACCAGTTGATGCCTGTTTGGCTTAACGCGCTAATATCATCCCAGTTCACACCCGCTTCGGTCATGACGTCTAAATCCGACCAATTGATCCCGGCCTGGGTTAGTGCGCCGATATCCGACCAATTGATGCCCGTCGTGCTAAGGGCATTAATGTCCGACCAATTGATGCCCATATCACTCATGACATCAATATCTTCCCAGTTGATGCCTGCCTCTGATAAGACTTCAATGTCTGCCCAGTTAATACCCGCGTCGCTCATCATATTGATATCATCCCAATTAACTCCGGCTCGAGACATATCATTGATGTCCGTCCAGTTAATACCCTGTGACGTCATAACATCCAAATCTGACCAATTGATTCCCGCAGTTGTCATCTCCGTCATGTTTGTCCAATTAATACCCTGTGACGTCATGACATCCAGGTCTGACCAATTGATTCCCGCTTCGCTCAGGGCTTCAATATCTTCCCAGTTAATTCCAGCGTCTGTCACGACATTCAAATCTTCCCAATTAATACCCGCATCGGCCATGACCTGCAGATCAGACCAGTTGATGCCCACATCACTTAAAATATTAATGTCATCCCAGTTAATACCCGCTTCACTTAATACTTCAATATCTGCCCAATTAATACCCGCTTCACTCAAGACATCAATGTCTTGCCAATTGATCGCAGATTGGGACATGACGCTCATGTCTTCCCAATTAATCCCTTGATCGCTCATCATATTAATATCATCCCAATTAATGCCAGCTTGTGTCATTTGGTGAATATCAGTCCAGTTAATGCCTTTGCCGCTCATCACATCAATGTCAGACCAATTAATGCCAGCCGTCGATAGGACTCTCATGTCTTCCCAATTGATTCCGGTTTCACTCATGACATCAATGTCTTGCCAATTAATGCCGGTTTCACTTAACACTTCAATGTCTTCCCAATTGATTCCGGCTTCACTTAACACTTCGATGTCTTCCCAATTAACACCGGCGTCGCTCATCACATTGATATCTGTCCAATTGATACCCGCTTCGCTTAACACTTCAATATCTTGCCAATTGATACCGGATTCCGTCAGGACCTCGATATCTTCCCAGTTGATACCGGATTCCGTCATCACCTCGATATCTTCCCAGTTAATACCTTGATCACTCATGGCCTTGATATCTGTCCAGTTGATGCCCGCCGAACTCAAGACATCGATATCCTCCCAGTTAATACCTGTCGTGCTCATGGCTTTGATATCGTCCCAATTGATGCCCGCGCCACTCATCACATCGATATCCGACCAATTAACTCCCGCTTCGGTTAAGACTTCAATATCATCCCAATTGATGCCCGCTTCGGTTAAGACCTCAATGTCTTCCCAATTAATACCCGCATCACTCATCACATCAATATCAGACCAATTAATGCCTGATTGTGATAATTGACCGATGTCTGTCCAGTTGATTCCGGCCTCACTCATCACGTCAATATTATCCCAATTGATATCGGCTTGAGACATGACACTTATATCCGACCAATTGACACCCGCGACGCTCATGGCGTTAATATCCTCCCAATTAATGCCCGCTGAAGATAATTCATCAATATTGGACCAGTTAATGCCCATGTCGCTCATCACGTCGATGTCCTGCCAATTAATGCCGGCCGAGGAGAGCTCGTCGATATTTGTCCAATTAATACCTTGATCACTCATCGCGTTAATGTCATCCCAATTAATCCCCGCTTCACTTAACACTTCAATATCTTCCCAGTTAATGCCCGCGTCGCTCATCCTGTTAATATCTGACCAATTAACACCGGCCGATGACAATTCTGAGATATCAACCCAATTGATGCCCTGATCACTCATCACATCAATATCAGACCAATTAATACTGGACGTCGATAGCGCGCCGATATCCGTCCAATTAATGCCGGATTCAGACATAACATCAATGTCCTCCCAATTGATACCGGCCTGAGATAAACGGTTGAAATCCGTCCAATTAATGCCCGCGTCACTCATGACATCGATATCGTCCCAATTGATCCCCGCTTGTGTCATCTGATTAATGTTCGACCAGTTAATACCTTGATCGCTCATAGCACTTAGATCAGACCAATTGATTTGAGCTTGTGTTAAAATCTGCAGGTCATCCCAATTAACGCCTGCTCGACTCATAGCATTAATGTCTGACCAATTGATACCTGTTTCTGATAACACTTCAATGTCTTCCCAGTTGATCCCCGCGTCACTCATCACGTCGATATCT
>JAIORP010000134.1 GCA_021108075.1 Candidatus Omnitrophota bacterium | reverse complement strand
ATTGAACGATTGCTGAACGGAACATCCTTTCAGGGGTGTTTATTACAGGTCTGCCATTATCGAGCGAATAGAGGTCGTTGCATGCTTCGTTCACGAAGGAAAAATCTATAACCTGATTTATTTTGTAAAGAATAGTGTCTTCAGGTATGAGATTTTTATAGACGGTTGGACCGTAAATGAAGGTGGTTTGTGGGGCTTTTGGTATCGAAAACATATTATCACACCTAAATCATAAATTTTAAGTGATAAATGTGATTAACTAATATAAATGCTTCGATATCTATCGATTCATATGTAAAAAATCGCCAGCGTGGGCGTTTATTTTTAGCGGGATAATGTCAGATATTATGTTCAACGAGAATTTTAATGCAGACAGTATAATAATTTAACAGGAGTCAAGGACTTTTCCGACAATCTCCAAAGATTGATATATCACCTTACAATAATTTAGAAAAACCTTCTGAATTAATGTTGGATTTATGCTGGATTGACATTAACACTAAAAAAATGGTCTTAGGGATGGAACTTGAGCAAAGCAGGGCAAGTGACGAGATAAAATTTAATGATATTATATTTGACTTTGTTAAATTATTATATATTAAATCAGAATTTAAAATCATGATCTCTTTTCCTTGGCAAGATCAAATAGAATCTTTAAACGATAAAATGAAAGAAATCATTTTCGATGTAAATGCTGAGGAAGAAAATTATTTAATTATATATATTTCTAGAGATAAAAACTATAAAAGAATTCCTGATAGAAAAACTACAGATTATGAATTATGCGGTTTTATTCTCAACAACAAGAATGAAGTCTCGCAACTGGAAAATTGTACTTGTACATGCTTATGGGAATTGAAGGTTAAAGGAAATCAAAGCAATTTAATTTGAGACTTCTCGAAGTGGAAAAAATGGTGACACCAACATTTATCAAAGGAATATGGATTTCTATCCAATATGGACTGTCAAATAAGAAAGGCGGTTTTTGGGGAACAATATTACTATTGTACACAGGGTCTTGGATTCTTTGGACGCTTAGTTCCACTTTTGTTGCAATTTCTGAATTGTTAGATGACGGAGATTTTGCAATGAATTTGATTGTACTGTCGGTTTTAATTTTGCCACCTTATCTACCGATTTATTGTGTATGGCATTGGAAGAAGCAGAACGATGAAAAACAGGATAGTAAAATTGAGGTTAATCGAACCGATGAAAAAAAAAGAACTTTGAAATTGCCCCCTGGAATAAAAGAATCTTTATTTTATGGAATTGAAAATAGAAAAGGTGGAATAACGGGCTTTATATGGCAATTATATACAATTCTTTGGCTTATTTGGACGATAATTTCCATTCTTCTCATGATTGGAGGTATTTCATCTGGAACTATTTTGGTTATTATGATTTTACTTCTATATATGCCGATTTATTATTTTTGGTATGATGAAATAAATGATAACAAACAGGATATTAAAATTCTAGATACTGATGATTATCAAAGTGAAAAAATGGCTGCATCAACAGTCATCTATGAAAATACAAAATTGAATGGTAGTGACTTTAGACATGAAAAAACACATGAAGAAGCCATTATTTCCCAAAATCATGTTTCAACCGTTTTTCATGAAAATCTAAATATTTCTACACAAACAAAGAATATTATAAAACCGGTGGATAAAATTTTGCAAAATGAAAATGTTATTGATGCAATATCGGGCGTTAAAAAAACAGATAAAAAAAGTGATATGTTGCCTAGTGCACTGGTTTTGACATATACAAGAATCATATTCTATCATAAAAAAATATTAGGTGGGTACAAAACTAAAGATTATCCAATTAAAAGCATTAACAGCATTACTTTTAACTCAGGATTAATTTATGATGGCATAAAACTTCATACAAAAACCGAAAATTTAGAAATAGGAAATATATCAAAAAAAGATCACACAGAAGATTTTGTAAATAATGTAAAATCATGCATGTCATCATCTGAAAGTAGACCCGTGACAAAGGTAAATGCTCAAACTTTAAATATATCAATTTCTAGAGAAACGGAATTCTATCAAGGCTTTATCCGATTAAAAATGTCTATTACCAACACTACAGTTTTTGTTATCAATGATGCAAATCTCGATTTTTATTTTGATGAGGTAATATTAAGAATGGATAGGCACGAACCAGACTATCCAATAAAGAATGGCAAAATAATATTAGGAAACATCAATAGTGGTTCATCAAAAAGTGTTGCAGTTTACTTTGACCCAATGATGTGCTCCAAGGGAACAGAAATTAAATGCCAGATAAATTACAGTGATGCAAAAGGGCAGATTCAAACAACTTGGATGGAACCAAAGAGTATCAGTGTAGTTTGTCCAATTATGAAAACTGATTCTGATATCAATATTGGAAGATTAAAAGAGTTCGTTGAAAAATTACCGCATCGAGACAGTAAGATATATCAAATACATACAGGTTTTGATATTGACTATCTTAAGGCCATTTCTCGGGAAGTTATACAGAAACACGATGTAAAACATATCCGTACACTCTATACAAAAGATGGTAAAACCTGTGAGATATGGTATTATGGAGAAACAAAAGTGAACAACCATGACATTGTTATTAGAATCACGATTTCAAGTGAAAATCAAAGTATCGAACTTTTTGCAGCAACTCAAACCGCAGAATCACTAACTGGCCTATTAGCTGAGTATGGTCGTGAACTATTATCAACAATTGAAGACAAAATCACTGGGAAAAATACTGTTAATCAGGTGATTAATGTATCAATCAAGGATTCCATCATACAACGAAGTAACCTTTTGAATTACTGTGATATTGATGGAAAATGTACAGGAGATGTTATTGTTGAAGATAGCATTGTGCAACGTTCGGATATTGGACTTAATGCTGAGGTTAATGACAGTTTTATACAAAAGACTGATGTGGGTGATAATTCTTGCCCGGAGTGTGGGGGGGCGGTGCCGGATGGTGCGAAGTTCTGTAATGAATGTGGAGGGAAATTAAAGTAATGGCAATAAGGGAATTAAGTCAAGAGGAATTTAACAAGATCAGACCAAGGATTATAGAAACCAGTTATGGTCTCAATAACCACAGTATTTTTAGAACATATGATGATGCAGTCAATTGTACAAAACCTATTTCTCTAAACGGAAGCCCCTATAAAGGCAGAAAAAACAAAGGTAAAACTCATATCAAAGATATCGTTAAACTTCCTGATGGGAGATTCGCTCTTTTATCCCGGCAATTATGCATAGATGCCGGTATACCATATGTTCCGGGTAATGTAGTCGCAAATGAATCTGAAATGTTTGAAAAAATTGAATCCGGTGTTGATAATAAAAATTTAGAATCGCAGGTGTCTGCCACGACTGAAACTTTGAATGAGGAAAAACTTGAAAAGCGAGACGTGAAGGTATGCCCAAAATGTGGAAATGAAATAAGTGTGTCATCAAAATTTTGTGATGAATGCGGGACTAATATTGAAAAATATTCCAGCAGCGTGAATCTAAATTTAAATGATAATGTGATACAGCGGTCCCAGATCGGGGCGGCAAGCGTTGGAAATGTAAACATCCAACCAAATATTATCATTCCTGAAAAAAACAATAATAGTTACCTTTGGTTCGGGTTGATTCTAATTTTCATAATATTAATACTCATATTTTTAATTAAATAAGGAGCTAAAAGAATGCCCACATCATCATCCCTTGCCGCTGAAGCCCGTGGCCTTGCAAAAGCAGCAAAAACAGCAGAGCAGGCCGGAAATATAGACAAAGCACGCTCATTATACCTCAAGGCAGCAGATAAGTTCAACCAGGCCTCATCTCTCA
>JAIORP010000028.1 GCA_021108075.1 Candidatus Omnitrophota bacterium | reverse complement strand
CCAAATCCATTAATAAATTGTTCTATCTTAATTCTGAAAAGCAGAATTGGTTTTTGTCATTATTTAATGGAATTGGTATCATGAGCGGTATCAATCATTATTGATCGCTGATATTCCGCATTATTTTTTTTGTTTATTCAATGCCAATATTTTTATATCGCGTCCACAAATTTTTCACCGGATAGCCATAGGAAATCTCAAAAGATGCGGCAAACGGTTGACTGACATGCAAATCCATGACAAGTTCACGGAATTTCTCCTCGTTGCGAAAATGAAGATACTTCACAAAAAGCATGGCCTGGCGCGCGTACATCTGTCTTTGCGGGTCTGCCAGCCCAATGGCTTTATCTGAAAAGATGTCTTTCCCCCACATGCGATCATACGGCTTAAAATGTTTCCCGAATTTAATCGCTTCCAAGGCTCTATCGTCGGTAACCATATAAGCCCCGGCCCCATTCGACGCGTAATTAGCAAGGCCTTCGCGGAACCACGCCGGTATTCTTGCCAATTTTGATGGACCGATATGCAAATACAACAGCAGATGCGACATCTCGTAGGCCAAATATTGCTGCAAACGATACTGCTCCTTCATTATTACTGGAGATAAATAAACCTTACCATCCATCATTGCTGTTTTATTTTTTGACCGTGTCGCTTTATAATAACTTTCTTCTGAGGCCATCACATACACGTGCACACCTGGAGGGAACTTGGTGTATTGACGCGTTTCAACCTGCCGCACAGCAACGGGCAAATAAAGCCCGACCGTCCGTCCAAAGGCCTCAGCCCCTTCTTCAATATGGATTCTGTGATCTGATGCCAAAGAATGAAACACCCCTGTTGATCGAAATGATTGTGTCATCAGGCCAATTTCGGTACATCCTGAGAACAAGCAAACCAAACCAACGCAAATGAACACTTTCAGGACAACGACCTTTTGTTTTCTTTGTATATAACTCATTACTTCTCCTCTTCTATCGTCTCAATTAATGCTTCTTGACAGGTCAGGCTATAACTGACTCAACTGTTCTTGCTCTACCTCCTGTTTATCCCCGAGAAAGAGGGAAATATTGCTCACCGGGGCAACATGGATAATAATCGGAACAAAACCGTCAAAGGCTTCGACGGGAATGATGCGGTCTTTTTCATAGGGCGATAAATTTACCCGCATTTCATCTTTTATAATATTACTATTTTATGACGTTCAAGTATGCCATAAACACAGCAATTTGACTAGACAGGTGGGCCATAAAACATAAATTCATATAAGACAGAGGTTTATAGCTGTAATCCATGAGGGGAAAACGATAGATCACGCGACAACATTGTAGTCGCAGTCACGTTTCCTGATCTGAATATGACCATCGTCTGCGATATAATCGTCAAAATCATCTGGTAGGGCGATGACTTCAACTGTTGCCTGATGTTTACTTTTTTTCTTTATTTTCGCAATAATCCGGGTAAAAGAATCCAAGGTTGCGACAGAACGTATAAAAACAAAGTATGTCTTACGGTATTTGTTCAGCAATTTATTGATTTTCTCAGGTTTAACAGCTAAACATTCCGCCCAAAACAAAGGACGCGCCTGATCATCTAAAGCCACCACATCAGGTTTATATCGGTCCTCGATGGAATGTTCAACTAATAAGTTGGAATACTGCCGATGGAAAAGAGCAAGAACCAATGCCTTGCTATAGACGTGAACCACCCGTTCAAGGTGCTTCTTGAACAATATGATCTTATGCCCGCCGATGCGAAAAGTATATTTTTGTTCCAGTTGGGTGTGAATATCAATCTTCTTCGGCATTTTTCTCTTGATTGACAAACTTGTCCAGCGTACGACGATCTTTTTTCGTTGGACGGCCCATTCCTTTTGGCCGGCGAGGAGTCCAAGAACCCTTGATCATTCTCAATCTTTCTTTTTCCGATTCAGGGGTAAGGTCTTCCATGCATGTGGCGGCTACCACAGCACCCACACGCTTATCAACACACTGCAGAACGCGGTAGACCCAGTGAATACCTTCCCGATTGACGCCAACGACTTGTCCGGGTTTAACCTCTCTGGAAGGTTTGGCAAGCTGCTGATCAAGAAAGACTTTCCCCCGCTGACATAAATCGCCAGCGCCTTTGCGCGTTTTGCAAACACGGACAGCCCATAGCCATTTGTCAATGCGGACACTTTGCAAAAAATTTATTTGATTCATACGTGAAAATATTGTTTGACCGATAATTTTCGAAGATATAAAATAACAATTAACGAAAACGTTATATCAACAAAATAATAAAAAATCATAGAAATCACAGGAAAGACCGGATTCTCCAGTTCATATGTCACTGAAACAGTATCCCGTACTTGATATTCCTGGCCTATGGCAATATTCTTAAACACTTGATAAGGGTGCTTGTAATAAATCGTGAGCACCGTAAAACAACAAATAACAATCGCCACTTTCCGAAAAAATTCTTTTTTGACAATTAAGCCAAAGGCCGTGGCAATGACCATTAAACGCAATACAATAGAGCCCAAATAGCGAAAAAAAAGACTGGCGCCCGAGAGCGGCTGAAACATAAATTGATAAAATTCGTAATCGTGTATCCCCATCAAACGGTATGTTGCCCCGAGCAACATCAAATAGGCCAAGACAAGAATGCCTTTTTCTTCCTTGGATATTTTCTTAACATTCTTTCTTCTCTTTAACATTGAAGCTGATATGCTCTTCCCTTCCGGGCAGATCGGTTCTCGTCAAAAACTATGAGGCCGAACATCTGATCAACAAAATTTATCCGATTCGTTTCAATAAATCACTTCTTTTTCGCTTTAGCTTTATTTTCTTTTTTCTCCGTCAGTTTAATAGCTTTTTCCATTCGGGCAAACACTTCACTGGAAGTCTTCCCTTCGGTGAGGTGATCGCAGCAGATAGCAGCATATCCTTTACGATTCTTTATTTGAAAAATCTTAACGCTCCGACGTCCAATCTTGTTCATAGCCACTCCTTGATTCTAAATAAAAAGACATAGAACAAAAAGCTTCGCGATGCATATAGTTTAGCATTTCATAATCACGAAAACTTGTCAACAAGGGATACAAGAAAATATCCGGGAATATCTCCACACTTCAACTTGAAAAAAATTATTTTCCAAAAGGCAAATTAAATTTCTCTTTTAAGCTATTAGCTTGATCAGCTAAAGACTTCATCGCCTGATCTTTAAATTCCCCCGCGTCAAAAGAAACAAAATTGCCAATGGACGTCTTCAACAATACCTTTTTAACAACCAGTCCGATAAATTCCTGGACATTATCGATATCCTCAAACTTCTCATAGTAATCGACGTCATATTCCTTCACAACGGGATCCCCTGGATTGGAGTAGTCCCGATACTCAACCTTCCCGACAAACTTAAGCAACAGGTGATCAATGGTAAATTCCGGTGCCACCTTATCCGTTTTCTCCTGCTGAGGGTCTTTCTGCGACGGGGATTTATCTGCGGATTGAGCCGGCTTTAAGGACTCCAAATTAAGCTGTCCTTGTTCGTTCTTAACAACTGTAAAATGACCCAGATTAAGCCGCATTTCTTCAATATGATACTTGCCCTTCAAAATCGCCTTAGGTTCCATATCAATATAAACTTCAGGAATGGAAATCATAATCCGATCTTTAAAATTATCCGGATTATACAAAACCAAATCCTTGATCAAAAGGCTGGAGCCAGAAACATTAGCATGTAACTTCCCCATTTTCAGGTCCAATCCTGTTATCGATTTTGTGCCTTTTATCGCAGCCTGCTTGATGACAAAATCTTTTGATACCGCTAAAATAACCACGATAATAACCAGCAGGATAATTGTCTTCAATATTTTAAACATAACATCTCCTCTCTTAAAGAAGTTGTCAAGTAATAAGACAACCTGTTAAGACTTTTTA
>JAIORP010000080.1 GCA_021108075.1 Candidatus Omnitrophota bacterium | reverse complement strand
CACAAACGTAAACATTCAAGCCTCGCAAAACAAACACCTTATCGGGTTTATTATGGACAAAAACTTTGCCTCAATTAAATCAATCTCGGGGAGTCTATTTTTTCCCGAACGCTGTCCTTGACTTTAGGTCCACTTTACAGTTACGAGTTTACGTATCGGCTCAAACGAACCGCACACGGTCAGAAGCAACTCATAGCTGTGCCTGAATACTATGTTCCGAAGGATTTGCCGAAGTTAATCAAATCGAGGATACCAAAGAGCCACTTGAAGAAGCTGTTCCAAATACCAAGCAGATATCAATAAAGTGTGTGTCAAAAATTGCCGTATCAAGGCTTTGTTATTGGCGTTCCATCTGTATTATGTGGATAATTTAGCTTGTAATAGACAGACCATATACCAATATTATAGCCTGTACGCAGTTGCACATTGATGTAATCACACGCTGACAGTTTAGAGTATGAGTTAACTACGATATTTATTACCTTCTCAACTTCCGCAAGTCGAAATTGCTCATCATCAAATTTTGACTTATGCAAAAATGCAAATATATTTACACCAGCAGTCTTTTTTACAGTTCCATCTGGTTTCTTAAAACTCTGCCAGTTGTAATTAGGAGATACATTTAATAATTGCGTAGTCTGTTCGATTTCTTGCTTCTGGGTCATCAATTCTTTCAAGAGTGGTTGCATCGGTGCAGCTTTTTGTAAAGCAAAATAACTTCCACCTACAAGCAATAAACAACATACCCCAAAAATTACAAATGCCCTTTTTGTTTTTGCAGAATCATCTAATTCGTTAATTTTTTCGAGACTATACAATCCCTTGCGAACAACAATACTGTTGACCAACATATCGTGCAGTCCTCTTTTAAGAGGATGGAAAGCAACCAAGACGACAGAACTTATGAGAAGAAAGAAAATTCCAAAACTATAAACTGTTTGAAATATATTATTGTTCAAGAAAGGAAATAGAGATATCAAACCTGTTCCAATCCATTGATTATAAAAAATCAAAGCGATGACAGAATATCGGAAAAATGATTGCGGCAAACTCAGATAAGAACCATCTCGACGTAACACTTGAATCTTGAGTATTTTCTTTGCAAGGCTTTGTCCTTGACCTATGCTACTTTGCAGGATACCTGTATATAGAAATGTAATACAAAGCCCGAGCCACAAACCATTCTCACCCATCTGGTAAAATAAGCCTTTAAGAGGTATCGACAATAAGAATCCAAACAGCCCGAGCAATATAGCATCCAACATATCCGAGAACAGCCTCAGCCAGAATCCAACAACAATCTTTTTTTCTTTCGTTTGCTTCTCATATACCAACGGCTCTTTGGAATTTTCATTGTCCATATAATTTCCTTTTATTTAAGGTAAACTGATTCCTATATATTACATTATTTTATTTTTGTAAAGTTCCATGTACGGCGTTGCCCATTTATCACCATAGACTTCCTTTACTTTATTGAGGTGGCTTTTGGAAGCCATGCTTCGAACACTATCAAGATAATCAAAAAATTCACGCATATTATTATACGAAAACAATTTCGTTCCGCAATTAAGTTCTTTTTTAAGAGGATTGTCCAATAAATGCACCCCGTAGCAAGCTGCGAGGTATCCTATAACGGTTATAGCTCGTTTTGATCAAACAATTCTATTTGCCCTCGATAAATCGAGCGGTGACGGCCACCTTGTTTTTCTATGTATTCTTTGATCACTTCTTCGTTACCATAACGGCCAACTGTATTCATATAATATCCACTCGTCCAAAACTTTCCGCCCCAGACTTTCTTCTTCACTTCTGGATGTCTTCTAAATATTTCTTTTGCCGGTATGCTTTTTATTACTTGGACTATTTTCTTCGGAGACATTACCGGTACGCTTTGTATCAAAAAATGGACGTGATTCTTATCGCTTAAACACTTCATTCTTATCAATTGGTAATTCGGGGGACACAATACTTAATTCGAATTATATACTTGCCTTGTTAATTCTCAAGATATAATTTGAGGTTGCCTTGGCATTTTTTAATTTTATCGCCAACTGTTGACCCTGTCAATATTAAGGACAACTAACGACTGCATTATAGAAAAAATCAAAGCTTCTTTAATAGATCTAAATTGCCTTTTATTAAAGCCAACTTTTTTTGTCCAACCTTTTATCTGTTTTTCTCGTCTAGCAGCTTGGGATTTATTGGGAAAGGTTTCCTTGTAAAGAAGCCCTACAGCATGATTATATGATGTAAAATGACTACCCCTTCGACTCGGCACTTCGCCAAGCTCAGTGCTTCGCTCAGGGCAAGCCCTTCGATGGTGTTCCTTGAAGCGTCGTTCAACGTCGTCGGTGATTCCAGTGTACAATTTACCATCCTTACATTCAATAATATAAACATAATACATGGTTCGATTCGCTTCGTTCGCTCACCATAAATAGTTGTGTCCTTCGACTCACTCTCTGCGTTCGTTCGCTCAGGATACTTCAACTCGCTTCGCCGAAACAAAAATGACTCGCTCCGCTCGCTCAGTACAAGTACTGAAACAAGCGGAGCGAGTCGAAGTGCTCCCCCAAGTGGACGAGTTTTGCAACTTTTTGGAGGAGTTTAGAACATATTGCTTATCAAATGAAGCAAGCAATTTGTTAAGTAAAATTGCTTAATGAGGGAATTTAATAATCTCACAATTTTTGGCACAACTAACGGGGGCATGTCACCCCCAAAGGGCCGCCAAACTAACGATGACACTCGAAAGCGCAAGAACTGCAATAGTCACTAAAGTTTCTGTTGTAAATATTTGCTGTAATTGTTTCTTAAGTCTCATGAATCTTTAGTTAAATTCACTGTTTAATATTGTTAAAATCAAGTACTAATACTTAATTCCTCAATCGATTTTAACAACATAGAAAATCTTTATAACCATTGCCCACGCTAAAAATATAAAAAATCCAAAAGTTGGAAAAATTTTGACATCAAATAGATATTCTATTGCAAAATTTGATGTTATTATCAAGATAACATCTTGCCATCCATAGTCTGCTTGTCGTGAGTATCCTTTTTTTATTACATAATTATAAAAAAGTGCAATACTCAAGTACATATGCCCTATTCCCGAAATAATATCGGACTGAATAAAGAGACCAGCAATACACAAACATACACCTATTATAAATAAATAGCAAGTGAAAGGATTTCCAATTATCCATCTTTTTTCTTCAGTTGTCTTTTTTTTTGTTTTTTTTCTAGGCATTATATACTGATCCTCATTAACAGAATTTATATAATAGTGTTCCTGAATAAAGGAACAAAATTGACCTGTCCCCATTAGTTGTGCCAAAAGTTGTGAGAGGTTGAAAGAACCTTTAAATTAGGGGTCAGCTCCCTATTTCCTTTTAATAATACAGCAATAAAAAAGGCGCTGCAACTATATTACTAGTTACAACGCCTTATAATGCAAGAAACTCCCCGTTATATACAGTGGAGCGAACTTTTCGTATCACTTTGAATACCAAAAGGTTAAGAAAATATCAAAGCGCAAAATAGCCCGGCAAAAACGGCAAGAAGCATATGTTAACCCGATTGGGCAGGCGCGGGAATACCAGCGGATCATGAAAACACAAGGATTGACACAAAGCCAATTAGCGAATAAATTAAAAATTTCACGGGTGTGTATTTGTCAGATTCTTGCCTTGCTCAAACTACCAAAAGCACAGTTGGATTATATTATGCAAAACGGGGAAAAGAAGAAGATTACAGAGAGAAAATTGAGAATGGCTTCTGTTCGCGATATCTCTGATAAACTGTCTTCATAAATCTGAATAAGAGAATCTAGCAGCCAAAAGCTAAAATGTCGCTATACTAGTGGCATATTGGATTTTGTTGATAAAGTTAATGCTCTTCACCTTCCTCTTTGCGTATTCCGGCCCACATCGACCACCCATTCCGGCCCACATCGACCACTCATTCCGGCCCACATCGACCACTCATTCCGGACTACATCGTCCACTTAAATCAGA
>JAIORP010000136.1 GCA_021108075.1 Candidatus Omnitrophota bacterium | reverse complement strand
AACGGTTTGATGTGGTCATTCTCTCGAATGTTCTGGAACATATCGACGAGAGAGTGAAATTCCTGAAACGCTTAAGAGAGATGGCACCCCAGTTTCTGATACGAGTTCCCATGATAAACAGGGATTGGATAACTTTGTATAAGAAGGAGGTCGGGCTGGATTACCGGTTGGATAAAGATCATTATATTGAATACACTCTTGAAACATTTGAAGATGAGTTAAGTAAAGCGGGATTGCAGATTCAGGAGTATGGTATCCAATTTGGTGAGATATGGGCGGCGGTCTTGGGATGAACGTAGCAGTAGTTAGTTCGGGGCATATTCCGTCTCAATGGGCTCACAGCATAAATACCGTAAAAACTGCGAATGCTTTTTCTAAAATTGGCCATAATGTCGAGATTTTAACTGTGGAAAGATTTTCGGAGAATAGAGAGAAGCAGAAGATAAATAATGTCCATAGATTTTATGGGATTGGTGATGCGATAAAAATAGCATATTTCAAGGATAACCCTCTCTTTTACTTCGAAGAGATAAATTCACCCATTCACTACTTCTCTGAGGGGATAAAGAGGATAACAAACGGCAGAATACGATACGTTTCCGATCCCGAAAAAAGAATCAGTGAATACTGTAAAAAAAATAGCATGGACATCAGTTATTGCAGAGCTTATCGAACAGCATATTATAATGTAAAGAATGGAATGCCAACCATACTGGAGTCTCATACACCAAACACTAAACATCCTGAGTTGCAAAGGGTGATTAAACTCAGCCATTCTGAATACTTCAAGGGACTCGTGACGATTTCAGATATATTGAAACAGAATTTTATTGCTGCTGGCGTTCCTGAGGATAAAGTATTGGTATTGGATGACGGGGTTGATATCGCAAGTTTTCGGAATTTGCCGAGTAAAGAGGAGAATCGAGGGATGTTTGCGCTTCCGAGTACTCGGGTTCCCTTTTCCCGGATAAGGGGATAGAGCACATATTATTGGTTGCCCAGAATCTTCCGGATGTTGTCTTTTTACTTGTGGGGGGAAGAGAGCAACAGATAAAAATGTGGGAAAAATATGTTGATTCATGCAAAATTGAGAACGTCCAATTCACGGGTTTTGTAGAGAATAGCAAAGTTCCTTTGTATTTAAAGGCGGCAGATGTACTGATTATGCCATATAAAACAGATCAAGAAATAAAGATAATGGACATAAATACAACGTCTCCTTTAAAATTGTTTGAGTATATGGCAGCGAAAAAGCCTATTGTTTCATCTGATATCCCCGCAATTTCGAGAACTATCGCTCATGAAGTGGATGGATTATTAGCGAAACCCAACGATATTCAGGAACTAACTCATTTTGTGGAGCTGGTTTTAGAAGATGAGCAATTAGCTAATAAGATAGCTGAGAACGCGTATGCGAAGGTTCAAGATTATGATTGGAAGAATCGTTGCGAGAAAATTCTTCAGCATCTTGAGTTGATAGGTGGTGTGCAGTAGGATGTGTGGGATCATAGGCGAAATTTCGATTGGAAGAATCGATATTGAGAGATTCATACAGATGAGAGATGAATTAAAACACCGGGGTCCGGATGATGCGGGATTGTATGTAAATAAAAACGGTAACGTAGCGTTGGGGCACCGAAGATTGTCTATAATAGATCTAACTCCTTCAGGCAAGCAACCGATGACCAAC
The DNA here is from genome assembly GCA_021108075.1 of Candidatus Omnitrophota bacterium. Taxonomy (GTDB): domain Bacteria; phylum Omnitrophota; class Gorgyraeia; order Zapsychrales; family Zapsychraceae; genus JAIORP01. The sequence goes on along the minus strand of JAIORP010000136.1, from coordinate 2,319 downwards.
GAAAATAACGATATATGGCTGACGTTTAATGGTGAAATCTATAACTATCTGGAGCTTCGAGAGGAGTTGATAAAAAAAGGTCACAAGTTCAAAAGCAAAACGGATTCTGAAGTGATTATTCATGCATATGAACAATGGGGTGTGGATTGCCCTAAGAAATTTCGCGGAATGTTTGCGTTTGCAATATGGGACGAGAAGAGAAGCAGGTTGTTTGTAGCAAGAGATAGGATAGGAATTAAACCTTTGTATTATTATTCAAACGATCGCAGATTTGTATTCGCCTCGGAATTGAAAGGTATAGTCAAAGATAATAGAATAGAGAGAAAGATTAATCCCACTGCTTTAAAGTACTATTTTAGCTATAGATATATCCCTGCGCCCTATTCCATTTGGCAGGGCATGTATAAGTTGCCCGCTGCACATTACTTATTGTATGAGAATAATAAATATTCTATTAAAAGATACTGGGATCTGAAATTGGAAAATGAAAAGCCTGATGAAAGTTTAATTGTGAAGGATATACAAAAACTACTTGAAGATTCTATTGATTGTCATTTCATAAGTGACGTGCCTGTGGGGGTGCTTCTCAGCGGGGGACTGGATTCCAGTATGGTTACGGCAATTGGAAGTAGAGTGAAAGAAGATTTGTTAACATTTTCAATTGGGTTTGAACCGCAAAAATATAGCGAATTGCAATATTCAAGGGTAGTTGCAGATAGATTCAAAACAAAAAGCACTGAAAAAATTCTATCCCCATCAGAGATTCCACATTTATTAGATAAGATATTATATTATTACGATGAACCGTTGGGCGATAGTTCCGTCTTTCCTACGTTTCTCTTAATGGAAACTGTGAGCAACGAAGTAAAGGTTGCATTATCCGGTGATGGGGGGGATGAAACATTCGCCGGTTATACCTGGTATTCAGATTTTGATTTTTACAGGAAATTTGAAAATTTATCGGGAGTTTTCAAGGGGTTGCATTCCGTTATTTCAATTATTTCGGATAAGTTTGAGAACAAAATGCTTAGGATTCTAAAATACCGGCTTAAGCGACTTTCGGTACGTGGTTTGGAACAATATAGAATGATTATGGCACACCGGTTTGAGGAGGGTGAAATTAAAGAGCTTTTTAGTAAAGAGTGTTATGAAAAGATTGATACGGATAATGTTATCGAGAACTACGCCGAGGACGATTTAATGAATGTAAAAGATCTGCAACTTCTGGATCTACATACGTTTTTAGTGGATGATATTCTCGTTAAGGTGGATCGAGCGAGTATGGCAAACTCCCTTGAAGTTCGAGTTCCATTTTTGGATCACCCTATAGTCGAGCGTCTTATGTCACTGGATTCAAAAGTTCTGTTTAAAAATAAAGAAAAAAAATATTTGCTTAAAAAGATTGCAGCACCACTGCTTCCGCCAGATATAATTTACAGGAAGAAAAAAGGATTCAGTGCTCCCATTGATAAACTTGGTTTGATTGATGATAATGTTTATGCATTGAGAGATCCGTGTGTAGTAAAGGATGGTATCCTCGAGCAAGCATTTATTGATAAATTGGTTTGTCGTAGAAATTCTACGGATAGGGCAAAATTGTGGTTATTACTCCTTTTTGAGTTGTGGTATAGAAGATGGAGAGTGAATACATGAAAGAAGAGTTATTGGACTATCTTGCCTGCCCGGACTGTGGGAACGAACTTGATCTGGAAATTTTTTGTAAAGAAGAAGCGGAAATAAAAGATGGTGTATTTGTATGTAAGAATTGCCATAATAATTATTTTCTGATTGATTATATCCCCCGTTTCCTTCCGGTAGATGTTATTGCAAAATCTGACTTTTTAATCGATTTTGTAAGCAAGTATGGCGAAAGATTGGGGCAAATGGATGTTTCATTGAACAAAAGCAAAACTGATTTTATAGAAGATGATTACCAGATTCGATTAAAAACAATTGAATATTTTGGCTATGAATGGAAAAAATTTATCAATTGGGGTTGGCTTGAAGAGGAGGACATCCCAAAGGAAGAACGTATCAAGTATGATGGCGGATTCGTTTCAAATACAATTAGTGCATTCAAAATCAAATCTTTGATGACCGGAAAGGACTTATCAAGTGGAAAATTGGTTTTGGATGCCGGATGCGGGAATGGGCGTTTTTCCAACCAGGCGGCAAAATATGGTGCAGAAGTAATCGGGGTGGATATTGGAACCGGAACTGTGGAAGCTGCGTATGAAAATACACGAAAAATGGATAATATCAGTATCATTCAAGGAGACTTATTTAAATTGCCTTTTAAGAAGAATATATTTGATACTG
>JAIORP010000196.1 GCA_021108075.1 Candidatus Omnitrophota bacterium | reverse complement strand
ATGGCATCATGTGGATTACACCTACACGGCCGGCGGGCAGGTCCCGGTCAAAGCGGAAATTCAAACACCGACGCCAGGATCAACCTTTAATTCATCCTCGGTCACTTTTATCTGGGACACGGGCACAAGTGTGACGAGTTATGGTTTGGTCGTCGGCACCAGCGTGGGTACAGATAATATTTATAACAGCGGCGGATTGACAACCACATCCGCTAACGTGAGCGGTATTCCGATGGACGGCAGCACGATCTATGTCCGTTTGTATTCGGAAATTTTCGGGGTGTGGGAATATAATGATTATACCTATCAAAGCGCGTCAAACACGCCGGCGGAAATAACCAGTCCGGTCCCGGATTCCTACCTGACCGCCTCAGAAAACTTTACATGGTCAACCGGCAGCGGTGTTTCTTCCTATCAATTGCTCATGGGGACATCGGTTGGTGGGTCTGATATTTATAATAGCGGTCAGATTCCAGGCACATCGGCGACCATAAATAATATCCCGCACGGAGTTGCCACGCTGCATATCCGTTTATATTCCCTCATTCAGGGATCATGGCAGCATAATGACTATACCTATACATCCCTGGCTGACCCGGCCCAGATTCAATCACCCGTTCCGGGCACGACGATCAGTTTGCCGGATGTCCTGTTCCAATGGGACACAGGAATAAACGTGGATGCTTATCAATTAACAGTGGGAACAAGTCTTGGTTTGAGCGATATCGGCGACAGCGGCCAGACCAGTACCATCTCTTATACGGTCAACAATATCCCCTTGAACGGTCAGGCCATCTATGTGCGGCTGTCATCCTTGATCAGCGGCGCGTGGCAGCATGAAGAATATACGTATCAAACGAATGTGGTAAAAGTGATTCATTTTCAGGGATCAGGTTCAGGTGTTCATGAAGGGACGGCGCCTAGTGGACATTTTCAACGGGTGACTTACAATATAGATGTCAGCTTTGATGTCTATGCACAAAACCCGACGGAAAACAATGGTTACGTAACGTATGAATTGGTGCGTAAAGTTGGAGACGTCCATTTCTGGGGGACAGCCGAAGATATTTTTGGAGAGACAACAATCGTACAGCCCTTTAATAGGACGCAAAATAACCTGAATATCGATGGTCTGGAAGGAATATTTCGACATTCAACAACAGATCAAGATGATGTTTATATTGAGTTTGATGTTCCGCCTGGCTCAGCAAGTGTTCCTTACCTCACGTACATGAAATATTTCGGGTCACAATTAATCGTCCAACCTACTTTTTGGATGCCTGAGCCATGGAACCAGAATTGGGGAGGGACGCAAGGTTATTATATGAACGTTTATGATGTGCCAGGCTTTGACGACTTCAACTGGGCCTGCGGGATCACCTTAGATTTTGAAGACAAGGTCCTCATTCCTGGTGACACAACAAGCGTCTATGTCCGGACTTTGGTCGATCAAGGCGACACATTGCAATGGGAATTGATTCCCGGCACTGACAGTACCGCCAGGGCCGTGCTCACGCATGACGGCAGTATGGGCAAGCTGGCCACCATCAGCGATGTCAAAGGTGACGGCGAACTGTGGGTGCGGGTCACCAATCCATCCATTGCCAATTGTCAGAAGGAGATGCCGGTTTATGTCGGCTGCGGGGAAATCTGTGCTGCGCAATCAGGCAAGATCTGTCTGATTGAACCGAAGATAAATATAAAGAGCATTGACGTGCAATGGGGGTTAGGACGCACGACCCGCGGCAATCCTGTGGGCAACTTCTATCTGCGGGCTGACCTGCCTGACCCGGCTAATGCCACGCCCGACATCCTGGAACTTTACCATTATGGTGAAGACACGGAAAAACTGTACAACGGCAGCACCCTTAGACAAATCCTCACACCGGATGTGTTCATCAATATCGAGGTTGTCGACGCCTATAATTATGACATTGTTTATTATTGGGCTGAAGACGTGGGCGTTAAGGTGAACGGTTATTATGAAGTGAATCCGGCCGCCACACCGATCGGTACCTGGCACGTGGAAAATCCGGATGCCGCGCCATCTGTCTTCCATCGTCTGAAAATCACAGAAACAATCGACACGGTAGTGACCGCCTATGAATACGCCTGGGATGCTGTTTTACAGGAATGGAATTTAGATAAAGGCAGCGGCCTGCAAGTCCGCACCCGCAAGGAAGAAATCCTGGGCAGCAACCGCGTTGTGACCGAAGTTATTAAAGACAGCGGCAATCATGTCGCTGCCGAAACCGAAACGACTTATGAGATCATGACCGCGGATGGCAATGTTATAGAAGAAATCGTGCAGGTGGTTGAAGATCCGAATAATCACGCTTTAACGAGCACGAGCACCTGGTACATTGACCCCACCTGTAATCCTGGCAGCTGCGGACAGATCGAATCGCGGCAAAATCCGGACGGGTTCTGGGTGAAATATGAATATGACAGCCTGGGCCGCGCCACGCTTGAGATCAGTTCCTGGCTGGACGCGCCGGTCTCATCAACAGCGTCATCCGCCCGCGCGGTCTATTATGACTACAGCGCCCAGAGCATGGATGATTCTGAATTAGCTGAAGATGTGCGCCGGCCGCGCAAGATCACCGAAGAAATCCTCGGCCAGGTCGTGGGTGTCACGTATTATGTGTACACAGAAGAAACCGACGGCACGCGTACAAACATTGTTGAGCGCGCCGCGACAAGTCCATCCTCTTACGGAGACCCGGCTAATCAACGCACGACCACCAAGACATATCCGTACGCGTATGGTTCAGTCAATGCCTGGCGGACGCGTGTTATCATTTACCCGGACGGTCGCCGGGATGAGTATATTTATGAACCCGGTACGTATACCCCGGATATCAATCCGGCTGTTCCCGGGACATTCGCGTTTGATGCTGGAACGGATGAGGCCACATTCATATACCATGGCACAACAACAAATCCATTGGGCATCGCTAATAAAACGACCCGTGAACGTATCATTTCCAATGATGTCGGAGATGTTTTACTCGAATCGATATATGTTTATAATGGAACAACCAATGAATCTCTTAGTTGGACCGTGCGCCAGTATGATCAAAAAGGCCGCGTCATTGCTACATATCAATCCAATAGCAAGGTCACGGAAAGCACCTGGACCTGCTGTGATCAAAAGACCGAAACAGACGATTGCGGAGTCGTTACCGATTTTAACTATGACGCCTTAAATCGTCTGGAGAATCAGATCAAGCACGCGCCAGCCGGGAACATCACCACGTCGTACACCTATGACGCGGCCGGCCGGCAAAAATCAACCACAATGACATCCGGTTCATTGAGTTTATCCTCATCCCAGGAATACGACAGCGCCGGGCGTCTGGATCACATGATCGATGAAGCCGGTCTAACCACCGGCTATGTTTACAACACCAACAACCGGATCACGACAGTCACCCGTCCGAACAGTGCCACTGAAATCACCGAACAATATATGGACGGTCAAATGAAAAGCGTGACAGGCACAGGCGTTGTTCCTCAGTATTACACCAGCGGTGTGAACAGCGACGGGACCAGGTGGACGCGGGTCAACATCGGCAGCCCGTCATCGACTTTGTGGGAGAAGACCACCACCGACATGCTGGGCCGTACCATTAAAACGGAAAAGCCCGGTTACAGCGGTGTTGAGACAGTCGAGCATTTTTACAACAACCTCGGCCAGCTGGTCCGCACCGCGAGCACAGGACAGGCGGATATCCTCTATGAATACGACGAGCTGGGCAAACAGGTCCGTTCCGGACTGGATATCAATGCCAATGGCACCTTAGACCTGAATTCCAGCGACCGCGTCACGGAAAACGATACAGCGTTCGCCTACATCAATAATGACTGGTGGCAGCAAAACGCGCAAAGCGTTTACGCGACCGACAATAACGCGACCCCTACGACCACGGCAACCCAACGCGCGCGTATCACCGGACTGGGCAGCGGCGGGGTGGTCGCTGAAAGTGTGGCCATCGATATCCACGGCAATCAGACCATCTCAATCACAGACA
>JAIORP010000181.1 GCA_021108075.1 Candidatus Omnitrophota bacterium | reverse complement strand
TTGAGGTGGTCGATAAAATCCCGGAATAGGTGGTCGATGTCACCGGAATACGCAGCGAGTCGAAGTACTCCCCCGCGTGAACGAATTTTGCAACTTTTTGATGTATGAAAACGCATCAGAAATAAAGGACATCTGATTTAACTTAGACGTTCTATTCTACCCTTGATCTGTTTTATTATATCTTCAAACGAAGGATCAATTAAGCTCAAAGCCTTATTATAAGCAACAATAGCCGCATCAATTCTTCCTAAATTTTCATAAGCATTCCCGATATTTTCATAAGTAACTGCACGATTGGGCTCAAGCTCCAATGCTTTATTAAAAAGATCTAACGCCTCCTGATGCTGACCCAATTTATTCAGAAACCATCCCTTGTTGTGATAAATCGTTTCATAATCCGGTTCAACCTCAATGCCTTTATCAAAATATTTAAGAACGCCATCAATAATCCCTAATTCTATCATGCATAATGCCCTGTCATTAAATGCCGCCCCGTCCAATGAATTATATTTAATTGCTTTGTCTAGATATCTTATAGCTTCTTCAAAATGATCATCAATTATTTCAAGCTGAGCACGAAAAAACATCTGCTCGCCTAAGGCCTCCATTTCCTGAGCCATAATCAACCCCTCTAAAGCCAGCTTTTTTGCTTGCTTTAAATCATTAAAAGTTATGGCATCATCAATCAAACGTCTTAATTGTGTAAAATCAGGATGGTTCATAATACATAATTATTTTTTTATTGCCCAGCGCAATAAAGCACTTTTAGAACGGGGATTAGAATATAGCTCATCTGAATTTGGACGTAGAGGTTCGCGGCTAATCTCTGCGTACAAACCATCCTTAAGTCCTTGCTGAAAATATTTCATTACTCGATTATCCTCACCAGAATGAAAACTCAATATAGCAACACGGCCTTTAGATTTTAGACAAAAAGGCAAATTCCTCAAAAATTGTTCAAGCGCAGAAAACTCATCATTAACTTCAATACGCAATGCCTGAAAAACCCTGCGAATAGAACTTGTTGTCGCGACACTACAACCTAAATATGATTTTCCAGCCAAAGCATAAGCAATTACATTGGCTAAATCCGTCGTCTTATTAATTTCATCTCTATTTTTATAAACCGCTTTTGCAATTACCCTGGAACGAGGCTCATCAGAATTTTCGAGAAACAATTTCTCCATCTGTTTTTCATCAAGTGATCTTATTAGTTTTGCTGCTGACTGGCCGCGCTGTGGATTAAGTCGTAAATCCAATGGACCTTCTCGCTTAAATGTGAAACCACGTTCAGGATTATCCAATTGCATTGATGATATCCCAAGATCAGCCAGAATAAAATCAAAACCCGGGACTTCAACATCCAGCAACTTAAACATTCCGGCAAAATTTCTACGTTTAATGGTCAATTCTTTATCGCTAAACCCCATAGCGCGCAGGCGCTTTTCGGTGCGCACAAGTTCCAACGGATCAACGTCTAAAGCAAATAACCGGCCATTCGGAATAATTTTTTTGAGCAGCTCGAGCGCATGCCCGCCAAAACCCAATGTCGCATCCATTCCAATTTGACCAGGTGAAGGCATTAGAATATCTAAAATTTCATTCACACAAATCGGTCTATGCGTTCCAGCGGGTGTCTTCCCCGAGGCAATAACTTTCTTAATATCCTCTGGATATTTTTCAAAATCATGTTCTTTATACTTTTCTTTAAACTGGCGTGGATGAGAACCTTTATAACGCACTCGTCGTTTAGGTTTATCTGAATCGTTATTTATTTTATCCATAAACTATAACTCATTATATTTCGTAGCATTTCCCTTTGATTTCTCAATTGGATATTTTTCATTATTATGGATCATTTTCTCGTTCATCGCCTGACTAAGATCAATATTCGTCGCAATGGCAAAATTAAGACAAAACGCCATTACGTCAGCCAATTCATAACTAATAGTTTGACGAAAATTATCTTGCTTTAAAAACTCATCAATCTCCTCATCCGTTTTCCAAAGAAACTCATCCATTAACTCATTTGCTTCAATACTAATCGCCTGAACAAGATTCTTAGGAGTATGAAACTGCTTCCAATCCCGAGCATCTCTAAACTTTTTTAACATTTCTTTTAAATCATTAATTGATGTAGTATCATCGTTATTTGTCATCGTCTATCCTTATAATATAATTAATTAACGACTTTCTTATTAATTGACATTAATGATATGCCGTATATACTCACAGCAGCTGACATTCCATCAGTTAGCCCCTTCTTCGTATGGTCGCGATTTAGGGGCGTCTTTTTATTCTGCCCCTATTTCCCATCATTTTAAGAATTCTGAATACTCACGACGAATAAGCTGAATCACACGATCAAGTTCTTGCAGGAAGTTTGAACGGTCCTTCTTCTGAAATGGTGGCGGACCTCCTGTGATTTCTCCTGAATCGCGCAATTCCGACATTAAAGAGCGCATCGCAACTGCATCACCAATATTATCTTTATCAAATGATTTTCCGTTTGGCCCAATCACATACGCTTCTTCTTTTAAACAACGACCAGCAAGCAAAATATCTGCCGTAATCACAATGTCATGCGGTTTTACCTGCTCAACAATCCAATCATCTGCCTCATCAAGATTACCACCCACAACTTCAATTGTAATCCACGATTCATCAGGAACCCGCATCCAACAATTGGCAACCAATGTCACGTCAAGTTTATAGCGTTCTGCAACACGATAAACTTCACTTTTCACAGAACATGCGTCAGCATCAATATATATATTCAACATAACTAAACTCCAAATATTAGTGAAATAATAGTGGTCAAAGCCTTCTTTCGATGTTTGATAATACACCAACAAAAAAGGCGTTGCAACCATATATTAATAGTTACAACGCCTTATGATGCAAATGGCTCCCCCAAGTGGACGAGTTTTGCAACTTTTTAATGATGGGGGATGTTGCTAATCAATGCATTGATCTTTAATATGGCGTTGCCCCCCTTTTCTATCCTCAGATAACTTTCACTATATCATTAGCATATTGAACGATCATGCCTTTTCTGATCTTCCGTCCTTTACGAATCTCGACCTCACCATCGACTGTGATAAGTCTATTTTCAATAACCATTTTGGCATGACCACCGGTTCCACATAAACCAGTTACTTTCAGGAGCTTGGTTAATTCGATATAATCGCCCTTAACTTTAAATTTTTGATCCATCACGACTTACTTTCAGAACAAAAGGGCTGGGCCCTTCCATCTCATTTGTTTTAGATTAATTTATCAATGCATTAAAAAGATCTTGATAACGCTCTTTCAAATAAGTCCAATCATATGAGGACAAGGAGATATTGTCAAATGTTGTGGGTGAGCATCCCTTTAAATCATGTTTAAGCGTTCACTGATTTCAGCATTTTAGATTTTTGAACTGCAATTCCATCCTCAAATACAATGCCTTCCCAAACCTGTTTAATTTTTTTAGGGAAACGTATTTTGATCCATTGTTTTTGTGCTGATTGAATTAATTTAAAAACCATTGTCAGTGTGGCTATCCGCGACCCACAACCTTTGGTTCGATATGTTCTTAACCGCACTGTCGCGAAAACTGATTCAATAACGTTTGTACTGCGGATACTGTGCCAATGCTCCGCCGGGTAATTGTAAAATTCTAACAGCCGGTCTCGATGTTTTCTCATACAATTAACTGCCTTGAAATATTTGGCTTCAAATTTTTCAATGAATACATCGAAAGCAATGTCGGCATCAACTTTTGTCGGTGCTAAATAAATATTGTAAATCATTGTCTTAGCTTTTCCCTGCAAACTTTTCGGCAATTCATCTAAAATGTTGGCTGTCTTATGAACCCAACATAATTGATGATTCGTTTCAGGGAACTCTTCCTGGAATGCTTTCTAGCGCTTCACCAAAATCCCCGGTCGAAATCCCTTTCAAATAAAGTGCTGGCAGTAACTCATCAATATTTTTTGTCCGCCTTAAATATGGCGGCACAATGCTGCTTTTAAATCGTGGATCCTGATGGATTTCTAAAACGCGGTCATCTACTCGCGGGGT
>JAIORP010000207.1 GCA_021108075.1 Candidatus Omnitrophota bacterium | reverse complement strand
AAGAGCGATTACTCGCTCTCGCTCTCCCTCTTCTAAGAACCGGACTTGCGACTTTAACCACATCCAGCTCAAGCTTTTCATAACCCTTATCGTGCAACAGTTTACAATTCAATGACTTTCCGGTTTTGAGACTACATTATTCATGCAAAATGAACAATTGTTTATTTTAACTCCAGACGTTTTAGGCTTGCCAGCTATTTTCCGAGCACGCAGTTTATATCGTCGTAGAAACTTTTTAATTTATTCTGGAAATGCTATATATATATACTTATATAGTTTGCGAAACACTTAAATTGGTATCAGTAAATAATAAAAAGTCTCCTGATTTTCCATCTTGTCCGGCAATGTCCTTTTTAACAACTTCCCAGCAATGAACAATACTTACAATAGCTATATGGCAATCTGTGGTAAGATTGATATAAGGCATAATGTTGTGTAAATTGTTGTTCAATTTAAATGCACATATTTTGATTGATAGGGCAAGGGTGTGCGAGGGGATAAGATGCGCCCAGAAGCCAATAGGCTTGAATAGCATGAGTTCCGGGCACATCAAGCGCCCTAAAAACTTATGAGGGGATCATGAAGAAAAGGGCGCATAATATGAAAAGATGGGGTGTGATTTAAAGTCTTTGATTTCTTACAGTGCTGTCCAGATCAGGCACGTCATGAAACTCAAGGCCAAGCCCAGACCAAAAATTTGTACTGACATAATAGTTATCTATAAATACAATTATGTACTTTTTGAGTCGCAAAGTGGTCAACACATCTTAAAAATATGTTAGGAGTGTGGTAAATAATGGTTGATTTTTCAATCTTATTTACTATTATGGATATTTAAGCCAACTAAGCGCCAAGGTGGCGGAGCGGCTACGCAATCGCCTGCAGATATGCACATTATCATGTGCTGGCAGTAAGCGGTTTTATTCCGGTTCGAATCCGGACCTTGGCTTAGTTTTATATTTTTTTTGGATTATCTTCAACATTGGGTGAGTATCGATTATCCTGGCGCAAATGGATGGTATTCAGGGTGTAGGGGGGTCGGGCGCAGGGCGTAAGTGGAGTATAAAAACGCAATTTTCCTGGCACAAAAGTATAGTTGATAAATAGATTAGGCTCTTCCTGTGTTTCAAATTGGTAGCTTAATTATACAGTTGGTTGAAGTTTTCGATTTTAAAAAATGATGACTGATATAAAATTCTCTAAAATTCCATACATATGTCCAATTTAAATAATTTGTTCTTTTGATAGCGAATTCAATTGATGAATAAATATGCTCAGTTTCCTCTTGAGCTAACAACTCGAAACGCAGGAAGAGCATTTATTCTGATAGAAATATATATATTATAATAGTTATATATCTTGATAAAATGGTAGGATTTTTTCATAGAAAAATATTAAACTCAAACAAGATTGATAAAGAATGGAGCAGTCTTCAGCGAACGGTTTCGAAAGAGGTAGCCTATAAAGCAACTGAAGTAATTGCTGAATACTCAGCAGAAGATATGCTTGACTTTGCAAGTTTAAATAAGTCGAATGTCGATCGAATTTTTATTAAACATCGCGATGGATTGCCAATGGCATCTGGTATGAGAAAAATTTTGCCAAAAGCAGATGTCATATATTTGAACACTAAAAGAAAAGGTGATTATAACAATAATGTCGAAATTACGCCATTAGATGAAGAAACAATACTGGAAATAAAAAATGATGAAAACAGTTTAACATGGTTTGCAGATCCAATTAATGCACGTGGAACCACTACAATGAATGTTTTAAGATATTTGCGTGAATTTATTCCATTTAATGTTTTATTACTCTCCCATGTGGTAGCAAATAAGATGGGCATTGGAAAAGTTCAAACACAAATAACTAATTTTAATGTAGATAGTTATATGAATTATGCATTTTTATCCAAGAAAATAAATCCAACAAATGGATTTTTAGAAGATGGTTTGGAGTTAATCCCTGATTTTGGAGATAAAGTGTTTGGAACAATTGGGGATGATTATCCAATTTTTCAGATGCAGGATGATTTAAGGCGGTTATTAGGAACAAAAGTAGGAGATATTGAAATTATAAAAGGTATCATTATATTTTTACTTCAAAGACGTGAAAGTGATTATTATTCAGATAAAAAAGTAAAGTGGGCTACTAGAGCATGGATAAAATGGTCAATTAAATGGTACTTGAAATTACGCGACATACGAATCGAAGTAAACATTGAACAACATTTTAATTTTATAATGGATGATTTGGTAGAGAGAGGTTTCATAAATTACAATAAATATTCCTTTAAAGATAGTTATACTCGTCACTATTATGTAACAGATGATGGAGTAAATCTATCCACTAAAACTTATTTACCAATTTTAGACGAGCTTGGAATACTTAAAATTATATTAAAAGATTTTGATTATATAGTAAACATTTCTGCCGATACAATTAAAAAAAAATTGAATGTAGGGCCTAATGGCTCACGTAATGCATAAAATGCAGCAAACATAAAGGCGAAACTTGTGAGTAACATAATTAAACGTAACCAAAAACGATGCGTTACTGCACTTGACAACAAACATGTCGGTAGCAGGGAAGAAATTGGATCTAATGACTTCTTAAGACACCTCCTCTGATTATCATATTTCCTGATCTCTAGTCCAAATTGTTTTTCTAATTCATCAAGGGCGTGCCTACCACAGTTTACAAGCTCTTCATTTCTTATGTCCAAAAACCAAAATGCTATTGATGCCAATGCTCCAAACAAGCCTATCAGAAAGCTAAAATATGTTAGTTCTAACTCCATAGATTTAAAATAGCCGATGATTACAAAGCCAATTATGATTAGAAAGAAATGAAATTCATTCAGTCGCTGATTTGCATGATAGCTGAACCAATCCCATGCGTATTTTAAAGCTATTTCGTTAGTGTTTGGCTCAGAAGGCTGATTATTATGTACCTCATTATATGTCGATTCTGTTACAATTGCAACAGATGTAGTACAACCTAACCGAGTAGCCCCAGCTTTTATCATTGCTCTAGCAGTTTGAAAATTTCGAATCCCTCCTGCGGCTTTTATGCCTAGTCGGTTTCCCACAACTGCACGCATTAATCTAACATTTTCTATTGTAGCTCCTTTAGACCCAAAACCAGTTGATGTCTTAACAAACGCAGCTCCGGCTCGGTCGGCTAGCAAGCAAGCTGCAATCTTTTCATTCACTTCTAAAAGACCTGCTTCAAGGATTACCTTCACAGGGATTGATCCCGCAGCCTCAACAACGGCCTGGATATCCTGATATACTGTTTTGTAATCACCATCTTTCAATGCACCAAGAGCAATAACCATGTCTACCTCGTTAGCACCCAGTCTTATAACTTGTTTAGTCTCCTCAACTTTGATAGCTGTTAAACTACCTCCCAATGGAAATCCTACGACCGTAACAACTAGACAATTTGTCCCTGTTAATTGTTTTTGAGCTTCCTCTACAAAGATAGGATTTACACATATACCTCGAAATTGGAATCGTTTTGCCTCATCACAAAGTTTAATTACTTCTTTGAGAGTTGCGTCAGGCTTCAATAAGGCATGTTCAATATAAGGAGCTAAATCTATTGGTATTTTAATAGGCTTAGGTTTTTCGACTATTCTTCGTATAGCAGGCTCCAAAGATTTAAGTTTTAAAGCATCGAATTCTCTGTTAATGTTTTGAATTGATTTTTCATAATTTTCATCTGTTAAGTTCATATCATCCACCAATCAAAATAACATCTAATTCCTTCATGTAAAACATTATTCTTGGAGTGCACCCCTTAATACTGTACAGGTAATTAAGCGACTATTAAATAAAGGCTCTTCCTTCGCTTCAAGTAGCTTAATTGTACAGTTGGTTGAAGTTTTCAAATATAAAAAACGATGACACGTGTAACATTCAATAAAATTATATACACATACCCAATTTAAATAATTTGGTCTATTGATAGCGAATTCAATAGCTGAACAAATATGCGCAGTTTACTCTTGAGCTACTTGAAACGAAGGAATAGCCTAGATTATATATCCTAAAGAGTAGTAAATATAGTGATACCATGATAAAAGCAGGAATTATCGGAGGTTCGGGCTACACTGGTGGCGAATTGATGCGCCTTATGATCGGCC
>JAIORP010000153.1 GCA_021108075.1 Candidatus Omnitrophota bacterium | reverse complement strand
GGAAGTGCGAGTGCGGCAGGTGCTTTCCCAGAGGATGAAGCAGGAATTTCTGCTTACATAAATACAGGTCAGACGATAAACATTGAAAACGTATCGCAGATTTACACTGAGGTTTTGGAAGTCGGCGACAATTACATCATCGGGAAAACGCCGATTTCGGATTATGGCGGCAACATAAATGTGCATGTGTATGCAGACACCGACGGCTGGATCGTTGCTTACTTCCTGAATGGTACGCCCGCATCATATATGATGCAGTGGTTGGAAGCCCCGAATGTGAACAATCCCGTGATCACAACGATAACGAATACCACGCTTGTGGATGCGGTACATAAGGCTGGTGATGCCGCTGGTGTTGATATCGTATCAAGCGAGATAAAGTATTACGACTTCAGCCATCCAAATGCGAACAGCATGATGCTGTTTATCAGAACGCGGGCAACGAATGGAGTAAATCTACACCAGGTTGAGATTCCAGCAGACTATACGCTTTATGAGGCGTCGTACTATCATTATATTTACTATAGATCGTACAACGACTATTCTAGCTATCGCTATTGGGACTCAAAGTTGAAAGTGGACGGGACAACTGTCAGTGATGCATACACTTATGCTACCCCCTTCGGGTATAGATGGTGGAGATCACTCGGCCCATACGAAGGAACGATTGCGACCGGAGATCTGCATACGATAGAAATATCTTACGAGAGGACACACAGTGCTTCTTATGATTATGGCTCAGCTGGCGTTGCAACGGTGCTGATATATCGGGATGATTCATGAGATAGCTGGCAGAAATGAACTGCACCGCATGGAAATAGTGTTGCATAAGCAGTGAAAGAGGAACGATATGAGAAAAATAATATCCTCCCTTATTCTCATTCTTGGATTTGCAATCCTCGTAAGCACAGCATCGGCAGGAATTAATATAACCGGTGCAGAAGCGATATATGAGGTGAATTTTTCGAGTGTAGACGTTCCTGTAAGTCCTGTTCCTGTCAATGAAATATTTTTCCACCTCGAAGAAACGACACTCCACAAGAATCTATCCAGTGTAAGTGTTCCAACGGAATCTTCGCCTGTTAGTGAAATATTTCTCCATCTCGAAGAATCAACACTCTACAAGAATCTTTCCAGTGTAAGTGTTCCAACAGAACCTTCGCCTGTTAGTGAAATATTTCTCCACCTCGAAGAAACGACATTTAGTAAGAATCTGTCAAATGTAAGCATTCCAACAGATTCTTCGTCAATAAATGAAATATTTCTACACCTTGAAGACGCCAAAACTTGTGAAGATTTAATCCATCCAACAGGACTCATAAATGATACTAGATCTCCGGCTATCAAAAATGTAACCGTAACGAACACAACAGACAATTCTGCAAAGATAAAATGGGATACAGATAAAGCGGCTGATAGTTTAGTGAAATATGGCATAACGTCAGGGGATTATACGCAAAGCAAAAGCAATCTGCTCTTAGTAACAAACCATACGATTATGCTGGAAGGATTATCATCCGACACTCGTTATTACTTTGTTGTGAACAGTACTTCTATAAGCGGAAATTCTACAGAAAGTTTGGAATACCATTTCAATACTACCGAAATGATAGACCAAACAGACCTGAGCATTTCATCATCAGAAATCTCATTCTCAAATACAAATCCAGAAGCCGGAGAGATGGTAAACCTCTCCGCAACGATTCACAACTTTGGAAATGCCGCAGCAACAAACGTTACAGTGCAGTTCTTTGACAATGGAATGCAAATAGGCTCTGACCAGATGATAGGTTCCATAATCGCTGGTGAAACAAAAACTGTACAGGTAAGTTGGACTGCTGCTTATGGAAGTCATAATATCTCGGTTATAATTGATCCTTATGGCGAGATTGTGGAAAGTGATGAGACAAATAATGCTGCATTTAGACTAATAATAGTCAGTGATTCCACAGACGAACTCGAAATTATCATCAACGAACCGACTCCATACTCAACCTATCCTCAGGGCACCAATCTAACATTTAACGTTACCGTCTATATGCATGGCATACCACTTGATGCCAATAAAACAACAGTTACAGCTCATTTGCTGGGTCCTTCAAGCATAGAAAAACAGATAATCCTTCTTGAAAAGCGGAACAACTGCAGCATTGGTGAATTATATCTATCTTTCAATTATTCTAAAGGCTTCTGGGCTATCATATTTGAAGCAAACGACACGAAAGGCAATACAGCTTCAACAGAAACGATCATACTGGTCACCGACACCTACCTGATTCAGGCATCAACAGACAGGATGGCATATACATTAAATGATACCGTCTTCCTGATGGCGCGTGTTCTAAATGTCCAGCCATTGAAGGCGGTGAACGACAGTGATGTGAATCTAACACTCTCAATTTATACTACTAACGGTACAATTCTTCATGAAGAGTCTCTTGCATCAGACGATGATGATAATTTCAAGATCAACTTTTCTGCAGAAAATCTTGGAACGGGAAGTTTTGAAGCCAGGTTTGACGTGGTGGACATGGAAAACAACTCAGTAAATAAAACCATCACCTTTGCCGTCACTGACGACTATTCCGTAACAGTCAACCTGGATAGAAATAAATATGACATGGGCACACCTGTGGACATAAAGGGAGATATACGTTTTACAAACGGGACAGGTATTGCAAACACACCGGTTGAACTGAAGTTGGATGTAAAAGGGTACTTCAGAATATTTACTGCAACCACGAATGAAACAGGTGGATTTTCATTCTTGTTTGAACCTTTCATCCACGAAGCAGGGAATTATACAATAGAGGCAAAGGTTGTAAGAGATAGGCTAATCCGAACAGATGATTCGAATTTTACAATTCACGGTCTGTATATGACTCCTGAAACCGCATCGTTCAGGATGACAGAAAACCAGAGCAAGACCATGAATATAACCCTCCGAAACATCGGTGAAACAGAACTTACAGGGATAAATGTTTTCCTGATAGATTTCAATGCATCAGATGATGTAACAGCACAGATCAAATCAGGTATTATTCCATCAGAACTATCTCCTGGTGAAGAAACAATATTTGAAATCTTAGTGACATCCGGACAGAAAAACATTGAAGAATATGAGGTTAAATTCTTCAATATATCTGCTGTGACAGATCAGCATTCCAATGAAAACACCACATTAAAGATCAATCTCTATCCGGTTGAGCCTATAATAAGCGTCTATCCGCCAGATATTAAAGTAGGTCTGCGGAGAAACGACACTGCCATAAAAACGGTTACGATCATGAATACCGGTTTTGGCAGTTTGAAGAATGTAACAATCATCCAGCAGCCAGTCCTGCCATGGACATCAATAATATCTCAAAAAGATTCTATGGACCTCTCACCTAACGAAAACATGTCCTTTGACATATATATTGCTCCGGCAAATGCTGAATTCGGGATATACAAACAAAATGTGACAATAAAGAGTGATAATTACCAGGATCTGACAGTAAATATAACGATTCATGTTACTGATCTGAACAACGGAAGCCTGCTTTTCCATATTGATGATCTGATGGGGCATAACGTGAATAACGTAACTGTTTCCCTTGTATCACAGAATGATTCGATTGAATTCAAAGAATATACAGCAATAACCAACGAGGAAGGTTATGCGCTAATTGACGAGTTGCCCATTGGGAGATATACATACTGGGTATATCCATCCGATTCAGTACACTTCCCACAGCGCGGAGTCGTAGAGGTTGAACCACTGTTTGATCCTAAGATCGTCGATCTTACACTGGATATGCATTTTGTTGAGTTTAGCTGGGATGTTATATACACGCCTTTGCTGGATTCTTACCAGCTGCTTCTTAACTTCACATTCGAAACAGACGTTCCCGTACCGGTACTGGCTGCGTATCCTCCCATGATATATCATGAGATTAAGCAGAACCAAACCAAAAGCAGTTCCCTCAAATTGGTGAATCATGGCATTATATCCCTGTTTAACGTAACTTTAACGCAACCTGTTTCCAGAGGCGGTATATCTCTTGATTTTCTAGTGACTGATATAGGTGAGATCAAAGCTAAGAATGATGTTAGAATACCTTATACTGTCAGTGCGACATCCGATGCTCCCGATTGTCAGGTATTCAGAGGATCCATTGAAGCC
>JAIORP010000192.1 GCA_021108075.1 Candidatus Omnitrophota bacterium | reverse complement strand
TTGTTCTATCTTAATTCTGAAAAGCAGAATTGGTTTTGGTCATTATTTAATGGATTTGGTATTACTGAAACAAAAGAGGAAAGCATAAAAAGTATTTTTAATAGCGCTTATATTCTGGAAGAACAGGCTTTGATGGCTCAGGGGAAATCATGAAGGCGCTGAACGCGTCGAGACGATTTAAGTTTATCAAAGCGCGGACCGGGATATGGCGGAAGGCTGTTCGTCCGGCCTGAATGAGGATGGTCCATCGCGCAGTTTCCGTCTTCATCCGTTTACAGACAGGTATACATTTTTTTTGCATGTTGAGAAGAGTCATGCTATACTACTTTTTCTTATCGCCTTGAAATGAAGGTCGTTTTCAAGGATGATAAAGAAAATAAGAAATTTTTCATTGATCATATCATTTGTTTAATGGATGTTATTTGAAGCGAAGAAGAACGGGGAGTAGCGCAGTTGGCTAGCGCACATGCTTTGGGAGCATGGGGTCCCGGGTTCGAGTCCCGGCTCCCCGACCATTTTATCGTTTCCCCCTCAGTTTATACCTGCTTATTACGATTCGAAAGATAGCAAAATATTTAAAGTATTGACGACGCCTATACGCCCCTGTTATCAATAGAAAGCTAAAACGAAAAGACAAAGACGATGAAAAATAAACAATTTTACCAAATTATGTATAGTGTTTGGGGTTTTATCATCAGCTTTTTGTTCGCCCTGATGGCGCTGGGACTCGGCACAGCGGCCCTTTGGTATTTTTTCCGTACGCAAGAGGTTTGGCCGTCATGGACACGCGCGCTTTTATTAGTGACATTTGTTTGTTCTTTTTTAGGCGTATTTTCGCTGTTTTTTCAAAAAGGATTGCCTCGCAAATTGAAACAGGTTGAACCTGACCTGCCGGTCTCCCGTAAGCAGAAACTTAAGATTGTGCACGCGGTTCTGTTTCTTTCCATATTGCTGGCGTGGTTTTCGATCTACACATACAAAGTCGTTAAAAACCGAAAATCCGTAAGTGTTTCATCGATACAAATTAAGCGGATAGAATTGTCTCAAATCGAAGATAATTTGTTAGTTACGGTTGTCGTTCTGGGTCAACAAAAAGGCGGTTTTGTTTTAACGGTTGACGCCCAAACGATCGAATACACGAAAGAAAAGTTGTTGTCGATCTCACAGAATATTTTGTTGTTAACGGATAAGCAGCGTTTTCATTTTATGATCCCTTTTAAGGATATTAAAGAAAAGTATCATACGCTCCTTGAAAACTATATTCCGCGCTTTAGCGGGGTTATGACTGTCGAAGAGTTATTGCAGCTGGACATCAGCCTGAAACGGCTTGTTTATACCCCGTCTTCGGATTCTAACGTGGCGGCTGACATTATTCATAACCTCTCAGTCCTGGCGGAATTTTCTTTCTCTTGCGATGAAAAGGCTTGTAATATTCTTCAGGAAGACCGAACCCCGTCCGCTCAAGTCGAAGCTGAATAAAGATATAAAAATAGGTGAAAGATGCTATAATAGAAAAAATATGCCAGCGGAGTTTATTATGTGGAAGAAAAAGCGTCGAAAGAACAAATTTATAAAAAGCATCAATCCTTTCAATATCAGCGTCACGTGTATTAGCATTTTAACCGGTTGTCTTCTGGTCAATATCCTTAGTATTTTCCAGGCAGGTCCTGTCAAAGCCTCTCAGCTTGAATCATTGGCGACATCAACCCTGCGTATCGCCGATGCCTTCGATTATTACAATAGCAACCGTTTCTCTTCGCAATAGCTGCTTGCCGCTCCCCTGAATGGCCATAAACGTGATGTATGGGTTTACATTTGTTGATATTTCTGTTATACATATAAGATATTTTTGAAGTTTATTCGACCCCGTAGCTCAGTTGGATAGAGCATCTGCCTTCTAAGCAGAGGGTCCCACGTTCGAGTCGTGGCGGGGTCGTTTTTTTTCGCCGGGAATGCATTGTCAATGGCGGGTAAGAGAAGGGAATTTTCAAAGATTTAAGCTTTATTCGCAATTTAAAGGCAAACCTTTGTGATGACACAGTATGGTCGAGGACAGTTCAAACGTGACAATTAAACAAGTCATCATACCGGATCCATTAGTGAATTGTTTTATTTCAATTCTGATATTCTTGCCATAGCGTCGAGAAAAGCAGAATCGGTTTTGGTATCACATACTCGATTGTGTGAAAAATTACGCTGACTTTCAATGCACCACTGGTATACACAGACAGGAAAACGCTGGCCCGGTAAGGATTCGCGCAGATGATATCACCCCGTGAGATCACCCTTGCCTTGATCCGTTTGTGTTCGGGACAATGGCAATCCTGCCTGTGGTTGGCTAACGTGTAAGATGTCAGCAAAGCTTATGATATTATCAAACACGCGACTTAAAATGAAGGCAATCAAACGGTTTATTTTCTATTCTTTGCTCATCGTATTCATCCTTTCCGTCCTTTTTTATGTCTATATTTCACATTTAACGAAGAATTGGATACAGGACTCGATTCACCATTCCTTTAAACGCAATGTTGTTATTTCGGATGTTGTGTATCTTTTTCCGGATACATATGTCTTAAAAAATGTCATGGTTGAAGGGATTTTTCAAGCCGAAGAGATTGAAGTTCATCTGCAGGGGCATTCGTACCTTATTCCTGTCCAGATTTGGAGTAGCGAGCAAAAAGGAATGCAAAAATTCTTTTTCAGTCTTTTTATGAAAGGCAATGACCGCAATGAAGTTCGCATATCATTGCTGAGAATTCGAAAGCCGTTTGTCGTCCTTGACGAGACTGTTTGCGGTCGGCGAATGCCGGATATGTTAGGGCAAAAGTTTTTGAATGCGAATATGCGTTCGCCTGAAGCGAATCCGCTTCAGCGGGATGCCGATGATCCTATCAAGGACATTATCGAAAATTATCGGGATCCCGCCAATGATGCGGATAAGAGTGCCGGGTTACGCGCACGTGACAATCAGGGCATGAGCTTATATTATATCGTTGAGGAAATTGAAGTGTCGGATGGGATGATCACATGCGTTTTAAATGTTGGGGACGACAAGAAGTCTATTCAACTGGATCAAGTTCATATGACGGCCGGGCCGGTTGGCTGGCCATTGGAATCACGTCAGACCAGGTTTAATATTGCCAGCCGTTTAGGCGGTGAGCGGCAAATGATTGTGTCGAACAGCCGTTTCAAGCTTGAGGGCTGGTTTGACGCTGTTGAGGAACGCCTGGAGGCGGAGTTGATGCTGAGCAAGGACGGGACTTCGTCCTTTATCAAGGCGGATTTAAACGTGCAGGATCATATTCTGCGTGCTGATGGATATATGAACGTGACCAATGTCATGGAGCACATTAATAAAGACCTGATCCCGACGACGGTCTTACCAGAAAAGCAGGCGATCGATCGTGCGATTTCGCGGTCGAATATTGATTTTAAAGGGCGTTTTTCTTTTCAGATGTCATTGGATGATTTCAAAATCCCGTCGATTAGTTTGTCCGGTGATTTACTCAGTCCGGACCCGGAATAGGGTGAGCGGGGCATTCCTTGAATGGACAAACTGTTTATCATCCCCGTATGGCTGAGCATCAAAAGAAATGATTGCTCAAAAAAAAATTTGTGATAAAATGTATTTTTTAACAAATAAGAAGTTTATACGGCATTCCAGCGGGTCGAACGGCCCTCTGAGGTTATATTTGTGGTGGGTGTAGCTCAGTTGGTTAGAGCACCTGATTGTGGTTCAGGAGGTCGCGGGTTCAAATCTCGTCACTCACCCCATTTTTCATGCTCCGTAACTTGTTTAATATCAGCGAGTTATGAAGTATTAAAAGATACCCTGACTGGACATCGGAACCATTTGATCTGTCATTCACTGTATTCCCGATGAGAAATTCGAGAATCTCCTTTCGAGTTATCTTAGAATTATCCTACCAAACAAGAAATTTCTCACCTGCCAGCAGTTCACCTTTCATCTGAAACATGAACTCCTTTCCTTAGTTTTTGTCCTCGATAAGTGCATTTTAGGCACAATTTTCTATCTGTTCACAACATTTATATAGTTGTGAACTTTCACGTCTATTATGGAGTTGATTCAACGGTTCATCAAACAGATGAAAAGTGAACTGCGTATTCCGGTGACATCGACCACCTATTCCGGGATTTTATCGACCACCTCAA
>JAIORP010000027.1 GCA_021108075.1 Candidatus Omnitrophota bacterium | reverse complement strand
TCAATATCTTGATGTGAGGTTTATACTTGAATCACGGTCCATAGAGGAAGGCAAGACAAGTCTTGGGTATATTAGAGGTGATTGAAATTTTCGTATATCCCCTGTTCCCGTAGAGTATGAAAAGTTTGGCTCTGTCGCTGCGAAGTGTGTTTTTAAGATTTGAAAGTTCCTCGTTCATGTTTACAAACAGATCGAATCTCTCGTGTACTGTCAAGTAAGTTACTTTATTGTACTCCAGATGTTTAATCTTCAGGTTTCCTTGTGTATTGGCAAGTAAGTTACTTGGCTATATCCCGGATTATGTGGAGAGGGAGTAACGAACCTCGTTTTGAAAAACGAGGCATCTCGGCGTAGATGCTCATGGTTTCGAGATTTCCATCGGTTCGCTGATTTCAGTTTTTCAATCTAGGTGCAGGTATACTCAAGGTCGTAGGATTCAACGTTAACCTCTGGCGTTTGCCAATTCTGGATAACGTACCACAGCTACACGAAGTTGGCGACCAAAGGGAGCCAATTTGGATGGAGCGATGCGGAGTTGTGTAGCCGCAGTTAGGCGTTTTTACATTAGTGCCAACTTTTTCGACCTGTCCGTGTCCTCAATAAGATCCTGATGATTTTCATATAATTTTCTTAGCGAAGACAGTGCAATTTGTAAGCACTCATTTCTTTTTTGCTCTGCATCCTCATATGATATTTCCTTTGACCCATGCACAATTTGACTTCTCTCTTTGTAAAATTTCACAATTTTCTTTTGTAAAGCCAATCTATCTTCCGGGGATACCTTTAGAAGCTTCGAAATTGAGATAGATATTCTATAGCTTAATTCGGCATTGCCTCCAAATAGGTTTTCCCACGCTATAACAGAGTCTACAAATCCATCAATTGGATTTGTGCGTTCATTGATTGAAGAAAGAATTCGACGAATAGCTATTCTTATTTTCTTGTCATTTGAAAGGATTATTTTCGAGGACCAATACTTTACTGACTCCGATGAATCTGAACTTAATAGATAGTATGGCATTGGAGATATTGGTCTATTCGACCAAGATATGTTTGTACAATGACTTATGGGATCAACAATTAGTGTCCAAGCAACAGTAATACCTACGGGTGGATCCCTCTCTATTGCAAGGGCAAATATTAAACTCAAGTTTTCTTGGGCGTTATCTAATTTATTTCTCGCTTGTTCCAATTCAGGTGGCCATACACACTTTTCAGCTTCATTTTGTGGTGAAAAATTTACTTTGTATGGATACTCAGATTCAAGAATAAATCCTAGTGTTTTATTCTCACCTCCTAAACTGGATGGTTTAGCTTCTTGAAGTATAAGATCAAGCATTTCGGGTTTATATCTTCTAATTTTACCCAATTCAATATCTAGCAAATCTATATTTTCCAAACCTAAGTTGTGAAACCCTACAAATACAGGGACATGAATTGTTTTTCCGTTAGCAACATCCCGAACCATATTAATGACTTTTTCAATTGCTTGTAAAAGAGCTTCTTGTGATATTAATCCACGTAGTTGCATGAGCTCATATGCATTTGAGATTAAAGTTGCAGGAAAGACCGATAGCTGTATTCCACCGCCACGACCCGTAGATGCCATATAATCTCCAGTTGTATCCATATCATTTTCTCCAATATTGGAGAAAATTTTTTTCAACGAATCATCTTTTAGTATTTCGTTAAACAACTCTTTATGAGCACTCAATTTATAAAGTGCCGAGGTTATATGTGAAAAAGTATTTGCGAAATGATGTCTGCTACGTGGTGGCTTTATTAAAAATAGAGGGTATAATTCAAGCGCAAGGCATGAGGCCAGATTAACCACTCTATCTTCAACCTCAATGGTTAGTAATTTTCCGCCCAATTGCTCTCGCCACATATTAAACAAGTGTCTCTCTCCCTGAAAGATTTCGGGAAGACTATACATAATGAGGGAATCTACGTCACCTTGATCAATAGACTGAATTCTTAGCTGGCGACAAATCTGTATAAAATCTTTAAGGACTTCTAGTTGATTTTCATCAAGATCAAAATTTCCATTGGTTAACTCCAATGCGTTTTGATCACTGATATTAAGTATGTAAGCAAGAATCTTGTGCCCCATATTCTTCACAAATAAGGGAATCTCTATACTGGACATTATCCCTCCTTTTACACCTAACAAATTAATTATGGTATTTTCCTCATAATATTTTCTTCTGGCGAGCCATGGATGGCGAGGCGTTAGCCAAACTAAAAGCCGTGCATTACGCCTAACGTTTCCAGTGTATGCGAAGTGGGAGGCGAAGCCGAGCATTTGGGTGAGCGTAGCGAACCGCATACACTGGTTTATGTGAAGTGATTTACTCTGTGGTTGCTATTAGTTCTCAAAGATCATATTTTCTTTATTACATGGTGTGGGTGATCCACATTTTGGACAAGTTACAACATTCCCTATAAGAGTGGCATTTTCGAATGACTTTCTAGTACCAAAAGCTATTGGTGATGGAAATACATGTCGACACACTGAGCATACTACGAATGTTTTGGCCATTTCTTTTACCTCCGTATAGAACCAAATAGAACTTCTAATTCTTCTTTATTAAGCTTACGTAGAGATGAGTAATCCTCTTCCAATGTTGCTAAAATATTTTTACCAAGATTCGATGTTCTATTGGTAAATTGAATATGTAAATCAGTTTCAAGTTCATGTATAGACTGGCTTTTCTCATCAATAAGGGACACGAATGTTGGGTGGTTTAAAATGTCAGAAACATTGGGAGACTGAACTCCTATTATTTCTAGTTGATGTAAGAAAATTGGAAGTCTTTTTTGGGCATCTAAACTGTTCGCTGAAATCTCCACGTCTTTTCGGTCAGTTTCTGCTTTTTCTCGCTCCTGTACAAATGCATATAACTTGAACATTGCAGCCCATTGTTTTCGAAGATGGTTCAATAAATCGGATATGGATCCATATGGAATAAGTGCATTATCAACGGCCTTCGACATTATATCGTCTATAAATTTAAAAATTTCATTTTCGTGAACAGCTATATATTTAATTGAATCAATGTGTTGATTTTTTTGCCAGATTTTGAAGTCGGCATAAACATCCCGATCTACAAAAGCAAAAATGGGAATATTATTAGAGGATGCTTCTAGATATTCCCGATGGGTTATAGAAAGTGTATCTTTAGGGAATAAAGAACCATAGCGTTGGCCGATAATTAAGACGAACATATCACAATGCTTAATTTCTTCGAGACATGAATTTTGAACCGAATCTCCTGGGCGATATAATACCTCTGAATATTCAGAAAGAACAGGTTCGTAACCCAAACTAATAATGAAATCTCTAATGATTTCTCTGACATGTCGCAAATTGTAATATGTAGAGCTTATAAATACTCTAGGTGCAGGCATTGATATCAACTTTATTTATTAAAACATTAGTATAATTCTGTTTGTAAATCATTTCACATAACATTGTATATCCCCCCAGTTTGGCGATATATCCGAACTCGATTAGCATATACTTCCTTTGCCTGAACGCCGATTCCCTTAAATAAACCTTGCATTATGTTATCCATGAGATTTTTATTCGGTTTATATCTTTATTACTCACATAAAGTTCCATATTATAGTGAAGGTAGTTCTTAATCGTTTTTAGGCTATATTTTCTTGATGAGCGCTTATTTTTTAACTTTTAAGGTTCTTCTGGATTCCCTTGACCTTATACGAGCATGGAATACCTGTCGCCTTCAATAACTATCCTCGTACTAACAGTACGGGGTCTTCGTATACTTAAATCAAACGATTTGTTGCTTTAAATCCTGTTTATGCTGGTAGACCCTGCATACTAATCCAGTCATACTTCACACCATCCTCCAAGGTCCTAGCTCACGGTCCATGTTCCTCTTCCCCAGGTCGCCCTGGTAGCCAGTCCCCCCATAAGCCCGGAACGTTTGACTAAATTACTACCTACCCGACCTGTTTAATCCCACACAATAGCCGAATGCAGGGAATGAGCGAAACGAAGCGCAATCGAATGACCGGAATGAAGATTTTGTGCATTCTGTAAAAGATGGCATGGAGTATGAAGGCGGCCTTTGAACCCTCTGACACTACCCGATAGCTTCACCCCAGGGCCCAGAAGGAGGGCGATCTATCCTGCCTCCTCCTTTTGGCAGGCCATGGGTGGGTCAGATTGGCTTATATACTCATTATAGAGTTATTGGTATCCAAGGTTACATTATAAAATTGTTCACTGCATCACGAAACAGTTAAATAACTCATTTTATA
>JAIORP010000088.1 GCA_021108075.1 Candidatus Omnitrophota bacterium | reverse complement strand
AATATTAACACATCTTTATTCTATTAATGATTTATAGGATGAGGATTATACCAGGAGGCCTTTATGAACTTCTACACCAAACAGCATTCATTTTACTGTGGAATTGACTGACACGCAAAACAAATGTATCTGTGTATCATGGATCAAAAAGGAGAGGTCTTGCTTCACCGTAACATGCCTAACGATTCAAAACTTTTTTTTAAATTTATTATCCCGGAAACCGCAATCTGAAATAAAGTCAAAACAAAAACGATGAAATAATTTTATTCTTACAACTCTAAAAGATTACTGGAAATCTTCGACGGGGAAGTCTTTTCCCTTGACAACGGGGACCTTATAGGGGTTAGATTTTTTATATTCTGTTTTTACGTTTTTTTCTTATCTTACCTGAATCCCAATAATACAAGACTAAGCTCAATACAAATGAAACAAAAGCGTATAACCAAGTTAAATTACTTTGTCCGATTCTAAAAACAGCCATGAAAGGAAAGACTAATGAACCGAAATAGATCCCTGAAAATAATTTCCAGGTAATAGAGTTATGACCTTTTGACATAAATTCAATAATCCACTCTTCAGATTGCTTAATGCTCCCTTTTTGTGTCGTTGCTTTCCAATGTCGATCGATGCCTAGTGTTTCATCTTTATGAAACGGACAATTGTTTTCATTCAAATTTTCATCAGACAAATAATCCGACCACACTTTATGATTTAACCCCAAAAGAAATGCAATTTTTGCCGTGCAAACCACCGCTTCTAAAAAGCGTTGATAATATCTATCTAGAGTTTCAATTGAGATCCTTCTCAAAAAGACAACAAATAATGGGAGGAAAAAAGGGGAATAGTGTAAAGTGTTAACACTGCTCCCTAAGGAAGCGCCTCCCGCTCCAAGTATGGCAAGTAATCCACCTGCTAAAATGTTTTGGTGTTGAGCAAAACGATCCAAAGCATTCCACTCAGTTTGCTGGTGATAAGAAAGTAACTGCTGCAACTCTGTTACATTAAATTTATTGCTATTTTTGTTTTTCTCAATCCACATATTTTTCTTTATTTTTTCAATCTAATCGGCATAGGGGAACCCTCACGGGCTTTTCCCTGCCACACCACCGAGCAAGCGGGTCACGCACACGGCGGTTCAGCATGTCTTAATCTGTAAAATTCATTAATTGAATTAACCCTAGTTTATCAAAGTAGGCTATTGGTAATGCTATTGTTCGTGCTGGGCTGTTGCTCAATCTCCACGGGCCGTGCGCACTCTTAGCTGTATTCCACGCTAGCCGCACACTTACTCCTAGCTTGCGCAACTCACGGTACCCTCGGCGTCCCCATTGTTTCCATATCATAGCCCGGATTCTATGCCTGATCCAGCGATCAAGTTCTTTGAATATACTCTTTGCCTGGGCGAAACCGTAATAGCACATCCACCCTCGAAGGTATCGATTCATTTCACTAATCACTTTATCAATGCTAATTCCCCGGATGCGACGGCTTATCCCCCTGACTCTTCGTTTAAACCTTTTAACCGAAATTGGCGAGACCATACGTCGTATGCCACGATAGTATCCAAAGGTGAACCCCAAAAACTTCAGGTTCCATGGTTTTTCTATTGAGCTTTTCTTTACGTTTACCTTTAGCTTCAACTTCTTTCCCAAGAATTTTGTAACTCCTGCCATCACCCGCTCGGCTGCCTTCTTACTGCTAACATAAATATTGCAGTCATCTGCATACCGAACGAATTTATGACCTCGACTTACCAATTCCCTGTCCAATACGTCAAGCATAATATTCGACAGCAATGGTGCTAACGGGCCTCCTTGTGGAGTCCCGTTTCTTGGCACCGAATATAGTCCGTCTGTCATGATACCTGCCCTTAAAAAACTTCTGATTAATTTTAGAAGCATCTTGTCTTGAGTGCGTTTTGCTATCAAGCTCATTAAGACATCATGATTGACACGGTCAAAGAATTTCTCCAAATCAATATCAACCACCCAGCGTTTCCCGCTCTTTATATACTCTTGAGCTCTTGCAACCGCCTGATGTGTTGACCGTTTTGGCCGGAATCCGTAGCTGTATTCTGAAAATGTTTTATCCCATTTATCAGACAATACTTGAATGACCGCTTGTTGAACAAAGCGGTCAACGACCGTTGGGATACCCAACATCCGCTTACCACCATTTGCTTTTGGAATTTCTACCCGACGCACTGGGCTTGGTTGGTATGTTCCTGATAGAAGTCCTGCTTTAATGCGTCTCCATTCTCTTTTGAAATATGGTCTTAGTTCATCGACTTTCATTCCGTCGATGCCTGCCGCACCTTTATTGCTTTCTACTCGAGATAAGGCTTTCTCAAGGTTCTCTCCCTTGAGCATTTCTTCCATTAATGAAGATTGCTTCATTGAGCTTTCTCTCCATGTCTCGCAATAAAACTTTCAGCTCCTCCTCCATGGCCCTTAGGACTGCATCCATATCTTCCATGGTCAAGGGGAATGAACTCTTTTAGCTCCATTCGCTTCTTCTGCTGCGTTAGTTTTATTAGGTTCATAATTTACTCGCTCTGACACACTGTTCCGACCTTCCCCCGCTTCTTGCTTTCCCAAGAAAACAACGGGGTACTATGTCTTCTGCTGACTTCTTGCTGGTGATCGGAGTTGATCTCTCTTCTCCCAGTGCCGCTTATTTTGCACATGCCAGCAAGATCTCCCGAGGTAAGCTTTACTACTGTCCGTGCATAGCTGCCTGATTTATAAAACGCATCTTTGATAGATGGAAGACTTCGCTGTCACGTGCCAGCTCGTCTCAGATTACGTCACACCTCATATCAGATTCTTGTCCATCAGCCCGCACTTTTGCTAGCCCCTTACTCCAGACCCAACCTCACGGTCGCGCCCTTGGGGTTTCGCTAACCTTCTGCTCTATCTACATGGTTAGGGGACTTTCACCCATTAGTAATAATGCATGCTCGGCGCACACGCTTGAAATCATCGGCGCGTTAGCGTCCGATGGATTTGCTTGTTAAATGATTTAGTTTTATAGTACTGTTTTCATTAATATAAACCCATAAATCATTAAGCGCTTCTACTGCATTTTCTTCCGGTAATAGATGTTGCATAAATAAAAGACCTGTAAATTCAATCGTAGGGGGTTCATATTCCTTATCACTAATAAAAGCCATATATTCGATTTTATATAACGACCTATCAATATAACCTAGTCCTTTTACTGCATAATGCGATTCAATAATTACAGGAATTGATGCATTATCGATAATGATTGCTTGATCTTTTATTCGTTGTATAACTTCATTAATTTTTTCTGAAATTTGATATTTCAAATTAATTAAAGAAAATTTAAATTCCGGACTTTTTATTTGTATAGCATTTTTTATTATATCGTTCGGGAATATTATTTTCGCAGCAAGTAGGATTTTATCATTTTCGGTAGGTTTGACCTGAAGTTCCTCTTTTTTATTATCAATACTTGCTGTCAATGTAAGCATTCTTTGTTGAACAAATTCTCGTTTATCAAGGGCGGTTGCTTCTTTTGAAAGCTGACAGCTTCTTATCGAAATAAGTATTGCAATACCTGCCAACAAAATAGAAGCATTCTCTTTGGTGACTAATTTCATTTACTTATTTCCTTTTCCCCTTTTTCTTCATTGTTTGGTTCTACTTGTGCAGGACTATTTTCAACATGTTTTATTTCTGTAACAGAAATAGGAATAGCTTGATTACCTAAAAATACTTGGACAAGACCGCGTCTTATAAAATCTTGTTCAAGCTGAAAATCACCATGTCCCTTAGGCGTATAACAGCCTCGTTTCAAAAGAACTTTATCAAATTTATAGCCCAGAACTTTTGACATTTCATAAAGTAATTCTGTGAGGAGTTCATTTGATTTATCACCACATGAAGCTAGCCTTGCTTCAAAATCAGGAGCTTTGGGGTCTTTAGGATAATTGGCAAAGTTATCATGAAGCAATTTCCACGCTTCAACTACTTTTTTTTCTTTATAAAATTCAATATCTATCATGTTCAGGGCTTCAACATGCGCTGAATATAAAGGAGTAGCCCTCGTTGCCATTAATGCCTTAAAAATTTGCATTTTTTTATTTTTTATTTCTTTCACTGTTTCAATTATTTTTTGAACTTGAACTGCTAATATTGGCGCAGTAATAATAGCTAAGATAGCCAACCAATCGCTAATAGTCATTTGATTCTCCTTTTTCTTTTTTTACATTTAACGAGTCTGTAGAATAAGCCTAAATGCAGACCCATTCTTTTTGATTAATGATT
>JAIORP010000184.1 GCA_021108075.1 Candidatus Omnitrophota bacterium | reverse complement strand
ATTGGGTGCAAGCGCGATCATTATCTGCCTCCATTCCTGAAAAAAGCCTCGCAGGCGCTGGCGATGTCTTGCATGAGATGAGGCGTTGCTTCCAGATACCAGTAAGTATCAGCTACGCTGGAGTGACCCATGTATGTGGACAACGCCAGCATGTGGCGACCGATTTCTTCCCGCCCCTCGGGGCTCTTTTCAAGCACTTTTGTGGCAAAGGTGTGCCTCATGTCATGAATTCGGGGACGTCTTCCACCGGGCGCGTGATCGAGCTTGATAGTCCTCAGGATATTCCGGAATGTCCATTGGACTGCAGAACGATCGAGCACTCTATGCCTGATGGAGATAAACAGATGCGGGTCTGAGGCAGCCAGCTTAATTCTCCGTTCCTGGTATCGGTTCAGGCCAGCCTGAGCTGTTTCATGAAGAGGTACCAGCCGGCTTTTTTTGAACTTGGTTTCGCGGATAACGAGACCGTCCGATGTGATATCGTCCAGGCGCAAAGAGAGCGCCTCGGAGATTCTGAGTCCTGTCGTGATCAGAAGGGCAAATAGGGTGTAATAGGTATATGGTCTGAGAGTGCCTGGAGGACCGAGCTGAGATGCCGCTCGAAGTATTTGATGGATCTCCGAATCGCTGTAGATGTACGGAACGCGACGCCTTTTGGTGTAGCCGAATACATCCCTCGGAGGGATTTCATGAAGCTGGTCTTCCACGCGAGCGTAGCGTGCGAAACGGAGTACTGTCTTGAGACGGTGATCGCGTTGGCTCAAGGATGGAGCTTGACTCGCCCACTCTATGACCGTTCTTGCAGACACATATTTTTCCCCACATTCGGAGGCGAATCTGGCAAAGCTCCGGAGAAGGTACTCCGGAACCTCCAATTCAAAGCCGGAGGCATGGCGCATGGCGAGATATTCCTCTACTTTTTTCATCAGCATCATGGCACCTCCGGCCAGGGCTGTGCAACCTGCTTGAGAAGCTCTACGTCAACTTTGGCGTAGTAGGCTGTCATCTCCAGTGAGCGGTGTCGCAGAACAGCACCGATTTCGTAGAGTGACACTCCTTGCCGAAGCATCTCTGTGGCCGCAGTGTGGCGCAGTGCATGGGCGCCATAGCAATGGGTTGAGATGCCCGACCGCCGCATCGCCCTGGCCACTACCTGGGATGCCGAGCCTCCAGAGCGGAAGGGGCGGAACGGCGCTACTGAGCGGAGGAAGACCTCACGAGCCTCAGTCTGTGGTCGTTGATCGATATATCCGAGGATGGCGTCTCCTACCTCTTGAGAGAGCGGGAGCCGGACTTGTCGCCGCGATTTACCTGAAACTATTATGCTGCCATCCTTCCAGTCGATGTCATCAATGCACAGCTCGGCAACGTCGCTGGCACGGAGCCCCAGACGAGCGAACAGGAGAATGATAGCTCTATCTCTGAGTCCCATCGGGGTGGTTGCATCACAGGCATCCAGGATTCGCTGAACGTCCTGACCTGGTAAGGATCGCGGGAGAGTGGCGAGGCGCCAGAAGGCAATTGCTGGAATGGCCTGGTCGAGATCAGAGCGGCACTTCCCCCGGGAGGCAAGATATCGCAGGAAGATACGCAAACCCGAAATGAGAGTCTTCGTGGCACCGGGGCCCTGGTGTTGAGCCCGGTCCAGCACGAACTGCCGGAGAGTCTGAGCATCGTAGGCGCTCGGGTCATCTCCCACGTTGACTACCAGATTCGATGCGGCTTGACCGTAGTGTCTCACTGTAGATTCCGACGAACCGCGGTGCTGTCGAAGCCAGTGTTGAAATGCCAGGACAAGAGCGGGTATCTTCTTATCCACCTCATCTGTGGCGGGAATCGCGAGAATACCAGACTCCCGAAGATAACTCAGGAAGTACTTCGCTCCCTGGACAACACCATCAGTCGTTCCGCGGTGCGAGTAAGGACAGCTGCATGTTGGAAGATGGCGCTTAAATTTCTCCAGAATGCTCCAGTCCAGGTCATTGATACATCCGCCCTGGACTTCTGCGTAGCGACCGATGTGAGCCGCAGACCGCAGAAACACTCGCGCTGTCCACCATGAGTATCCTGCGGTTTTGAGACTGCCGGCGAAGCCGTCAATGAATGGTCCAGAGGGACCTGACCGAAGTCGTTTCAGCGTAAATGGAGCTTCGAAGTAGAAATCGAGCATAATGACCTCCTGTCCGGGGCAACAGCGCCCCTGTTCCAGAAAGGTCATCATTTTTATGGGGAGCAGTCAAGAGATCCGTTCGTTGCAATAATCCTGTTATCAGTCCATCGACGAGTGGCGGACTACCCAACTCTCCATAATAATGTACTTCACATAAGTCCGGATCTGTGGGGGCGCCGTCAGGTAACTGGCGGCGCTACCCGGGTGCGCCGGGCATGGCGCGCAGCGCCAATAACCGGCGCTGTTAACCGGCAAGCGAAAGCGAACCGGGATGTGACTTGGAGGGTGCAAGTCCCTCTGGAGGCCGTGATGACCGGAACTCCTAGCCGAACACCAAGGGCGTTATCGTGAGATACCGTCTGAAGGAAGGTGCAGGCAAACTCTTGGCCCGAGTAACACGAACCGTATATGAGGCGGTGGCCGGCGGGTAAGCAGACTCGAGTATGCAAAGCCCGATGTCATCCGGAACCGAGCCATCGTATATGCGGCGGGTATGTGAGAGGAAAGTCGCGCGTCTTACCCCGGGAGGTCTGTGAATCTGCCTTGTGCTAGCAGGATCGAGAGGTTCTGTGATGGATTCGCAGAAGTCAGCCGATGGCATAGTAGGTCGGAGTTCGACCCGACTGAAGGCCTGAACCTTTGTTGCGAGATGGTTACCAAAGATTCGGAGAGTTAGTGAGGGGGCAGAAGATGAATCAGAAGATTCATACCATATCAGAAGGTAGGCAGCGGAACTGCCGAGAATACGATGTGGTGCGCCAGACACATTCGACATCATTGGATAATAGTCATCAGAACGAACAGCATCTTATGCAAGCAGTAGTCGAACGTAAGAACATGCGGCTGGCTTTCAAGCGGGTTATAGCCAACAAGGGAGCTCCGGGCATCGATGGGATGACCGTTAGCGACCTGAAGCAGTGGCTTATTGAAAACTGGCACAGGGTTAAAGAAGAACTGTTGAACGGGCAATACAAGCCTCAGCCGGTGCGGAAGGTAGAGATACCCAAGCCCGGGGGAAAGGGGATGCGACAGCTGGGCATCCCTACTGTGGTCGATCGCATGATTCAACAGGCACTTCATCAGGTACTGAACCCCCTTTTTGATCCCTACTTTTCTGAACACAGCTATGGATTCCGTCCCGGTCGCAGCGCACAGATGGCAGTGCAGGCAGCACGGCAGTTTGTGGCTGACGGTCGGCGATGGGTTGTAGACATGGATTTGGAGAAGTTCTTTGACCGGGTTAACCACGATATTCTGATGTCGAGGGTAGCCCGCAAAATCAAAGACAAAGAGGTGCTGCGGTTGATTCGCAGATACCTGCAAGCAGGTACAATGTGCGGTGGGATAGTGTCCCAGCGCAGCGAGGGTACACCACAGGGCGGTCCGCTGTCTCCTCTCCTGTCTAACATCCTTTTGGATGATCTGGATAAGGAACTGGAGCGCAGGGGGCACTGCTTCTGCCGTTACGCAGACGATAGTAACATCTATGTTAAGACGGAGCGTAGCGGACAGCGGGTATTTGAATCGATCAGCGCATTCTTGGAGAAATGGTTGAAGCTGAAGGTGAACCGTGAGAAGAGTGCGGTAGACCGTCCTTGGAAACGCAAATTCCTGGGTTACAGTATGACCAGTAACCGAGAACCCAGGCTTAAGGTTGCAAAGGAGTCGGTTCAGCGTCTCAAGAGCAATCTTATACAGTGTTTCCATAGAGGGCGAGGTCGGAATCTTAAACGATTCATCGAAGAAGACCTGAATCCAAAATTGAGGGGTTGGTTCAATTACTTTTCACTGGCCGAGGTTAAGAACGTTTTCGAGGAGCTTGACAGCTGGATACGCAGACACCTGCGTAACATACTGTGGCGACAATGGAAACGGCCTCGATTTCGTGTAAAGAAACTGATGAAGAGAGGACTTAGCCGGGATAGAGCGAGGCAGGGCGCTTACAACGGGCATGGCCCGTGGTTTAATAGCGGTGCCTCGCATATGAACCTGGCTTTTACCAAAAGATTCTTTAACAGCATGGGCTTATACTCACTGCTTGAAGAAATGTTGATTAGAAGAGCAACTTAGGAAGCGCCGAATACGGAACCGTACGTTCGGTGCTGTGGGAGGCGGCGGTAGCAATACTACCGCCTACCCGATACTATACTCATAAGCTCCGCCAACCACTCCGCTCCGTTTCTGTCGGTCGCCCCAC
>JAIORP010000013.1 GCA_021108075.1 Candidatus Omnitrophota bacterium | reverse complement strand
TGAAAAGTAAAATGAAACCACAGATGAATGAATTCGTTCAGGCTATCGGCGTTGCCGGCTGCGAACTGGAGGTGCAGTATGGTTTTTTGAGTGGATTGGGATATCTGGGGCAAATACGTTTACTCAAAACCGCCTTTATGCAGGACCTGCCCACAGGCAAGAAGCGCGTTACTGCCTTATTGAACGACAAGGAGGAACAAGCATATGAGTAACGACAAAACACCCATGAAAATTAATTCAGACACACAGATACTTAAGTGTCGAGATGACAAAACTCCAATATACCTCACCCCTATTACAGAACCATCAAGTTGTACAGAACCGTTCAAGTTGTTAGACGGATGTAAATGCGATTGGCTCAAGGAGGAGGATTGCTTAGGACCCGCAAAACTGCGTCCACGAATTGAACCTTGGCTCACGGCACTATTCCAATCTGAACATCTCTCTTTGCTTATGGGCTCCGGGCTATCGCGTGCACTTCATCAGATAGCTGATGTTAAAGATATTGCAACAATGGATTCGGCGAAATTCACCAACTATAATAGTGAGATCAATGCTAAGGCAAAAAAGTCTGCCAGTGAAGCAGGTCGCGATAACTGCAACATTGAGGATCAAATTCGTGTCACTAACGAATTGCTGCGAGGACTTGAAATTCTGGCTGAGACTGACGAAGCAATAGATAAGAAGGCTGCTAGCCTCAGGACAGAGCTAAAGTGTGTTCTCGACGATTTTGCAGAATCGATCCTGAAAGATGAAAACGAGCTGATAACATCAAATGAGGAAGACCTCGAACAGGCATTTAATTATCTTGTGAGTTTCTTGATGAGTTTTGCCAGTAGAACCGGAACGCGGGACAGGTTGCAAATTTTTACGACAAACTATGATCGCATCATCGAAGCGGGAGCTGAACTTGCCGGTCTTCATTTACTTGATCGCTTTGTGGGCTCGTTGGCACCAATTTTTCGATCGTCACGGCTCGACGTGGATATGCACTACAACCCACCTGGCATTCGGGGGGAGCCTCGATACCTTGAAGGAGTCGCCCGATTTACGAAGCTACATGGTTCACTCGACTGGATAGATATAGGGAAAAACATTAGGCGCATCGGATTACCCTTAGGGGCTGAGAGTATCGACCCATACTTGAAAGCTCCTGGACTTACAGACGCCGATGCACTGCAACTCATGATCTATCCGAATTCTGCCAAGGATCGTGAAACAGCAGCCTACCCTTACGTCGATCTGTTTCGCGATTTTGCTGCAGCTATTTGTCGGCCAAACAGCACGATTATCTCATACGGTTACAGCTTTTGCGACGAGCATATCAATCGGGTAATCGAGGACATGCTCACGATTCCTTCCACCCATCTTGTCGTTATTGCACACGGCGATCCATTGGGTCGCATCATGCAGACTTATAAGAAACTGGGACGGAACGCTCAGATCACCCTGCTCATCGGCGATCATCTTGGTGATTTCCAAACACTGGTTGATAACTACTTGCCGAAGCCTGCGATTGACCGGACCACCTTCCGCATGGTCGAAATTCTTAATTCGCGATGGGCTACGGGGCAGACGGAATCTCAAGAAAAGAAGAATGATTCAGATGGAGGAGAGACAGTAGTATGAGCCAAAGCCCTTTCGAACACGCAGAAAGCCTGCGGATTGGCACCGTTGATTTCGTTTCTCCCGATGAGATCAAGGTGGCACTCGAAATAGAGGCGCCTGAATCGGTCGCACTCAATGCTGGCGGGCCGCGTCCTTTTCCACGGGTGAACAGCTATGTCCTGATTCCCGTGGACGATGGTTTTCTTGTTGGTCAGATCGAATGGCTGACTGTGGAGCGGTCCCCATTTCCGAAACGGAAAGGCATGCAAGATTTTGGGTTGGTTGATCTGCCCTATCCGATGCGCAAGATGAGCCTGAATCCACTGGGAACTCTTCGGAAAAAGACATACAAATCAAACGAGGAAGAGGAATACAGCTTTCAACGCGGTGCGGATGCTCTACCATCAATTGGCACAGGCGTGTTGTTGCCGACCGAGAAACAGCTTCGATCTATCGTCGAATCAGGAGAACGCAAGAGGGTTAAAATCGGGACCAGCCCTCTCGCTGGTAACGCAAAGGTATGTATCGACCCTGATCGGTTGTTCGGTCGTCATCTCGCGGTGCTAGGAAATACAGGTAGTGGGAAGTCTTGTTCCGTCGCTGGGCTCATCCGCTGGTCATTGGAGCAAGCTCAACAAGAAAGCAATTCATTTCCGAATGCCAGATTCATCGTCTTGGATCCCAACGGGGAATATTCACGAGCTTTTTCAGATTCAAAGGCCCCAGTGATGGCGCGTATATTCAAGGTTACTCCAGATACTGAGTCTGGAGAACTTCTACTTCAGGTTCCACTGTGGTTTTGGAATAGTGATGAATGGTGTTCGTTTACTCAGGCCAGTTCAAAAACTCAGAGGCCGACCTTAATTCAAGCGCTGCGTTTTGTCAAGGATGGTAAAACCGAACCAGCAGAAAATAAAAGCCACGATACTCGACGTTACCTGCGCACAGTTCTTACTACCATCCAAATTGAAAAAAATAAAGGTGATCCATGGGGAATATTCCCTAAGCCAAAATCGTTCTACGAAAAGTTGGAGATGTTAAAGGGCGATTTGGAACAAGAATTAGCGTTATTAGAATGGGAAGAATTAACGGCACTTGACAACCTAGTCGAATACATCGAGGAGCTTTGTGTGCCAAGAAGGATACCACACGCTAAACAGATTTTTTCACGGAGGGATGTCGATAGACTGCTTGAGTTAATTTCATTAGCACATTCCGCTTTTGGAGGCAACGAAGGGGACACCCTCTCAGTAGATGTTGATGCACCGCTCGAATTCAGGGGAGATTCGCTGCTGCGTAGCGTAGAAGCCACTTCTGAGATGTTGAAAGTGTCTGAACACGCCGAAACGATGCTGATTCGTATTCGGAGCCTCTTGGCTAACACCAGGATGAAGTCCATTATTGGTGATACTGAAGATCTCTCGTTAGATGAGTGGTTGAGCACTTATATCGGAGAAGATTCAGCGAAAAACGGGTGCATAACTGTAATAGATCTATCCCTTGTACCGACAGAAGTGGTTCATATTATCACGGCTGTTATCGCCCGCGTAGTTTTTGAGGCGCTTCAACGATATCGAAAGCTGAACACTATGACACTCCCGACGGTTTTAGTCATGGAGGAAGCACACATTTTTATAAAACGCTACAATACGGATGCTGAAAATCAAGATGCGGCCTCGGTGTGTTGCCAAGTATTTGAACGAATTGCACGCGAGGGGCGTAAGTTTGGCCTCGGCCTTGTTCTTTCTTCTCAACGGCCCTCTGAGCTTTCACAAACGGTTCTTTCACAGTGCAATACCTTTCTCTTACATCGAATCAGTAACGACCGAGACCAAGAGCTTGTTAATAAATTGGTTCCTGATAACCTAAGGGGATTGTTGCGGGAACTTCCATCCCTGCCATCGCAGAATGCGATCCTGTTGGGATGGGCTTCCGAGTTACCTGTACTCGTAAAAATGAACGACTTACCCCAATCGCAACAACCGCATTCAGACGATCCAGATTTCTGGAACGTTTGGACTGGCAAGGATGTCGATAGGAAAGCAGACTGGAAACCGATAGCCGATATTTGGCAGGGGAAATCCAAGTAGGAATAACAATGACCCCTGACAAAACACCCCCTGACATCAAACTCGACGAACGCAACAAAATCGAGAAACCCCTGCTTTCCCACCTATACAGGTCGGGCTGGGGCATAACTGCCATCATGCAAGACCTGCTCACTGGTAAAAAGCACATCACCGCCCTGCTGAACGACACGGAGGTTGCAAGCTTATGATCCAGGACAAAATCCCACCCGAACCCGCCGAAATACTCCTTTACCAAATCAAGGACGGACAGACGCGGCTGGAAGTTTGCCTGCAAGAAGAAACCGTCTGGCTCACCCAGAAGCGGATGGCAGAGTTATTCCAAAAGAACGTGCGCACGATCAACGAGCACATCCATAACATTTTCGGGGAGGGTGAGCTGGCGCCGGAATCAGTTATCTGGAAATTCCGGATAACTGCCGAACATGGAATAAGGGGGGCAGAATATGAAAGATAACTCGCTTGCTGTATTTGAAGATTACAAAATCCGCAGAGTATATGATGAGGAATCTGAAACATGGTATTTCTCTGTAGTGGACATAATTCAGGTGTTGATCCAGCAGCCTGATTATCAGGCCGCAAGAAACTATTGGAAGGTTTTGAAAAACCGCCTGAATAAAGAGGGAAGTGAGTCGGTTACAAAATGTAACCAACTGAATATGGAAGCTGCCGACGGGAAGCAATATCTTACAGACGTTGCTGATCCTGAAACGCTTTTGGAGGGGGGTATTTCTTGGTATATAGGTTTGATCAGTTCCTTTTTACTCCCATTTCTTTCAAGGACTCTTCCATGTTGAAAATCT
>JAIORP010000092.1 GCA_021108075.1 Candidatus Omnitrophota bacterium | reverse complement strand
TGTCATGTCCTTCTTGTCAAAGAGCTTCTTTTTACACTTCTTTATAGTAAGCTTTCTCTCTAAACAGACTGTTTATCTACAGACCATATACAACTTTCTCAAACTTTTCACCCCGTATAACATTGGCGTCTTGTTGGAAAACAATCACCTTGTCTTTTGAAAATAGTTCTTCAGATATTACTTTCATCAATGAAACTGCAATAAGATTCGATGCAAGAACTTTAAATTGAATATGTTCTGTTTCCGGACTCGTTTCATCCTCAAGCTGATGAGAACCTTTTCCGTAAGCCTCATAATATGTGTATCCACTTATCCCCGCTTCCTTAAAAAACTTAATCAATGTTTCCTTGAGATTTTTATTCGTAATAATTGTCACTAATTTTATATTCGTTAATTTCATGATTTATTCCTCCTTTTGGTTTTTGTTGTCAGCCCCATAAATAGTTATCAACCAATATCCAACACTTAAAGCCAAAATAACAAAAGCTGTTGCCCATACGTATTCAGGCCCTATATTCTCATAATCAAATATGATAACCTTTCGAGCAATCGCCATTAAGACTGTTGCAGGGACAATCTTTACGTGAATAACTTCTTCCTTTAAATAAACTGTAATATTGAGTAAAGCTCACCCGACTTTTATGTAATGAATTTCTCATAATCATCTAAAGTGCCATCATCAAAACAGCACTCGATTATTTTGCGCCCTAATGAATCCAAGCTTGTCTCTTTTAAATAACTCTTTAACTCTTTGTAAAAAAACTCTCTTAAAATTGCTGCTCCCTTATCGTAGGCTTCTTCCCCTACCTCCGGCTGTGTCTCCACCTGTAAAAACCATCTTGGAATGGCTACTCCTTCAATATGCATGGAATAAAGAGCGTTCCCCAAAAGAGGGCAACGTGCCGGTCGAAGTTGTTCCGGCTTAAACTTGGCGCTTCCACGTCGGGCGAGATATTCACGAGAGAGCCACTGAGGAATAAAACCAACCTGCCACGCGCCCACATACTGATTGGGGGAAAGACTATACCTTGTTTTTGGAGTATTCACAATTTGTCTAAGAAGTAAATTCGCCTGATCAACACGTTTGCCTGTCGCGAAAGGCCAATAAGACCCCACACCCTCACTTGTCATACCAACGGCATCGGTAATACTAGGGTTGGCATACCCCCGTGGTGCAACCAAACGCCATAGCCAGGCTAAAGATGACGGCAGCATGTGCAAAAGACCCATAATACCGTATGATGGATTTTCCTTTGAACATGGCGGAGTCCTTACACCAAAACTTCTGACATCAACCTCTACGGGTGCGTTAACAGTATTCGGCACGATGTGGCGAGGCAAAACAACTCGCGGATTCGGGCATAAAACGCCCGGCTCATCTTCAATATGTTCCCATATCAAACATGTTGCTTTAGGAACAGCATACAAATTTAAAAATATTAACGGTTCTTGAGGATTAACACTTAATGATTCCAGATTGCTATCTACACCATATTGATTGATATGATTGATACGGACAAACCATCCTTCCTCGGCGTCAGAAACCACTAATTTCTTGCTGTCATTTTGAAATGACGGATGGCAAAGAGCCATATCATCTGTTACGGGCTTTAATGTACATCCCTGAACAAGAGGGACATAACGACGTTCATCCGTCACAATATTATGACCCAGTAAAAGACGCCCATCTGTTTCTCGATGAGGATATTCAAGCATTTCACTCTTTCCCCCTCCGCTGGCACCTTCATGCAAAATGGTTAACTCATTATCATAAGGGGTAATAACCTGAACCGTTGATCCATGAACCGTAACCCACCCCTCTTTTTCACCAATAGACAAAAGAACTCCATATATCGCTTTTTTCGCGCTGGGGCCTAAATATAAATTAAGTGGAAATATCTCATGACATTCCCTTCCTCTATTGTGGATAACTACTTGCTTGCCTTCACAGTGCGTATGGCGAAAAGGTGGGGCCAAGTAGATGATAGCGCGTGGTGAAAACTCTTCTGGAATTTCATTCGCGGGAATCATTCCCTGCAAATTAGCCAAGGCTGCCGCGAAGAATGAAGCATTAGCAGGCGCAACTAAAAGAGCGTCATATCCCAAGTCATGACTCCCCGCGTAAAAAGGCATAAGAACCAGTTTTTGCTCTCTAAGCCACGTAAAAATTGATTCGCGAAGTGAATCAGAATCTTGTTTAAGCCTTTCACTAAGCCGCGCCTTATCTGTTGGCTCATCATCGGCAATAAGCATACATTCAGGGTCTCGCCGCCGCATATAGGGATCAGGGTAATTTACAGCCACTCCGTTTTTACAGCGCACAACTGTTGCCTCAACGATAGATTCATCATCGGAGACCGCATACTTAACTTCAAAAATATCAGATTTCTCACCCCCAAGAGACAAATCGATTAACTCT
This sequence comes from Candidatus Omnitrophota bacterium, assembly GCA_021108075.1. Classification (GTDB taxonomy): domain Bacteria; phylum Omnitrophota; class Gorgyraeia; order Zapsychrales; family Zapsychraceae; genus JAIORP01. The sequence continues at coordinate 2,284 of JAIORP010000092.1, read as the reverse complement.
GCTTTATTCTCAGGAATAATGACGCTTGGAGCATTGTTTAATAACGCATTAAGCTCATTTGATAAATTCATATTTTTCCATTTGGACTCTACTTGACTTGTCATAACTTTATTTCCTTATTTTAAATTTATCGATTGAATACCTCCGCAAAAATTGCCTGTTCATTGTTGTTAATTTTTTCAACCATATCATCGATTTTCTTGACCTCTTTTGGTATTACGCCCCTAATATGCTTTTTAAAATACTTTGCCTTTTCATAATATTTTAAGTCAATTCCGGCGACCTTCCCTTTTGTTTCATTCATTTCATCTATTACCTGCGTATAAATTTTGGCAACAAAATAGGCATCATCTAAATATCCAAATAATCCCCATTCCTTTGTTGATAATAAATCTTCCGGGGTATACAAATAGGTTAAAAGATACCCTCCGATCTTCTTTGCCTTAGATTTATTATCACTTCGATTCCAATATAGATAAATGCGACTTACTAAATCCGGCATAAGGACAATAATTCCCTTCACTTTTTCCTCAAGAATACTAGTTGCTTTTTTCCCGACTCTAGTCCTTAATTGTATATGAAAATTTTCTTTATCTGTTTCGGCAAGAATCTTTAGTTGTTCTTTCATTGCTTTAAGCACTTTCTCCTCCTTACTTAACAATCTTATTAACTCTTGACTTCCAACTAAACTAAGTATAAACTTTACCTATACATCTGTAAAATAGATAATATGAATGAAACACATCTAATTAACCTATGATTCCATTCAACTACCACCACTTGTATTATTTCTATGTGATCGCTCAAGAAGGCTCTATTTCAAAAGCAACCCATCAATTACATTTAGCGCAACCCACATTAAGCACTCAATTGAAACAATTTGAAGACTTTCTCAATGTACAATTATTTATAAGGGAAAACAGGAAGCTCGTATTAACAGAGGAAGGACATCGGGTTCTTTCTTATGCAAAAATGATCTTTGACATCGGGCAGGAATTAAAAGATCGCATGGTTGATTTATCCCCTAAAGGAAGGGTTCGTCTACAAATTGGCATCACTAACTTTGTACCAAAAACAATCGTAGAAATAATGCTTGATTACATCTTAAAAATTGAACCAACTGTTTATATACAATTGGAAAAGGGCAATATGGAAGAACTCATCCAAAACTTGGATGATCATATCATTGATATTGTTCTTACAGATACCCCTTTCGAAACATCCCTCAGCAGCGAAATAACAAGCAAATATATAGGAAAAATCCCCATTATATTTTGTGCGCATCCCAGAATCGCCAAACAAGTTAAAAAATTTCCGGAAGATATGGATGGGAAACCATTAATACTCCCTGCAGCACCCAGACAAATCGCTTATAGTATCAAGGAATATTTATACGAACATCAGGTTAAACCACACATAATTGGAGAGATTCAAGATATTGAGGTTGTACGCAGATTAGCATTAAGAGGCTATGGTATTGCCGCTATCAATCTATTAACTATAAAGGAAGCCCCAGCAAAGCAAAAACTGGAAATTCTCAATCAAAACTCAAAACATACTATTTTTGAAAAGGTCTATCTCATAACAAAGAAACGAAAGATACCCCACCCCCTCCTTGAAAAAGTCCAAATGAATTTCAGAGTTGACATTCCTTTATCTTGATTTCTACTAATTCAATTAAACTTTCAAAAACTACCGTTACAAATTCTTTTGATTCATACTTCAAAAAAAGGGGATCTGCCACCCTCTGCCCCGCACCTTTTCGGGTTCTCCAAATTTAGTGTCCGGTTTTATATCGGCTTGACAATTCTTACCGACAGAGTACCTGAGTAAGATGTATTACCTCCCCATATCCCATCCAGCTTCACGTCGGTTCAGGCCTGCTCTCCATCGCCATTTAGCTGGTTTACTATTCGTTACGTACATGGGTTCTGCCTCATGCTTCCTCGAGATCCGACACTTTCTGCCGATGCCCTTGCCTTGTTGGCGTTGTCCTTCCGTCTGACTCCGGTGGACTTTACTTCTTCAGTTCATACATCATGTCAGGCGCACGTGAATAACCACCACCAAAGTCGGTATCTATAGAGTTGAAGTCGCTCTTCTCATTATCTTTATTCCCTCTTCCTTAAACTTTAAACAAACATCTCTCAATTGTTCAACATCGGCTGCATCAAGGATCTTGTTCTCGCTAATGCTCCATTTAAATGACTTTTTCTTCGGTTCACTTGCGTATTCCGGCCCACATCGACCACCCATTCCGGCCCACATCGACCACTCATTCCGG
>JAIORP010000101.1 GCA_021108075.1 Candidatus Omnitrophota bacterium | reverse complement strand
CTCCTAACAAGCCGGATGCAGGCGACGCTTGTCAGCGCGCCTGATCCGAGTCGTTATGCAGACTATATGAAAGGATTAGTCATGAAAACGATTGCCATCTTACTCCTTGGACTGACGATCTTGCCTGTCTGTAGTTGCAGCGCCGAGCATAGCGTCAACAAACAAGTTGTCGAATCAACTCAGGGCACATTTATCACGCTGACGCCAAAAGCATCTACATATGATCTAAACGATGTAAAAAACGGAGTTGTACAGTTTTCATCGCTAATCAAGAATGAAGGGACTGAGGCAATAACAATTGCTCATCCTTCGGTTTGCTTTCCTCCCGATTTTCAAAGTGGCCAAACATGGCACCAAAAGGATATCCATGGAAAATCTGAAATTCTTCTTATAATAACAAAACCCAACGGTAAAACTATAGTCTTGAGAGATGGGCCATATTTTTTTGATCCTGGATGGATTGATCATCTTACAATTCCTCCAGGGGAAACAAAAAATTTCGATGTGGGGTGGTTCTTCCTGAATGCTCGCGGAAGATGGGAAAATCCCAAAGTGGCCGCAACAGTATTTTTAGGCAAGGGGACGTACAAAGTGAAAATAATTTTCCGCAATGCCTTTCCAAAAGCAAGAATATACAAAAAGTTTAAAGATGAACCCAAACTTGAAAATGTCTGGACAGGAGAAATGCAATCTAAAGAAGTTGCAGTAGAAATAAAATAAAATGCATAACACCTGACTGTTACCCGCGCCGAAAAAACCGGCACGGCTTCCGGCAGGTGAGCTCCGGCGTTAGAGGTGGAGGTAATAAATGATAAATTCTCTAAGTCAAAAATTAAATATGAAAGTAAATGGTTGCCAGATCGTCCTGGGCCAAGAACTGAACGAAACCCAATTGAATTCTCACAACTTTAAAAAAGTAGGATTCTTTGGCCGTCGAATGATAAAAGCCGAACGTAATGAACTTGTTTTCTTTTCAAAAAATTGTGAGTTGAAATATCTCAAAGAAGATTTCGGTGATGTTATTTTTCCTATTTTAGATGCGAAAGCCGGTGCAGCCATAATGTATGGAACTTCATCCTATCTATGGTACAAACAAAATAACCTTTCAAAATTTGTTTTTCAAATCATCCAAAATAAAATGGCTGCCCAAAAACACATAGAAGAATTTGAACAAAAGCTGGTTGAGTCTATTGGCAAACCATATTCGGCTGATGGAGCTTTTACAACTTGGGAAATGGGTAATCAGAGGCTTCTTTTAGAATACCCCAAGAATGAACATGGGTATATCCATTTGACGATGATTGATTAACCTCTAACCATGTGCTGGACTTCGCTGGCGCTCAACCCCAGTCGGTCAGCACCCCGTTATACATAAAAATAAAAGGCTATAGTTAAAAGAGTAAATGGAAATTTAAGATGGAAAAAGAATCAGCAAAATTGTTGTACCAATGGAATTTCATAATCAGCGGCTTAATCCCTAAGCAGGTAAAGCTTAAAAGAAAAATATGGCTGAAAAAAGGAGAATTATTACTCGATAAAAAAGGTGATGATCTTCATGTGTATTTATTAGGTAATGAGAATAGAGAAACCTGTGATGAAAAAAAGATTATGCCATACCTTTGGATGTCGTCATTAATAACTAATAATTCTGCTGAATTAACTAATGGAGGAGGAAGTTCAATAACCTCAGAAGATGAGCTTGGAACTAAATCAATACTTTCATGTGCTATTAGCACTCATATGCCTGAGGAAGCAGTGAAAGAAATTGAGAAACATACTTATAAATTTCTTGGTTATATAGGAAGGCTTCATGATAAATATATCAATGTAATTAATGAGAACAAATTTTTGTTAATTGCTTTAGATTATTTTCATGATGCAGAGAAGAAATTTGTCTACAATGATGAAGGTTTTATTAGTGCCATGATAAGCCTAGAGTCATTATTTAATGAGGGCCCATCAGATATAAAATATAAGTTATCACATAGAGCAGGTTTCTTACTTGGTATGTGTGATATAGATTCAGTAGATGCGTTTGAAAAATTAAAATTATTTTATAATCATCGAAGCAAACTGGTTCATGGTGAAGGGGCTACAACATATGATCCTGACAGATATCTTGTTTCTCATTACACTAGAAAAGCAATAATAATATTCCTAATACTACTTAATAATAGCGAAAGACAAAGTATTGGAAAAAATAAGAGAAAACAGGCAATATTAAAAGAAATTGATTATGCAATGTTTGATAGTAAAAGGCGTAAAGCGCTTGAGCAGGAAATCAAAAAAGGATTGAAAGATTTTAAATTAAAAATACCACGTACCTTTGAAGGTGCTGGAGAGAATGGAGATTACCGCACTACAGCATGGTAAAAATGTATAACAAAGCAAATCAACATGGATCGCTAAAAGCGTTGCGCAAAAAACGCGCAACACTTTTAACGCCCAGTTATTTGCGACGTTAGACTGAAGAAATTAAAGGAATTAAAATGAGGCTTGGTACAACTTTGTTAAAGTATACATTATGGTGTATACTCTGTTTGGGAGGTAAAAATCATGAAAAATACATTAAGTTTAAAACAATTAAGACCTGAATTGTCAAAAGTTATTGAAAGCATTGATAAAAAATTTGATCGGTTTATTATTACCAAAAGAGGAAAGCCTGTTGTTGTTATGATGAGCATCGACGACTATGAATCTCTAATTGAAACATTGGATATTTTGGAAGACAAAGAGACGATGAAAAGAGTTCGAAACGGGGAAAACGAGATTAAAGCGGGTAAAACTCGTTCATGGAGAGATGTGAAGCGCTCGTATGCCTAAATATAAAGTCGAATTATCAAATCAGGCCTGCAAAATCTTGGATCGAATGGTCGTAAAAGACGCTTTTTTATACAGGCGCATTGAACGTGCACTTAATGATCTTGAAGTTGATCCATTTATAGGAAAACCTTTAAAAGGGATTCTGAAAGGTCGATATTCATATAGAGTTGGCAGCAATAGAATAATTTATATTGTTAAGAGAAATCTGCTTATAATTTTTGTTATAGATATTGGACATCGCAAAGATATTTATAAATAAATGCATAAAATCATCTAACACCTATAAGGCCCCGCATGTCAAGGGAAAAGACTTCCCCTTCGAAGATTTCCAGTAATTTTTTAGAGTTGTAAGAATAAAATTATTTCATCGTTTTTGTTTTGACTTTATTCCAAATTACGGTTTCCGGGATAATGAATTTAAGAAAAAATTCTGAATCGTTAAGCATGTTACGATGAAGCAATACATCTCCTTTTTGATCCATGATACACAGATACATTTGTTTTGCGTGTCAGTCAATTCCACAGTAAAATGAATGCTGTTTGGTGTAGAAGATCATAACGGCCTCCGTTAGTTAAGGTGTCGGTCCATTCCAACCCTTTTAGGAAAGTCTATCAAGACTCAGCCCGCGGGGGCCTTAATTATTATCAAATCACTGCACCTGACCATTTTTTGCGCCTGAAAAGCGGCGACAAATCTGGCGGGTGTGCTCAGTCGTTATGTGTAAAAATGTATAATAAGTCGTTGGTGGGATAGTGGGAAATCCCACTTGACAACTTGCCCATTATATTGCATGCTTTATATAGATAAAATTTATATTTGAGACGCCAAGAGAAAAATACAATCGATAGCGCAAATGTTTATTTTGAGGAAAATTATTGCAGTATCGATAATTACTTTAATTTTTGGGAGGTCTATTATGAGAGAACAAGAAGAAATTATTAATGAAAGGTTTCAACATGTAGGAATATCATCAAAATTAGATTCGCGTAATCGAGTAACTTTAGGGCAAGTTTTGATGATGTTAAGAATGCCCGATGATCGTAAAATTGATGAGTTTGAAATACTATTGGGTGCCGAAGGCGACATATTATTGCGTCCACGGACATCGATTCCTACCAGAGAACTTTGGATACACCAAAATCCCAATGCCATGAAAACCCTGCGAAAAGGGTTAAAGGATGCAGCAGAAGGGCGTGTGACAAGAGTAAAAAATTTGAACAAATTTACAGATGAACTTTAATGCTTGAATTTGATTTTACTAATCTTGCAAAAGAACAACTTAGCGAGTTAAAACGAGATAAAGGATTAACTAAACGATATAAAGCTGTATTATCAGCTCTTAATAAATTACAAAATAATCCTCGACATCCCAGTCTAAATACTCATCCTTATGAATCATTACAAGGATTCAATGGTGAAAAAATATTTGAAGCATATGCTGAAAATAATACGCCTGCAGCCCACAGGATATTTTTTCATTATGGCCCAGGCAAAAAGATAATTACGATTTATTCAATACAACCACATCCATAGATATAAAGATATTATTTGTATATAACAAAGAATCACCTAACACCTATAAGGCCCCGTTGTCAAGGGAAAAGACTTCCCCGTCGAAGATTTTCAGTAATTTTTTTAGAGTTGTAAGAATAAAATTATTTCATCGTTTTTGTTTTGACTTTATTTTAGATTGCAGGTCATACCAAATCCATTAATAAATTGCTCTATCTTAATTCTGATATTCTCGCTAAATCGTTGAGAAAAGCAGAATTGGTTTTGGTCATTATTTATTGGAATTGGTATAAATAGTGCTAACAACAGAATTCAGCTGACACAAAAAACTGGCGGAATTTGATCATAAATTGAAAAGTTTTCGGCGGCTTTTTGTGCCGCTAATTCTGAACGTTAGGAGAAAGATAAAATGAAGAAATCAATTAAATTAAACAGTTTTATATTAATAATTGTTATTTTATTCTTTTGCATTAGTGCTTTTGCCGAAACGATAACACTTAAATCAGGAGAAAAGATAA
>JAIORP010000138.1 GCA_021108075.1 Candidatus Omnitrophota bacterium | reverse complement strand
TCCCTGAGGTAGTACTGTTCATAGGGGTTGTTGATGAATAGTTCCAGTACTTTCAGGCGTGTAATTTTTTGATACAACTGTATCATATTAAATACAATTGTATCGTATTGTTAATAAGGGTTTTGGCTTTCGTGTCGATTGTAGTCTTTTTGTGTTTGCTAAATGCCAGACATGCGGCGGCCTGGATAATGAAGGTGCAGGGGGGTAGAGTGTTGTACCAGGTTACGGTAGGGGTGAAGCTCCCCGAATAACATTAATTATATCTCCCAGTCTGATCCACACCCAACCTTCGAGTAAACTGATCTTTTCAAGATTTTCCATAATTTATTTCATTATTAGTGTAATTCGAATAAGTCTGGAGGAAGCTCATCGGCATGTAATAAAATGATTGAGGTGCTCTGAAATCTTCATTAAAATGGTATGGGTCGATCGGAGTGGGAAATTCCTGGACATTGGAGATTTTAATAGCGTAACCTGTATCCGAATTTTTGAAATAATTGAAAAACTCACGTTCAGATATTCCAGCATCTTCATGGCATTGTTCCCATAGCTTCTGGGGAGAATCAGATAAAATGCCATCAATATCAACAATGCCAATAATTTTCTTAACTGGGGAACTGGAATAGATATACATTTTTTTGATATTTTCTCTTTTGAAAATGGACTTTCTGAACTCGTATTTTTTTCTGCAAGATATGATTTCGTTAGCATATTTTGGTTTAACTGACAGTAAAACGTTCATCCAGTCTCCCTCCTTTTTTTATTGTTATTATCATCCCATCTCCTCAATAATCCTCTTTCCTTTTTCCGTAAGCACATACCTACCCGTTTTCGGTGTTCCTTCAAAAACAACAATGCCCAGACGTTTCAGGATAGATAAATCTCTCTCTGCCGTGGCTGTGGATATACTGAAGACTTGTTCCAAATCAATTCGCCTAATATGTTCATGCACAATCAGGTATTCGATTTCCTTTTTAAGTCTGGCTTTTACTCCCTCATCTACTCCCTCATGTACACCATCATCTACCCCCTCACGTACACCATCATGATAGAGTATTTTATCAAACATCAGACCCGCCTTTTCTTCTTTCTTTGTTTCAATATTAACAGGCTCATAACCCGGTCTATGAAAAATCACCGTAAAAAACGTATCAAACTCAAACTCCACCGGCGGCAGCCCCGCTTCAGCCACAAGTCTCTTTATTTTATTAATGCCAGTCCCCATCTTCTCAATATACCCAGCCCTCTGCAGCAGATTAGCAATATTCGGATTTCTAAGCACACTCTTCTTGCCAAAATCTTCAGGTTTCAAACTCTTAACAAGCCCACCATAACTGGTAATCTCAATCCTGTCATCAAACATCTCCACCATCACATTAGCACCCTTCTCAAAATAATCCCTGTGTGCCACCGCATTTATCACAGCTTCACGCAAGGCATCATAAGGCACTTCAGGCACCTCCCTTCTTCTCGGGCCACCAGTCATTTCATACCTGACAGGGATATACTGCTTCAGAAAAATCATAGCACTGTCGATACTGGAAATTAAATCCTCGTTAAGATCACGTCTATCCAGAACGTCTACCTTTTCAGTTCCCCTATAAAGAGCACAGGTCACAGCGGTATGAAAATAAATATCATCCAAATTCTTCGAGAAGAATAAAATCCCTGTATTATTGAGAATAATCCTGCCTTCCTGTCTTTCTGCAATACCCAGGTTAACAAGTATGGATTCAACATCCAGCACCTTTGAGATTCCTGCAAGTTTTAAAAAACGGTCAAACTTTTGAGGGTCAAAATGTGAATCATAATCAAATCTTGGATTAACCAGTTCATCAAACCTGATCTTCCCCTCGGATTTGAAAAACTCAACAATTTCATCCCTATCCAGTTTCTGGGCATTCGGCCCAACTCGTGTGTAAAATCCTGAAGAACATTTATAGGGCTTATCTTCCCCCTCCCTGACAGTAACCAGCAGAACATTTCCCAACTCATCGAATAAGATTTTAACAGCAGGCTGGCAGTTATTGGCAATATCCTGGACTTGTGATTTGAACTTATTTGTTATCCTGACCCCTTTAATCTCATTATCATCAGTTATCCCGACAAATATTCTGCCGCCCGATGAATTGGCAAAAGCCACAAGCTCTTTATCTAGATTAGCCAGGGACTCTTTAAACTCTATTTTATACCCCTCGCCCTCCTCGATAACCTGCTGCAATTCGTTTTCATTCACGCTGCCAGAGCCTCATTCAATTGTTTTAAAATACTGTCCAGTTCCTGCCCAAAAAGCTGGTAAGCCTTCACCATAACACCCTTCTTGTAAAACGGCACATTCTCAAAATCATCCATCTCAATACTCACAGACAAAGCAATATGATTTTTAATCATTAAAAGCCATTCCTTTTGCTCTGGCGTGAACGAAACTCCCGCTCCCTTCTGCTCTTAGATCCAACTTTCAAACCTGCGGTCAACTGTCTCCGGGAACGGTTCCAGCACATCGCTCTTACCAGTGGCTAAGCGTATCAGCGAAATAATATTAGCCAGCAACTTCTGCGGTCCTGCATCCTTTACCTTCGACCTGTCAAGCTGCTCATGCGGCGGCCTGGATAATGAAGGTGTTGAGAGGGGCAAGGTGTTATATCAGTTCACGATTTTGGTGAAGCTGCCGCAAGAGGCTTCGGAGTGGAAGTATGGGTTTTGGGAATTATTTATTCGTCTAATTTATGATACAATTGTCTCAAATTATAGTCATTTCTCTTGAACCAAAAAAGTATCTTGAAATATAATTCTTTATCATTCCTGGTTTCAAATTCTTTGGCAAAATTATACTCTACATTTGAATTGAGTGGAACATGAAAAAGCCGAGTATTTCAAAAAGTATTAATTTATCATGTATAACGATTATTTTATTTTCACTTTAAAAATAAACAATGATCTGAAACATTATTGGATAGATTTCGGAAGGATAGACAATGACCGCAGAAATTTCAAATATATATATTGAAAGGGTAATAATTCATGAAATTATGAGGCAAAAGGTTCCTAATCAAAAAGAACTACCTCTATATAGCGAAATTGAAAGTTCAATAGATGATGAAATTAGGAATTTTCTTAAAGATAAAGTTGTTAAAACAATTGGCGGTTTTAGATCATATGATGTTTTATTTGATGATGATTCTGAGTCACCAATACCAGGGATAGTAGAAAATCTTTTTTCATTTAATGATTCAGATTTTATTAAATATTCAAAGAAAATCGCAGGTTATCTAAATGGAATCCAAAGTGGACGAAGTCCTGGGGGACTAGTAACTGTTATTTTTGGAAATATAAAAGGAAGAGATATCATTGGTATCTTAAAATTGGAAAAGCAAGAAGGTGCTAGATTAGAACAAACTTCAATTGGAGGAAAATCTACATATGACATTCTTCATCTTAAAGATCTTATTCTAGCAGAAAAAACAAAATTATTTAAAATAGGCATGTTTTTTAAAAACGGATTGGAAGATTTCGGATATGATGGAAAAGTTTGTGATAACCAATTGTCAAATACATCATCAAGAGAAGTAGCTGAATTCTTTCTAACTACTTTTCTAGGTTGTAATTTTACTAGTGAACCTAAAATTGAAACTAAAAAATTTTTTAAAATTTCACAACAATTCTTCAAAGAAAAGATTGACGATCCAATAATTCTAACTAAATATAATCTTCATCTTCTTTCATATATAACAAATGAAAGAAGTACAATTAGTTCTCGTCAATTTGCACAATTGAATTTACATCTAAACCATAGGAAAGAATATACTAAATATTTAACAGAAAAAGAAGTCCCAATTGGCGAAATTATTCGAGATACTTCTCTCATTGAAAAAAGAATATCAGAAATGATATTAGAGTTTGATAATGGAATAAAAATTATTGGTAATCAAGAAGGTTTCGAAGAAAACGTATCCCTAGAACAAATGAATGATGGAAGAACTAAAGCAGAGATAATATCAAAATTAAAAAATATCAAAACTTAATTAAATGACTCTACAACAGATTTTAGAACAATGGGATGAACAAAAACCATTTTATGAAAAATTTACTAAATATATTGCACTAACCTTAGATGAAATTAGCCAAAATCAAGGTATATTAGTAAGAATTCTTTCGAGGACAAAAGATGAAGTTAGTATAGCAAAGAACTTATACAAAAAAGGGGTGACTTCACGGAATTATTTAGATATGATTGATAAATCAGGTGCCAGAGTAATTTGCAGATTTAAAGAGGATACCCTTGTGATTGCCAATTGTATTCGAAAAGAGTTTGAAATATTGAAAGAAGAAGATAAAAGCGATATTTTAGAATTGAATGAAATTGGTTATAAATCATTGCATTTTGACATTAGGTTGAAGGAAGAAAATACTCCTGAAGAAATATTTCGAGAAATAGGGCATATTTCAGGAGAAATCCAAGTTAGAACTCTTTGTGAAGATGTTTGGGCTGAAATAAATCACGACCTGGGGTATAAACCATTAACAGATCTTTCTCCTGAAAGTGCTAGACAAATTTACTGTCTTGGAGGTATATTTGAAATAGCAGATGATTGTTTTTCAAATATAAATCGTAACATTATTGAATCATCAATTTTAGATGAATATTATGCATTAAGAATTCTCGAATCCCCATTTATAAAACTTGTAAAAAAAGAATATGATAGAGAATTATCATATTTATTTTTGAAAATTTTACTACCTATTCTTGGTATAAACAAACCTAGTGAATTTAAAAAGATTATACAAGATTTCATAGATACATGAAGATTCCCGTTGAAAATTGACCCCTTTTTCCCACCAATTTTGACCCCCCCCT
>JAIORP010000062.1 GCA_021108075.1 Candidatus Omnitrophota bacterium | reverse complement strand
AATGGGGAAGGTTTACTGATAGCGTTTTAATTTTAATCTGACGAAGATGGGTTAGAAAGAAAAACATTGAAGATTCAGATATTATTGTTGTTCACTGTTTGCCAAATATGACAAGTGATGATATTTGGATTGAAGGTTTAAATTTACTAGGGGTACAAATTCCTGAAAAAATTGTTGAAAAAATAGGGGAAGAAGCAAGCGACGGAGTAACAGGAAAAGTTAAAGGAGGTTTTCCAGGAATAGTAAAAGGTGTTGTAGAAGGAAATAGTGTTAATTTAAAATCCAAAGAAATAGATAAAACTTTTGTTACAGCCCACGGATATGGTGAAAGTGTAAAATTTTTAGCAAAGCAATTGATTCACGCTGATAAACGTTTAATTATTGAGGACTTTCATTATTTATCTGAAGAAACTAGACAAGAAATTGCGTTTCACCTAAAAGTATTATTTGAATCAAATGTATTCGTGCTATTAATTGGTATTTGGGCAGAACAAAATCTTCTTGCATATTACAATGGAGATTTGATTGGAAGGATTGAAGAAATTAATATTGGATGGACAAATGAAGATTTATGTGAAGTGTTAAAAAAAGGTGAAGAGGCGCTTAACATATCTTTTTCAGAAAAAATTAAAAACGAAATTATAGAATCTTCTTATGAAAATGTAGGATTGCTTCAAAGAATTGCTGAAAATATTTGTTATATTGAAGGAACTTACGATAAACAATCCAAAACTACAGTAATTGATAATATAGAATCACTAGAATCGGCTAGAGAAAAAATAGTATCAGATATTAGTCAACGTTACACCAAAATTAAAGAGGTATTTGAGAGGGGTTTTAAGACTAGTACAGAATTGAAAGTTTATTATCAAATTTTCAAATTTTTAATAGAAGCAAAAGATGAAGATTTAATAAATGGAATCCATCAAGCAGAAGTTCTCAAACATATTCAAACATATTCACATAAAGAAATTAGACCCGGAGATCTTACCTCCGCACTCGATAAAATAGAACGTTTGCAATCGTCAAAAAAAATTACACCATTATTAATGTCATACAACAAAAGTCTAAGAGAAATTTCTTTAACTGATAGAGAGTTTTTATTTTATCGAAAATATGGAAATATTAAATGGGAATGGTTAGAAGATGAAAATGTTGCTTCACAGAGAAATGTCAATATTTCTTTTACTCAAATAGAAATAATTCAAACCAATGAAAATACTGCAGAATTAAATCATTCAACATTAGGCAACAAAACCATTTCAAAAAACGATGAAAAGTTAATAAAAATATATGATGAGTTAGGGTCAAAAAAAATTGATTATTCTATTAGTAAAAGGATGTTAATTGGACATGATCCTATTGAAAACCTTGAATTTTATTTAGGATTTTTATATAAAAAAGAATATATTGATTATCTCCCAATTGATGAAGACCTAATTGCAATAAGTAAAAAAACCAGAAGCTATAGCAATATTTAAAATTATATTAATTAATTTTTTTTATCGATTAATCGAGCATAAATCCCCCATCTTGCAGGTCACGGTATACATCGTACAAATGTACCGGGCCTGCATATGGCGATTTTTCAGGATTACCCCCTGTTATGTTCGTATGTATTGTGCGCCAAGATATATTTCTCAACCACGTCCCAGCCAGCGCCCACAGAGCCGTGGTAGCCACTCGGGGACCGGGATGATTACCGCACTACTTTTTCTCCCTCAGAACCGCCCTATCATCTTATGCACCCACGGCACTGCCCGCACATCCACAAGGTACTCCCCTGCCGCATCCATAAGTTCTAGCAGTCTACCCCCCAAACGGCGGCTCGAAACCCGGGCAAGGACAGATGGCGGGTGGCATATCTATAATCAGGACAGACATGGTCCGCAATTAAACGAAATGCATATAAATTATGCAGTACAACATAATGTTGTGGTGCATAATGTTAAGTTCATCGACAGGGAAGAAGAACTGGCCTTCCTTGAAGATGCATACAAGACTGACAAAAGCCAGATGATAGTGCTGTACGGAAGGCGGCGTGTTGGTAAGACATGCCTGCTGCAAAAATTCATCAAAAGCAAAAAACATACATACTTTCTTTGCACCCAGGGAAACGAGACTGAACAGATACGGCTCCTATCAGGCCTTTTAGCCGAAAGCATGGATGATGCAGCGGTAGCACAGTCCCCATTTCCTGACTGGCGCTCCTTTTTCATGTATCTGCATAGCAAGGTTGAAGATGAACGTTTTATACTCGTCATCGATGAATTCCCGTACCTCATAAATGCTAACCCGGCAGTGACCTCCATATTCCAGAAATACTGGGATGAATACCTCTCAAAGACAAATATAATGCTTGTGCTGTGTGGTTCAAGCATATCCATGATGGAAAATGAAGTTCTTGCATACCGCAGCCCGCTCTACGGCAGGCGGACAGGCCAGTGGAAAGTGGAACCAATGGATTTTGAGGATACACTTGAGTTCTTTCCTGCAAAGGCAGATATGGAAGAGGCAATAAGGAATTATTCCATCACTGGTGGTGTTCCTTTTTATCTAGTGGAACTTGACCTTGGAATGCGGGCAGTGGACAACATACTTGAAAGTGTTGCAAGAAAAGGCAGGTTGCTCTATGAGGAGGGAGAATTTCTTATAAGGGAAGAGCTGCGTGAACCTCTTACATATTTCTCTATCTTGAAAGCACTTTCCTCAGGAAACACAAAACAGGCCCAGATAGCTAATTACATAGGCATGGCATCAACGGCTCTCCCCAGATACCTTTCAACTCTGGAGAGACTGGGTTTTATCGAGAAGAATACGCCTGTGACAGAGTACAGCAGGTCCAAAAAGACGGTCTACCGGATAAAGGACCATTTTGTCAATTTCTGGTTCAGGTTCATTTACCCGTACAAAAGTTATATTGAAGAGGGGAATTATGCCAGGTTCAGGGAGGTGCTGGACAGGGACTTCAATAAGCATGTGTCTTTTGTTTTTGAGGATATTTGCAGGGATTTTTTAAAAAAACAGGAGGTGAAGGACAGGCTGCCGTTTGGCATTATGAAGATGGGGGTGTGGTACGGTCATTTCCGCGACAGGGCTACAGGTAAGAGGAAGGAGATGGAGATCGATATTGTCGCCTTAAATGATGATACCAGTGAGATTGCTTTTTTCGAATGTAAATGGAAAAGCCTGGGTGAAAATGAGGCACTGGCTGTCCTTAATGCGCTAATGAAAAAATCTGAATCTGTTCAATGGAACAACGATGGCCGGAGCGAGTATTTTGGCCTGGTTGCAAAAAGGATCGAGGGGAAGGATGCACTTAAGGAGAAAGGGTTTTTAGTATTCGACCTGGATGATTTTTAAACAACAGAAAAGGCATGGAATTGCTTGTAAATATTGTTGTGATGCTTGTTGTTTTATTGGTCTTTTTGGCGGTTGTGCTGATTTTGCTGTCTTTACTGTCTTTGCGTTTAGTTCAAAGTTACAACCACCCCATCATCTTATGCACCCACAGGACGGCCCGCGTTCGGGATGATGACAAGTGCAGCGGAGGCCAGGGCTTTGAAGCTGGATTGCACTGTTTGTGTATGTCGGGTTGGTGCCGCCGCCAACAGTAAAAATATATAATTAATGTCATAATCTGCAGCGAACTTACACGAACTCGCCGTGAAGAGTTCGTATCAGTTCGCAACTACAAGTCGGGTGCTAATTTTTGAATAATACCTGACTCCCTTCCCTCCACTTGGCCCGTTGCCCGTGTCGGTGCAGCTTGTGATTATCCAGCAGAACAGGAATTTAAACCAATCCCTCTCGTAACAATATCTCGAACACATCATCAAGGAATTCTTTAGGAGTAACAGCATCTCCTGCCTCACCTGTCGTCTCATGTAAATTCTGGTTCTCAAAAAGATGGCGGTGCCATTTGCCCCCCACACAGTCCCTGCCGTACAACCTGCGCTCCCATCCCACAAGTACATAATTGGTAGTGCCGGTAATCTGGTGAAAATAGAACTGGACAAAAATGTTTTCTGAGATCTCAGCTCGTGCTTTGACAGCATTGTCAGTCCTAACTAAGATTCTAAGAGGTACCATATACTTTGAAGCTGCTTCTTCAAGTGCTTCAATAAAATCAATGAGTTTCATGTATATTTTGCAATTCTCTTGAGTTCATTGTTGATAGTATCAATACCGTCAAGCGCAAGTTCCCAATCACAAAAATCTTCTTCAACTTCAAAAGAACGGCCGGATTCTTCAACCATCTTCTTACTTTTAAAATCCTCAAAGGCCATGTTGTATTTATCACAGAACTTCTTATCCATTAACCTGTACTCTGCAAGCCTCCTGCGCAACTCGTGAATCACAAGTTGCATAGTGCCTTCTTCAGGATTGCTCTTAAATATGTGTTTATATATTCCCTGGAACTCATTGGGTAATTTAACAGATACAGGCATTTTAAATCACTGATAATCACTTGGTCTTATAACGTTAATAGTTTTCTCAATAATTCAATGTTACAACCGACCCATCATCTCATGCACCCACAGGACGGCCTGCACTTGGGATAATGATAAGTGCGGCGGAGGCCAGGGCTTTGATGCCTGGCACCATGATCAATTACCATTTAATTTGAAGCACCTACGTTTTTACCCTATATCAGGGGTCTGGGCTGTTTCTCTTCCGGCAATACCGGCAGTTTCATTGTGTTTATAAGTATAGGGTCAGTGACCTCTTTTGCCCGCTCAAGCAGCATTTCCTTGCCACGCCGGGTGATGGCAAAAATAGGAATCGCAGTACCGAACTGGGCCAGTGCATGCCCATTTATTTGATCCCTTATATGGCAAGATGCGCATCCTGTGGTTATATCCACCAGACTGATGAACTCCTTTGCTTCTTCTTCACCC
>JAIORP010000083.1 GCA_021108075.1 Candidatus Omnitrophota bacterium | reverse complement strand
CACGTTTATCTTTGGCGAATTCATTTAAAAGTTCGGTTTTCCCGATTCTCCGCCGCCCGTATATTATGATAAGTTCGGCTTCTTTTGAGTTGTACTTTCTTTGCAGGAATTCCAATTCGCGAGTTCGGTTTACGAATTTCATTACGAGTATATACTTATAATTCAACAAATTTAAGTTTAACGGTTAAAATAATAGCTGCAACCTTCTGTTATTAGATATGGCTGCCAGGGCCGGGGAAGAACCTACCGGTCATTTTGGAGTTTAGTAAAAGAATCAGAAGAAAACAAAATCTAAAAGTGTTGAGGAAAGACATGACTGTTTTCCGATAGCAAACATGGCTAGCAAGATGGGTTTTTCTTATTGTGTGATGGGTTGGAGTTCAACATAAGTTGATTTTAGGCATGGCTATAAGCCCGGACCACTCTTTTGTAGAAACTACCATGTTCCCAGAGGTGTTTGAGCAAACTCTTCAGTGCAATCCCAATTTGATAAATGCCCTCGGAGATGGGATATGTGGATGTCGCTGGATTACTGATCTGGTATCGACAAATGGTGTCACTCCTTATTTTCTACCTCGCAGCAATGTAACATTCAGGAGTAAGGGGTTTGCAGGATGGAGTGATATGCTTTATTCAATATGGGAATATCCACAGGAGTGGTTAGAACACTACCACATGCGTTCGATATCGGAAACCTTTAATTCTATGGTGATGGCTAGATTTGTAGATCCTCTGAGGAAAAGACTTGACGCACGGAAAGTTACAGAAACACGAGTGAAGAATGTTGCACATAATGTTAGGAGAATTGGATATCTTGAGATTGTGGATGGCATTGTACCGCATTGGCCATGTAAGGGGGCATAAGTGAATTTTGTCCCAAGGACTGGGGGATGGGAATATTTTTATGCGATTAGGTAATATTTAGTGTGATGTGGGAAGCTATGAAAATTAATATGGATATTGACGGATAAAATGGAAAAGAATCTCTTCAAGATCGTGTGGGTAATTTTTTACTTTTAAAGCTGGTGAAGATTAAATTTTCTTTGCGTTCTTTGCGGTGAATTAATATAGACATCAATGAAGACAACTTCGTTTTTCATATAGCACCGCAAAGAATCCAATAGTTTTGTCATGATACCCACTCAAGGCTAAGGAGAGCCATGGAAAATCAGGAGGGAGAGTATTATTTACAGGCCTCGGTACTTAAGTCCGGGGTATGTGACTCACAAAATAAGAGGTGGTAGGAATGAATATAGACAATAAAGTTAAAGTGGTAATTATCGCTTTGTTGATAATTATACTATTTACTGGAAGCGCGCAGGCGGGGTATTCGATAATCCAGGTGTCAGATAATGAGAACTTTGAAAATGAGGATCCTCTGATAGATAATGGACAAATCGTTTGGGTAGGAGATGATGACTATGACACAGAGATTTTTATGTATGATATCTCAACAGAAACCACAAAACGGCTGACCTACAACGACGATGACGACGACTATCCGCAGATAGATAATGGACAAATCGTTTGGGAGCAATTTGACTCTGACAATATATATTTATACTATATCTCAACAGAAAATACAAAATTGCTGACCAACAACGGAGACGAGCCCTATATCGATAATGGACAAATCGTTTGGACGGAATATGATGGCAATGACTATGAGATTTTTCTTTATTATCCCGGACTACTAACACCCAAGATCCAGATTACCAATAACGGCAATAATGAAAATATCTATCAGATCGATAATGGATATATCATTTGGAGGGGAGTGGCTCCAGGAGATAATGCTGGTGAGATCTATCTGTATGATATCTCAACAAGTTCAACAACAAAGATTACCAATAACAACCTTAGAGAATTCCACGCTCATATCGATGAGGGAATAATAGTCTGGGAGCGGTTAGGGAGTGATGGCTATTGGGATTTCGACAAATATGAAATTTTTATGTATGACATCTCAACCCAAGTGACAATCCAAGTGACAACTGACTATTTTTATGATTCTAGCCTGCAGATCGATAATGGAAAAATTGTCTGGAACAAGGTTGTCCACCCATATATTTCTGGTGGGGGTGGTTGGACAGTAAATAATTATGAGATTTATTTGTATGATACCTCAACCCATGTGACAACCCGTGTAACCACTAACGACAAATATGATATCTCTCCTCAGATCGCTAATGGAAAAATCGTTTGGGAGAGTGATGGGATTTTTGTATATGATATCTCAACCGAAACCACAACTCATTTAACAAATAGTTATTATGCGAACAATCCGCAGATCGACGATAATGGAAATATCGTTTGGGAGGATGACGAAGAGATTTTTCTCGCAGTTGAGGTATTCGGAACAGACAGTGTTGTTCCAGACACCGGAGGCGACCCTGTATACTTTGGCAGCTCCTCAGGTGCAATTGAAGATCTCACAGCGATACCCGCCAATGCATATGGTGCGCCACCAGAAGGCGTAAACCTTGAATACGGGCTCTTCAGTTTCAACATTACAGGAATAACACCCGGCGGTGCTGTTACCATTACCCTGGAATTCCCCGATAATCTGCCTGTGGGCACAGAATACTGGAAATACGGAGCAACGCTCACAGACTCCAATCCCCACTGGTACGAAATTCCCGTGGGAGATGATGACGGAGATAACGTCATAACGATAATCCTCACAGACGGTGGCTTGGGCGATGACGACCTGGCCGCGAACGGAGTTATAGTGGATGATGGCGGACCTTCGATGCCATCAGGTGAACTTAACCAGCCACCTGTGGCGAATGATGACAGTGGTACCACTGACGAGGATACCCCGGTGATCATTGACGCTATGGCTAACGACACCGATCCAGATGGTGATTCTCTTTCAGTAATCTCGATGGACACCACTGGTATTGTGGGTCTTGTCACCAATCATGGCGATGGAAATTTCACCTATGGTCCAAATGGTCAGTTTGAATCTCTACAGGTTGGAGAATCCGATACTGACAGCTTCACCTACAATGTATCTGACGGCAATGGTGGTACCGATGAAGCCACAGTGACAATTACTATCAATGGTGTTAACGATGCACCCGTGGCGAATGATGACAGTGCTACCACTGGCGAGGATACCCTCGTGACCATTGACGTTGTGGCTAACGACAGTGATCCTGATGGTGATACTCTTTTAGTAGACTCGGTGGACAGCACTGGTACAGAAGGTCAGGTTACTGATAATGGTGACGGAACCATCACCTACAATCCAGACGGTCAGTTTGAGTATCTACAGGTTGGAGATTCTGCTACTGACAGCTTCAATTACACAGTATCTGACGGTAACGGCGGTACTGACGAAGCTACAGTGACCATTACTATCAATGGTGTCAACGATGCGCCGGTAGCCAATGATGACAACTATATTACGGCTGAAAACACTGTCCTAACGGTTTCCGCTCCTGGCGTGCTGGGTAATGACGCTGATATTGATGAGGGTGATACTCTGACCGCAATATTAATAGACGGTCCCGCAAACGGCAGTGTAACCCTAAACGCCAATGGGTCATTTACATATACGCCCAACCCTGACTACTATGGTTTCGATACTTTCACCTACAAAGCCAATGATAACCGGGATGATTCCAATGTTGCCACTGTAACGATTTCAATCATTCCTCACAGCGTAGTGACAAGTAGCTCACTGTGTATGTTTGACTATGATACGACGCTGGACGGAAATCAATTCAAGTTGATCTTCACACCGAACCAGGATCCAATAAACACCTACAGGCTGAGTGCAAGCAATCCAGGACAGTTCTTCTACAACCTGTACTACCCTGAAGGAACTGAAATTGAGGTTGAAATACCTTATCCGTTCGTTACTCAGGGAGCAGTGCCCATTCATTTCTACAGTGATGTTCAGATGAGTGGCAGTGATGGATTATTCTGTTTCACGCCCGGTTCCCTGATTGGGAGCGATGCCCAGATTGTGACCATGGATGACCATGAAGAGGATGTGGTAACTCTTAATATCATCATGCCTGAAGGAGCCAGCTTTGCAACGATTCACCTGGATTATGGCCTTAAGAAAACAGCTCCATACACAAATGGTGGTTTTGATCTGCAAGACGCTATTGGAGATTCCATTGTAACCGAAAATATAGGCTATAATACTACATATCAGTTTAGTGCTGGTGATGACACTGCCGAAATTTACAATATAAACTCCTTCAAGAAAACGCCTGGTATAGGTGGTTTAATTCTAGAAGGTGGTTTTCCGGTGGATGAGGAGGAAGTAGTAATCTATTCTACTGTATCCGGTCTAGTTATTGTAGAAACCGATGAAGATGGATGGTATATGTGGAACTATAAACATAAGGGTAAGGCAACTGAGTTCACAGTCAGCTATGGTACTGAAACTAAGACTGTCACTTTAAAGGCAAATAAATTTGCAATTGTGAACTTTGACTTGTAAGTTCGATATGGATCGGGAGCATATATTAATAAGATGTGCCCCCAATCTGATTTTTTTAACTAACTATAGGATAGATGGCACAATGCTATGCTATATTCTCATGAAAAAGTTTGTTAAATGTATTAAGATTAACGAGTGTGGCCCTTAACCGATCACCAATGAGTAAATTAATAAGTTATTTTTTAGTGAGCCAGTGGTTTCATGCGTCTCAGTACTCATAGGGTTTTTCATCTATTCAGTAAAGGTTTTTTTCATCATTGACACATGCTTTTACAATACAGATAATATCGCATCAGCTATCTGCTTTGCGCCCTCCGCCTCTCGCCTTCACTTTACCAGGGTGCCCGTCCCGATCTGCTCAACCCGCCTTGTGGTGTGGGGCTGATAGGCGCTTTTTGGCAATTATTATGCACATATATAGCTATTAAAATATAAAATAACATTATTTGAACAAAAATGTTTACATAATTGGAGTTGGAACATCTTTATAACATTTCGTGTTAATAGAATTATCAAAGTTAATTTAAATCAAACCAGGTGATTCTATTGGAAAGTATCGGAGCAATCAAAAAGCATTTGGATTATATGTCCCATGAAATTGTTGAAATAAAAAAATTAATAGTTGGCCTGGAGTCAGATAAACAAAAATCCAATAGGGCATGGGATG
>JAIORP010000199.1 GCA_021108075.1 Candidatus Omnitrophota bacterium | reverse complement strand
AGCCAGAGACATGAGATACCCCACAACTCTGCTGTGAAGAGCTTCATGGAAAATCTAAATCAAAGGATTTCAAACGATCTCAACTTTGCGTTGCAGTATTTCATAAATTATATATTTCTACAGCCATGGCAATCACTGGCAGCACCCACCAACACCCGAGGCCGCCCCCTATACACACTACTCCCAACGTATGAATCGGTAATATTCAATCCAATCGTGGTAAGTGGTGTATAGCGCAAAAACCGGGCGTAGTTAAGCCAAATCTATCATTTCATTTGGCAAATGTTTTAATTCTTTTTGTTTGATCATTTTTCTAATTATGCTATCTATTCGATTTGCAACCACTTCGCTTGTAGCACGGAATCCAAGAAGTCGAGATGATTGAAGTACAAGTTCTTCGGAAAAAGTAGCAAATTGATTTTTTAGCACCAATTTTATTGCCTCAGCAATTTCCTCATCACAGATCAAATCGATTTTAGCAGGTAAATCGCCTCCACGCCGTCGTACTGGAACAACTTGATTATTTACTGGCCAAAGAAAATCACTTTTACGTAATATATTTCCTTCGCGTTTTGCAAGTGCGGCTGCTTTGATTATCGCATCACGGATTTTATAACCTGTACGCTTATAGCCAAGATCGGACCGTATTCTCCGTATAACTTCATCTAAATGGATGGGACCTTCTACTTCTACAATTCGACTAACAGCTTTCGCGAGTTCTTTCAAAGACACTTCTGAGAATTCACCAAATTTTTCAATATCTAATGGTGGACATATTTCATAATCAGGCACAATATCGTGAAGAGTTTCAACAGAAGTAGCATCAGAGGTTTCTTCTTCAACTTGTACCCTTTTTTCATGCCTTTCAATTGTTGGCTCAGGTCTATTTTTTTGAACTGTAATCGAATTATCATTCATTTTTTTTGCTTTTTTTACAGCTTTAAGTAGTTTATTTTTAGTTTCAATACGATTACGGTACCAGTCAGTGGACCACACCCTGTAGATATTCCACCCCAATCCTTCGAGTATTTGTTGACGTAATCTATCTCTATCTCTTGCAACAGGAGATGAATGGTATTTAGCCCCATCACATTCAATACCCATAAGATATCTTCCAGGGGATTCAGAATTTATTACCCCAAGGTCAACTCTATACCCTGCACAACCGACCTGTTTTCTGACTTCATAGCCATTATCTCGTAGAAAATCATAAACTGATTCTTCAAATGGAGAGTCTGCGTCTTCACTGATAGATTCCATGCTGATTAAATTCCTGTTTTCGGCATAATCAAGAAATACTTTTAGACTTCTCAAACCAAATGACGCATTTGCATCAAGCGAAAGATCTTTAGCTTGGAAATTCGAACAAACAACACATTGTTCTCGAGCGCGAGTAATTAGCACATTCAAACGACGCTCACCGCCGTCATGGTTGACGGCACCAAAATTATGGCTTAAACGTCCAGATTTATCAAATCCGAACCCAATGCTTAAAAAAATAAAATCTCTTTCATCGCCTTGGATTGTTTCTAGATTTTTAACAAAGAAGTGTTCATATTTGTCACTTTTTAGAAAGTCTTCCATCTCTGGATGCTCTCTAACTTGAAGTTCAATTTCTTCAAGTATCGCCTGTTGCTGTTTGATATTAAACGCACCGATTCCAAGACTCTTGTTGGGATAATTTCTATAATGTTCAATAGCCATTTTTGCTACAGTTCTTGCTTCTTTACGATTTACTGAACTACCACCACGATCGTATATAGTATCTGGTAAGTGTATGAATTTTAATCCAATATGATCCATTTTATCGTTAGGTGAAGGGTAAATTACAAGTCTATTATCATAGAACTCTTGATTTGAAACTGCAATTAGAGATTCATGTCTACTTCGATAATGCCATCGAAGAATCTTTGTGATAAAACTACTTTTACATAAATGAAGGATACTTTCTATATCAGCAATTGGAGCACCTAATTCTGGGTCGTCTTCTTCATCGGATTCTACCATGTGGTCAAAGAAGCTTGTGGGTGGAAGCTGTCTTGTATCACCAATAACAACAGCTTGATTCCCTCGTAAAAGCGCACCAAGCGCATCTTCTGGTTTGACTTGACTGGCTTCATCAAATATAACTACATCGAAATTAGCAGTCTTTGGGTCAAGAAATTGAGCTATCGATAAAGGACTCATCATAAAACATGGTTTAATTTTTTGAATCAATCCCCCTGTAAGTGTCATTAGCTTACGAATTGGCATATGTCTGCGTTTGCGACCAAATTCACTCAATAGTATACCAGCTTCAGAACCCGTAGATGCGCCACCAGAAATACGTGGTTGTTTTTGGCAAAGCATATGAGCAAGTCTTTGTCGGTTTTTAAGTATCAATTCACTATCAAGTTCCATGAACTTTTTAATCTTGTTTTCATGAAGTTCTCCCACAAAATTTGCGAGAACAGGTCTTTCAATAAAAACATAGCGGAGTAAATCATCAGCAAAATTTCCCTCGAAACAAGGGAGGATATCTTCTGGTTCAAGTAAATCGGAATCGATTAATTCAACAATTGGATTTGCAATGGTTTTTAGACAAGATTGGCGACGAGTGGCGAATTGTGACCATATTTGAAGTTTTGGGAGATTAGATTTCCACAAATCTAATCTTGTTGTTAAATCTTTAAAAGAAACATTTTCAGACTCAATTTCAAAAATCATTTCATAATTAATGCCAATATGCTCGTCTAATTGATCTCGTATTTCGATAAAATGTTTTTTATTTCCAATTAGATCGTCTATTATTTTTTCTACATTTTCTTGTGATATTCCGGCACTTACCAAGTCAATGATTTCTTCAGTAAATACTTTTTTCAATAATTGCTGCCTAAAAGAAACAACCCAGTCGGCAAATGATTGCAACATTTTAGGATTGCTTTCTTCAGCTCGCCAGTGTGATCCAAATAGGGATTGCCCCGTCTTATTTGAATCTTGAATATCTGTCTTTAATTTTATGCAATATTCAAGTTCATTTAAGTCGGAAATAATCATCTTGTTATTTTTGGGTGGTACATCTTTATATAATGAAAATATTTCTTGCTTTAATTGCCTAAATCTGCCGTTGAAAAATCTGGTGATAAATAATTTTACTGAAAGTTCTCGATAATCATGTATTAAATATAAGTTTAGATTCAATGCATCTCTTTCAAACGTTTTGAGTACTTGGGTGCATAGTTTGTGATATTCTTCAATTTTTTGAATCAACTCATTAGCTTCATGACTTGGTTCATTCCATTTTGAGCTTAATAAAACGTCTTTATCAGTCGGTTTTGAAGCAGCGATGACTTTTGATGCAGAAATTGCTTGTTCCAACTCCTTAAAGGAAACTGGTCGCTTTATTGAACAAAATTCTGTAAGTTTCTCAATAATCGCTTCAATGTCATTAATAGAAGTGTTACATTCATTTATCAAAAAATCAATTTCAGTTTCATCAGATGGTAATACCGAATCTGGAGAACAACCTTTCCAAGGATGATTACGAATAGGTTTGACAATTTGTAATATTTCAGCCAAATTGGAAAGTTCTGATTTTGTATTTGCCAAATCAGCATAATTGCATTTTTCTACGTCAGATAATTTAATACGAGGCATATCTCTATCAAGTTTTTCAAAGTGAGATGATGCTTTTTCCTTCATATTGAATAAAGAAAAAGGTTTTTCCTCAAGAATGCCGAATGGTTCATTCAATGCCTTAACATATCCATTAAGTTCTGACTTGAGTAAATCTAATTTTTCAAAGTCTTTATCTAATGATATTGATTTTGGAGGTGGCTTAGATATAGTATGCTGAAGTTCAGCAAGTACTTCTTTTTTATTTGATTTTCGGCTATGCAATTCTAAACAGAAGTCTCCGAGACCCACATGATCAAGGCGACTCTTTACTACTTCAAGGGCTGCCATCTTCTCACTGACAAACAATACCGATTTTCCATCTGCTAGAAGTTCAGCAATAATATTTGTAATAGTCTGAGATTTTCCAGTTCCAGGTGGCCCCTCTACTACTAAATTTTTACTCGCTTTAACATCTTCAATCACTGCTATTTGAGATGGATCAGCGTCCATAACATGGTACAGATTGTAAAAATTGAGTTTTGCATCTACTTCATCTTCAGAAAACTCTGACATGTCTTGTTTTTCAGAAGGATCAAATATTGATTTGATTAGGGGATGATCTATAGGGGATTTACCTTCAGGCCAACCGTTGGAATCAAGATCCTTATACATAACAAATTTAGTAAAACTGAAAAAATCTAAATATATATCAGATACTACCCGCCAATTTTGCATATTTGATATTTCATCAGCTACTGATTTGAAATACTGATCAATACCTGTTTTGTCATCAGGCATTTCAAAATCACGTAATAAGATTCCTTGTTCAGAAAGCTTTGCTTGAAGTGAAATATTGGTGAAAATATCCTCTTCAGTCCAATATAACTTGAAAGATTTGCCGACTTTTGTTCTTTCTAACTCCACAGGAATAAGAATAAGTGGTGATGATCTGGTTTGATCAGAGTTGGAATCTTCAGTCCATTCTAAAAAGCCCAAGGCAAGATAAAGTACTGTATATCCCTGTTCTTCAAATACTGATTTTGATTGTTGGTTAATGTAGAACAAACGTTTCTGAAGAGCTTCACTTTCTAAAGACGTTTGAAGAAAACGGTCAACGTACCGTTCAGCAACTTCAACATCTGGTGTGGGCAATTCCCAAAGTTTAGACACTTCATTTTCTGTATGGTCTGCTGTTTCGGTATATATATCCTCATCGTCTTCAGTATTGGTTTCGATTTTCTTTTTTACGGAACGAAATTCCATCTTTTTTTCTTGCAAGACTAAAATATTATAAATTTCTGTTGGGATTTCATCAATTGTTTTAATTGTCCGCGCTTTTGTGGGACGAAAGTTTAAAAGTCGGTTTCGCATTGTAAAATCTAATAGATTTTGTCTTGCAAATTGTAATTGTTTTTCTATCTTATTCATGAAAATTCCAACTTTTAATGGATGTTTTATTCTTCACATTTTATGCAAAGTTAATACTCAGAGAGTGTTATACTCAATTAAAATGTTAGTATTCCATATTAATTTTATGCATTTGTCGTGTTTAACTTTGTTTTATAACCCATGTTCTCCAGTATCACACCAAAATTCTCAGTTTTAATCCATAAATAACC
>JAIORP010000204.1 GCA_021108075.1 Candidatus Omnitrophota bacterium | reverse complement strand
GATCAATTTGTTCTTTGATAATCTATTTTTTCTCTTTACTCTTTATAGGATGTCTTTTTTCTGCCGCTATCCTGGCCGCATATTCATAAAGCTTCTCCACTTCCAATTGAGGATTTTTTTGTGTATCTGATTCAAATCGTTTCCGGGCAATCTCCAATGCCTTGCTCACATCTGATGCCCAATGTCTATTTCTACTTGGTATTTTCAATCAAATCATCCTCACGCATAACATTTAAGCTCAGGCAGAGAAAGCCGACGCCATTTGGCGGCGGGAACAGCCGCTGAATGAAGTTGTTAGGTGAATTTATTAGTTTTTTTATTTTTTGCTAGTCTTGATTCAATCTTAAACTAGCGATAATTTTATCCAAGGTTTTAGAATTATTCTCGAAGAATTCCTCGAGTGTTTGAGTTGCAAAATGAATAAAATATTTTTTATATACTAATATACACCATTTGCTTCTCATTTTTATTCCTTCCGAGTACGAATCAAAAATTAAAATATCAACAGAATTACCATTGCTGTAGACTTCTTCAAGAGAAATAAAAGAGATAAAATTTTCGCCATATTGTTGAGGAATCAGCTCTTTAAAGTCTTCAAAATTATATTCAGAGATTTCTTTCTGAGAATATCTTTTTATATTTAACGAACTCATAAATTTTGTGGTATCGTCTATTATAATTATCGAATAAACCTCATTGTTTTCAAGAGGTAACTTCTGAATGGATGCAGTATTATTTATCTCGAAAGATAGAAAGTTTAGCGCATTTATTTCTTTCGCTATAGCATTAGAATATGGAGAGATAAACAATCCCAGTAACAGCATTATAATCATTATAGTAAGACCTATAAGATTCGTTTTTCGTCTCATTTTTTCCTCCCCGGTTATCTGACTTAAAATTTTTGCTCCATACGCCATAATCTTCCGAAGCACACCTCCGTGGTTTTTTTGTATATGGTGGTTATTAAGCTCAACCGGATAAGGCTCAGGATTGAGGTTTGATGCGATTTTCATCATGGACGTAAAGGATGAATCCCTGATACCATAACTTACCAAATGATAGAACCGCCAGTTTTAACCACCGGATCACTGTGGCTGGATCACGCGTGTGTGATTTTTAATGTATCAATTTCCAGCCAGTTTAGCAAGTCTAATTTCTTCATGTGTGCGCTGATAACGCCTTGAACGAGCACGGGGTTGTTAATTTTAACCCGGATTTTTCAATAGAAGAGGTAATCCGGCTTGAACCGCTGCTTTTCTCGTCAGTAATTGAGGAAGCAGACGATTTTGCAATAAAACCTTTTTCTCCCGTCCGTTTATGTTGAGAAAAAGATTCTATTGCAGAATTTCGGTTTAAAGGAGATAAAGTAAACCTTTCCTTGAGTTCCTGTCCTGCTTTCAACAGGATCATGTCGTTTTATTGTTCTATTCTTCGGTTCTTACGACCTCTGTGTTACAATAAAACATCTTTAGGCACTCAAAGGGCATGGACACGTTCACCAAGGGCGGCATCATTTTGTGATCCTTTAATTATGGGGAAATCGATACATGGGGATAAAAGAAAGACGTGGCGTTAAGGTTTTAGCCATTTTAGTGCTTTTTCTTGATCTCTGGCGGTTGTGGAGCATGACCCGGATTGATTTTTTTAAGTCCTTTTACCCGCCCTCATTGTGGTTATCCTTTTATTGGATTGCTTTGTTCCTGGCACTCGCGCGTTTAATTTGTGCCCTGGGGATTTTGAAATTCAATGAACAGGCCCGACATGTCCTCGTTCATATTGTTATGGTGAGCATCCTGATGACGTGTGTGTCATTCTTCGTCCAACAACAGGATTTTATAAAGGCTTATATCACCGATTATGACGGATGGGTCAGAAAGAAGGTTTCAGCTGATTTTGAACACGGAAGAGAAGATTTAAATGAAGATCAGAAGAATAAAATGGACCTTGAAATCGAGCGCGCGGTCGCCTACGCGGACCGCTTATGCCTGTCGTTCGTCAATGGTTTTTTAGCATTCATCAGGGTGATATATATTTTATGGTACGCGTTTCTCGTCTATTATTTCAGGAAATCAAAGGTAAAAGCGGAATTTTCTTAGAACAATTTTTGTTGACATTCAGAGCTTAACCCCTTTTAGAAGGAGGATCATATGTTGGAGCATTTTAAGAAACTTATCGGCCGCCAGGTCGAAATTGAGACAGATTGTGACGTCTTTTCCGGGCAACTCAGTGATGTCTTTGCCATCGGCGAAGGGGAAAATTGCACGCTTATTAATTTTGTTTTTGAGGCTTGTTCCGACCAGGATGACCGTATCCTCGGAAAAACCATCATAGCCTGGAGTGACGGGTTCCGGATCAGTCAGACTTAACCCGGAAAATGCAATCGGGATCGTAACGAGAAGGCAGTCGTTGTTGCAAGTGCAAGGCATTGCGGGGGTTTATTTCGTAAAGCGTATCGAGATACGGTGAATGAAATAATCCCGAGCATAACGTAGCAATTGCGACGAGTTTTGCCTTTGTAGTAGATTCCAATTGCATTTTCCGGGTTTAAATGAACGTCGTTTTGTCGCGGTATCAGGTTCATTATCCTGGATTATGCTTTTGCTTGTCGAATAGATATTTTGGAAATTTGATAGGTGTTGTAAACATTGTGCCACACGATGTAAAGCATCGGGCCCAGGGCATAAACAGGATTTAAATATGTCAGGCAGATCCAAATGATGAGCATCGTGTTTTTATGCCCCAGGGCCTGGCTGGATTCTTTACGTAGGTCTCTTCCCCCGAGTACCCGCCCCAGATAGAAATTCAAGATACAGATTATAAGCGTTAAAAAAGCAATGCTCAGCATATACGGTAATGATAAGGCGATGCTTTGGGTAATGAAATGGGTTACTTTGGCCGAGGCAAGAAATAGCAAAAGAAGCCAGGCAATAAACGCCATGGATTTGAAGGGTAAAAGAGTTTTTTTGATTTTATTCGAACGTTGAACCATGATAGCAAGACCAAGCGGTATCAGTATAACGATGATGACAGACATAAGCATGGACCCCACGGACAATTGCCTCTGGTTTTGGTCCAGGTCCAATAGCAGAAAAATAAAGGGCAGAATCAGCGCGATCACGATATTGCTGAATAAGACACATAAAGCGACAAAATGGACCTTGCCTTTCATAAAATGCGTGACCACGGGAGCAGCCGTCGCTGTTGGCGCGATAGCGGTTAGAAAGGCAATCATGGCCAAAGAGGGATCAAATGGTTTCAGAATGACGTAGACCCCCAGCGCGATCAGGATATTTGCTGCGATCAGTACGAGGATCTTCCTTTTGGGAACGCGTTCTTTCAAATCAATTTCGATAAATGAAAAAAAGAGCATAACCATCAGAAGATATTTGATCAAGAAAGAATAAGTGTAAGCGTCATGTAAGATGATTCCGAGCAAGAACGTTAACAGTAGCAAAAGAGTTTTCAGCATTTTGCCCTTCCTTAATTATGCGTGTTTGTGGATACATTGCCCAGGGGATGAACCTTGAGTTGACGGATTATGTCAAATTATTGGCAGGACGTCAACTCAAAACATCGGGTATTTTTTACGCCTTAACTCACGATATTTATCCGATCAGGCGTGAAACCAGATAATTCGCAACAAATGGTTGCAAATATCGCATATTCATATACAATAAACCAAACTAAAAAACAATAAATAGGAGGATTTATGCGACAATTTTTTATGAAGTTTTTCTTTTGCCTGTGTGTTTTAATCATACTTCCGCAACAAGCCCAGTCCGCCGTGCCCGTATACAATACCTTTGACTATTATCCGACCCAGCAAGGGTCTAATTGGTCCTATCATTTAACAGGAACGGACTCAACCGGGGCCCCGGTTGATAAGTACGCGTTAAGTTCAATCGCGGGATTTGATTCAGAGGATTATGGCGGGACCGTTTATTCGGGCTTTAAAATGGTCGGTGATTATGACTTCACGGTCATGAGTGCCGATTACACGGGACTGAGTGTTATCAAACATGTGGATCTTTTCGGCGGTGATTATGTGCTCTTCGGTTCTGAATCCAGTGTTCTTCCGGATGCTCCTTATACGGTGGTTCCCGCTTCCTGGTCTCATGGTGATACTTATTCATTAAGATATAAAGAATATTATTTTGATCAGTATGGAAACAGCACTGGCGAGGCGGACTTATTCATGGAGCAAGAGCTTAATGCATTTGTTGGCTCGATGACTGTCGTGGCCGGGACATTTTCTGATGTTGTGCATCTCCATTCAACATTGACAGAAGGTGCCTGGACTGAAGTGGTTGACCTGTATCTGGCAAAGGACGTTGGAGTTATTAAGGAATTGAGGGGCACTGTTACCTCGGAATTAATCGGTTATTCCATTGCGCCTGAACCCATCAGTTCCTTTTTGTTTCTTTCCGGATGCCTGCCGTTTGGGTTTGGAATCTGGCGAAAAAGACGCCATTAAATTTTGATATTTTTTTACATTGGATGAATATTTAGTCTGACAGGAAGAGCATGAACTCCTCTTTTCCCCGATGTTATGGATTAGCGCAAGAAGCTTAAGACCCTTCAATACTAAAAATAGACTTTAACGAAATCATAAAAGTTTCTTGCGTCTCTAGGCTCAGAGTTTTAAAGTAATCCACAAAAGTCCAGCGTTCCATTAATAAATCAAAGAATAATACGAGGATAAAGACATTTCCGATGATGATGACCGGAAGGTGAAAAAGGTAATTCGGTTTGATGAGGGATTTTTCATCGTCTTGCATGTCCTGCGCGACCAATAGAATGTGTAAGCTCATGAAAAAACCTAATAAAAACATAAAAAGAAAATTATAATCGGACACATTCAGGAGATTGTTGGTGACGTAAAAAATCGCCATGGTGACAAGCACATAGAAAGACAGAATATGCAGGAAGAGTTTATCAAATGGGGCAAGGAATTTGAACAAATTGTTCATGACGTTCTTACCGAATTCATAGACGCCCCAGAATTGGTAAAAGAACAAGAAAATCATCAGCAGAACATAGGCGCCTGATAAGAAGGTTTCGAGGTCGAGGTCAGGATAGTTGGCAAGGTGATTTTGAAAAGTTGAGACAGTCGCAAAGATGACAGGCAAGAGAACGACAAAAAACATGATTTTAATCATACTGATAAGAAAATCTCCCATCATTTCCCTCCTTTAAACATAAAGCAACTGAGACATTGTCCAGCGTGGTTTAATATATTAAGGTTATACCAAATCCATTAATAAATTGTTCTATCTTAATTCTGAAAAGCAGAATTGGTT
>JAIORP010000109.1 GCA_021108075.1 Candidatus Omnitrophota bacterium | reverse complement strand
CGTCCCTAAAATGTGTTATTTGATTATTTTCAGTATACAATTTTGCAATAGAATCTTTTTCTCGACTTAAACGGACGGAAGAAAAAGGTTTTATTGCAAAATCGTCTGCTTCCTCAATTACTGAGGAGAAAAGCAGCGGTTCAGGCCGGATCACCTTTTTTATTGAAAAATCCGGGTTAAATGAAAACATAAAGGAGAAATATATGGAAACGAGTGTTTTAATGCAATTTAAGGATTTAGGTGTTGCCTCCGCGATATCAATGGCTGCTTTAGGCTCAGCCCTTGGCACAGGTGTTGCCGGCATGTCTGCTGTGGGCGCCTGGAAAAAGTGTTACGCCCAGAGTAAAGCCGCTCCGTTTATGTTGCTTGTTTTTGTCGGGGCGCCTCTGACCCAGACGATATATGGTTTGATCCTCATGAACACAATAGCCAGCGCCGTGTATTCCGGCCAGTATTTTTGGAGCATTGGTCTTTTCGGCGGCGCGGCCATGGGATTATCCGCTTATATGCAGGGGAAGGCCGCGGCCGGAGCATCGGATGCCCTGGCGGAAACAGGAAAAGGGTTCACGAACTATTTGATTGTCCTGGGTATTATTGAGTCTGTCGCGTTGTTTGTCATGGTTTTCTTACTCGGTAAGGTCGGCGCGTTATCATAAAAAATGAAAAAGCGTTTAGAGTTTCGGCGTTCTTATTTGACAGAATAAATATTCTGGTGTATCATACGCTTCAACTTCGAGGGCGTAATCGGTTTTTTGGAGTAAAAAATTTTTGGGCGATTAGCTCAGTTGGTTAGAGCATCTGATTTACATTCAGGGGGTCGTAGGTTCGAATCCTACATTGCCCACCAGATTTTTCGCGAAGCGAAAAATCGAAGAAAAGGCACGCGAACGTTAACGCATGGCCTATCCTAAATTTAAACCTGTTCTCTGTGTCGAGGACAGGCTTTTTCTATGAGCCTTTTAATGATGATTCCGTTCGCGTATGGATTGTTTGTGGTGTCATTATTTGGCACAAATGACTATATTTCACCCGCCCTTGGTCACAATTTGGCCCTCCCTGCGCCCTAAAAGGCATTCGTCATTTAATCATATATCACCCCTCACAAAACCGGACGGATTTTAGTTTGTGATAAATTCTGTCATTTGTGCATACAAACTGATAGGGGCAGATATTTAGCCAACTGACCTTTTAGTACCCCTTGCGACGAGTCAGGTCATTGACAATAATCAGGGGGAAGGCTAGAATGATTTTATGTCTTTTTTTTGGGGGGGGATAATATCGGATATCAATATTTGATACTAAACGACGTACCGGATAAGTGATATTACAGACAAAAAAGATTTTTTGCGTCTGTTCCCTTGGAAAAAACTGTATTTTTTGATATAAAATTTGAACGGGGGATGAGTTCTTATTTCATCCTAAAACATTAAATGGAAAACCGTACATTAATTGTTATGTGAAAAAAAATAGATAAAAATGACTGAAATAATAAAAATTTCATTAATTCCAAGTATTGCATTTATTCTAATAGGAATTTTGATGATTATTTTTAATAAACCTATTGGAATAAATTTTTGTAAAATAGGAAAATTAATCTTTAATCTTAAAATAAACAAAAAAATTAGTCCTTTCGGAAATGAAATAATTGAATATATTTATGATGAAAAAAAAGCACCACGCATTATGAAAATCATGGGTATTGTAACTTTAATTCAAGGCTTTCTTTTTATTTCGATATACGTAATATTAAATTTTGCAAAATAAAAATCACATAACAAATCGTTCCACACCGACCAGATTTACCGCCTAAAAAACGGCGGAAAATCTGGTCGGTGTGCTCGGGCGTTAGAAGGAAAAAATAAAGATGATATATATAAGAATAGCACTAACAGGTGTTGTAGTCGCCATTATTTTATATGTTGGCGTATATGGTTTTTTTGTAATAAAAAATGTCTGGATTAAAGAATTGGATATGACTAAGACATTTCCAAATCCCTTCAACTTTATTCACTTCCAAAAGGGTTCTGATGAACAGAGACCATATCTTATTCCGAAGCTGATCGATAATCCCCCTTTTTTTACAATTGATGGACAAAGTGTAATGAGCTTTACGCTCATGGACAAAAAATTTTTTTATATGAAGTTCGGATTGAATAATACTGAGAATGTTCCTGCTCTCAATGTTCGTGGTAAGTATGATAGTCCAACTCAAAAAAATGTATATTTTGATATGGGAGAAAATGTTATATTTCCAAATTTATTTTCGCAACGGCTCTGGACTCCTTGGGTTAATATTCAGAGCGTCGTCAACGAACAAAACAATGATCCATTTGATGTTACATTGACTATAGAATATGATGGGAAAAATGGAGGTGGTACCCAGAAGTATCTCTCTTTTCTAAGATTAAAAATTAAAAAAGTTCTACATGATAAATATAGACTTATTGATGAAAAGGTGACTTTTGGAATTAAAGAAAAATAAAAACTTCTAACAAGCGCATGCACGCGGCCCCCGCCTTCGCCCCGGCGGCTCGGCAGGGCTGGTGATGCGCGAGCGTTATCAAATAAAATGAAAAATAGATTGTTACTATTAATACCTGCTCTATACAACTTAGTCATAATTTTAATTCTGTCAGAAAACAATATTACATCTTTAATAATTACAACATTTTTTTTAAAACGTAGTGCATTTTTAATATGTATAATATTTTTCTTGTTGGGAACATTGCTAATATTTAATAGAATAATAAAAACAATAATGATTGCAGTAAACGTGTTAATTGCCATGTTTGGTGCGGTTTTTGTTATTTTTTTTGATACATATTGGAGAGAAGATGGTAATTATTTTATTGACAAATCTTTAATATATTTAGGAATAGTAGTTATTCTTCCTATTATAAATATATTTATTTTAAAAAATTCGTTGATAACGACTCAATCCACACGACCCAGATTTACCGCTTGAAAAACGGCGGTAAATCTGGCGTATGATTTCGAATGTTATGTGATGATTATTAAATGAATATTTCAAAAAAATATTTTATAGCTCTAATATATGGATCGACACTTTTGGTAATTTCTTTTTTGTCAATTTTGTGTTTTATGACGTTTCAGAGGTCTAATTATTCTGATTTGGTTTTTTTATATGGCGTTTCCGGATTAATTTCAATATTTTCAATTCTATTAATTATAAGAAAGTGGAAAACGAATAGGGCGACCGCAATATCTCTTGCATTAGGTTTTTCTGTTTGGATTTTAGCGGTAGTATTCTTAGTTTTGATCGTAGATAGAACATTAAAAAAATATGATAAAGATAGACCAGAAAGAGAAGCTAATATAGATACTTATGGCAGAACATATAAAGAAATAGATCGTCAAAAACAATACTCTAATGAAATCAATTGGGATCTTGTTGATGAATCCATTAAAAATTAAAAACACATAACAACCGCATGCACACGGACACCGCTTCGCGGTGCCGGTGATGCGCAGGCGTTAGCAACCCAAACAAAAGGAGGTCATAAAAAATGAAACAAGATTCTGGTATCATTCGCATTTCTGTCTTCTATGATGGCACGTTTTATTCGAAGTTGAGCAGTTACTATAAATATCACCATAAGCGTCAAAGCAATCTTACTTTCACAGGACTGCATGAATTTATTCGCCATAAAATCGCAGAGAAAGAACAGATTGATGTCGTATTCTGTCAAATTGTGGAAGCCCATTTTTTTCGTGGTCGTTTTTCTCTTACAGCTGCAAAAAGCGCAGATTCGCTAGAGTCAGATCGCTTTCTTGACCAGTTGCTGATGCACGCGGCTATAGTGTCGCACTATTATCCAATGAATGAAAGTGTTACCCCTCCTGCAGAGAAGGGAATTGATGTGTGGTTGGCACTGGAGGCCTACGACCTGGCAGTTCACAAGCGATTTGATGTCCTAGTCCTTGTTACTGGTGACCAGGATTTCATCCCCTTGGTTAGGAAAGTGAATGGTATTGGTACCCGAGTGATGGTGTTGACGGATGATGTAAAGTGGAAGGATAGCAATGGCAATGATCGATATATAAATACCTCTCAGCGTCTAATCGATGAAGCATCTTATCCCATACTGCTCAGCAAGGAGATAGATGCACGCACCTCAAAAAACGATCGAATAATTGATGGGCTATTCCAAAAATGATTGCATAACACCTATAAGGTCCCCGTTGTCAAGGGAAAAGACTTCCCCGTCGAAGATTTCCAGTAATCTTTTAGAGTTGTAAGAATAAAATTATTTCATCGTTTTTGTTTTGATTTTATTTCAGATTGCAGGTCATTAACAAACTAAAACGCCTGTCTGCACCAAACACTGCACTGGATTTTTTACTCTGCTGCGCTCCGTAAAAACCAGTGAGTTCAAACGTTATGCGTAGTAAAATTATAAAAATGAGGCAGAAAAATGCAAAAGAATAAACAGAAACCAATGCCCTGGCTTGCTTTTAAAATAATGTCTTTAATTATGAATATTAAAAAGAAATTTAGAAATATTGATGAAGAAATTAGTTTGGTAGGAATACAGACGGGGGATTATATCTTAGATTTTGGCTGTGGGCTTGGATTTAACACATTTCCCGCAGCACAAAAAGTTGGAGATAATGGTAAAGTTTTCGCGTTAGACATTAATCCGCGTGCAATTAAGATGATCAAAGAGAAAAACAAGAATAGTAATTTTAAAAACATTGAAGCTATCCTTTCGGATTGTGGTACAAACCTTGAAGATAGAAAGATAGATATCGTTTATTTACACAATACATTACCTCTTGTAAAAGACAAGCAACAAGTTTTAGATGAAATAAGCCGTGTTTTGAAAGTTGGCGGAAAATTATCTTATATGAGTAGAACTTTTTCACGTGCTGTTGGGAAAAATTCGATGAACGGTGAAAGATTGAAGCATAATTTAGAAGCTGACAATAAGTTTAGGTTAGTTAGAGAAAAAAATGGGCAGTTAATATTCGAAAAACTAGAGAAGAAAAATACATAACACCTATAAGGCCCCGCATGTCAAGGGAAAAGACTTCCCCGTCGAAGAGTTCCAGTAATCTTTTAGAGTTGTAAGAATAAAATTATTTCATCGTTTTTGTTTTGACTTTATTTCAAATCGCGGTTTCCGGGTTAATAAATTTAAGAAAGAGTTCTGAATCGTTAAGCATGTTACGGTGAAGCAAGACATCTCCTTTTTGATCCATGACACAAAGATACATTTGTTTTGCGTGTCAGTCAATTCCACAGTAAAATGAATGCTGTTTGGTGTAGAAGTTCATAAAGGCCTCCTGGTATAATCCTCATCCTATAAATCATTAATAGAATAAAGATGTGTTAATATT
>JAIORP010000076.1 GCA_021108075.1 Candidatus Omnitrophota bacterium | reverse complement strand
ACAAAAAATATTTAATAAAAAGACTTGATTTAACTTAGATATTATTTCGGTTTAATGGAATTGGTATTATTAGGCTGTATGATGATGGCATCATGTGAACCGCAAGGAGGGGAGATAAGAAAATTGTTTTTGTCTCTGGTTGTGCCGGTTAAATCCGGGGTATTATTACAAGGGAAGATTTAAACTGAATATACATCGTATCATAGAACAGAGAGTCCACTCGA
The DNA here is from genome assembly GCA_021108075.1 of Candidatus Omnitrophota bacterium. Taxonomy (GTDB): domain Bacteria; phylum Omnitrophota; class Gorgyraeia; order Zapsychrales; family Zapsychraceae; genus JAIORP01. The sequence continues at coordinate 5,176 of JAIORP010000076.1, read as the reverse complement.
AAAGATCGGGGAAATGATCGTCGCGGGTCAGGTTTGCGACAAGGATAAGGAAGAATAGATATTGATGATGAAAAAAGGCAGGGTTTTATCTGATACGCATTTTTTTGCAAGACGGTCTGATTCAGGCGTCCTTGAGAAGGAAATATACGCCGTTTTACCAGACTGCGACGTGATCGTCTTTAATGGAGATATCTTTGACTTTCGCTGGTCAACTTTGCCATCTCTTGAGCAAACTATCGATGCGTCAGTGGGGTGGATGGAAAAAGTGCTGAATATGTTTCCCGCCTTAGGCGTTAAGTATGTTCTTGGCAATCACGATTGTCATCAAGGCTTTGTAGCTGGCTTACGTCGCCTGGCGCAACAACATGCTCAGTTTCAGGTGTATGAATATTATCTTCAAATTGGAGCGGCCGTCTTCTTGCATGGTGATTGCGCCAACAAAATGATCACATTTAAAGGCCTTAAGAAATCGCGTTCGGATTGGGCAAAATCAAAGCAGTGGCCTGCCATCTTAGCGGTTTGTTATCAGTGTTGTGACCGGGCCGGTCTGACAGATTTTATACATCGAATCACATTTCCCAACCATAAGATTGGTCAGAGAATCGTCTATTTTTTACAAACGTTACCGTCGGGATTTCCAGCTGGCCTCAAAGATATTTATTTCGGACACACGCATTTACCTTTGACTGATTTTCAATGGAACAATTATACCTTCCATAATAGCGGGTCCGGCATCAGGGGCCAGAAGTTAAATATACTGTCTTTTACTATGGATGCAGCTTCATTTGAGAAGGGCTTATGACCAAATATTCAAAAAAGAAAATCAATGTTTATTCAGACCAGGAAGAGGCGATGATGAATGCCTCTCAGGCCTGGCGCGGCAAAATGTTTTTGCCGCTATTGAAATTTTTAACGGCATGCAAAGTGCGCCCCAACCATCTCACCTATTTATCCCTCGCATTTGGCGTGGCGTTTTGTTTTTTGTTTTGCCTGGAATTTAAGGGAGCGAAATCCATAGCGTTCGGTCTGCTTGCGATTCATGTTTTGCTGGACGGCCTTGATGGCCCGTTGGCGCGGTTCACACAAACAGATTCTAATAAAGGATCTTTTACGGATTCAATGGTCGATCAAATTGTCGTCGCATTGACAACCATTGCTTTAATCTATACCGGAAATATCCAGGTTATCCCGGGTGGTCTTTATATCTTTCTGTACACCATGGTTGTTGTTTTCGCGATGGTGAGAAACTCATTAGAGATACCGTACAGTTTGCTTGTCCGGCCCCGGTTTTTTGTTTATGCATGGTTTCTTGTGGATGTTTATCTTTTGCCCGGGAGCATCAACTATGTCCTTTGGGCCTGTATCGCGATCCTGATGAATAAAATGATAACGGGGTTTTATAAGATACGTAAAAAGTTATAAGCATTCAGTTGGTCGGCGAGGATCATTTCAATTTTTCTCGGTGCTAAGGCGTGAAAAGCAGAATTGAAGTAGAACAATTTATTAATGGAATTGGTCGTGTCAAATGGGTCTTTATTTTCTGTAATTGGTATAAGTTGTTCTTTTATCGCATTTGAGCTGTTTTTTGTTCAGGAAAAAGGCTCCATCGCTCCCGGAATAATCCGTTGTCCTGACGGCTTATTTTGTTAAAAAAAGGCATTGACAAAAATACCGTATAATTGTATTATTCCGATACATTGATGAAAGGAAAATCATGGTAAAGATGGATTATGATAAAGACAGCGAAATTCTGAAGGCATTGGGTCATTCGATACGGCTCAAAATGGTTGAAGGGCTGATGAACGGCAATGAATGCAATGTGAATAAAATTGTGGATAATTTGCAGATCCCCCAATCCACAGTGTCGCAGCATTTAAAAGTCCTTAAAACGAGCGGGATCATTGCCTGTCGAAAAGAAGGTGTGCGCACTTGTTATCGGGTTATTGATAAACGTGTCATGAATATTATGGAAATATTAAAGAGATAAATTTTTTTCATAAAAGAACATATTATTCTGATAATACGTTTTAAAAAGGAGAATTCTTATGAACGTCATAAAAGTTAATAATGAAAATTTTCAAGAAGAAGTCCTTGGTTCAGAAAAACCTGCTCTCGTTGATTTTTATACGGATTGGTGTGGGCCTTGCAAGATGATGGCGCCAATTATGGATGAATTAGCGGGTCAATATATCGGTCAGGTTGGTATTTATAAACTTGACGTCAGTACCAATACGGACATTGCGTCTCAATTCGGTATATCCAGCATACCGGCTTTCTTATTTTTTAAAGATGGTCAGGTTGTTGATAACATTGTCGGCGCAGTACCGAAAGAGGTAGTTGAAGAAAAAATTCAATCTTTTTTAAAGCAAGATTAAATGAGTTGCATAAATAAATGAATCCTGTCTGAAAGGCCTGACGGCTGGAATAGCGGGTTTGCAAAATATTCAGACGATAGATCCAATAAAAGAAGATAACTTTATTTACAACAATGCTGATTTTATAAGACAGGCGGCTTAAAGAAAAGATCATTCATTACCAGCAATGTCCAGAAAGAGAGGGAGATATGAAGGTCGCTGTCATAGGCGCATCGGATAAACCGCATCGGTATTCCTATCTAGCCGTGATGCTTTTAAAAGAAAAAGGGCATGATGTTTTTCCTGTCCATCAACGGGTAAAAACCATCGATCAGACGCCCGTGTATAAATCCATCCAGGATATTGAGGAAGATGTTGATACGGTTACACTTTATGTCGGCGCAAGTATTTCCGATTTGATCACGGATGCTATTATCAAAAAGCGTCCAGGACGCATCATTTTTAATCCCGGAGCAGAGAATTCAAACCTGGAACAGACCGCGAGCGCCGCAGGCATTGAAACGGTTCATGCCTGCACGTTGGTGATGCTCAGAACCGGACAATTTTAAATCAAATCGTATGGAGGTTGTCATGAGAGTTCTTATCGGAGTCTTTGTCGGTGCATTTCTCGGTGGACTGATGGGACATTTAGGTAAGTGTTCGACAGGTGCCTGCCCTTTAACAAGCACTCCTTTAAGGGGCGCACTTTACGGCGCATCCATGGGATTTATATTCGCGTCATTATGATATGGATGTTTCATTAGAATTAAATCCAGCTGTATTTTAAAACAATAAAACCTAAGAGAAAGGGAAAAATATGAAAGTCATTATCATTGGCGGCGTTGCCGCAGGCCCAAAAGTTGGTTCGCGTGTGCATCGGATATGTCCAGAAGCTGAAGTGATCCTCATCGAAAAAGGAGAATTTTTGTCTTATGCGGGATGTGGACTGCCTTATTATGTCTCCGGTGTTGTGCAGGATCAAAAGGAACTGATGAGCACGCCGATCGGTGTTGTGCGTGATCCTGTTTTTTTTAGGAATGTTAAGAATGTGAATGTTTTAAATCGGACTGAGGCTAAACAAGTTGACCGCACGCATAAACAGCTGACTATTAAGGACTTGCAAGCAGGAACCGAAAGTAAATTGTCTTATGACAAGCTCGTGTTTGCGACAGGAGCGACCCCCATTATTCCGCCTATTAAGGGAAGGCAGCTTAAAAATGTTTTTACCTTGCAAAACATAGAAGATTCCGAAAGTATTAAAGCGGCTCTATCCGAAGGGAAGGCCAAAGATGTCATTATTATCGGTGGGGGCTTGATCGGCATCGAGATGACCGAGGCGCTGATCAGCAAAGGGTGCCGGGTTACCATTATCGAAAAACTGCCGCAAATTTTACCCATGTTAGATTGGGAAATGGCATATCAAGTCAAAGAATATCTTGAGTTGAAAGGCATCAAGGTGAAAACCTCAACAACCCTGACGGAAATCAAGGGAACGGATAAAGTGGATTCTGTTGTGACCGACCAGGGGGAAATGTCCTGTGACTTTGTCATCATGTCTATCGGAGTCCGGCCGAATGTTTCATTGGCGCAGGATTGCGGACTGGAGATTGGATCCACCGGTGGGATCAGGGTTAACACAGCGATGCAGACGAGTGATCCGGACATTTTTGCAGCTGGTGATTGCGTTGAATCCACAAACCTGATAACCGGCAAACCTTGTTTTGTTCCCATGGGATCAACAGCGAATAAACAGGGGCGGGTGGCTGCCAATAATTTATGTGGGAGGAAAGATGTTTTTTCTGGTGTCTTGGGTTCAACTGTCTGCAAAATATTTGATTTTAATATCGGACGAACCGGACTGGGAGAAACACAAGCCAGGCAAGAGGGATATAATACGGACATTATTTTAAGCCCGGCTCCGGACAAGGCGCATTTTTATCCGGGCGCCAAACCGATCATGATGAAACTGGTTATCGACAGAGAAACGCGAAGGTTGCTCGGCCTGCAGGTTGTCGGGATGGGAGTGGTCGATAAACGGACTGATGTCGCCGCAACAGCCATCACGGCAAAGATGACGATTGATGATATCGCGAACCTTGATTTATGTTATGCCCCGCCGTATTCTCCTGCGATGGACAATATCATAACCGCTGCCAATATTTCAAGGAACAAGCTGGATGGATTATTTGAAGCCATAACACCCATGCAGGTCAAAGAGAAAATTGATCATGGAGATGATTTTATTTTTCTGGATGTCCGTTCTCCGGGAGAATATGCAACGGTACAAATTGCGGAGACAACACTTATTCCTTTGGGGAAATTAAGAGAAGAGTGTCAACAGTTACCCAAAGACAAAGAGATCATCGCTTTTTGCAAGATCTCTTTGCGCGGGTATGAGGCGGCTCTGATCCTTCAGGAGAAGGGGTTTAAAAATGTCAAAGTCATGGATGGCGGGGTTCTTATGTGGCCGTATGCCTTGATCAAAAAATAGAAAAGACATTCCATGGGGAACGGCAGAAGAGAGAGTCGATGGGGCGGATAAAGAAGGCATCTAATGTTTTGATTGGTTTATGTGTCTCAACTCTCTGAGAATTAAAGATTATAATGTGAATGTGTATAAATCATAGAATGACATAAAAAAGGGCGTAGTGGAAAACCATGATGCCCTTTTTTATGTACGCCCGACAGCGGGAGTTGAAAGTCCTTTATGAGTCTGGTATGGGGAATCATTACAAGAACCCGGGTGTTAAGCGTGGGCACTACTACATAGGGGGCACTGAAAAAGTCGATTAAAGGGTAGTTTCTCGACGAGAAGCATGCTA
>JAIORP010000046.1 GCA_021108075.1 Candidatus Omnitrophota bacterium | reverse complement strand
TTCACCTGAACAGACAACCATGTATACTTTAACTGCTTCAGGCCCGGACGGGTCAGCCAGCGCTCAGCTACTTATTAAGGTAACCAACGCGATCCAACCACCGGAAGAAGGTGATTTTGGAAAAAAATATGAAAATATGATCCCGGATGACGCTAGCGTTGATGAATATAACGCAAAGAGATTTGCTCTCATAACCGGTATTGTGCAAGACAAGCATGATAATCCGCTTGATGATGTCATGGTCACCATTGAAGACTTTCCGGAATATGGTACAGTCAAAACTAATTTGGATGGCCGTTTTACTATTCCGGTAGAAGGGGGATTGGAATTAAGAGTAAAGTATGAAAAAGATTATTTCATCACAGCTCACCGTAAGATTCTTGTGCCAATCAACGATATCGCCATTATGGAAACGATCATTATGATTGAGATGGATACAAAATCGACAACATTTGAATTTGACAATAATCCATCAACTGTTTTCGTCCACGAAAGTTCTAATATCAGCGATGCTTCGGGAACACGCAATATGACAATGGTCTTTAAAGGAGATAACAAAGCTTTTGCTGTTAATAAAGATGGAACTCAATTATTTGAACTAGACAAAATGACAGTACGCGCGTCTGAATTTGAAACACCACAATCAATGCCGGATATATTACCTTCTGACACGGCTTTCACTTATTGCTCAGAATTAAGCGTTGACGGCGTTGAACGGGTGAAGTTTGACGATCCCGTTATTATTTGGGTTGATAATTTTCTTGGTTTCAACGTTGGACAAGTTGTACCTGTGGGATATTACGACCGGGATGAAGGTGAATGGATAGGATCAGCAAACGGGCAGGTTGTCAAACTATTGGACTCTAATGGAGACACATTCGTTGATGCTTATGATACTACTGGTGATAGTGTCCCAGAAGTGTATAACGTCGTTGGCTTAGAAGATAATAACAAATATCATCCCGGTGACATATACTGGCGCGCTGAAGTTGATCACTTTACACCCTGGGATTTAAACTGGAGTATAGTTCCACCTGAAGGAGCAATTGATCCCAATAATGGGGAAGCGAGTGGTGATGGGCAAGACAAGTGTGAGCCAAATTCAACAGCAAATTCATATGTTAATTGCCGCAGCCGGGTCTATCATAATGACGTTGCTATTCCGGGAACAAACATAACATTGCATTACGCCAGTAACCTGGTCGATGGCTATCGTACAAATGTTATATCTGTTCCGGCGAGCGGAACATTTATTCAAGGGCAAACTCTTCCGGATGAGATTCTAGTGGATGTTGAGGTTGCTGGAAATGTTTATTCTCAAACCCTTCCTGGAGCAGCTGATCAAATCGCTAATGTTGTCTGGGACGGGACAGATGCTTTTGGCAATGATGTTGCAAGCGCTACGGCTAATATTGAGGTCTCATTTATCTATAACGGCGTTTATACAAGCGCGGGGACCAATCCAACACTTCCTCCGCAATTTAACCAACCGGGCACTGTCGTTACAGGTGTTCCCGGCAGAACAGAATTACAATTAACGAGATCTCAACAAATTAAAGTGACAAACAAAGCCTTGAGTAACAATGAAATTGCAGATGGGTGGACTCTCTCAAATTATCATTATATTGATCCATTAGAACCGAATACCCTTCATAAAGGTGACGGGAGGATTGTGGATCAGTATACAGGCAGAATCTCTACTGTAGGGGGAGATGGAACAGAAACAACCCTTGCTTTTCCTTCGGGACTTGACAAAGATTCCGATGGAAATCTTATTATTGCCGAGCACGGTAATGGGCGCATAAGAAAAGTTGATCCAGACGGCAATATTTCGGATGTAAGGACAGGGATATCTTCTCCGACAGATGTTGTCGTTGATAGTGCCGGGAATATTTATATTTCGACAGGATCCATCGATAACCGGGTACGAAAAATTGATGCTGTCACCGGTGACTTGTTATTTGTTGCAGGGACGGGTGTTGCTGGGTACAACGGAGAAGGTAACGCGACCGGCGCTCAATTGAGTTCTCCTGCTGACCTGGCTATTGATCCTTCCGGCAATATATTAATTGCCGATTATGGAAATAATCTTATCCACAAAGTTGATATTACCACGAACCAGATTAGCACCATTGCTGGTATTACCCCCCCTGGCTTGGTAGGTGGTTATTCTGGAGATGGCGGACCAGCAACAGCTGCGGAGCTCAATGGCCCAGTGGGAGTTGCTGTTGATAGTGCCGGGAATATATTTATCGCAGATGCTAATAATCATGTTATCAGAAAAATTGATACAAGTGGTAATATAACAACTGTCGTGGGTAATAATATATACGGATATAATGGCGATAATTTATTAGCAACAGCTGCACAGCTTCATTGGCCTTCAGACGTGGATATCGATTCAAATGGTAACATTTATATCTCAGATGCGGGTAATCACAGAATTCGAAAAGTTGATACAAACGGTATTATAACGACTGTTGCCGGAACAGGTAATAATGATTTCAGCGGTGACGGTGGTGAGGCCATTAATGCCGAAATCTGGGGACCCAGTGCTGTCCTGTTAGATAATACAAATAATATTTTTATAGCTGATTCCTCGAATCATCGTATCCGTAAAGTTACTTCTTCAGCCCCATTACCAGGAGGAGGAGATATTCAATTTGTTGAAGAAGGTGTAGGCCATGTCTTCTCCTCAACCGGAAGGCATTTAAGAACGGTTGATTTGAACACAGGAATTGATTTATTAACATTCAATCATCCAAGCGGTAAACTGGATTATATTGAAGATCATCTGAATAATAGAATATCACTGCAACGCTTTACTGATAGGATTGAAATTACTTCTCCTGATACCGTTAAGACAACATTGCACATCGATTCCATTGACAAACAATTGGATATCGTCGAGTATCCCGATGGCGCGGAATATGAGTTTTATTACTCATCGGGCGGACTATTGACGTCTAAAGACGATCCGGAAAACAATCATTTTCAAAATGTCTACGACCACAACGGTCGAATTATAGATGTTTACGATCAAGAGGGTGGGCATAAACAATACAGCTATCAAGTCTTATCCGATGGGAAAAAGGAAGCTAAAGTTGAAACCTGGACGGACGCAACAGATAGTTATATAAGGACATATCTTGACGAAACGCTCTCAACGGGAGAAGGTTACAGTGAGACCCTCCATAGTTCTATGCCTAATAAGTCGATAACAAGTACGAGTGCGGCCGACGAGTCATGGTCCGAAATAGTTTATCCTGGGGAATCTCTGGCACATGACGATGATATGACCGTTAAATATAAATATGCGATTGACCCTGCTTATGGGATAAAATACGCCAATGAAATTGAGACAACGGTAAAAGAAAGCGGAATAACGGTATTAACAAATAAAGTCGTTAATGACCGGAAATATGAAGACACAAACAATGACGGGATTTATGACATCATTACTCGTACTACTACAGTTAATAATGATCTTCCCAGTACAGTCGTCATTGATAAAACAACACCCAAAATCACACAAACAATCACATCACCCGAAGGCCGTGTCGTTACCACTTTATTCGATCCAGCTAAACTATGGAAAGATCAAACGCAAATCACGGGCTTACCATATCCAACCGTCTATACACATCGCACAGATGGAAAATTAGATATCGTCTCAACCAATACACGTAGTTTAGAATACACATACGATTCGAATGATGGATTTTTAATAAAGTCAGAAGACCAAGACGCTAATATTACGGAATATTTGAATACGGACATCGGTCAAGTTGAAAAAATAACCCGGCCGGACCTGACGGAGATTATCTATGATTATGATCTCAGCGGCAATTTGATCAAGATTACGAATCCATCTTTGATCGACCATGCTTTTGCTCACAATAGTGTTAATCTAAAAAACGAATATGTTCCTCCCGTCGTCCCTAAATATAGTTATGTTTATGATAGGGCAAGAAGGCTCGTCCAGATAAATTTTCCATCAGCAAAGCAAATAAAAAACATCTATTATGATAGTTTACTTGACAAAATTGAGACTCCTGAAGGCATTATTGATTTTTATTATTATGGTAATAATAAAACGAAAGAAATACTTATGGGAAGTGAGGGTATCGCCTACACATATTTAGGAGACTTCATTAAAACGGAAGTATTAGATCCTGCGGGAACCCTGCCGGAAACAATTACGTATGATTATAATAATGATTTCGCCCTATCAGGGCTGACCTATGCCGGCGGTACAAGTTCATTTGATTATGATGATGATGGTATTCTAACTCTTGCCGGTCTGTTTACCATCACGCCTCGGGCTACGGATGGCTTGCCTGAGCAAGTTACAGATAGTGTTATGATCTTAGATCGTGACTTTAATGATTATCAGGAAGTCGACTATCAAAAAATTACTGTTAATTCCCAAAATGTTGCTGAATGGTCGTTGACTTACTATAATACGCGATTAATTGAGACCAAAACGGAAACGATTAATGGGAGAACACCTTCTACTTATTATTATAAATACGACAGTATGGGGCGATTAGAAGAAGTGCGTGATACCGATGCAACAGGGACGTTATTGGAGTCCTACACCTATATCAACGGTAAACGTCAGACCGATATGGCAGGACGGACATATCTTTACGATAATGAAGATCGTCTATTATCAGCTACTGGGACAACGCTCACGTATACCCTAGATGGTTATGCGGAAACCAAAATAGATACAGATTACGAATATACCTATGCCTATTCGTCAAGAGGGGAATTGCACAGCGTTATTAAATTGGATAAAACCGTTACGCCGAATACGACAACAACGATTGAATATGTCCATGACCCGCTAGGCCGCCGCATCGCTAAGAAAGTCAACGGTTTGATAACGGAGAAATACCTTTGGCGCGGGCAAACGCAGTTACTAGCGGTCTTTGATGATCAGAATAATTTGGTTATGCGTTTTGAGTACGGTGAGAACCGTATGCCCTACTCGATGGTCAAGAGCGGAGCAACATATTATTTAACATACGATCAAATTGGATCATTACGAGTTGTTACGGATACTAGCGGTCAGATAGTAAAACAAATTGATTACGACAGCTTTGGTAATATAATAAATACACCAGCAATATTCAACGTGCCATTCGGCTTTGCCGGAGGATTGTATGATTTCGATACAGCTTTAATCCGCTTCGGGGCGAGAGACTATGATCCAGATATTGGTAGATGGACAGCGAAAGATCCAATTTTATTTGAGGGTGGAGATGTGGATTTAATGGTCTATTGCGGCAGTGATCCGGTGAATTTTATTGATCTATCAGGCAACATGGCAATTGCTGATGATATATTATATGTTACTGCTGGAGCAGTAGCGATAAGTTATATCATTGATTATTACTATGATAATTATGTAAGCGTCAAACGAACCCATCTATCCCTGTCCACGAAGATTCTGTAAGATGACG
>JAIORP010000161.1 GCA_021108075.1 Candidatus Omnitrophota bacterium | reverse complement strand
TTTTTATGTTTTTTAACAAGGTTGTCCTTTGAAATAACTAGTTCTCGGACAAGCTCCTAGCTGACAATTTGGGTTAGCGCTTGTTCTATCGCGTAAAAATCGCCATTTTGCAGCCATTGAGGTTGAAAAATACTCCCCCCAAAAGCAACCGCCGAAGCTCCCGCGTCGAAAAACTCCTTCACATTAGTCGCATTAACGCCTCCACAAGCCATACGCTCAATGTCCTTAAAAGGTCCTTTTATCTCTTTAATGTATGCCGGACCAAAAAATTTTGAAGGGAAGACTTTAACCATGGTGGCTCCAGATTGCCAGGCATGGACAATTTCTTGAGGAGAAAATGCTCCGGGGAAAACAGGAATATGGTGATCCCGACAGTATGTCACGACCTCACTAATGAGTATCGGAGAAACAATAAATGAAGCGCCAGCGCTCAAGGCATCCTTCAACTCGGACAGTGTTAAGACCGTTCCTGCTCCAACCACAAATCGCCCGCCGGCAGCATGGCGCATCTTCTCTATTAAGGCCGGGGCATCATCCGTATTCATTGTGATCTCTACGGTCGTTAGTCCCGCATTCAGGACTGCTTTAACGAGCGGATCAATATGATGTGGCTCAACACCACGTAAAATGCCCATATAAGGTCTTTTTTTAAATATATTGATATCCATAGAAATTATATTCTTTATAAAATAAAGGGATTTAAGACCCGCTTTCCGTCCAAACAGAACTCGTTGCAGACCGATCGTTACTGATCCTCAAGATTTTTTATCTGCTCATAAAACTCGCGATAGTTTTCTTTCTTTTCGCTCTTTCTGAGGGCCATCGCCAGTTTGGGGTGCTCATTTAACATCCCGGAAATGGCATAAGGAATGATATACCCCCACTCAATATTATTCTTTAAAGGAACAAATTCATGGGAAATTAAATCTAAGATCGGACGAATATCAAATTTGGGATTCTTTAAAAAGCCCAACAATAATTCTAATGTGCAGTTTCCGGCGGCACGGCCAATGCCATAAACAGTTGCGTCAAGATAATTTGCCCCATGGATAATGGCCTCAATCGTATTACTAAACGCGAGTTGTTGATTATTATGGCCGTGAAACCCAATCTCTTTCGTCTTTAATACGCTCTGAAATTTTTTCACCAAGTATTCAATATTTTCTTGATAAAAGAAACCAAAACTGTCGACCACATAGACAATGCCGGTTTTGCTTTCAGCCTCAATTTGATGCAACGCCTCTTCAAATTCCGGGCCTTGGTCGCGGGATATGGCCATAATGTTAATCGAGGTCTCATATCCTTTTTCCGTAAAATGATTGACCATATCGATCGCCTTGTCAATGTCTTTAACATAACAAGCCACACGGATCATATCGACCGGACTTTCATCTTTCGGTTTAACCGCGTCCATGTCAACACGGCCAATATCAGCCATCACAGAAATTTTTGATCGAGACTCAATGCCATCAATAACCTGATGAATGACATCATCATCACAAAATTTCCAGGGGCCATAGTCTTTGGGTGAAAATAACTCTTTTGAATTCTTATAACCCAATTCAATATAATCGACACCAGCGATAGATAAAGCGCTATAAACCTCTCTCACGAAACGAATATCAAAATTATGGTTATTGATCAAGCCCCCGTCTCTGACTGTGCAATCTAAAACTTTTAGCTGCTCTCTGAACATCATCAAACCCTCCTCGGAATTACTATTTTATTTATTGTACAGAAAGATTATTCTACCCTTTTTCCCTTTTACCAACAAGGAAAAAATAATCGGCATTCTTAAAAAAAAATCAATGCAATGTTTATCTATTTTGTTTTGTCCGTTATAATGCCCGATAAGGAGAATAAAATGAATCAACCAATTTTGACCCTGCAAAAATTTTATTATCAAATGAACCGGAGCAGAGACATCCGCCTGAGAATCACGCAAACATGGCTCTGCGCACAAGAAATCGATTCCGCGGACATATCCGAATTGACACGTATTCTCCTTCAATTAGAGGCTATCCCCCGCTCCGATAAGACATACAAACTCTATTTAGATGAAACCCGCATGATTGACGTGGATCTCACTTATGAAATTGACGAGTTAAAAAAAGATCTCTTTTTTCTCGCGCACAGCATGGAAGAATTTGAACAATATTTGATGACTTTCTGTCCGACCTTTCAATCCGAAGTGACTGAGTTGGTTCATACCTTACAAGGCATTTCCTTTCATACGTTTATCACTGATCGTGACGGGACCGTCAATAATTATTGTGGACGATACGCCTCTTCGATCCAATCAATATATAACGCCGTCTTCCTTTGTCAATATGCAAAAACAAACGTCAACCATGCGGTGATCTTAACATCAGCACCTTTAAAAGATATCGGGTTGATGGACATCAGTGTTTCTCCTCCGGGTTATTACATATACGCCGCATCAAAAGGCCGCGAGTATGTTGATACAACCAATGCCGAACACCACTTTCCCATCCATCCGGACCAAGCCCATAAAATCGAAGAATTGAACCAACGGCTGAATATCCTCCTCAAAAGACCCGAATATGAGGCCTACACCCTCATCGGCTCCGGTCTTCAGTTTAAATTTGGACAAACCACAGTTGCGCGGCAGGATATATCCGAATCGATTGACCCCCGGGAGTCCCTCGTTTTTAAGCAGATGATCGAAAATTTGGTTCGAGAGATCGATCCTCAGGGTCAATATTTCCGTCTGGAGGACACCGGAAAGGACATTGAGATCATCCTGACAATACAAGATGACACGCAAAAAAAAGGCGTAAAAGATTTTGATAAAGGTGATGCCATTCACTTTCTTGATCAGGATATTCCCTTATACCTGTCACAAGGCCCCGCGCTCGTTTGTGGGGACACCGCATCTGACTTGCCGATGATGGTTGCAACTCAAAGCCTGACAAATGAAACGTGGGGTGTCCTGGTTACGACTGATGCGGATCTAATAAGTCGCGCCAAGAAACAATGTAACAATATGATATTTGTATCTTCTCCGGACATTCTCGTGACAGCTCTGTATCAACTTTCTAATTTGTCATCCGAATCTTTGAAAAAATATAAGGCGGGATAGGACAAAAAAAATCCCTTTAATCCTTCATTAAAGGGTTCCTGAAATAAAAAAAAGCCGATAAAGTGAGGATGTCTCCCCCCTTTGCTCTTCGGCAACTCAGCCACCATATTGTCTACTTACATTATCTAACCGCTCAGGGTTACCCACATAAAATCGTAGGCCTCTTTTGCTTTGGACAACTTAGGTCTGTAGTTTTGTGCCTCCGGATTTCCCCGGATTTACCTTTATCGGCCTACTTGAAATATACCATATCGAACGCTGTCGAACAAGTCACACCGTAAAACATTTTGCAAATATATATTATATTTTGCCAAGTATACACTGCATTCTATGATTTATTGAACAATTTACAATTAATGCTATAATTAATTATTACTAATCGTTCAATATTATATATGCAACGACTTACCCAAATCCTAAAAAGTAAAATTGCTCAAAACATGGTCGAGTACCTGATTGTCTTTACCTCTATTTTGGTGGTCCTCATCCTCGCGCTCGGGCCGTCCGGAGTGATCACCCTGCAAACCGATGAATCGATCGAACTGGCTGTCAACGCCATTCATGTCATGGCTGAGTGCATTTGTTATGATGTGGACGGAAACCCGTGCCCGCCTGTGAATAATGACGGATGCTGTTATCCGGGAACAGCCCCTGGAACGGACAATGATTGTGAACCGCCTCTGACCTCTCCTTGCGATAATGATGGATTTTGTGAAGACGGGGAAAGTTGCACCTGCCCGGATTGTTTCCCCTGCAGTACCTGCGCCTGGACGCCCTGGACGCCGCAGACACTTTGCAATGCCCCGTGCGGGGGAACTGGAACGTTCACAGAGGCACGCTCCTGCAGCTGCGGACCGCCCACAGCCTGTCCTCCTGACGCGGATGGTCAAGCGGTCAGCAGGATTCAACCCTGCACATCTAGTTGTGTCTGTACCTGCTCGTGGAGTGACGCCTGTGGCACACCGCCTTGCTGCGGGATAGGAAGTTGTCCCCCCAATCAGAAAGGTGAAACGTATATATGTAATGATATCTCATGCGCGAACCATGGAGATAACCGCTGCACGGTTGACCCTTGCTGTGATCCATACACGGATGGCGGTTGCTACGGAACGTTTGGGTCTTTAACCTGCCCTGAATTTACACGTTTAATGCTCCCGCCCGTTGGATGTTCGTCAGCAGCCTACTGTAACCCGGATCCCACGTGTGGTTATTCATGCACCCCTTTGGGAACGTCATTCCCGAACCCGCCATATCATGGAGTTTGCGCGGGAGATGAAGCTGGACTAACCGTCCCCACACAATATCATACCGTGCCTATGGGAAGTTGCACCGTTGGCCGAAAATGTGAAGTCGAATGCGAACCTCCTCGAGTTCCCACGTCTGCTCTGAGTTGCGCATTATGCCCTCCTTCGCAGTTCTGGGATGGAGACTGTGCCGCAGGGTTCTGCGAACAAGGGAGTTGCAGTGCAACTGAATGCTGGGATGGTTTGCCTTAAAAAATATTTATTTAAAATTTTTTCAGACGATATTAGAATATATAAAATAAAGCATAACATAATAATTTTTATTTGGAGGTCAGCATGAAAAAACTGCTATATATCATTGCTATCACTATGATCTTGCTATCGATCAATATCTCTAAAAGCTATGCGGCATGTATCGCTTTTCCATCAGCTTGTTCTTGGAATGGCGTCCGCACCTCTAATTCAGTAACGACGGCAGCCGGGGTTGTATGCAATAGCGGGAACTCTATTTGTTCATGGACCGTTACAACAAGTATTACCTGTGCAGGGGGACAAGTAACAGATGTGAGCATGGCTTCGGTATTAACTCAAACTGCTACCGTTTGTCCCTTCTTTTATTCCTGGAACGGTAATGTCTACGAAAGAGATTCCCATTTCCTTGTTAATATCGATTCCATGAATAAAAAAACCACCACTTACAACCCAATCACCAAATTACAGATTTTTGATCATCCCAGGGCCTTGATCAAGGAAATCGAACCGGAACGTTCTTATATCGATTCCATAAAAATCAAAATAACCACAGTTAACAATGAAACCATTTACTTGATGCCTGTTCATGCCAGCCGGGATTTCGATAAAATCCTTAACATCGACAATGAAGCTATGATCCTTGATCAAGGGGATGCTGTCTTAGTCGAATTTCAAGAATTAAATCAAATGTACCACGGGTTGGTCAACGAAATTCAAATTGAGGCAAATGGTTATTACGAATGGCTTTCTGGTGAACCAAAAGTAAAAACGACAATTGAAAGCTCCGAACAATATCATAAATCAGAAAACACATCGAATTTATATTGTTCCTAGTTTTAAAAAAACATTTGACCACATATTGCTCAAATTAAATATATTTGTCTACCTCATAAATATCAAAACCATTTTCTTGATCTGCTTCAACTGTTTCTTTTACATAAAATTGGTATTTATTCCTCGAAAACCCCTTTTTAATCATTAAAATTGTACTTACTATTATCTTATTCTATATATTGTATTTCTTTTCATTGATGTTATCCTTTAATCGTATTCAAAATAAAAGAAATTTACAATAAAACTTCTTGATGTCTTAAAAAATACAATCGCCCAAAACATGGTCGAGTACCTGATTGTCTTTACCTCTATTTTGGTGGTCCTCA
>JAIORP010000219.1 GCA_021108075.1 Candidatus Omnitrophota bacterium | reverse complement strand
CAAATATGCCGGGGTAGCTGCCGCCGAAGTTGTTGGGGTAGCTGGCATAGCCGAATATCATCTGGTGGGTAGGGGGTGAGGCTTCGGCAATGGTGAGGCCGCCGCCTGTGTGGGCTTGGAAAATGGTGAAGAATGTCTGGAAGCTTGAGAATATTGTTATTTCTTTATATTTTTGTAAAAGAAATGCTATTAAAAGGCCGAGGGCGTATATACCTGCTATGGTGAGGGGGTAGTAGATTTTATCGATGTTCTTTTCCCGCATTTTTATGGATAACAAACCTAAAGCCAGGAAGAATACAGCGCTACCGGCTGTGATTAGGATGTGGAGGTAGGAGTAGCGGCCTGAATCAAATTTATTCATCGAGTCGACAAAGAACACAACCAAAGTAAAAGCAGAAAAAAATGTAATAAAGCTCACTACAGACATCCCTTCCACGGACCTGCTACGCATGTGGTCAATAATGTATTGAAGAATAATGAATATGGCAACAATGCCTCCATAGAATACGCCGCTTGACCACTGGAGTAAAAACAAGCCAAAAGCGATGCCAGCGAGAATGGAAATGACAGCATGAGGTTTCAATTTGTCCCAGTTCTTATTCCTAACATCATCTAGTGAAATATTTTTGCCTCTAACGGATTTGATTGCCATGATGAAGAACATGATGAACAAAGTGCTGAAGAATACCTCACCAACATGGTGGTCTGTGAAGCCCAGTACTGACCGGGAAAGGAACTGGCCTGGCATTACTCCGACCAAGAAGGCTGCTAACAGACCGACACGCCTGTCAAAGACTTCCCTGCCAATGAAATATACGGGAAATACCACCAATGCACCGAAGATGGCAGGGAAATAGGCACCTATTGTCCTTGTGAGTTCGAGACTGGGTGAACCCGCACCAAGGATGAGCGATGTTATGGCTATTAAGTAGGTCCATAAGGGGCCGAAGTGAAGATTTGACCCTGAAGGATAATGAGTAAAAGGTTCAAACCATATCCTGTGCGGGAAATTTTCAATAAGATTCTCAACAAGGCGCATGTGAAATACTGCGTCGTCGGCTGCGAAGCCTATAATGCCGCCCCTGAATACTGCATCATATGGGGGGACAGTACGGATGTACAAACTGATAGCGAAAATAAATAGAACGAAGGCAGTATAGATTGAAAGTCTGTCCGTTAGCATAGAGGTTATCAAGGCTTTTGTGGAGCCAGAGTCTGTAAGGTCTTCAGTATTTTCGGTCAATTGCTATTCCTCACATCAGGTTCAGGAAGAAATCATAATGTCATCTTAGTACAATAGAAATGTAAATAAATGTTTTGAATAAATCATTAGAAGATTCATATGAATATAATGGAGTTATCAGGGAAAATTGTGTGGAATATGCGGAACTGCTGGATATGAGGATGAAGGACTATAATAAGTATGAAGTATGTTTAAAATAATATAAAATTTCTGCCAACAAGTCGTAGTCGCAAATCGAAGATATTATTTTAATTTTTGCAATGCATATAATATTTTATTATAAATGTAAGGAAATACAACAATGCTGGTCTCAATTATAGTCTGTTCGTATAATCCAAGTCGCTATTCGGATCTTGTGGATGCCTTAAATAGCCTGCTGGATCAACGTTATGACGATATTGAGGTCATAGTTGTAGTTGATGGAAGCGATGAACTATATGATAAAGTTTTAAACTACATAAACCAGATTGATGTGGATATAAAAGTCATATTGAATGAAAAAAACCTTGGTCTGTCTGAAAGCAGGAATCACGGTATTGAGATAGCAAAGGGTGATGTGATCGTCTTTTTTGACGATGATGCAGTTGCAGATAAGAACTGGATCAGGGAACTTGTGTACATGTACGAGGAGTATGATGCGATAGCCGCAGGTGGGAAACTCATACCACTCTGGGTCGGCAGGAAGATGGATTTTTTGCCTGAAGAGTACTACTGGCTAATCGGGGCAACGCATAAAGGGTTTCCAGAAGAGATCGCCGAGGTCAGGAATACGTTCGGATCGAATATCAGTTTCAGAACAGATGTTCTCAGATCGCTCGGAGGATTTGAGAGTGAACTGGGCTTGACTGCGAGTAAAAAAGGCGCATTTCAGGGAGAAGAGACCGAATTGTGCATAAGGATGAAACAGAGGTTTGGAAAAGGGGTTATGTACAATCCCAATGCAATTGTCCAGCATAAAATCGTTGGTGAACGGGTAAAGGTCCGGTTCCTTCTGAACAGGGCTTTCTGGCAGGGGTATTCAAAGAGAGTCATGGAAAAAATGTCAATAAACTCGCTGGGTGTGGAAAAGAGTTTTCTCAGAAAGCTAATTTTAGAGAGTGTTCCCGACCGGATCATAGGGATGATACGATCGCCTTCAATTGCCTCGATCGAACAGTTTATCCTTTTATTTGTATTTACTTTCGCTACTGGAACTGGATATGTATTCAAGGCGTTACAGCGTTAAATCCAATCTCTATAGTTTTAACCTAAATATCTTATACAAAACATATCTGAAAAACCGGTACAGGTTTTCTACCATCCATATACCCTTTTTTCCGGCGAGCGACGCTATGATGCGTAAATTGTTCTCGATACATAATGGATTTAGCCTGAATACAGTTATACAATCCTGCTTTGCCAGTTTCATGTGGTTATTCTGGACATAATTATACGCTGTTATATTATGAAATCTAACTTTTTCGGATTTGCTGAGATTTTGGTATATATTCTCAAATTCGCTATTTTTTATTTGATCGATCGTTTCTACGTTCAATCCACCTTTTGCCTGCTTTTGCGCTAATATAACAAACATAGCCTGTTCCACTATCTTAGAAGCTCCGATACTATCACTATAGAATCTTAATTTGTATAATGGTACAGTCAAATTTTTTGCTTTGTGGCGTTTTGAGACACGCAGCCATAATTCATAGTCTTGTGAATACCTAAATAATTCATTATAGCATCCTATTTCGTCAAGAACTGCTTTTCTGAGCATTACAGAACCGTGATAGAATCTGTTACCTTTCAAAAGGGTTTTGCCAGGATTTGGTGCAGCAATTCTTTTCTGCATTATTTCTCCTTTGTCATCTATTACAAAGATGCTGGTTCCAAGTAATGCTACCTCCAGATGTTTTTCCATGTATCTAAGTTGTTTCTCGAATCGATCAGGAAGGGATATGTCGTCTGCGTCCTGCCGTGCGATGTATCTCGCATGCGCAACTTTCAGGGCGCAGTTCAATGATTTGGTCAGACCTATATTCTCCTTATTATTGATCACCTTAATCCGATCGTCTTTGAAACTTCGGATGATCTCAGGTGAACTATCTGTTGAGCAGTCATCGACAATGATAAACTCGAAGTCGGTGAACGTCTGGTTGAGGATACTTGCTATCGAATTAGTGAGGTGCGCTTCTCCGTTGTATACGGACATTATGACGCTTATTTTTGGATTGTCTATAGCAGTCATTTCTTCTCGAGAACGGCCCATAATGCCATTGCAATCACATTGTTAACCTTGTTACTGTTAGTAGCTATTGCTGGCAGGATTTTTTTTAGTGTTCGTCCCCTTGGACCGTGATATGGCTCGCAGACAAGAACGTCCATATCCATTTTTTCTGCTATCCCATAAATGAAATTAATCGCATCTTCGTAATTAAAAAACCACTTATGCCTATCGATTGGCTTTTCTAATGGCAGTCCATAATAGTGCAGATTTGCCTTTCCAGTCAAGATGTATTCAAAAATCGGTGTCCAGTTATTTGGAAGACTAATAATTACATATCTCTTACTAACTCGTATTAATTCCCAGAATATCTTGTGTATATTCTCTAAATGCTCTAATACATCCGTGCAAACAACACTATAAAAGCTATTGTCTATGAAAGGCAATTCCCCCTGCTCAAGGTCTATCCTAATATCCGGATTTCCTGTAAAATCAACGCCAGCATAGTTATTGGTGATGTGTTTGCGGAGATAGGCGTTTCCACAGCCAACATCCAACACACTCTCTGGTAGAAACATTCCATATTTTTTCCAGATATATTCAGCCCGCTCCTCACGCGAGTTGTAAACCATTTTCATGATATTCTATGACTATGGAGCAAGTGATAAATCTTTTTATGCATATATCCCAATTCATAATACTGGAGAAAAAATGAACGAAAACCTGAGAAGTAAAACGCTTGTACTGTTCCTTACCGCTGGAATGTCGCTTGATGCATGGTATAAAGGCGGGATGCTGACACGAGAGATTGCGATGTATAATGAACTTGCCAGACACTTTAATAAAATTTATTTCATAAGCTACGGCGATGAAAACGAACTTCAGTACAGAGAACTTCTTGCTGATAATATCGAGATATTGTTCGATAAACATGGTATAGGCACACTGCTGTACAGTTTTTTTGCACCTTTTATTCACCGGGGCGCACTCAAAAGTGCGGATTTCCTCAAGACCAACCAGATGGTAGGTTCATGGACTGCGGTGATTGCAAAGATACTGTTTAACAAAAAGTTGATTGTTAGGCAAGGGTTCCCATGGCTGTTAACTCTAAAAGAAAAAAAAGAAAGCAAGATCAAGATTCTTATAGCGTCTTTAATTGAACCTATCGCCTATAAAGCTGCAGATAAGATCGTGGTGACGTCTCAACATACCAGAGAATATGTTATTGAAAAGTACAGATTAAATCCGGAGCACTTGGTGGTCATCCCTAATTATGTGGATACGGATGTCTTCAAGCCTTCCGAAACCATCGGAAAGGAAAAAAACAGGATAATCTTTGTTGGACGGCTCGACAGAGAGAAAAATTTGATTAACTTGATCTATGCGGTAAAAACCCTTGATGCTGAACTTGTACTGATCGGCGAAGGACCTTATGAAAATATCCTGAAAACTAAGGTGGAGAGTGAGGGGATTGACAATGTTTCGTTTCCGGGCGTTATTCCAAATGAACAGCTGCCGCTTGAACTCAATAGATCAGAAATTTTCGTGCTTGTATCAATATACGAGGGTAATCCGAAAACATTACTGGAGGCTATGGCATGTGGATTACCGGTGATAGGTACAGACGTTAGAGGGATAAGAGAAGTTATAAACAATAAGAAAAATGGCTATTTATGTGATACTTCAGTCGGATCGATGAAAGAAGCAATAATGAATGTACTGGAAAATGACGAATTGATGGACAGAATGGGCAGACAAGCAAGAGAAACGATTGTTGAACATTATAGTGTAAAATCATTGGCTGCGAAGGAGTTAAGTCTGCTGGCAGCGTTATGACAGACAAATCTGGTAATACATTAAGGATCGTTGAGATTATGGGAATGGAAAAAATAGCGGCGCCGGTAAGAAACCTTGTCTTCTATAGTGATAAACTGACCAAAGTTCTCATAAAGATTCTTTTACGGGTTCATTCATTCTCGTACCGGGCGGTAGGGTTTCTTGCAGCAACACCTGCAGAGGAGTACCTGCACCCAAAGCACCGGATAATGAATTACCACGCGTTTTTTGTGGATAATGTGAACGAGGGCGATACCGTTCTGGACATCGGATGCGGGAATGGCGCGCTGACGTATGATGTTGCAAAGAAGGCTGGGCAAGTTGTGGGGATTGACTTGAACGAGAAGAGCATCTCTCTTGCAAGGCAGAGATATTCGAGAGGAAATATAGAGTACATCTGTGGGAACGTGTTAAACGACCTGCCAGACGAACGGTTTGATGTGGTCATTCTCTCGAATGTTCTGGAACATATCGACGAGAGAGT
>JAIORP010000081.1 GCA_021108075.1 Candidatus Omnitrophota bacterium | reverse complement strand
GCTATTTCTATCCTGTGTAAGAAGATAAACTGTATTTGGGACATTGACAGATGATATAAAAAATCGGCACGAATATTGAATGTGTGACTGTTTTCAATCCAACAATGTGATCAATTCATCTCTTGAATATCCAGATTGCTTAATTATTGAAATTAAGGTCCCTTTTGGAATAGGGTTTCGTTTCGGAATTATCACAAGAAATTTGTCACCATAAAGTCCTTCTCTGACTAAAGCAGTATGACTTCCTTTCCCTTTGATTGGGGCATAGTCAAATCCTGCTTTAAGTAGACTTTTTATAATTTTGTCCGATGAAACTAAAGGAAGTTTACTCAAACTGCAACACCGATATTGGATGTGAATTTATTTGATGACTCAATAGAAGCTGTGAAATCATCCAAAATTCCCAGGGTTTTTGCGTTTTCAATATATAACTCTACAGCTTCTTTCAAGTTTTCGAGAGCTTCTTGTGGTGTATCGCCTGCACTGGCTACCTCGAGTTCCGGACATTTTGAAACATAAGCCTCATCTTCCTGCCAAATAACTGCCGTAACATTGAATTCTTTCATAATTTTCACTTATTAGAGGTAATGTGGTTTGTGTTATTAAATTTTTGGTGGGACTGGGAAAATGTGTGTCTCAATCAATCTAAAATAAAATAACCATAATCAAGATTATTTACAAGCATACACCTTGCTGCCCCAGATGTAGCGAATCGAAATCAGAGGCATGTGGCGACATCCCCCACCTTCCACTCTAACTTCCCCCTGCACCATCCTCCTCCTCACCAAAAGCCCTTGAAAACACCTTGTAAAAATCAAATATCCCGCACTCCATAGGCTCGCCCGACTCCCATATCAACTCCAGCCCCTTCTCTATAAGGATAAGATGCAGAACGGGCAGTTACACACTCTCTTCCTTTGCCATTTCTATCCTGTGTGTGGATTGATTGTCAGGGAGATGGGGGTAAGCTGCATGCACACTTGCTTTTTTGGGAGTTATTTTCAGAAAAATTTTTATGAGATTGCGTTTATTGTACTTTGAAGGGTGTGGTTATGAACTGTATTCGGGACTTTGACGGACGAAATGGAAAATCGGGAGGTAGAGTATTATTTACAGGCCTCGGTACTTAAGTCCTGTGTATGTGACTGCGAAGTGGCGGGTTTATGCTCGGTGAAAAGATATAAAACAAAAAATCCCACACGGTCAAAATTTGGCGCAAATTCGTGACTAATATCTAATCTTGCTTATTTGTAGTGTTTTGATATCTTATTAAAAGATCAATAATATTTTATTTGAATATCTTTAAAAATCTTTTTGTTTAAAAATACAAATGAACACACTTAAAAATAGTAACTTAAGTAATAAGTTAAAAAAAATATATAAAAATAATACAAGGACTATTTATGATAAAATATACCCCCGAATCTCTAAATAAAAAAACCACTGAAGTTGAACAAAAATTGGATAAATCTTTGAAAAAAATGAATTTAGATTTAGCTTTAATGGAAATATCATATTTTTATGGAAATAGCGCTCTACAAGTCGAAGCTGGTACTATTTGGGCAAAACAATACAACTCCCAATTAAATATGATAATAAAATGTTTAAAAAATAATAGAAATCGAACTAGAACTGTAAAAAAATACATAGGACCACTTCAATCAATTCTTGGTGAGTACGAAGAATTAACGATTTATCAAAATGTTTTCGAGTATCATAATATTTTAGAGATTGAAGAAATGGACGATTTTTTTATTCATCATATTCCAATTGAAATGAGTGAAGTTGATGCAAAAAGAGTAATCTCAGATTGGCTAGAAAAAAAAACTCCAAATTTATTCATTTCACCTACAGATCAATCTCTTGAAAAAGTAATTAAAAATGCTGACTTAATTACTGTAGAAGGTATTTTTGGATACAATTATGACGATTTGAAAAGAATAGAGGAAATATTATCCGATTATTTCGTTAGACACGCTATTGAAGATTTTCAAAAAAGTAAAGGAAGAAAATTTACACGTGAAGATATGAAGGAACATCTTGGAGAAATTGGAAGTTTCCCATTGATATTTTTTAAAAATAGATTTAAGAAAAGATTAAAAGAGTTAAAAATTGAAAATAAATATTATGAAGCTTTATTACTTCCAGTTTCTCAATTTAAGGATTATGAAAACGTTCTTAATAATTTTCCATTCAAGGGTGCTTTTATTGAATTAGATAGTTTTAGATTCATAACTTCTTTTTGGTGGTACCGAATGCAAAGTGGATTAGGATTAAGGTCTTTTTTTAGTAAAAATATAGATGATAATACATTTGACAAATTATTTGAGAATGATACAAGACAATATATGCAAAATCTGGGGTTTTCAACATTTAAAATTAATAAACCCATTGAAATAGATGGAATTGGTACCCTTGAACGTTATTTTTTACTAATTGAAAATTTAAATTCATATCTTCCCATAGATATTCGGAATGCTTATTTAAAATCTATAGATTCAACTATTCAAGGAAGAATAGGAAAACGTTTTCTTAAAAAATTTATTCAAATTGATAAAAGATATAATTGGGCTTTTAAAGAAGGATTAGAGTATCTAAAAGGGAATCCACATCATAAGAAAGCTTGTCTTAATTCTGACATAATACTTCCAATTATTTTTACACCAGATAAAGAAATGCTACCAGATAAAGTTGGAAGGACAATGATATTAAATCGACAAATCTTCGGTTATTTAATCAATAAAATTCCTCATTATATCTCCTCTACTAAAAAAACAATCAATAATCTCGAAATAATCTTCTTACCATTAAACATATATGGATTAATAAGTAATTCAGCATTTTTACCTCGTATTGGCAGAAAAACCATTATCCTCCCTGATATTTTTCAAAATGAAGACTTATATAAAATTGTTGGTTTACATGAATTTATTTATCAATGGGAATATAAAATCTCTGATTTAGATGATTCATTTTCTATGAATAAGCTTTTAGATGATTTAGATTATTCAAATTCTAAAGATGTAATATTATTAGCAATAATTTCTACTGCATTAAGAGATATTTTTGTCGTAAATAAATTACTTCAATATGATCATAATAAGAAGAATGCTCGATATTTACTATATATATTAGAAAATATTTACAATAATTTATTTGATGAATTGGAATCTGATGATATTGAAAAGGATATTTTATCTGTGATGACATTAAATTTTTCTAATTGTAAAATGTCAACATTTTTTGATAACTTGATGATAAAATTATTAAAGACAAAGGTTAATTATCCAATAGATTTTCAATTTCCATTTATTGATAATAATTTTCAATTAAAAGATAACATTGAAAACAAAATAACTGAAAGAAGTGATATTTTATCATTTTCTAATTTGATATTCGAAGATATTTTTCATTACATAAACAATCGAAAAATTGAAGATGAATCTATATTTTTTCGATATATTGCGACACAATTCACTTTTGATTTTTATAAATCAGATTTAGAAAAAATACTATAAAAAATGGAATAAATCAATTGATCTTAATCGTTATACTCCGCAGCTCTGCTGTGGGGAGCTTCATTTATGATTTTAAAACTTCTTAATTCAAAATATACGATATTTTTAAATATCTATCGTGTAAAAATTGAATATAAATTCAACCGATCTTGAATATTATTGCTTTCGAGCATTCCCAAAATGCCCCCGATTTGAGCGAAAGCGAAATCCGAGGTCCATGACGACATCCCCCACCTCCCATTCAACTCCCCCCTGCCCCATCCTCCTCCTCACCAAAAGCCCTTGAAAACACCCTGTAAAAATCAAAAATCCCGAACTCCATAGGCTCGCCCGACTCCCGCATCAACTCCCGCCCCTGCTCTAAGAATAAGATACAGGGCGGGCAGTTGGTCAACGCTCGTACGCACCCTGTTCCTTTGCAATTTCTGTCCTGTGTGTGGAATGATTGTCGGGGGACTGGGGGTAAGCTGCGTGTACACCTGCTATTTTGGAAGATATTTTTAGAAATATTTTTATGTGATTACGTTTATTGTAATTTGAAGTGCATGGTTATGAACTCTATTCTGGACTTTGACGGATTAAATGGAAAATCGGGAGGCAGAGTATTATTTACAGGCCTTGGACTTAAGTCCGGGGTATAGTGACTGCGGAAATGGGATTTCATGCTTGTAGAGGATAGGAATTCAAAACAACTCTCTTCAATTCTGAAAATTTGGCGCGTAATAAAAATAATCTTGATGTCACACGAGACAACAGTTGGGTTTCAAGGTAAATGCTTATCCATATTATGAATGATTTTTTATTATGCGATAGTAATGATATACTTGGATAAATATACTATTTATTTTTTAGCAATGACTGACTCTTAAAGAGTTTATCGTTTTAACGAACATTTTAAGAGGTCTCTAAGGCAACATGCCAACTCGTTATCCCCTTTTAACTCATAATCGTTCGCCAAGATTGAAATATTCTTCATAGCATCAGGAATTCCCATTAATGCCTCAAAAATAAGATTTGAGGTTGCACCCATCAAGTCTGCAGTAGGAGCAGTAGCCAACCAAGACACCAACGTCTCAATCGAATCTTGAGCAATTGCTTCTGATCGTTCCTTAATTAACGATATTGCCATATTAAATCTCCAAATGGCATCCCTTCTTTTTTTAAGGCCTTTAACATGCCAACTCCCACGAGATGAACCTGACTCCATATACTCTATTCGGACGTCGTCAAACCAAATCGGCTCTTTAATCTCACAGAAATCAACTGGTAAGATACCTACATTAGTTGGCCAGTCGGGCGTGGTATCAAAAAGGGCATCAAGTTTCGTTTCCTTAGCTCCTGAATAATCAACTAGGTTCCACCCATTATATGAAAGAACCTGATTATTCATGATGTGAACACCACAATCAGTCCTTGCAGATGGATAGATTAAGGCTTGTACACCGTACTTTCTACACCAAAGCCCAGCGACCTTAGAAAAGCCTCCTCCTCCAAGTTCCTGTGCTAACATAGTCGGCAGGATTTCTCTGAATGACTGCAAAGGTGGCTTATACGGGAACGCCTTTATGGTTGTTCCACCAATGTACCACTCAAGGCGACTAAGTGTCTGAGCAAACCAGTTAGCTACATCAGGGAGGCGAAGATCCAATACTCTCGTCAATCTTCGTCTCTGAATCAAAAGTGGAAGAAAAACTAGAAAAGGTTCTGGTATTACAGTGTATTCCCTTGCGAATTTGTGCGGCTCCATGCCCAAAGGAAGGAACACTAGCACAATATTATATTCCCCAAATGGAAATTCTAGTTCTTTGAAGAGTTGATTGTTCCGTGGATTTGTTTGATCAAAAATCTGAACCATTCCGGAATTTGATGGATTGTAGTAAGTCCTTAATTCACTAACAAGGACACCATCATCAAATCCACTCTCGTCTTGCGCAATCGTAAAGAAGCAACCACGGGGCATGGAACTATCACCTGCGAAACGACGCGCAGGACTCGGATCAAAAGAAAAGTTTGGGCCGCATATCTTTTGCATCTTCAAGATATATTCATGCAAAAATTTTTTATCAAATAGTTCTGCGTCAATATAGCCCTTAAACAAATAATTAGTTGCTGCTATACCGAGTTCGTTGAACTCGCTTGGATTCAATTGTTTCAGATATAAATCAACTTCAGTGAATGGAATTTTTCTATACATGCATATTAAGAATTATATAGCTCTACTTAAATGGATTGTAACAACCCGGTTTGAATATACTTCAACTACGAAATCCAGCCTGATAATACTAATTGATTCATATATAAACTTTGTTTGTCAATATATATCTACTTTCGTTGTTCCACTACTTTATTAAATAATTTTATAAACTAAACTTAATATACTTATCCACAAACCTTAATTCAGTTTCTCTTTAAACTCATAAATTATCTTCAGTCAATTTATTGCACTGGTCGGCGCCACAAAAGAAAAGGAAAAGCCAAGCTGCATCTCAAATCTAAA
Organism: Candidatus Omnitrophota bacterium; assembly: GCA_021108075.1. Taxonomy (GTDB): domain Bacteria; phylum Omnitrophota; class Gorgyraeia; order Zapsychrales; family Zapsychraceae; genus JAIORP01. The sequence continues at coordinate 349 of JAIORP010000081.1, read as the reverse complement.
AGCTATGAGCATCCTCTTGATGCCTCGTTTTTCCAAAACGGGGTTCGTGACCTTAGCCACTCCGCAGAGTGAGTTAACGTTGTGCAAGTGACGATTTCATCCCACTAGCTTCAACTCTGACTCCCTCCTACCTCCCCCTCACCAAAAGCCTCTGAGAACACCTTGTAAAAATCAAAAATCCCGAACTCCATAGGTTCGCCCGACTCCCGCATCAACTCCAGCCCCCTCTCAAAGGACAGGATACAGAACGGGCAGTTCGTCAGCAGCCCGTCCACACCTTCCTCCTTGGCCACCTCCATCCTGCGTATAGAAAGTCTATCAGAAACCTCAGGATATGCAGCACGCACCC
>JAIORP010000017.1 GCA_021108075.1 Candidatus Omnitrophota bacterium | reverse complement strand
GGCCGGACAATGGCATCATGTGGATTACACCTACACGGCCGGCGGGCAGGTCCCATAGAAGTCCGATAACAAAAAATATGCTCTGTGGCGCTTGCACTCGAAAATCAGCGGCCAATGGTTCTTAATGATCGTGTTTACCAACGTTAACTTAAGCATTGATGAACAGCTTAAAGAAAGAGTAAATTTTTTCTGCCCTTTTTTTGTGATGAAATAAACCCACATGGTAAAACGGTCAGGAACAGTTCCCATCTTTTTGATAGTGTGGATGTCAAAAGCAACGAATTTATTGGCACATATGTAATCAATACAAATCATTGCAATAAAACGCTGGAACTTGTAAAATGTTGATATTGTATTCCTATTTCCTTACAAAGATACATCCACAAAAATTAATAATTTCTTATTGATGCAATCGGAGGGACAAAGAATAAACGCTAACTTGATCGACGGGTCAAACGCGAACCTTTGTGTGCGAAGGCTTACAACCCTCCACTCATTTTGGAACGAATATATGTTATGGTAAAAAAAATAAAAATAAAATCACTGAATACGCTTTTGAAATTTAGCTGCCGCTTATCACATGAAAAATTTATAACGGCAACACATCATATCGCAGAAACGCAAAAGGGAATTCTTCTTGATATTTTAAACAAAAACACTTACACCGAACTCGGTTTTGAACATAATTTTAAAGATATCGATACCATCAAACAGTTTAAAACCGATGTTCCTTTAAGAATTTTTAAAGATTATATCCCCTACCTGAAATCGATTGTGAATGGGAAAGAAACGGTCCTCACACACGAATCTGTTGATGCGTTTATCGTCTCAAAGGGCAGTTCGCATAAATCAAAATATATTCCACGCACAAACGGGTTGGCAACCGATATCAGAAACGCGATTAATCCCTGGGTTCATAGTTTATACCTCCATGAAAAAGAATTCCTTAAAGGAACATTCTATTGGGCACTTAACCCGAAGACTGAAATAGAAAAATCAGAAAAAATTCCGATTGGGTATGATAACGACGATCAATTCTTAAATCCTTTCCAACACCAACTCTTAAGAATGCTTCACCCTGTTCCGCATGAAGTCGTCCTTATCGAAGATATCGAAAACTTTCGATATGTTACGTTGTTATTTTTACTCTGTGACAGCGATTTAAGCCTCATTTCTATTAAGCACCCAAAATCCTTAACATTCTTGATGGAATCAATCGAACCTCTCCGGGACGCTATCGTCGCTGACATGAAAACAGGGACCATAACGACAGTAACGCCCATGAAAATCAGCGTAAAAAAACGCCTCTTAAAAAAGTGGAAAAGGAATTCCATGCGGGCCGCGAAGTTGAATGAGCTGTTCAACAAATGGTTTGACCCCACAACTGCTTCCGACGAGAACACAAGTTTGTATGAAAAGATATGGCCAAAACTAAAACTGATCAGCTGCTGGGCTGATGGGGACGCGGCAATATATATTCCTAAATTAAATCAATATTTTCCCAACGTCATGATACAACCCAAAGGTTTGCAAACTATCGAAGGGATCGTTTCATTCCCCATCAATAAAAAAAATGAATCTGTTTTGGCCGTCTGTTCGCATTTCTATGAATTTTTGGACATCAACAATAAAGAAAGCAAGTCAACACGTCTGGCACATCAATTAGAGAAAGGAAAAGCTTATTCTGTTATTATTACAACCCATGGAGGGTTATATCGCTACCAACTGAATGATATCATCGAAGTAACGGGTTTTATGAACCAATGCCCTATCATTAATTTTATCGCGAAAAATAACAGGCTTGTTGATCTATTTGGGGAAAAGCTCTACGAGGGTCATGTCGCGGAAATTTTTGATTCCGTCGTCCATAAGTATCGGATCAACCCTTCATTTATGATGCTGGCACCCGCCCAGGACCCGGAAACAAGACTGTACTTTTACACATGCTACATCGCCCTGGATAAACCCGAAAGTCTGACCTCAACCCGGTGGCAGGACATCCAGGCCGACATGGAAGGAAAACTCTCGACAAACTCCCATTACCGATTTTGTATTGAAGCAGGACAACTGCGACCGCTGAGGATTTTCCTCATTCAAGACTCAATCCCGGCCAAAGACCTTTATATCCAATTTATCAAACAAAAAAATAAACAGCAAGACGAGGTCCAATTGACAGCGCTGAATAACAACACAAATTTGATGCAAATATTTAAAGGGAATCTCGTTGGTTAATTTGCCAGTCTGACGCGAACCCTTCAAAAAGGGAAACTCTTGAAATTTCTTTCCCGTCTTTAAATGGCCCTCACTCCAAAAACAGAAATAAACAGCCTCGCAGAAATCGGTAACCACAAAAAAGCTTGCAACCCGGTAAGCTTGATTAATACCAAATCCATACAAACAGGAACAAAACAGAATAATTATTTCGTATCATTCCCGGGTTAAACCTTTTCATCCCCGTGTCAAAAGGTCCTTGATCCTCTCATTGTATTCTGACAATGTTTCAGAAATCACTTGAAGATATCGGGATCATACGGACACATTTTCTCCTTTCAAGCCTATATAAAGAATAACATGCGCCATAATCCGGCTGCTCTTGACAGAAAGGCTTAAATGAGTCAATCTTAAATAAACCCTTAAAAAAAATATGGGAGCAGAACATGAAAAAGCCACTTTATATCGTGGATGTCTTTGCTGAAAAAAAGTTTTCCGGCAACCCTTTAGCGGTAGTGTGTGACGCAGAGGATCTATCCCCTAAACAAATGCAGCTCATCGCCAAAGAAATGAACTATTCGGAAACGACATTTATCAAAAAGATACATGATGACCGGCAAAACATTGATGTCCGTATATTCACTCCCTCACATGAGATTCCATTTGCCGGACATCCCCTGATCGGAACAGCCTTTATTATTCAGCAAGAAATTATTCAGCAAGACATCCCAAAAATTTCGTTTCAGTTAGAAATAGGTCCAATCGACATGACGTTATCAAATGATAATATCATTTGGTTAAAACCGATCAAACCTTTCTTAGGGGCGAAAATCCCGTCGAACATCCTCGCGAAAGTCCTGCAAATACCTTCGGGCGATATCAATCATGCCTGGCCTATTCAAGAAGTCAATATGGGACTACACGTTATCATCGTGCCTCTAAACGATTGCTCTGCGGTAGAAAAAGTTAACATTAAACTCGAACAGTACTACACGCTTATCAAGCAAACCAAATCTAAGGCTATTCTGGTTTTTTCAACCGAAACATTATTTGAAGAAAATGATCTTCATGTCAGGGTTTTTGCCGACTATTACGGTATACCTGAAGACCCCGCTACCGGCAGTGCGAATGCTGGATTAGCGGCATATATCGCTCAATATCAATGCTTTAACGACACGAAAGAAATTCTTAGAGTTGAGCAAGGTTATGAATTAAACCGCCCATCTTTATTGTATATCCAATCAAAAAAGAGTGATGGCGTGTTAGATATCCAAATCGGGGGAGAGGTACAGCTAATCGCAAAAGGGGAGCTTTATCTCTAATATTTTTACCGGAACCAAACCGGAACTTGATTCGCTTGATCAGGGGGAATCCGGGTTACTAAAATTTTATTCTTCATTTTTTGAATAATTTATAATACAATAACAAAAACGATAAGTTCTTGAAAATAAACGTGTCAGAGCGATCCAGGACAGACTGAAACGATAAACAATTATGCTGTTCGCATAAAACATTTTCACCGATAAAACATCCATGAAAAACACGACATTTTTTTTCATCCATCAATTCTTAAGCCTCATTTTCTTAATGAAAGCGCGGGTGTTTCACAAAGCATCTAAAAAAACGCTAAAAATTCAAAAAAAAATTCTAAAAAACATCCTTAATAGTAACCATAAATCGACACTAGGAGAAAATTATAATTTTTCACACATTAAAACGATCTCGGGATTTTTAGCAAAGGTGCCATTAGCGAATTATGATGAATACCAGACCTATATCCATCTGACTTCGCAGGCCAAAAAGATGATCATTGCTGAAGAAAACACGTTAGCGTTAACCGGAACACCAGGGATCAACGGCAAAAATCACTATATTCCTTTAAATGAATCTTTGAGCCGTGAAAAATATATCACCTTATCAGCCTGGTTTTATTATGTCCTATCCCAGTTTAAAGGAACAAAAAAGGGAAGTTATTATTTCTATCAAGCACCATTCTTTTTAACCCGGAATGATGATATCAACAGCAAGATACCTGTACGTCCGGAAAATAACCTGGACCATTTTCCCGCATCATTCAAAAAATTCATCAATACTTTTCAATCCGTGCCCGACGTTGTTCGAATAATACATGATCCATTCATTTTCCGTTATGTATCGTTAATTTTTTTATTAAAAGACAGCCATATCAGTTTGATGTCCATTTCTCATCCAGCGTTTCTGATACAACTCTTTGTGTTGCTCAAACAGGAATTTACAAATATCATCGAAGATATTTCACAAGGACAAATCAATGACCGGCTCCAGGTCGATGCTCGAGTCAAGACGAAAATTTTAAATTACCTCACTCCGGATCAAGACCGCGCGGATGCCTTACGAAATATTTTTCGAGAATACAACCAATCGGAAAAGAATATCTCCACAGTTTATCAAAAAATCTGGCCGAAGCTCCGCCTCATTACTTGCCAATCAGAAGGACTTATAAAGACCTATCAACAATATCTTCAAACCCTTTTACCAGATATCACCATACAAGATCAAGGGCTATTCACACCGGAAGGAACGCTTTCCATTCCCGTCAGAAAGCAAAAAGGCCAACGACTTGCTGTCGCGTCGCATTTTTTTGAATTCATCGACATTGACAATGTTAACAAACAATACTCTTCAGGAAAATTAACGACCCTACTGGCCCATGAACTCCGTGAAAAAGAATTCTACAAAATCCTCCTCACGAACGGAGGAGGTTTATATCGCTATGAACTTCCCTACATCGTGCGCGTTGTCAAAGATGGAGAAAAATGCCCCCTAATCGAATATATCTGCCACAATCATTGTTGTGCTAACATCCAGGGCGAAAAACTATATGAGTTGGATATCCTGCGCATTATCCATAATGTCTTTCGGCAAAAAGGCATCAAACCTTGCTTTTATCTGATTGCCCCGGAAAAAAACAAAAAAAATCAAGACTTCTATGTCTTATTTCTTCAATTTAATAAGCAACAAAATTTAATCGATAAAAAACTTGTATCGATCATGGAACTCATTGAGAAGCAATTATTGAATCACAATAATTACGCCCAATGCCGCGGCAGAAATCAACTCGGCCCTCTGGGAATATTTCTTATCAATCCCAACACCCAACCGGTCAAAAATTTGCTAAAAACGTTTCAGACCGATAAGCAGGTCTTCGGGCATATCATCCCATCTGTCTTTCACAACACCTTTGGATTATCAAAAATCTTCTCCGGTCAATTAATGACCCGTATGCCGCCTCAACAAACAAAAACAACCCCCAAAAAACAGACCATTTAACATCAAGGCATCAGAATGCTAAACAGATTGATCAATGCTTTGATAATACCAATTCCATCAAATAATGACCAAAACCAAGTCTGTTTTTCTCGACGATTTAGCGAGAATATCAGAATTAAGATAGAGCAATTTATTAATGGATTGGTATAACGCGAAGAATACAGCGACTGTCCAATATGACACGTTCCTGGTCTTAAAACATTTTAAGGTTGATTTTTCCTTAAAATGATAAAATAGGGAGGAAAGTCACATGCCTTTAGTTTAATTATAATAAAGACAAATTAACAATGAAATACATTGATCATAAGAAGCTGGCCGTTATTCATATCGTTAAAAAAGAACTCCAATTATCCAATGATGAATACCGCCATCTTTTACACGAAATAACAGGAGTTCATAGCGCGAAAGATTTAACCAATATAAAATTTAAAAAATTAATGTATTATTTTGTGCGCAGCAAGCATTATCGGACGAAACCAAACTCAATAACAATCCGGCAAAAACTCTACATTCATCATATGTTAAAAATGGCTGAATGGGATAAACAACATATGACAAATTTCATAAAAAAATACTACAACGCGCCCAAAATTGAATCCCTGAGCAAGAAAAATGCCAGTAAATTTATTGAAGCTTTGAAGCATATGATCACACCCAAACATCAATAAACGGTCACTGTTAAACGCAGGAACTCTTATTTTCATATTTTCATCATATTTTTATTAAAAAAGGATCTTTTCATTTATCTGAAATTGTATTATAATACCAATTCTATTAAATAATGACTAAAATTAATTCTGCTTTTCTCGACGATTTAGCGAGAATATCAGAATTAAGATAGAACAAT
>JAIORP010000045.1 GCA_021108075.1 Candidatus Omnitrophota bacterium | reverse complement strand
TTTTTATGTTTTTTAACAAGGTTGTCCTTTGAAATAACTAGTTCTCGGACAAGCTCCTAGGAGGCTGTCCGAGAATAGAATTTTTGTTCAGAACAAGGCGCGATACGAGAGAAAACCACAGGCGCACATGTGTACGTTGAGGATTTTTACGAGTTTCGCAACGCAGGACTGGACAAAAACATCATTATCGGACAGCCTCCTAGTCCGCTTGAATGGTGTCCGTGACAGTGATCCATTTCGCGGGGATGTGAAGAAATAAATGTTTTTTTGTCAATGGCGTTAAATTATTCGTGACATGAATCGATTTTTAAAACGTTTTTATTCTTCCGTTTATACCCATTCCATTAAATAATGACCAAAATCGATTCTGCTTTTCAGAATTAAGATAGAACAATTTATTAATGGATTTGGTATTAATTCAATCATGTCAAAAGTCATAAAAGAAAATTGCGGTTTTCATGTAAAATATCGACTAATTCAGCGAATGGTTTCGGTTTGCTGACCCAGTATCCTTGAATTTGATCGCAGTCCTTACTGATCAGGAACTCAATTTGTTCTTGTGTCTCAACTCCTTCAGCTATCGTTTTTAACTTGAGACTATGCGCCATGGCAATGATCGCTTCAATGATGGTTTGCGCTTCAGTGTCATTTTCGATGTCACTCACAAAATTTTGATCAATCTTTAATTTATTAATTGTAAAATGTTTTAAATTTCCCAAAGACGAATAACCCGTTCCAAAATCATCGATGGATAAATATATGCCCATGGCCTTCAATTTTTGCAGGATCATTGAAGTATATTGCGGGCGTTGCATGACAACACTTTCCGTTAGTTCTATTTCAAGCAGGCTGGAAGGTATCGCATGTGTTTTCAGCGCTTTTTCAACAGAGGCAATAAAGTGTGGATATTGCAGCTGTCGCCGGGAAACGTTGACAGCAATGCGGATATTCCCTAAATTTAAATTCAGCAATTCTTTGCATTGCGCGCAGGCTGTGTTTAAAACCCATTCGCCAATCGGAATGATTAACCCTGTTTCTTCAGCCAACGGGATAAAGTTTGCCGGTTTTAATAATCCGACATCCGGCGAGTGCCAACGAATGAGTGCTTCCAGACCGCAAATTTTACCTGTGTCCAGGTCGAGTTGGGGTTGATAATACAGCTCGAATTCTTTGCGTTCGACCGCTTTATGCAGTTTCGATTCCAGGGCCAGGTGTCTCGCCGCTTTCTCGCCCATCGAAGAATGGTATAGCTGGTAATTGTTGCGGCCCATTTCTTTTGCCTGATACATCGCCGTGTCTGCGTTTTTAAATAAATCGACTATTGTGCGGCCATCAGTCGGATATGTGCTGATACCGATACTGGCCGTAATCAGAAGCTCGTGGCCTTCTATGATGTAGGGCTTGGATACCTCTCTAAGAATCTTTTCGGAGACTAAAGAAGCGTGTTCTTCGTGATAGGTTTCTTCCAGCAATATTGTGAATTCATCGCCGCCCAGCCGGGCGATCGTGTCAGATTCACGGATGCATGATTTGAGACGTAAGGCCGCGCGTTTAAGCAGCAAATCTCCGATATGGTGCCCCAGGGAGTCGTTGATGATTTTGAAACGGTCGATATCAATAAACATAATCGAGAATTGCCGCTCATAACGCCTGGCGCGTTTGAGCGCTTGATCGATACTGGTATTAAAGATATTGCGATTGGGTAAGTCCGTTAAAGGGTCCTGGGAGGCAAGCTTTGATATTTCTTCATTCTGTTTTTTTAAAAGTATATTGGCCGCGTTTAATTCAAAAGAACTCGTATCAATGGTTCTTTCAAGCAAACGGACTTCCTTATCTTTGAAATCATATGCGTTGTCGATTGCTTTTAAAAACTGCTGAAAGGTAGCAGAATTTAAAAATGGATCAATTGATAATGATTGATTGAAAATTTTTTTTAACTGGTGAACCAGCAAACGATTCATGACTAGTCCTCATAAAGAGTCGTCAGTGTCAATGTTTGATTGTGCAGATTGCAGTGCATAAACTCTTTGTTGTACGGAGCGAGTTCGCCGTAGGAATAAAAACCCGTCATCCAGGTGTTTCCGCCAAGAGTGTTCTGAACTGTTTCCAACTCCTCATCGGTCATCTGGTCCATTAATTGTTTCCGTCCGACACAGCTGATAACAATGGCCAGGCCTCTTTTGTCTGAAACGTGTTTGGCTTCTTTAGCGGCAATGCCGGCACTGCTGATGAGATCATCAATGTTTCCCTTCATCAATAAAGTAATGGACCCTTCAGGCACATCACCGGCAAAAGTTAAACTTTGCTTTTCTTCATCAACGCATAAAAGTGTTCGAATCAAAGTATAGTCTTTTTCATGGCGGCGGATACTTAACGGAAAACGGAGACCGCTGGCCGGCAATTGTTCAGCGAATTCCCCAAGATATTTTTTATATAATTTGAGCGCGGGTTGTCCATCAATTTCATAAACGATATTTCCTGCTGATTTTGTGATGATCCTGTCGACGCCGAATTCACCCCATCCCGCGAAACAACCATAACCTGTAAATAGATCTTTGCCGTAAAACCCGATGAGAACGATCCTCTTGGGTTTTGCCGCGCTATCTGCAAAGACATAGGTTTCTTTAAATTGGCCCTTATCCCCCATTAAGCCGCCTGTCACAGGGGCATCTTCCTGAGTGTTCATGCCTTTAGCCAGTTCGCTGCCATTAAAATGGATCCCGTCCGATAGGACAAGCACATGTTTAAAGTCCTCCCCCTTTAACTGTTGAACGAGATTCGCCGCGGTGGATTGCAGGTCATTCGGGTTGTCAATATCGGCAGAAAGGACTTTGATTTGGCTCTTTTCGAAGAATACGGCCGTCGCAACAATGTCTTCATCTGTTATGGTCGTTCCCAGTATGTTTCCTGCAGTTGATCCGCCCGCGATATGGGCCTGCGGATAGCGTGATTTTAATTCTTGATATCGTTCTTCTACCTGGACGAGGTTTGGATCACCAAACACCATGACCAATTGCACATTTTGCAAGTTGTCTATTTCCGATTGAACAATCTCCCAGCCATTGTCATTATTTTTCCATCGAATCTGTTCTAATTTCATAATAATGCCTCCTGAGGATTAATATGAGAGAATGAAATTATACCAAATCCATTAAAAAATTGTCCTATTTGAATGCTAATTTTCTCGTTTAAATTATAATGACGTTGGTAATTATTTAATGGACTTGGTATTACGTATTCATTCATAAATGATTAAGCTAACTCATATGGTGTTAAGGCTGCGTCTTATCGGCAATCATGATTTTAACCCGGAAAATGTAAAAAGAATTATTGAATGTTATGAAATGAATAACGGCATTATCAGCTAGTGATTATATCAATAAATGATGGGGATTACATATAAAATCTGCTTTTTATATGCGGATTCAAGTGACAGAAAACTCTTATCAACCGGATAAACAAATGGTATCTTGAGCGATTATTTTTTCAAGGGTTGCCACCATTCAGGGTGATTGAGATACCACTTGATTGTCTGAACAATACCGTCTTCAAATTTAATCGTTGGTTCCCATCCAAGTTCATGTTTAATTTTTGCCGCATCAATAGCGTAACGGCGGTCATGTCCGGGGCGATCGGTCACATATTGAATAAGCGTTAGGGGTTTGTTTAATATTTTAAGGATCAATTTAACGATATCAATATTATGCCACTCATTATTACCCCCGATGTTATAAGTTTCTCCGTCCTTCCCTTTTTCCAGCACCGTCATAATGGCCCGGCAATGATCTTCAACAAATAACCAATCTCGAACATTCATTCCATCACCGTAGACAGGCAGGTGAAGGTCATCAAAGGCGTTGGTTATCATGAGAGGGATTAATTTTTCAGGAAATTGGTAAGGGCCATAATTGTTTGAACAGCGTGTAATGATGGTTGGAAAGCCATATGTCTCAAAATAAGCCCGCACAATCAAATCACTTCCGGCCTTACTGGCGGAATATGGACTGTTGGGAGCTAAGGGTGTTGTTTCTGTGAAATACCCTGTCGCGGGTAAACTGCCGTAAACTTCATCTGTGGAAACATGGATAAAGCGCTTAACGCCTTTGTGCCGGGCTTGATCCAGTAAAATCTGGGTTCCCAGGACGTTTGTGATCGTAAATATTTCTGGCCCAGTAATGCTGCGGTCAACATGGGATTCCGCCGCAAAATGAACAACAATATCAATGTCCTGCATGGCGTCTGCGACAGTTTTTGGATCAGTAATATTCCCTTTGATGAGACTGTAACGGGGATGATTGTCCACACTTATAAGATTTTCGAGGTTGCCGGCATACGTAACAGCGTCAAAATTGATGATGGTGTATTGCTCATAATGATTAAGAGCATACAGAATGAAATTGGATCCAATAAATCCTGCTCCGCCTGTTACGAGTATTTTTTTCATTGTGGCCTCTATCTTTTATGACTATTTTAACTGGGATTTAATTGACAATACCTTTTAAGGTCCTTTTCCCAGTGCGGGATAACGGTGTTCAGAGCATTTTGTAATTTTTTATTGCTCATAGCAGAAAAGCGGGGCCGTTTTGCCTTGGTCGGGAAATAACCTAATGGCACAGGAACGATGATATTCTCTTTTTTCGTTTCTTTTAAGTATTGCCGGGATAACTCATATCTTGATGCATATCCGCTATTTGTCAGGTGATATAACCCTGTTAAACCCTTTGATAATGATTGAAGGGTGATATCAACAATTGTGTTGGCGAATGTTGGAACAGAACATTCATCAGCCGTGATTTTTAGGACATGATTCTTTAATGCCAATTGGTTCAGTTTAAAAATGAAATTTTGCTGTCCTGGGCCCACTACCCATCTGAGCCGAAAAATTAAGAAATGGGGATTAATTCGGATGAGCGATTCTTCTCCTGCCCGTTTGCTTTCTCCATAGACATTTAAAGGATTCGGCTCGTCTGCTTCTGTGTATAAATCAGATTTTTCCCCGTCAAAGACATAGTCGGAACTAAAGTGGACAAGCGTGAGGTTATTATCCTTGCAAATGCTTGCTAAATTTTCTACCGCGCGCGTATTAACGGCAAAAACGGTTTCTCTATTTTCTTCGGCCAAATCAACCTGATTATAGGCCGCATAATTGATAATGATATCAGCACCGGAACGATTGATCGTATCATTCATTGTTTTGCTATTTGTAATGTCACAATCATTTTCTGCGGGGGCAACAAAAAGAATTTGGCTCCGGGCTAAGTTGTTTGCAAGTTCTTTGGCTAATTGCCCAGAAGCGCCGGTGATGAGTATTTTTTTATTCTGCAGGGTATTTAAATCCACTATTAATCTCTTTTAATTGCTGAAGTTTCTTATCTTTATCAGAAACAATGATGTTTATGTCCGGCCATTTAATCTTAAGGTCCGGATCATTCCAAATGATGCCAGACTCAGTCGATGGGTCATATTCTTCCGAGGATAAATAGAGAATTTCCGCTTCTTCGGATAGAACGCAGAACCCATGGGCAAAGCCGATCGGGATGTAAAACATTTTTTTATTCTCTGCGGAAAGATTTTCGCCTAACCACTGGCCATAAGTCGGTGATCCATTGCGAACGTCAACGATAACATCAAGAATTTCACCTCGAACGCAGCGAACCAATTTTGCCTGAGCTTTTGGACATTTTTGGAAATGAATGCCTCTAATAACACCCTTTGTCGATAGTGAATGATTGGTTTGAACAAAGTGATGGTGGATACCCTTATTCTTGAATGCGGAAAATTTATAGGTTTCCGCAAAATATCCCCGGTGATCGGTAAAAACTTTTGGGGTGACAATGAGAACTTCTTTAAAAATCGTGTTTGAAAAAATAAAAGGCATAATACCAATTCCAGAAAATAAAGACCTAAAAATTAGCCCAATCGCGAGAGCATAAATTGTTAATATTTCCATCTTCATCACAAAAGCAATTCCAAGCTTCACAACAAGAATCAACAATGTGATCATAATCTTTAAAATTTGTGTTGGATAACTTAATTTTACGTAACTGTTGCCAAACTTGTTCCATTGGATTGAGTTCTGGTGAATACGGAGGCAGAGGCATAAGCGATATATTTTTAGGAATATTTAAAGCTTCCGTTGTATGCCAACTGGCTCTATCCATTAAAATAATCGCATAATGATTCTCTTGTATCTCTTGCGATATTTGATCTAAATGAATTTGCATCATCCCAGAATTACATTGTGGCAAAATCATCGCACATCCAATATCTCGATCAGGACAAACAGCTCCAAAAATATATGTGGATAAAAATTGTCTTTGTCTAACAACTCGCGGTCTTGTTCCTTTTCTTGCCCATACCCGTGATAAACTTCCTTGCTGTCCTATTCGACTTTCATCCT
>JAIORP010000024.1 GCA_021108075.1 Candidatus Omnitrophota bacterium | reverse complement strand
ATTTTACCATTTTTTTCCACCTTAACCAGTGGTCTGAATTCATGGGAGTATTATAATCTTGATTACTGTCTGGACTGTTGGCGATGATTATCCTATCGCATATCATGTTGAAATAAATGCATGTAATTTTAATTCAACTTGTCAAAAGGAGTATCGGAATGCTTATTTGGGGTATGTGTCTAAACGTAATGTCAAAATTGTTATTAAAGAATCTATATCTGAATTAGTAGATGATTTTGCTGTTGCTTTTTTTAAAGCAAGGGGCGAGTTATAGCCAAGAGAACCAGTCTTTTTGCATTTCTTGAAGATATGGTGACAGCGACATTTTTTGCGGTAGTACAAGATTGAGAATCAGAATGTCAAGATTACTGGTTTGACTCTTTTTTGAATTGCCTCCTTTCGTTCGGAACTCAATTCTACACTATTTTCTGACTTTTGTTAACTAGGGTCAGTATAAATGCTTGTGGATAGGTAACCGTCTGAGCAACCCATCTGGACAAAGATAGCTTGGGCAGTAAAATGACTCAAAGTCATTTACAAGGAGATGAGTCATGCAGACAAAACAGAGCAAAGCTAAAGAGGCGAAGGCCCGATGGTCGAGGATCCTTGAGGATCAACAACGAAAAGGAGTCAGTGCGTACACATATTGCAAGAAGGCGCGGTTGAATCCAAATCTTTTTTATACTTGGCGCAAACGGTTGAGATCCGAAAACCCACCACAGGGTACGGACAAAGGATTTATGCGGGTAACTGCGCCGGAGATCGAAAAACAGCGTGCAGGTGTGATCATCAAAACACCCGACGGCTATGAGATCAGGATTGATTCTTCAACAGAAACGGATCTGATTAAAAACATTCTGGTGGTGTTGCGGGATGGTTGAGCTCATCGGTACTGCGCGGCGATTGTATTTGTATCGGGGTGTCTGTGATATGCGCTGGTACTTTGACCGGGCTGGCAGGGATGGTCCATTCAGAGTTGCAAGAAGACCCTTTGAGCGAAGACCTGTTTATTTTTCTGAACCGTCTTCGATGCCTCTTGGCTCTGCTGCGAGGAGATTCACTGGAATTGGTATAAACAGTCCGCGTAGAAGAAGCGCTATATCCGCACCGCGGGGAGGATCGCGTCAACAGGATGCAATTTGTTTAAACAATAGAAGTGTAATCCCGGCGCCCCGCCTGCCAATAATTCCTGACATTGTTGAACCGCGAAGTCTATTCCTTTCTGAAGGGTGATCCGGGGGTCATCTTTGGTTGGTTCGAACAGTTTTTTAACGTCGTCTGTGATGGTTGTACCGCATCCTGAACTGAAGCGCAGCAGGCCGTCAAAATTTGTAATGGGTAGAATACCGGGGATGATCCGGGCTTTGATGCCAAGCGACCTCAGGCGGTCAATATATTCAAAATAGTCGTGGTTGTTATAAAAGAATTGTGTGATCACATAGTCCGCGCCATGATCGAGTTTTATTTTTAAATACCGGGCGTCTTGATCCCGGTCAGGGCAAAGGATGTGCCCTTCCGGAAAACCCGCTACGCCAATGCCAAAGGCTTCTCCATAGAGTTCACGGGCAAAACGGCATAATTCGTGCGTGTATTGAAAGTTGTCCGGACCAGGGGTCCAGTCGGGATTATCCAGGGGCGGATCACCCCTCAGGGCAAGAATATTCGTAATGTTTCTCGACTGGATATCGTTCAAGATCGATTTGATCTGGTCTCTGGTATTGAGCACACAGGTTAAATGCGCAACAGACGCGATCGCGTATTTGTCCTGGATGTGCTGAACAATGTCAAAGGTTTTGTCCCGGTTGCCGCCCCCGGCACCATACGTGCAGGAGATAAAATCAGGTTTAAGGCCGGCCAGGTTTTTGATCGTTACCATCAGATTGGTATAACCTTTTTCTGTCTTTGGCGGAAAGAGTTCAAAGGAATAGGTTTTATTTTTATTCTGAAAGATATCAGGAACTTTTATCATCCCATACCATCCTTTATTGACGTTTCGGTTGATCATTGTTCTTGGTGTTTATTCTACTATAAATGGAAATACAAAATATTCAACTCAAAAATACAGGATATTATGGCAGAAAAGGTTTTTTTGCCCTGAGGGGGGGGCATCGTCATAAAGGGAGTAAGAGACTAAGATATTTGTTTGATATTCATGAATTTATAGTTTATAATGATACCAATTATTAATGGATTTGGTATAAACGCGTTATAAAAAAAATAAAAAGAAAGGGAATATATGTTAGCCATTACTATTCTTTTGGTCGGAATCCTATCACGTTTTATTTTTCATGTCCCTAATTTTACTCCGGTGCTGGCGTTGGCTTTTTTCAGTGGTTTGTACGTCAATAAAAAATGGTCATTGTTGCTGCCGCTGGCCTTGTTTATCCTTTCCGATTTGTTTCTCGGTCTTCATTCGACCATTCTATTCACCTGGGGGAGCGTCTTGATTATTGCCTGTATCGGCTTGCGCATGCGGGGCCGGCAAAACATGACATTGACGATGGGCGGCAGCTTATTGTCTGCGGTTATTTTTTTCGTGGTCACAAATTTTGGGGTTTGGCTGATGTTTAACACTTACGCCCCTACATGGGCGGGTTTGGTCCAGTGTTATATGATGGCGATTCCTTTTTTTAGATCAACTTTAGCCGGTACGCTGGTGTATACGGTCGTGTTGGTCGGATTATATGAAATCATTGCCAGGCGTGTGAAGACCACTCGCTTCGCAACTGTTCTTTTATCTTAAAATTCTCTGTATCGGTCCAAACGGTAAGGCCGGTCGGCTTTTAATGTTTTGTCTGGTTTCGGTAAGTTCCGGACAGATAAAATGTTTACGGAGCTTAAGTCCGGCAGAAAGGCTTTTAAGCCATCTTACCAATGGGTAAATGGAAATCCAGTGTGAGTCTGGAACGGTCCCGCCGCTGTGATGGGAAATACGATGGATGTTACGCCGTCATTTCTCAGAGTCAGAATACTGCCGGAACAGTTTTCATGTTATGTTGCGCGTTACAACATAAGGTGGACATATATTTAGAGGAAGATTCAGGGTGCACTCTTAATCGAAGTTGTTTCGGTTAGGGGTTTTTTTTTGTTCTTTCGGCGGGGTCGCAAGAACAAAACGAGGGTGTTCATCGGCATCCCTGAAATCATATTATTATACAAGGAGAAGGAATGAAAAAAAGAATGATTTTTGCTTTGCTGGTCATTTTCTTATGCCCGCAGGCCTGGGCTGAATGGGAAGAAGACTTAGGGAAAGTTGTCATCACCGCCACGCGTATCGGCCAACATGATTATAAGGTTACCGGTGATGTGACCGTGATCGACCGGGAACAGATTGAGGCGTCCAATGCCCGGACCCTGCCTGATGTTTTACAGGACGCTCTGGGGATCCACATATCCAATAACAGCACATCCAAGACCTCGAAGCTGGACATTCGCGGCTTCGGCGAGACGGCCATCAGCAATGTTTTGTTTCTGGTGAATGACCGCAAAACCAATTCGATCGATATGTCGGGAGCTGATTTGATTCAGATTCCATTAGAATCTGTTGAAAGAATTGAGATCATCCGCGGGGCCGGGTCTGTTCTTTACGGCGACAATGCCGTGGGCGGGGTGGTCAATATCATCACGAAGAAAGGGGCCGGGGCGATGACCGGTCAAGTCGGATCCTCTTATGGCAGTTATGACCGCAGAGCGAGCGATGTCGAGCTGTCCGGAGAAAAGAACCATGTTTCTTATTATGTGTACGCGCAAGACGCGGACGAACGCGGTTACCGTCAAAACAGTGATATCGACGCGCGGGATTTTAACACGCGTTTGGGTTATGTCTTTTCTGAATTTCTGGAACTGGACCTTGAAGCGGGTTGGCATGAAGACAAATATGGCCAGCCGGGTAGTTTGACTGCGGCACAAATCGAGGCCGATGGGCGGCGGGCATCCATGAATGAATCTGATACGGCCTGGACAAGGGACCGTTTTATCAATTTCTCGTTTGATGTGAATCCCTGGCCGGAAGATATGTATTTCGGTGAGTTAGTGGTTGATTTCAGTTACCGTAACCGTGACAGCTACACGGATAATGTCGCCTGGTCCAGTGATACCAAGAATGCCATCGACACGGTCGGCATCAATGCGAAATACATCTTTGACCGGACCATTATGGACCATGAGGTGAATTTTGTCACCGGGATAGATTATTATGATCATGAAAATGATATTATAAGAGAATCCATGAGTACGACCGAACTCACCATATTAAAAGCTGAATGCGGGATTTACGGTTTTCTCGAGTATGAATTGTTCCCTCAAGTTTTTATTAATGGCGGGACCCGCTACCATCGCGCGGATTATAATTTCAATCAAATGGATGGCAGTGATGATTTGTCCCAGGAGCCGGATGAATGGGTGTCGATGGGGGGGATTAAATATGAATATGCGAAAGGGGCAAATATCTTTTTGGACATTCAGCAAACCTTTCGTTTTTTGGCCACGGATGAATGGTTTAATTCCATTACCGGGGTGCTGAACACCGATCTGGAACAGCAAACCGGTGTGCAATATGAGCTGGGAGTCAAGCATCGCTTTGAGAATCAAACCATTGTTTCCGCGACGGCTTATATGATTGATATTGAGAATGAAATATACTACAATCCGACCGGAGGTCTTTTTGGTTGGGGCGCGAATGAGAATTACGACAAAACCCGCCGTGTCGGGGTGGAGCTGGGCAGCCGTTTTAACCTCCTGGAATTCGTCGGGGTGGAGCCTTTGGACAAGTGGGAATTTTACGCGAACTACACGTATCAAAATCCCCGGTTTAAGAAGGGCGATTATGATGGAAAATATATTCC
The DNA here is from genome assembly GCA_021108075.1 of Candidatus Omnitrophota bacterium. GTDB lineage: Bacteria > Omnitrophota > Gorgyraeia > Zapsychrales > Zapsychraceae > JAIORP01. The sequence continues at coordinate 1,629 of JAIORP010000024.1, read as the reverse complement.
GCTCGTTCCGCGGCATCAAGCGAACACCGGCATGATCGTGCGTTTTTTGGATCATTTCCGGGTGTCTTTGTCCGGGCGTTATGTCGGTTCGCAGTATGCCGGCAGTGATACCAGCAATGCCCTGCCGGTTGTCAAACCGTATTTTGTGCTGGATGGACGGGTTTCTTATGATAAAGATCCGCTGGAAATTTACGCGGAGGTTAATAATATCACCGAGGAGAAATACGCGACATACGTGTCCTCTTATTTAACCACGAAATATATTTATCCCGCTCCGGAAACAAATTTTAATGTGGGCCTGAACCTGAAGTTTTAACAAAATGGTGTTGTTTTTTATAAGTAGTTGATATGAAATAATTTATTATTTTTCAACGCGTTTTTCGGGTTGAAATATTGTAAGTATTTCATATCAATTAACTTGTGAGAAACGACACCATTTTTTTTATTTTTTCCTTGCAAAGCGACGGCAGTTGTTCTATAATATAACAAATTAAGTTGATGATCCATCAATTCAACCTCCATGAACTTCCCTTTATTCCATCGATCACATTATTAATTTGGACAATTTCGGATTAGTTTCTGAACAGAGCGGATGATACGGTCAACTCAAGTTTATTAACAAGGGGAATTAAAACACTTGATGGATATTATTTTCCTAAATATCCACTCAGAAAAATAACATATAAAAATAATTAAAGAAAAGTGTGTCTTTTTGCGTTGAGAAACTCGTCTATCAATTAGTTGGGATAATTTCTCAGGACTTAATAGTTGTGGAATTCAATCTTTTTCAAAAACATTTTTTGTTTTATTATATATACTGTTGATCCAATCATTACAAAGGGGTTCAATCATGTTTATCAATTTCAAACGACAAATTTTCATTCTTATTTTTTCTTTATTCTGCCTTTGCGCATTTGCCAGTCCAGTATTCGCGCAATCCTACATCCTGGCGGAAATTCAAGCGCCAACTCCCGGATCAACGATCAATACAAAGATTGTCACGTTCACGTGGGACACCGGCACAGGCGTGACGAGCTATGCCCTGGCCCTGGGGACGACTGTTGGCGATGACGATATTTTAAACAGCGGCGTCCTGTCGGCCACGTCCTACACATATAATTATATTCCACTGGACGGGCAGACCCTGTATGTCCGTTTGTATTCGGTTATCGCCGGACAATGGGAATACAATGATTACACCTTTAACCGGGCGAACATTCCTGATGCCCCGGCCGCCATGCAATCCCCCGCGCCAGGCGCGACTTTGAGCCAGAGCGAGACCTTTACCTGGGATACAGGCACTGGTGTGAGCGCGTATTGGTTATCCGTCGGGACCGGTGTCGGTGGGACACAATATCATTCTTCCGGACAGACCACGTCCACCAGTCGGACCGTCAATAATCTGCCGTTAAACGCCAGCACGCTTTATGTGCGTCTGTCTTCAATAATGGCCGGACAATGGCATCATGTGGATTACACCTACACGGCCGGCGGGCAGGTCCCGGTCAAAGCTGTCTTGCAGTTACCGACCGCCGGAACATTGATCGACACCAAATCCGTCACGTTTACCTGGGACACCGGCACAGGCGTGACGAGCTATGCCCTGGCCCTGGGGACGACTGTCGGCGA
>JAIORP010000211.1 GCA_021108075.1 Candidatus Omnitrophota bacterium | reverse complement strand
AACATTAAACTCTTCTACCTATATGAAGTTACGGGAGTTAAGTGGATACCCCCCTTCTGGAAAACACCCGAAGAACTGCATGAACGTCTTCTGGAACAGTTTCAGAAACATTTGGGACTTAAGGGTGCAAATGACATAGAAGGATTCAATCACGCACTGGGATTCACAGAAGATGGCATGATGCCATTCGATGCCCCGGAAGGTGCAGAGAACTTCCAGATACTTTCGCCTGTTCGGATGCATCCCCATGGTGTTTATGACTTAAACCGATGGCTACAACGGCAATTCCGTGCCGCAAAACTTCAAAGCGCCCAGGAACCATGGGGACTCTCACTGGGGGATGAGAAGATCGTTGTTCACGATAAAGTGATTCAGAACCGCAATCAAAAGCGATCTGCATATGATGGTAAATCACAAAGCAAGATTTATCTTGCCAACGGAGAGATTGGAATAATTGCCAATCATATAGGAAAATATCTAAATGTCGTTTTCGCTGGTCGCCCCGGTTACAGAGTTGGATATCAATCAAGGGATTTTCCATCCGGTTCGGGTCCCCTTGAACTTGCATATGCATTGACGGTTCACAAAGCTCAGGGAAGTGAGTTTCGGCGTGTCTTTGTAATATTACCGCAAAATTGCCGTGTCCTTTCGCGTGAACTGCTATACACTGCATTAACCAGATCACGGGATCATTTGATTCTTCTGGTTGAAGGCGACACAGCATCATCACTTTACGAATTCACGAAGCCGGAAAAATCCGAAACCGCCCGCCGAAACACAAACCTATTCCGTACTGTCATTCGTGAACGTCTGGATGATGTACCCTATGCTGAGTATCTCATCCATCGATGTGAAAATGGACAAATGGTTCGAAGCAAATCGGAACTTGTTATTGCTAATATGCTCCATCAGATGAATATCGATTACATGTACGAAGATTCTGTTGAAGGCGCAAATGTGCCCGGCAAGATGCGCCCTGATTTCACATTTGTAGACCCTGCTGGTGATCGGATTATTTGGGAACACCTTGGAATGCTTTCCCGTGACGATTATCGAAAGGCATGGGAATGGAAGAAAGACTGGTATGTGAAGAATGAGTTCATTGAGGGGGAAAACTTCTTTACTACTCAGGATGACGAAAAGGGCGGACTGGATTCTACGATCGTGAAGAAAGTAGCTGAAACTATCCAAAGTTTACTCTGATCTTGTATTCGTTCAACTCGTGGAATTGTTGGTCGTGTCCTATAACGTAGAATTTGTGATTTAGCCCTCAATTTGCATTCAAATTGTAGATGGTGATATCTTTTCCATAACAGCAATCACTTCATTTATAGATACATTTATATTTCATTCTGTCCAAATCTTATTGTTATGTGTGGAGGGAGACGGCGCAAAATCTCCCTCCGGGCAACACACCAATCCAACCGTTCATTTTTTTTTGATTTGTGTGTGGTCAGAACCGTTCCATTGACAGTGTCCTGCTTATACTCATAGAACCACACAGACGGGTATTATACCCCGCAGTTTGTGGTATTTTACCACAAATATCACTATGTGGTATTTATATATAAAGGTACCTGAGTCGCAGCATGGCGATTAAGTATTACAACATTATGTGAAGTTCGCGGATCTGTCTTTGAAAATCTGATGCCAGGACTACAGAGACTGAAGAACTGTTATGAAAGAGATATGTCGATTATTGTTACTGGAACAAAGAAGATGCAATCATCAACATAACAAAAAGCGGAGTGTATATCGCCTCACTCTCAACAGCCAGACTGTTTAATTTATTTGTATTTGTTTAATTGATATATTCAATAGCAAGAGGCCAGATTGATTAAATTAAGCATAAATCCAGGATTTCATACAATGTTACGCTTGTTATTGTTTTAAAATTTGAAAACTTCAATCCCACTCATCAAAAAAGTGGAAAAAAACCGGTCCATTCAGACCGCTCGCTGCAAAATCAATCACTTTGGTATTGTTCCCGAAACTCGATTAGTTCCCTGATTACATCAGAAACGTTCCGCCGTTGTGAATCTTTATGATCAAGGAGCCAGGCATGAATATCATCCTCTATTCGAATCTGTTTTGACATTTACATCATTTCCTTTAATTTTTGTTCAGTTCCTTCCATTTCTGACATCAACTGAAAAACAGTCGTGTGTTTCATCGTAAATATGTCACGAATGCCACACGATTCATACGGTTTCATTATCTTCTGTATTCATTTTTACTCCACAAAGGGAGCAACATTTGTTTCTGGTTTGTTTGCCATTTCAGTTTAAGCCACAATGTCAATTTTTACCACAATATGGTATTAGTATATAATGGTATCGATGTCGTATCATGGCGATTAAGTTGGAAGATACACCCCCGAAAATAGAGTATAACGACCCGTTGCCTGTCATTTCAAAATGGACCGGCTGCCTATCTTTGTTCTGCGGACCAGTTGCAATCGCTCATGCGCTGAGCTTGGTTTGTGAGAGGTATGTGCGGGGCGATAAAATACAAGCTTCGTCATAATTTGAGGCTGTCTGTCAATTCAAAATTTCGGAAAAACGGAGGGCGATTAGCGATTTAAATTTAAAAATAAGGGTAACTATTATTACTACCAGTAATTGTCGGACAGCCTCTTTGGTCGGGGCTCGTGACAGGTGTGCCTTGAAGCATAAAAGAGAAAAATAATCAAACAAGATATTGGAGATAAAAAAAACATGTCCCATTGTCGGTTAAAATCCTGCCGTCGGGTCTGCTCTCTGATGAAGAGAACTGGAAAGAAATGATATTGTTGACCACATTGTTTTATAGTAAAACATTACCTTTTTGATACGTTACCAATCATTTCATGCCAGGTTAATTTGCCAAAATACAGTGAAAAGGTTAAGTTTTAATAAAACCATACCGTCACATTATGCCTGAACCGATATTCATAACCTCAGATAAAGGACACAAGGTAAGGGTAATATCCCCTTTTGATTATGATAGGATTGTCTCTAACATTGATAAGGATTATCTCAGGACTATTTTTAATGTGTGCTTCTGGTCAGGGATGCGGTATGTTGAAGTGCAGCGGTTCTATTATCATCCTGGGTGGTGGCTGCGGGAACGAAATACGATACACCTACCCAGGGAGGCACAAAAAAAGGTTAAACGGGTGGCACCTGAGAGGTATATCCATCCGATACCGCCGCAGCTGGTGAGTGAGCTGCCGTATTTTTTCAAGAATAAGAGACCGTCAGCAGTAAAGGTATGGAATGAAAATCTGAAACGTTGGGCTGGTAAGTCCGGGCTTGGGAAGGAAGGGATCGTGCCGAAGACCACACGAAAATCAATTGAATCCTGGATGTATGTAGCAGGGTTACCGATGAATTTCATTTGTCTCAGGCAAGGGCATGATTCGTTTACAAGTATGAACCACTATCAGGCATTACCGTTTACCGAAGCTGAAAAATCGGAAATTAAAAGACGGCTGGCAGGATGGGTTTAACGAAGGAGTATCGTGTCTTGACCAGGACATCAAGGATCAAACAGGTCAGGATATTTTCTGGAGCTGCAAGGGGAGCCTGCAGACATTGGTGGATAGAGGCATTTACTGGATCCAGAAATTGAAAAAAAGATTCAAAAGGAGTCTTAAGTTGAAGGTCTCATTTATTGTACCCCCTCTCCTTTATATTAGCGGGAACATGACAATGTCCTATTTTTGGCAAAGTCGGAAATAGCGGCATAGCATACCATGCACGAGGCAAGTCAAAACCTTTCAGTCTTTCAGAGTAGAGGGGAAAGACTCACACCAATCAATTGTGCAATCTTTTTTGCTGGCTCGTAAAGTTCAGAGGTCTCTTGTATGGTCTTTCCTGCTTTTTTAATGGTATTGAGGGCACTTTCAAATCCCTCTTTTATTTTTGAAAGTGTAGGTTTATCCTCCTCAGCTTCAATAACGGCAGCGCTTATAGCACCATTGACAACATTTTGATAATTAGGGGAAAGGCCAAGATGAGCGACTTGTTCCTGGAAGGCAAGAAGACTCTTCCTGAGCTCTTCGAGATCAGTTTGCTCTATAGATTGAATTTGTTCAATATGGTCTCCTGCTGCAAACTGACCGCTCACATCACCAAAGGTTACATCGCCCCCTGCGGTTATTCCAGTACCCCCGCTAATTACAGGTCTTACATCTTTTTCACGATCTGGCTTTCCATGCTCCCCCAACAGCATGGGAGTAGCTTCGTAATCTGAAGTGTGTTCTGTTGGTAACCTACGCACCAGGTCGAACTGAATTAGTTTATCTAAAACGGGAAGAATCTCACTGAATTCTTTAACCTTAACTCGTTCAAGGTCTGTAATAGTAATTGTCGCATCTGACAATATTCTTTTTTCAAGCACAAGGTCAAGTACATAATAATCTTCAGGTGTTAAATTTTGTTGGCCACGCAATTGTTGATTAGCATATTCTAGTCCTTGTTGTAATACATCAGTTGTAATTAAATCTGCTTGAAGTTCTGCGGCTTTGAGCAATACATAATTGCCTAATCTATTGAGCCATCTTGGCACCCCACCAGAACGTTTGCACAATGTTTGAGCTGCTTCTTGGGTAAATGGATTTATTGAACGAGGATCTTCATAATCATAGCGAGAGTTTTTTGGGCGAACGCTATTCAGATAATTGATAAGCATTTGATAAGTAGTAGACATATCCAGTTCTTCTAGTTTAAGTGTAAGGTCAAATAGTCCTCTTTCGCTTGTTAAAATATCTCTTGTTATGCCAGATGGATGTCCTGTGAGGATAAAACACACGTCACTCTTTAGCATTCCCTGCGCGTCATGCAGTAATTGACGGACTCGGGCTGGGTCTTGCTTATCTACGTCATCAATGGCTATAACGACCCGACTGTACTTGCTAAGAGCACGATTTAGGAGACCTTCAAAACTGAGCGAAGGAAATTTTGGTGGAGTAATGTTACTTTCTTCCTTCTCAATTCTTCCACCAATTCCAAAAATATCCATTTTTATTTCAGTTGTGTTATGCGTAACAGGATTTATAGGAGGTAAACCCATTTGGTTCAATTGTTGCTGTGCCCATTCGTCATTATCCATTGCTAGAGCTAAAGCGATAAGTGCTGCAGTCGCTAAATCCGTTTCAGGCGGCAAGCTGATATAAGCTGTCAGTGTATCCTTAGCCTTACGTTGCAGAACACCCAATATTTCAAGAATGAAAGCAGTCTTACCAATACCCGCCCATCCATAAATGAGAATACGCTTACGTTCTTGACCTTTTAATAGGTTGAGAACTTTTCTTAGTTCCGTTTCTCGCCCAGTGAATACTTCATGGAGCTCTGTGATTCGTGAAGGAGATACACTTTCAGAAAAAGGAATTTCGCGCAATCCCCAATGTGAAAAGATACTATCACATTCATCCCAAATACTATCAATTGAACTCATATTATCTGTTTCTCCTTGATTTCATTGACCAAATGAATTATTTCTTCTATTTCGACAATTCGTTTTTCATTATTAAGTTCATGATAAATCTGACCGGCTTTGGTCAATTCATTCAAGGCTTCATCAGTAAAACCCATCTGGAGCATCAACCTCCCAATTCCAACCTTACATGCTGCAATTCCATCCTGGGAGCTGATATGATCGTACAGACGCAGTGCATCTCGGTAATGAATACGGGCTTTGTCAAGGTTGCCCATTAAATGATGAGTACGCGCAATTTGATATATGGTGTCAGCGTGAGCTTTAATGTCATCCCCTTGACGGAAAACAGAAAGACTTTCTTCAAGTAGATTTAGGCCTTCGTACCAACGGCCTTGCTTAACAAGAAAAGAACCAACTTCAAAAAATCTAATGGAGACTGATTTTATTTCTTCACTATCAAATGTGATTTTAAGAGCTTTATGGTAGTATTCAATCGCTTCTTCAATTCTTCCTAGTTTTTCTAAAAGAACTGCAAAATTATAATGAACTTTGTAATGATTTGGGTTTAGTTCAATAAATTTTTTATAATTTTCTTCAGCCTCCTCAGTTCGCCCTAATTCATCTAATATAACTGCATAGTTGAAATGTGCCTCTCCCAGATTTTTTCCCAGCGCTTCATCTATCTCAAGGCTCTGCTGATATAGTTTGAAAGCTTCCTCATAGTTCCCCTGATTCTGGTGGATATTTCCGAGCTGGCGCAGAGTGTCTGCAATCCCTTTTTTACCTCCTAGTTCTTTGGCTATCTCAAGGCTCTGCTGATATAGTTTGAAAGCTTCCTCATAGTTCCCCTGATTCTGGTGGATATTTCCGAGCTGGCGCAGAGTGTCTGCAATCCCTTTTTTACCTCCTAGTTCTTTGGCTATCTCAAGGCTCTGCTGATATAGTTTGAAAGCTTCCTCATAGTTCCCCTGATTCTGGTGGATATTTCCGAGCTGGCGCAGAGTTTTTGCGATGCCGCTTTTATTCCCCAGCTCTTCGTGTATCTCCATGCTCTGCTGGTA
>JAIORP010000113.1 GCA_021108075.1 Candidatus Omnitrophota bacterium | reverse complement strand
AACCAATTCTGCTTTTCAGAATTAAGATAGAACAATTTATTAATGAATTTGGTATAATATTATATATACGACAAATTCTATCCCAAAAATGTGACGAATGTGTGACTTTAACGAAAATATATCGTGTCTTCCTGCGCAAACGCAAAACTCAGACCGCCAGGACATCAGTTCCTTCACGAACAATGATCGATTAACCCGGAAAATGCAATTGGCGTCCTAACAAGAAGGCAAAAGTTGTTGCAAGTGCACGGCATTGGAGGGTTATTTCGTGAAGCGTATCAAGATACGGTGAACGAAATAATCCCGAGCATAACGTAGCAACGCGACGAGTTTTGCCTTCGCAGGTGATCCCAATTGCATGTTCCGGGTTAATCACCAATGTGCTGTTTGATTGTATCCAGCAAGACATCCTTGTCGAACGGCTTGTGAATAAAGGCCTTCACATCCAAATCAAGAATGGCCATCTTCCTGTCTTCATCTTGTATTGCGCTGATCACAACAATCGGGATCGCGCTCATTAAGACCGATTCTCTGACCCGGCTAATCACTGTTTCGCCATCTCCGGCTGGCAGCATGATATCCAGAAGAATAAGATCCGGTTTTTCTTTGTGGGCTAATTGAACCCCTTTCATGGCATCAAACGCTTGCACGACATCATATCCCTGATCCGTCAATAAAGATAACAGCATTTTCATTAAACCTTTGTCATCCTCGATAATTAAAATTTTCTTCATCATGCCCTTCCTTTTCGTTTAATAAACAATAGATTTCCACGGGTTCACCCCCGTGGTACTTATTGTTACAAGCGCCCTCGGCGCTCATCCGCGGGGAATTCCCGCTGGGACTAAAGACCGCGGACGGATGTCATTCCTTCCTTTTGCAATCCATAAAACGCATATCTGTATTATAAAAAATGCTTGCACTTTTATTTATCATCGTGTTATTTTTTACAATAAGAATAGCTAAACAGCACTTGACTATGTTAACGGAGAACTCCTATTATCTCGCACTTCACCCAGTAACAGCGGCAAATTGTTGATGGGAACAATTTCCAGAATGACCGGTGTGAAACCAGGGAAAGCGGGATCATGTAAATCCTGCACATCTAATTCAGGGATATCGATGTCCAGAGCACCGCCGGTTTGACGTATCTCTAAATTTCGCGGATTAAAGTCGATACCACCGACTCGTTCAAGATTGATCTCTTTGTTAATGACCTGATCTAAAAAAGCGGTAATTTTTCCTTGCGGGTCTTTATTTTCCCGATCCTCCTGTGAGGAAAACATCAAGTTAAAATGCTGTTGGATAAACGCCTTGTAGGCCGCGGCCAAATCTTCGACGCTCACATCCGGGCGTTGCTCCAGCCAGGCCACATCCGGAATAAACGCCCGCAGGGTTTTGTTTTGTTGGGTCGTGCCAATCATAATATTTGACGGCTTAAGGTCCGCGATATAAATACGGCGTTTGAGCAATTCAGCCATCAGACTCAAAACGAATTCTATTTGTCCATCATCCAACTGTTTAAATTTGCTTAAGGCACTACCATCAATCTTTTCAACAATCATAAACGGATGGCCGTTATCTGTTTTCCCCCAGGCAAAAATACCCGGCACAAACGGCTCTTGACCCCATTCTTGAAATGCGGCTATCTCACCTTCATCTAATTGCAGGCTGGACCGTGATAGGCGGATGACCAGGTTTGAGTTACCAGGATAATCAAAGATCAATGTGTTATCGCCTCTATCCTCCACAGAAAAGGGCTGACCGTTAATGAACAACATTTCCAATGACGCATCATATAATATTTCTTTCATTTCCGCCGGCCGGTTATCGGCCAGGATGAGCCCCTCCGGAACGGTCCCCTGGGCTGAGAGGCCTGTTGTTGCCACCGTCAACATCGCCTGTTCAGCCCCTGTTTGATCTGTTCCCTGTTCAGCCCCTTCGGCAAAAAATTTAAACTGGTAACCTTCGTCAACAGCCAGGATCGGCACCATCACACCCAATTGAGTATGGGCGAGAAAACGCTGGCCGCCTTCCCTTCTAAGCTCAAAGTGCACAGGGTTCATCAACGCTTCAACCCGCTGCGCCCTTCGCGTATGGCTGCGATAATAACTTAAAACCCCATTGGTTAACCGCGCTAAAATTTCAATATCATCCGTATCCCTCAAACGATCAGTCAAATTAAACATGCCCCACATCACGCCAACTTCCGGATATTGCCGAATCATTTGGTCGTCTTTTAAGTCATCTTTCGCCCTTTGGGTATTATCCAAATAATCCTGCTGTGTTGCCGCAATAGAACCATTCGGATAACGCCCGAGCATCTCATTCACATGGAGCATAAACGGCGCCATGATTTTTTGACTCAGCATCGCTTGATCTGTTGTTTGCTCCCCCACACCCTCAACGGCCTGTTTGATCAGCTGCAGGGCGGCAGCGAATGGAAGACTGGAGTCATCCGTCGGAAAATTGTATTTCTGAATACTCTTAGGCATGTGATCATCCCCCACAAAATCTTTGACCTCACCCCAGTCGCCATATTTATCTTTGGTCCCCAAATACTCAAAGAAGTAATAAAGCGCCGGATTCGTTTCAACCGCCCGGCCTGTTCCCATTATCGTAATTAACGCGCTCAATGGATCGACGAGGACGAGTTGGTCCGCGTCATTGATCGACCGGCAATGGCTGACGAAGCGCACACCATTGGCTTGTCCTGAATAATTGTCATTACCCTCTTCTCCCGAATGACCACGAGTGATGGTTATCGGGGCTTGTTGTTTACTCAATGCCTCATAGTCCGAATAAAGATAGATCTCCATCTTGCGGCCCGTCTGAGCAAACGTTTTAACCAGCACACCTTTTGCCTTGCGCTTTTTGACTTTATCGCGATATTCCGCTTTATTGGACATATTTTTGTATCCGCTAAAACTTCCATAATACGCGCTCACACTTTTTCCATTCGTAAAAATCTTCTGAAAGTCTTCAAAGTGTCGCGCCTCACCAGCGTCGGCTGTGGACCAATGCAGGTTCGCTTGAATGACACCCTCCTGATCAACCCAGCTTTCTTGTGGCCCTTCCCAGACAGGATTTAAACGTGGCAATCGTATCGCATCCATTTCCGCTTTTAAATCCTGATCCGTTATTTTTACTTTCCCGCTATCGGACATAAGTTTAATAAGATAAGCGAAATTCTTATTGGCCTGAATCAACATCTTGAGAATGTTATCCATCGTTACGGCATTGGTATCTCGCATAAATGTCAGGATCCCCTCGATTAACTTTGCGGTCAATACCGGTGAATCCATGTGCTGCCCCATATCGACCGCTTTAAAAATCTCAGCGATAAAATTCTCTTTTCCATAAATTTCAGCTATGGTTGATAAAGTCGTATCAAATTTATTAAATATAAGGATCGTAAACAGAAATTCTGATAGAAGGGCACTGTTCATCCGTTCTCTGGCAAATTTAATATAATCAAGCTGACCATATTCATCGTCCAAGACCGTGTTAAAAACTTTAAAGAAGGCCGGGAAACTATGACTCGTCGTTTCCTGCGATAATGCGAGAATCAGGTATAACGCGTTCGGACGCTTCCGCAAACGTCTGGCCATTAAAGCAAAAACCTGTTCTTTCTGATAATTGTCCAGGTCTTCGGCGTTGTTAACCGCGCGTAAATCAGAACCGATAAAACGTTCCAGTTGTGTATCCGTTATTTTTTTGTAGAGCGCCAGCGTCTTGCCCTGTGTTGTTTTAAGATATGGAGTAAGCAGGTCAAAGGCATACGACCCCACTTCGTAATTAAGAAAATTCACAAGATCCAGTTGATAAAATTGGTTCAGGGTGAAGATATCATCAATTGCTAATCGATCCAATAACCAATCAACCGCAACAATGGAATTCGTATTCGTCATCGCTTCATACACTTGCAATTTCGTGCCTCGATCTTCCGTACTTAAAAATAGTGTCTTCAGATAGTCAAAGGCCCCGGGCGTTCTGAGTTGGCCCATGTTTCGGATCAAGGTTTCATCCTGCGGTTGTACTTTCCCCTGTTGGACTAAGGATTTAAAAAAGTTCTCGGCCCCCCTGGTTCCTGTTTTGGCTAAAGCCTTAAACAGTTCCTTGCCGATGGCTTGCACAATCTGATCATCTTGACTCCATTCTAATAAAACTTGTCGTGATTCTGCTGTATCCAATTGTGACAGGGCATTGATCATCGCGTACTGCATATAACGTGAATATTTATTAGTTTGCGCTAATTCAATCAGTTTCCCGGCGGCTAATGGATTGACTTTTCCGGCCTTGATGTATTCCAACAGTATCGATACATCCGGACTCGACGACGGTAAGGCTTGCCATCGGTCATTAACCATCTGTAAATTTTCGGATGACCCATGATGCAATAATCCTTTCATGATAGCTGATTGCTCCCGGGGGCTCAGGTCAGATCGATTCAGTTGTTGTCGCAAGACCTTGTTGCTCGTTTGTGTCCTCAGTTTGCCGATGGCAATCATTAAATCGGTAAAATCAACAAAGTCCTTTGTCTTCAATATGTCGATCAGTCGTGCTTCTGATTGTGGTGTGGCCGCAAGCGATAAGGCTTCCAGATATTCCGGACTGAAATCATCCATCCGTACTAAGCGTTTATTCATGCCCGGCAGCTTGGCCGCTAAAAGACCTAAGGCCCGCAAATCATCGTCTTTCACCTGGGCTAATAAACTCCTGGTCAAAGCTTTCCTCGGTGCATTTTGCAACATCTGATAAAAAGGTTCTTTCAGCCATTCAGGAGCGTACTCCTTTTTGATCCGGCTGGCGAAAAGGTCAGCGACTTGCGGCGTCGGCTTCTGCGCCAGGGCTATCATAATGACGGATAAAACATCCTGATCATATGTTTGATCGAGCAATGAATTCATTTCCTCCATTTTGATATACCCTTGCCGGATAAGGATCCGGATTGATTGGGCCCGGTTCCAAACCATAGGACTCGCATTATAAATTTGCCATAATAATCGTCCGACTTTCTGACGAGGAAGTTTATTCTCGGACAAGGCTTTGTTAATTTTTTCAAAATAATCCACCCCTTCACGGCCGGATAAGCGCTTAAAATATTCATAATCAAAACGGATGTCCAAAGACGGGTCTAATGCCTGTTTGTCCTGTGCTTGAACATCTTGAAGGAAAGACGGCATGAACAAGGTCGCTGCCGTGCTCGCGACAGCAAGTCCGGAAATTTTGAGAAAATCCCGGCGCTCAGGTGATTCCAAGACATCCGGATCTGTTTGCGTTTGACCTTGCGCTGCCTGAACAACACCTTTCCCCGGCGTGGTTAGATTTGCTTTGACCAGCATCGCCCGGTCAATATTCTTCATGGCCAATGATTTTCGCTCTGGCAAGGAAGTGAAAGTCGTGATATTGCCGACCCTCTCAAAACCCGCTCCACCAGAGAAATATTTGCGTGGCATCACTGTTTGATACACCGGATCATAATCTTCACGGATATAATTATAGACGCCTTTCTTAAAAGCGGCTAAATATTGCTGATAAATTTTTCCTTTAATCTCTTTGTCCTCGACATCAACACCTGCCACTTTATTTTTGCCAACATAGACTTGCGAGATAATGCTTTCTTTTAAATTCTGTTTGAACCATGTTGCCAGAATCAGCGAGTGATAAATCTGACGGAGCTGAATAAAATTTTTACCCGTGTTAACTTCTTTTTCAATCTCCGGGATGAGTAAATCGCGGATAACTTCTGTGGCCAGCGACATATTGGCCTTACCGAGTTCTGTCAGTTTGGAGGATTCCATCCCCAGGCGTTCCAGAGATTTATCTTCTTGAGTCGCCTTATTGATGTAGTCTTGCTCGGTCATGACTTTGAGGTGACAGTCAACAATCAAAGCTGTCCGGCCTTCGGTGTAAACTTCGGCATAATCAGGGATGATCCAAATTTTATTAAAGGTATTCACCAGGACATCTGTTGTTCCAAATCGTTCATAAGCTTTCTGGTAGATCCTTTCCCAGAATTCACGGCCCAGATCATTCTCGGGATACATTAACGATGCTGTCAATTGCTTAAGCAGATAATCCTGTGCCAGCAGGTCACGGCCCATTTCTGTCACGCCGAAATCGTTCGGGATAATGCGGTCCCGTTCATGCGGAGACAGGTTCACCCATAAATCCTCTTCCGGGACTGTTAACGAGGCCAGAAAATATTTGATCAGTTTCGAGGACTCAGCTTCTAAATCTTGGGCTTGAATGGATGGGTGCTCGCCGACGTCCAGGATAAAATCAAATTTCAAAGGATGCTCGATATCCAAGCGAAGCCCTTTTAAAAGAATCGGTTTGTAAGCATCACTTAACGGTACCAGGCTCCCGACGGCTGGAAGATTTAAAACATTACCCATGAAGGCACTGGGCGTGATCACACCTTGGGCATACGCAGGTTGAACAACATAAGGAAGCGTTGACTGAGACAAAAAGGTCACAGTAAAAAAAATTATTAATATTTTTTTGGAATACATTGTAGAATTATTATTAGTATTATTAGTATTAAAATGCACATAAAGTATGACACAAACCATACCGTTTTGCAAAAGATGGTGTCGTTTCTTATAAATTGTTTTACTTCAGCATTTTACAGACTTTCGTCAAGCCCTGATGAGTAAAATTTTCTAAACAATTGCAAATAATCACTTTGTGAGAAACAACACCATTTTTTTTCGGGTTCAATTCTGATATTCTCGCTAAATCATCGAGAAAAGCAGAATTAAGATAGAACAATTTATTGCCTCGTTAATAAAATCTGTGGGTAGCCAGAGGCTCTGGCAAATGCCCAAGTGTA
>JAIORP010000116.1 GCA_021108075.1 Candidatus Omnitrophota bacterium | reverse complement strand
TTCCATATTATCAATATGTTATGTAAAATAATTTTTGAACGTTGGGACAGTAGTGACAATTTATATATAGCCGACTGGAATAACTACCGGGTCCGCAGGGTTGATACTAGCGGGATTATCACAACGATTACCGGTACAGGCGATATGGGATACACCGGTGACGGTGGTGAAGCGTCCAAAGCCGAAATCGGATCTCCAGAAGCTATGACTCTGGACAACTCAGGCAATATTTTCTTTTCAGATTCCGGCAACAGTTGTATCCGTAAGGTCCGTTTTTCAGCGCCGTCGATTACCAGTGCTCCGGGTGAAATCCAGTTTATCGAAGGCAGTGCCGGATACCTTTTCTCAGCAACAGGAAAGCATTTGAAAACCATTGATCTGGATACAGGCGCGGATATTTTGAGTTTCAGTTATGATCCTGTCACTGATCAGCTGACGGCAATAACCGATCATTTAAATAATCAAATATCCCTGCAATATATATCGCAGGGCATCGATATCTACTCCCCGGATAATGTAAAAACCGAGTTATATATTGATTCGGGAAATAATCAGTTAACAGCGGTTAAATATCCTGATAACGCGCAATACAGTTTTATTTACACTTCCGACGGGTTGATGACCGACGAATATGACCCGGAGAACAATCATTTCTGGCATGTCTTTGACAGTGACGGCCGGATCACCGACGTCTATGATGAGGCCACAGGTCATAAGCAGTATCATTACCAAGTACTGAATAATGGAACAAGGAAGACCGAAATCGAGACAAAGGTAAACGCGACAGAGAGTTTGACAACGACCTATCTCGATCAAACACTTACCACCGGAGAAGAATATTCTCAAATTTTTCGGAACCGGACCTGGGCCCTGGCTGAATCGACCACATCGGCCGACGAATCAGAGACAACCACTGTTTTTCCAGGCGACGGCAGCCAGGATAACACGACAATCAAATATAAATATGAAATCGACCCGGTCTATGGAGGCAAATATCTTAAAGAAAAAGAAACTCAAATTATTGAAAACGGCACAGCGGTTTTGACCAGGACTATTGTTTATGATCGAAAGTATGAAGATACAGACCAGAGCGGTGATTATGACCGCATTACAAGCAGTGTACAGGTCAATGGGGCAACACCATCAACAGTCGTCTATGACAAGCTTGCGTCAACCACCACAAACATCTCCCCTGAAGGGCGGACAATGACTTCTTACCATGATCCTGTTGATCTGTGGAAGACGAAATCGAGGATTGGCACAGGTGCGTTGGTGTATGACACAAATTATACCTATTACTCCGACGGAAAAACCCATACGGTTACGACAAACACACGTAGTCAAGAATACCGATATGATTCTGTCGATGGGTTCCTGGAAGAGACCGAAGATCAGGATAACCGGATCACGGGCTTTGATAACTCAGCGGTCGGGCGGGTCGAGAAAATCATGCGGCCGGACACCACAGAAGTCGGGTATGATTTTGACGATAACGGGAACCTGACGAAGATCACTAATTCCCAGGGGATCGACCATGACTTTAATTACAACAAGGTAAATCTGAAGGAAGATTATGTCCCGCCGATTGTGCCGCAGTATCAGTATGATTATGATCAAGCCCGGCGTTTGACGATGATCACTTTGCCTTCAGGCCAACAGATTGAAAATATTTATGATGATATCTTACTGGATGAAACCCATACTCCCGAGGGTGTAATTGATTATGCTTATTATGACAATAATCAACTCCAGAGCGTCAGTAAAGGCAGTGAATCCGTTGGTTATATGTATTACGGGAACTTACTCAAAAGCGAAACCTTCAACGGAACATTATCGGAAAGTATCATGTATGATTACAATAATGATTTTGTACTTTCGGAGATGACATATGCCGGCAGCACGAGTTTGTTTGACTATGATGATGACGGGTTATTGATCCTTGCCGGTCCGTTTACTATTACACCTCGAGCCGAAGACGGCTTGCCTGAGCAGTTCACCGATGGGACGATGGTTATGAGCCGCGGTTTTAACGGTTACGGGGAAACGGACAATCAGACCGTCACGGTTAACGCGCAAAATGTCGGCCAATGGGGTCTGACATATTACGACACCGGGCTGATCGAAACTAAGACCGAGACAGTCAACGGCACGACGCGTAATTATCATTATACGTATGATGATTTTGGAAGGCTGAGAGAAGTACGGGACAACGGAACCCTGATCGAAGAATACCGTTATACAGATCCAGGAACAGGAACACCGGTGGGTATACGCACGTATGAGATGAACAGCCGGTATCCGGCGGGCCGGACGTACCAGTACGATAACGAAGACCGTTTACAGTCGGCGGGAGGAACTACGTTTGTGTTCGATCTGGACGGATCGTTGCAAAGCAAAACAGAGAGCGGCAACACAACAACATACAGTTATTCATCGCGCGGGGAACTGCTCAGCGTCACCTTACCGAGTACGGATGTGATCGAATATGTTCACGACCCGCTCGGACGCCGGATCGCCAAAAAACGCAATGGCATGATTGAAGAGAAGTATCTCTGGCGCGGACAGACACAATTATTGGCTGTTTATAATGGCGCGAATAATCTTTTAATGCGTTTCGAATACGGCGAAGCTCGCGTGCCTTACGCGATGGTCAAGAACGGTAGCACCTATTACCTGGCTTACGATCAGGTGGGATCTCTACGCGCCGTTACCGATGTCATCGGCCAAGTTGTAAAACAAATTGAATACAACAGCTTTGGGAATATAATAAATACACCAAGTGCGTTTACCGTACCGTTCGGCTTTGCCGGGGGATTATATGATCCGGATACCGGACTTGTACGATTTGGCGCCAGAGATTACGACCCGGATATCGGACGCTGGACGGCAAAAGATTTTATCTTTTTTGATGGTGGAGATGTGGATTTGTATGGTTATTGTTTTAATAATCCTGTGAATTATCTTGATCCATCAGGAAAAATTGCGATAGTTGATGATATGTTATTAGCAACAGCCGGAGCAACAACAGTTTATTATTTGTTAGACTACTATTCCAACCATTATGAAGATTTTAATTCTTTGCCTTGGAATACATTTGATTGGAATGATTACCTTTCAAGTCCTTGCCCTGTACCAATTTTATTGGCAAATGACCTCTTTAAACCTGGAGGATGGTTTAATCCAATACCGTTTAAGGATGATATAGTAGATAAAAATACAAAAATGCCGAAGACTCCTAAGAAGCCCAAGGGGCCTAAGTGGTATCATAAATTTGGCTATGGTATTTGGAAAATTATCGAATTACTTAATGAGGTTCGTGATCATTTCGGCCCAGGGCCTAAATAATATCTTTTTACATTTTTTTATTTTAGGTCAACGCAAACTAAATAAGATTTTACTTCATGTTTACAGAGGAATAAATAAGTTGAATATTAAAAAAATTGTCCAAAAAGGAATAGAACTTCATGAGAAGGGAAATTATGATAAAGCCTTGGAATATTATTCAAAAGCATTGCAAAAACATCATATGTCTGATCAAGGAAAAGCAATAATTTTTTTTAATATGGGAATATCCTTTTGGAAAAAAGACGATTTTAAAACAACAGAAAATTATTATTTAATGGCAATTGAGCATGATAACGAATTAGTTCCCGCTTATATTGATTTAGGAAAACTTTATTATGATCTTGGCCGATATGAAAAAGCAAAAAAATATTTTCTAAGGGGATTGGTATTAGATCCGGTTTGTTCATTTGCTTTTCAGGGGATGGCAATTGTTTCTTATTCCTTGAAAGATTATTCGAAAGCGATTCACTATGCAGAAAAATGTTTAAAACATTGTCAGGATGAAAAATTAAAGAGTGAATTAAAGAAATTGATGGATGATTGCAATATGGAATTAAATAAATAGGATTTCTTTACTCGATTTTATCAAAAAAATTTATTCTATCGGTTTATTCAATAAGTTGACTTTAATTACAACAAGGTAAATCTGAAGGAAGATTATGTCCCGCCGATTGTGCCGCAGTATCAGTATGATTATGATCAAGCCCGGCGTTTGACGATGATCACTTTGCCTTCAGGTCAACAGATTGAAAATATTTATGATGATATCCTGCTGGACGAAATCCATACTCCCGAAGGTGTAATTGATTTTGCATCCTATAACAATAATCAACTTCAGACGGTCACGATGGGGACGGAGTCTATCGGGTATACCTACTATGGGCGCTTGATTAAAACCGAGACATTAAGCGGGACATTGTCGAGTAATATCGTCTATGATTATAACAACGACTTTGCGCTGTCAGGCATAATGTATGCCGGAAGCACGAGTTTGTTTGACTATGACGATGACGGGCTGTTGACTCTGGCAGGTCCGTTTACGGTCACACCCCGGGCCGAGGACGGTTTGCCCGGTCAGGTGACCGATGGGGTGATGGACCTCACGCGGAGTTTTAACGGTTACGGGGAAACGGATAATCAGACCGTCACGGTTAACGCGCAAAATGTCGCCCAATGGGGCTTGACGTATTATGACACAGGGCTGATCGAAACTAAGATCGAGACAGTCAACGGCACGACGCGTAATTATCATTATACGTATGATGATTTTGGAAGGCTGAGAGAAGTACGGGACAACGGAACCCTGATCGAAGAATACCGTTATACAGATCCAGGAACAGGAACACCGGTGGGTATACGCACGTATGAGATGAACAGCCGGTATCCGGCGGGCCGGACGTACCAGTACGACAACGAAGACCGCCTGCAGTCAGCCGGAGGAACTACGTTTGTGTTTGATCTGGATGGGTCGTTGCAAAGTAAGACCGAGAGCGGCAACACAATAACATACAGTTATTCTTTGCACGGGGAACTACTCAGTGTCACCTTGCCGAATAATGACGTAATCGAATATGTCCATGACCCGCTCGGCCGCCGCGTCGCTAGGAAACGCAACGGCACGATTGAAGAGAAGTATCTCTGGCGAGGGCAGACGCAATTATTGGCTGTTTATGATGGCAGTGATATTTTGCAGATGCGTTTCGAATACGGGGAAGACCGTATGCCGTATCTGATGGTTAAAAACGGCAGCACTTATTATTTGGCTTACGACCATGTGGGATCGCTACGCGCCGTTACAGATGCCAACGGCCAAGTTGTAAAAGAGATTGAATACAACAGTTTCGGTAATATAATAAATACACCAAGTGCGTTTACCGTACCGTTCGGCTTTGCCGGGGGATTATATGATTCGGATACTGGGCTGATAAGGTTCGGTGCCAGAGATTATGATCCGGATGTAGGTCGTTGGACTGCTAAAGACCCCATTTTCTTTTACGGTGGGGATGTTGATCTATATGGTTATGTTTTCAATAATCCCGTTAATTGGTTTGATCCAAATGGATTAAAAACGGGGCTCGTATGTAAAGCAGAGTGTGAGATAGCATGCAGACCTGGTCCTTGGCTTTTTAAAAAGATATGTAAAAAATTGTGTAAAAAAGATTGTCAAGAACCATTAGACTGTAACATTGTTTTCTTTAAAAAAGGTGAGAAATGTTATTCTTGCCAACAGTGTCCGGGACAGCCAGATCCAGTTTGTGAGGAAATACAATGTACAGCAGAGGTAGAAAAACTTTGTCCTAAAGAAAAGGAGTAGTTTTTTGAAAAAAAAGATAATAAAAAATAAAATTTATTTATTAGTCGCTTTATTATTACTTATAATATTGTTTGCAGTGTTTTATTTTTATTACTCATTTAAAAAGAATATATTCTTAGACAAAGAAATGGAGTTTGAGCCTAAGAAATTTGATAAGATTATTTATAAAAGTAGTGTTGTTTGTGAAGATGAACTTAAGAATAAGATGATTTCAAAATTTTATGATAATGGTATTATTAAACAAATATATAATTGTAAAAATGGGATTGTTGATGGAAATTATTTAGAGTATACAGAGAATGGTAAGTTATATATTGAGCAAAAATATGATAAGGGTAAATTGAATAAAAATTATATCCGACAATATGAATATTATCCAAATGGCAATATTGCTTATGAATATTATTTTAATGCAGGAGATGGTTACTTGAATAAATTTTATGAAGATGGCCAATTATTATCAAGGACTATTATGAAATTTGGCAAGAAATATGTTTATATAGAATATAGTGAAGACGGTGAAGTAAAAACACATAGAAAAAAATATTGAATATACTAATTTGGCTGTCGGTGCCGTAAATAATGCTCAGTAAACTAGAATATTTTCAGCATAACCTCTAATCTCATTGAATCAAGGAGGCGTAGAAAATTATATAACGATCCTAACTAAGCAAGATTTCTTTGTGTAAATTGAGCTTACAATTAATCCAGTTTTGATTGGGGTAGCGCACAGAATTTTTTTCACATTTGGAAAGTCCTCTTAAGTTGTTATCGCTACTGGCATATAAAGATATGTTTAACTAAACCAGAAATAATGATATGATTAGTTTCTGGATTGGTTGGAATTATCACCAAGCGTAAAAGAACTTAATCTATACGCTTAATAAATATTGTCGCCCTGAGATATCCAACCATTCCAGCCTTTTTATTATATTTCTGTTTGTTGATAGCAATAAAAGGCCTTTTAGCCAATATTTGTGTCCTGCCGTCGAAAGTAATATCCACAATTTCAGCGCCAGCAAGCTTATGAAGAGTTGAAATAACCGCAGCTAACTTCTCACCAATCTCTTTAGCTACAATTCCGGCAGGTGTCCAATCAAATAAACTTGGCAACAATTTTAAAATCTTAATAACTCTATTCGATTCAGATTTTTCCAAATATACATAACTATACGTAAGCGTCAAACGAACCCATCTATCCCTGTCCACGAAGATTCTGTAAGATGACG
>JAIORP010000174.1 GCA_021108075.1 Candidatus Omnitrophota bacterium | reverse complement strand
CGTCCCTAAAATGTGTTATTTGATTATTTTCAGTATACAATTTTGCAATAGAATCTTTTTCTCGACATAAACGGACGGGAGAAAAAGGTTTTATTGCAAAATCGTCTGCTTCCTCAATTACTGACGAGAAAAGCAGCGGTTCAAGCCGGATTACCTCTTCTATTGAAAAATCCGGGTTAAATATAAGCCTTATTGAATCGGTTGCGGCACCACTTCGACATTCTCAACTCCTGTTTGATTGAATAGCTGCCGGTAAACCCAGACATAGGCAATCATCGTCAGAGGAATCGCGATCAGTAAACCAACAATCAGACATAATACCCCGGCAATGACAATAAAGAATGAAACGGTATACAAACCGAGCAATTGCCACTTAACCCCCTGCGTGATTTGAGAACTTTTCTTCAGACTCTCTATAATGCCCATATTCTTATCAACAAGCACGAATGAAAAAAATCCGAATTTAATGGAAAACATGATGCCCGGAAAAATAAGCAAAATAATCCCAATAACAATAAGAATCGGGAGCGAAAAGAACACGCCCGACAAGCACAATAAAGCAGGGGCACCCCCAATGATGAGCAGGTTTAACATGGAAGCGACCACAAACTTGAACCACAAATACGGACAACTAAACAAATCAATAAATTCCGGTTTCTTGTCATCGACCAATGATAAATATATCTTCGTCGCGCCCAATTGAATGATGGGGGAGACCACAAGCCATAAGACGAGATAGACAATATAAAGAGGGATATACGCGGGAGGGAACGTTTCTATGGACCGGTAAAAAACACCCGCGATGCCCGGCTTCATATCAACGAAATCATACTCAACAAAAAGGTCGTCAGGGCTTTTTAAATTATAAAATTTTTTTTGAATTATTCCATCCCGGTTAATATATCCATTCTCCATCAAACTATCAAAAAGGGCGTCCGTCTTTACGGTCACACCGCTGAAATCTTCCGGAGAAACCCTTCGAAGTGTGGTCCGCCCCTGTACGACACTCTGCGCGATTTGAACTCCAAACATCACAACAAGGACCATTAAAATGAGACCGAAGTTGTTAATGGTCGCACTCCATCCAAACTTGATCGCGTCCCCCAAAAGAAATGATTTCATTGCCCTTTCCCTCCCTCAATTTTGATATAAGAAATAATTCTAATGACACGGCATATTATCACAAGTTAAAAAAACTCTCCCGGAAGGAACGCCGTCCGGCATAAAAAAACGCGCCATCAGGGCGTTTCGAAACGGGTCAACGACGAAAATAACCTTTTTAAACCCGGAAAAAACAATTGGGATCTAGCACGGAGGCAAAACTCGTCGCGATTGCATTTTCCGGGTTTAAATATAATCAGCAATCTTTAAAACAAGCTTGACCGTGTCATCCCAACCGATGCAGGAATCGGTTATCGACTGGCCATAAACATTCCCGGAAATATCCTGGCGACCCTCAACCAGATAGCTCTCAATCATAAGACCCTTCACAATATTCCTTATAAGCTCCGAGCTTCTCATACTATGTATCACTTCCATCGCGATCCGCGACTGTTCCTGATAAACCTTATTCGAATTCGAATGATTCGCGTCGACGATAATTGTTGGATTGCTCAGATCTCTCTTTAGATAAAGATTTGATAATACAATTAAATCTTCATAATGATAATTCGGGAAACTGCGGCCATACTGATTCATCGCCCCGCGCATAACACAGTGCGTAAGCGGGTTGCCGGATGTCTTTACCTCCCAGTCATGATAACAAAAAATATGTGGTGTTTGAGCCGCCTCAACGGAGTTTAACATGACATTCAAGTCGCCACTGATGGGATTTTTCATCCCGATCGGAATGTCCAGACCGCTGACCGTCAGGCGATGCTCCTGGTTCTCGACGGACCGAGCGCCAATCGCGACGTAACTGAGCAAATCAGCCAGATAGGGATAATTTCCCGGGTACAGCATTTCATCCGCCGCCGTTAATCCAGATTCTTTGAGCGAACGGATATGCATGCGGCGAATCGCTTTCAGGCCCCGGACAATGTTTGGTTCTTCTGTCGGAACAGGTTGATGCCCCATGCCTTTATAGCCTTTACCGGTCGTCCGGGGTTTATTGGTGTAGATGCGGGGGATCAAAACCAAACGCTCTTTCGTTCTTTCCTGAAGCCCGGCTAACCTGGACACATAATCACAAACGGCATCTTCATTATCCGCCGAACAAGGACCGATAATCAGGATAAATTTATCACTCTCCCGTTTAAAAACAGATGTGATTTCCCGGTCTCTTTTCGCCTTGATCGCCTTTAGGTCATCTGAAAGCGGCAACTCCTCCAGGATCGCGTCCACAGCAGGTATTTTCTGAATATACTCAAAACTCATATAATATCATTTCCTCCTATGTTTTTAAAATAACACCCAAATCCTCTGATAAAGCCTGCAAATCCTCTTCGTGCTCAACTTCATCCTGCAATATCTGAACAGCCATATTGTAGGTAACAGGGTCCTTGAGTCCTACTTCCTGAATAATTTTGTTATATACCGTGATCGCGCATTGTTCCCCTTTGATATTCTGTTCAAGAATCTTTTGAACAAACGGGTCGCCCGGCGCGTCATAACCGCAGTTTGTATTGTCAAACCAATCTTTGGGGGATAAGAGCGGTGTTCCGCCCAACTGTATGATCCGGTTTGTGACCATATCCGCATGTCTCAATTCATCCGCGGCATGCTGCAGCAACTCTGCAATTATACCATCTTTCATCGGACCGGCAACCACCTTAGCCCCGATCCAATACTGATAATAAGCCAGCCATTCATCAGCATAAGCCTTATAAAGCAGATCTAACACAACATTGACGTCCATTCCAACGATTTCCCGGCCTTTGGTTCCCATCTGTCCCCCTCCTTAG
The DNA here is from genome assembly GCA_021108075.1 of Candidatus Omnitrophota bacterium. GTDB lineage: Bacteria > Omnitrophota > Gorgyraeia > Zapsychrales > Zapsychraceae > JAIORP01. The sequence continues at coordinate 4,150 of JAIORP010000174.1, read as the reverse complement.
ATACTGTTGTTTGTCAGACAACCCGGCATTTTAACAGCACTGTTGATCGATTATCTCTTGACTAAACGGCAAATTAAAATTCCTTACGCGTTGATCCGAACCGTTGTATTCCGCCGCGACGATCAAGTCCCGATAGTCTTCCTTCGCGAGACAGACCGCTTCTTCCATCTTTCGCGTGTCACCTTTTGATAAAAATAAAATGCAACGAATGATTCTGTCCGAAAAAAATTCTGCATCTTCCTGTTTCAACTCGACACAACGGTCATAGAAAAAAATAATATCCATCCGTTGAATATTATTGGCGATATACTGACAAATATCCGCGGCTAATTTTGGCATCTCTGAAATCGTCCCTTTCATTCATATTTATCCGAACTCACGAATGCAATTCCTAATAGCATACATGGAAGGCACGCCAAACTCAACCTTAATATTGCCTTCGCCCATACTCAAACGTATCTTTGACCATCTTGCCATAAATTCGATCACATCTTTTTCAAACAAACGGCTCCCGGGCATTTGTTCATAAATGCCTCACATGTCAACAGCATGTTTTCCTGATTATTTCGGGTATAATTTGACAGCACCTTGTCCGCGGTTCAAATCCAACGATCCCAGGAATAAATTTTGTTTCCCTCCCCGGTCTGTGACATGACGATAAAGAGCGATTAAAATACGGTCTTGATGAATCCCGTGCAAATCAATCTTAAAGTCATAAACACATTGACATCGACAACGCGACGCCCCATCCCTGGGCTGATCCAATTCATTAATAATATAGACTTTCATTCGTTCGTCAAAAAAAATAGAAATAAAATGATCCCCACAACAATTTAACGACACGTTCGTGTTGATAAACGTCACAATTTTCTGGTCAGCATCATAACGCCATTGCAATTGTTCCGCTTCATCCGAACTCCGCCCACGCTGCCTGGACCCGGTCTCATCGCCGGTGAACCCGCCACATTCGCTTATCACAGGACTTTGTCCAAGATCGACGGGTTCCGCTTCGGCATATCGCCCACAGAAGAGAAACAACAGTATGAACATAAAAAATGAATAGCTACGCCCCGGCATCTTTTTCATAAACATTATTGATTGTGTCATATATAAACTCTTATCTTTCTTGTAAGCTCTCCGTCAAAGTAACGGTTAATTTTCTGTGCCCGGATTGGTAAAGAACAATGGACTGCCCCAGCGGCAAAACTAAATTGCCTTCATAAGTATTTTCAACCCAGAAACTATTTTCATCAGCACCCTGCATAAGTTCACTGACCTTGCTCTGATAATAAAAATAAAAATTTTGATCTGATTGTTTTTCCAGCGAGGCATCCACAGAAAATGAACTGTCAGAGTAAACCTCATTAAACGAAAAATATGTCGGGGTTGTTAAAAACTGAACGCTTCTTTCCCTATCATTAATCTGCAGATCAAATTGAACGATGTAGTTCTTATCTTCTTTTTTTGCGAGCATGGATTTCGTTTGCCCCTGCCGGATAATTTCCTGAGCATTCGCCGGAGTGCTGGCAGACGGCAACAACAAAACCATAATGATCAGCAACATTATTACTTTTTTCATTTTCCCCTCCATTTAAATAAACCTCGATTATATCTGAACGATCCCATACCACGTGTCTGATATTAAGACCAACGGTTGATCCCCGACGCTGTCGAATTGTCACATTATTTATACCAAATCCATTAATAAATTGTTCGATCTTAATTCTGAAAAGCAAAATTGGGTTTGGTCATTATTTAATGGAATTGGTATTATCATCACATTGTTGTTTGACGGCAATGTGATGCCGATATCATTCCATGAACTTATTCTATCCGAGAGATTTATTTTCCGCAATGCCTTATTGTTAAAAACCCCACTCAACAATTTCTAAGAATATTGACGGAAAAAAATGCCTTATCGGTCTTTTTATTATTGTTAATATGACACGATAAATAATCAAATAAACTTCTGTCTGTATTTTCATGACAAAAAATACAAAAACGAAATTCCCTGTTATCTGTCGACAAAGGCCTCTTCATTCCTCATTGGCGACAGGACTTTAATTGAGAAACACGCACGTCATACCAAATCCATTAAAAAATGACCAAAGTCATTATGATATTCTCGACGTTCAAACGAAAATATTGGTATTCAAATAGGACAATTATTTAATGGATTTGGTATGACATCACGGCCGTTTTTATTGTAACAAACAAAACAATAAAAAAAATTTAAAAAAAGTAGTGCCCCGTCTTATTTTTTAAGTTAGAATATTGCATCTGTCATAACTCAATTAATAACAATCACTTTTATATGAAACTCATATTCCAACCAAGCAAAAAAGATAGAAGTTTTATTATCAATCAAGAACTCTTACGAAAAATTGCATGGGATACCGGAACACACTTCCCGCTTGATCTCAACGGCAATCTTGTCACTCTCTCGATGAGCCACCCGTCATCAGGCTTCATGCATTGGAAACTCCAAAAAGAATCCGTTGATTCACTCCATGACTTATATAAAGAACGCTTTAACCATTCCCGCCTTGTCCTCCGGGTTTACGACGTAACAGACGTGTCTTTTGATGGTTTTAACGCTCATCACTTTTTTGATATCGATATTCAAGGCCTATCCGGTCAATACTATCTTCATATCGGTCATCCCGGACGAAACTTGCTCACTGAAGTTGGATTCCGTTTGCAAGACGGACATTTTCATTCCATGGCCCGTTCCATTTGCGTTGCTTTCGCCAATAACCGGCCCTCAAACAATTATTCCATCAACGGCTATTATGTGCGTTCGGCTTATGACCATCCTCTGCCGGTCGAGAACATTTTCAATGCCGGCGTCTTTAAGCGCATGCACCGTGAACTGCGAAACATCAAACGGACACAAACCCGGTCATTATTCCTCGTCTCTTTTAAGGCGAAACAACAGCCGGAATTAAATGCCGTCATTAATAATGACCTACAAAATTTCGCGCACATACTAAAAACCTTTGGGATAAAAACAAAATTATTTATTCCTCAACGTGAAGTTAATATGTCTGACATGTGTTCGACAATTCAAGACATCTACAATTTATCCCGCGACGCTTTTCAGCAATTGGTCATAGCAAACAAAAAAAAACCCATTTCTTTTGTCCACTGTTATAACTGGTTAACCGCCGGTGTCGGGATCCGGGCCGTTGACGTGTTAAATATCCCCATGATCCTTTCTTTGAACGCTTCGAAGATTGACACACAAAATATAACATGGTCTAAAGAGTTGAGGGAATATGCCAAACATTGTGAAAAGAACGCGACCCATAAAGCGCGTATCATCATAGTGCCCGATGAAAAGACACGAGAATGCGTCATAGAAAAGTACTCCACAGATCCTGATAAAGTCGTCATTGTCCCGTTGCCGACAACAGAGGTTGCGAACGCGGATAATGATAATCCAAAAGAGATCCGCCGGGCATTTGCTTTAGATCCCCACGCGAAGATCGGTCTTTTCGCGGGAGAGTTATCTCACTCGAGCGGCATTGACCTTTTAATCAATTCATTGTCGCGAGTTGATTGCCATGGTCATAACGCCCATTTCATCTTTGCCGGACATGGCCCGCTCAAAGATGAAATGAACCGACGTTGTCGGGATATGGGATTGGGAAACCGTTGTCACTTCTGGGGAGACGTTGACCATTCGACATTTGAAAAATTACTCGAAGCCTGTGACTACGTGATGATTCCGGCGAGAACCCATCAGGGCGATGAATTGGCGCGTATGGCCATCCAATACGGCAAACCTGTTTTGACAACCCATCAGGCCCACATTCATAGTATCAAGCATGGCGAAAACGGACTTGTGGCCTACGACAATCTGAACTCGATCAGTTGGGCTGTCAATGAGATGCTCAGCCATCCTGTCCAGGGCGGCATGTTGCGACTTGTCGCTCAAAAGAAACATGAAAACGACCACTCTTTGGAGTCTATCGTCGTCAAGCATTATATCACATACGAAAAAGCTTTTCATAAGCAGACCGACAATATCCCAAAAAATAAACGACCGGAAAGATACTACGCACGAAAACTCAATGCCGTCGCATTATCTGAAGACATCCTATAAAGAGTAAAGAGAAAAAATAGATTATCAAAGAACAAATTGATC
>JAIORP010000008.1 GCA_021108075.1 Candidatus Omnitrophota bacterium | reverse complement strand
GCATGCCCGGATACGAGGACGGGCAGGCTATCCACGATGGGATATATGATCTTGCAAGGGAATTGGATATGAACCCGAAGAAACTGTTCCAAACCATCTACCAGGCACTGCTTGGTACTAAGAGCGGTCCACGGCTGGGGTACTTCCTGGTTTCCATGGACAGGGACTTTGTGGTTGAGAGGTTCAGGGAAGCTTCTAAAGAGTAAGAAGAACTAAATAATCACTTAAATATAGTTGGCAGAAAGTGCATTACTTAGCAGGCCTTTTAACTTAAAGTGTTTGGCTGCAATATTACATATTAATGCTCGATTTTTTTTAGAAAACTACTTATTTATGTAAGGGAACTAATAATGTTGTGGCTGATTTAATTGGAAATATAGCAGTACCTTCTGGTCGAGTAAGGGTTGTTAGAATTCCACCATATGGCGATATCAATTTATCTCATTTTTCAACAAAAGTAATTAATAGCAAAGTTATTCAAAGACTCAGATATATTAGACAATCTGGAATAAGTTTGCTGGATTATCCTAATGCCATTCATACTAGATTTGAGCATGTCCTTGGAACCTATTGGAATTTTATGAAAATATTTGAAAACAACAAAAGTATTTTTGGCAATCAGTATGGAAAGTATGTAACTCAATACTCATTATTGGCTCTATCTCACCACTTATTTGAACCTGCTTTTTCATATGCAACTAACGACGCAGTAACAGCAATTTGGAAAAATAATAGGACAGAATTTGACAATATGGCAAATCAGATAATAGCTGATTTTTTAGAACCAATTAAAGACAATAAAGAATTATCAAATATGGACTTAGATATCGAAGGACTTAGTAAAATAATTAAGCATAATTTGACAGGTGGAACACCCAAAGAACCTCTTTTTAATTTTATTAATTTACCCTTTGGTCCAGGAAAAATAGATTCAACTCTCCGAGATTGCTATAGTCTAGGTTTCGGTGAAGCCTTAGGCGCTCAAGAGCTCATTAATAATTTTCGAATCCAACATGCAGTATCATATGATTTAAGCGGCAAAATAGATAAATATTTTCCTTCTTTAAACATGACATTAGGCAATCTTGCTTTACTAAATGGCTCAATTCAAGCAAATAAGACTGTTGCATACAGATTTTTTTTCTCTAATCCTCGAAGAGCGAGAAATAAACTATTTTCAAGATTCGTATATAAATATTTACTCGATGACCATTTACAGTATGTTCTGGAATTTGACAAATTTCTTATATTTGTCGACGATATAATCTATCATGAATTAAAAAATTGGGTAAGAGAAGAATATAAAGAGTTCGAATACATATTTTCTAATTTTTGTGTGGAAAGTCAAAAAATCTATTTCAAAAAGAGCCCTTTTTCTGAAATAGAAAAATTATATGAAGATTATGATCGTCTTGTCAAAATGGAAGATGATATAGAAAATGAAATAAAACAACAAATGGATACTAGTTATAAAGTACTTATCGATTTAAGAAATTTTTCGAAAGATAAGTATTGGGGATTTGATCAATATCGCCTAATGGGTATCGATGAAATGGAAAGTCAGAAATATAAGAATGTTGGAGAACTACAAAAACTTTTAACATTTGAGGATAAGTTAAATAAAGGAATATCAAACGAAAGGAAAGAATCCTTTCAAAAAGGATTATTATATATTCATATTTGTAGTAAAAACAAAATTGAAGAAAAAAGCAGGTTATTTAAAATAATTGAAGAAATTGTGGAAGCAAAACTAAAAATTCAAACGGAACCTGAACAAAAAAAAATTAATAAATTTGGTGAATAATATGTATGAGGGAAAAATAACTAGAAGATTTGAGTTACTATATCTTTTGGCACAGCTTAATGAAACAGAACCAGAACTCAGACCAATTCCTATTAGAGCTTTAGAGGATATGATAGTTTTACTAAAATGTCTGAATAACAAATTACATGATTTTTCTATTTTATTAATAGATGATGATTGGTATTCTCCTGAAATATTAGACGATATTGAAGATTTATATAATTTTGGTTATATTAGCATTCAACACTCATTTATAAAAAATAACGCTAACACAGAAAACAATTACAGCATTCTCATGGAAGCTAATAAAGATGTTATTATTAAGAATTTATCTGATAAAGTAATTATTGCAGAAAATCAGAAGATTATCTCTAAATTAAGTAGGTTGGTAATAGATGATGAACTTCATAAGTTTGTTGTATATTTGCTAGAAAAAAACAATGGGGATGTAAATTATTGGACCAATATATTAACTGATGAGGAATCTTATCCCGACATCTCAAAAGATTATGCCCCATTCATAAAAACTTTACAAGAGAAATCTGATGAATCTAATACCCCCTTTATCGCCACCTTGTGATAATTTTACTGAAGAAATTTTCTGGGTTCATGATCCCCTTTTGAGAAATCTGGGATTAACAATTTCTGAGTATAATTTAGTAGTTTCTGATATTCTTAGTCGATTATCTTATATAAAGCAAAATAGTTTTGTATATTTTGTTTATCCTGTAGCAAGTCATACAAGATTGCAACATAGTCTTGGAGTTATGCATCTTGTAGATTTTGCATTTTCTTCTATATGGCTTAAAAAAAATGAAATTGAAATGGATGAAAAATCATTTAATAATACAAGAAAATTTATCCGACTAGCTGCTTTACTACATGATATTGGTCACGGACCTTTGTCTCATATCTCCGAAATGTTCCTTGAATTGTTATGTAATGATGAAGAAGAAGAAATGATTTTAGATAAGTTGAAAGATTCATGCAGACCGGGACGAAGTAAACTTAAACCTCATGAATGCAAATCTAAAGAGATTATTAGGAACGAGGGTAAGCAATTGATCGAAAACGCACTTGAATCTGCAGGTTTCGATAAAAGAGATATTAATCCTCTTATTGAAATTTTATCCGATTTTTCGGTTGGAGACTTGAAGAGAGAAGTCATTGAAGATAATGAAAAAATTCTAAAAAAATATTTTGGACAATATAAGGATATATATTGGGTTAATGATTTAATTTCAAGCGATTTTGATATGGATCGACTCGAATACTATTTAAGAGATCCTTATTTTGCCGGAGTTGGAGAGACCATTATTGATTATAAACGAATTTTGATAAGTTTATTGCAAAGTGTAGATATTATCGAACCACCAAAGGCAAATATTAGAAAAAAAATTGCTGTGGAAGAAGACCGTGGAATAGGAATGCTTGAATCTTTACTAGTGACGAGATCGTTAATGTATCCTTACGTATATGAGCACACAACAGCACGTAGTGCGAATGCTCTTTTATTACGTGCAATACATCAAATAAAATTGGAAAAAGGAATCAAAACTAAAAATGGATGGAAAGAAGGATGGATGGAATGGGAGAAACCTTATCCTAATCCAAATAAAAATGATTTATTCCTTTGGATTAAACCTCATAAAAGTGTGGGTCATGAATTTAACTTTCCCGAATTTTATAAAGATACAGATATTCAATTTGTATTTAAATTAGCTAATTTTTTGAAAGAACTAGGGTTAATAGAATTCTCTGATAGTATCAGAGATTTAGTTTATAGGAAATTATATAAAAAATGTAGATACACAGACAAGCAATACCCTGGAAAGAAAAGACCTCAATATATTAGGTATAAAAATATTCATCCAGATGTAATAAACTGTATCAAAAAATTGACAGAATCAGAAAAACAATTCAATGAGAAATTTTTTAATTGGGTTCGACATCTTGAATATGAACTTGAATTTTATACTTCTAATGGCAAGATTGATAATTTCAAAGAATGGTCCAAACGCCCACCAAGTTTTATAATAGATATTCCAGAACTTCCTTCAAAGCAAAAAAAAGAACAAGGTATTGATTTATTAGTTCTTGAAAGTGGAAAAGAAAGAAGTTATAAAAAATTTGCTGAAATGACTAAAATAAATGAAGCAACAGATACAATCAGGGAAAGAGATTGGCTTATTGCAATATATAGCAATAAAAGTAAAAATGAATTGGAAAAAATTGAAGAGAAGATGGACATTTTTATAAAAGATTACTTCTCTTTAGGGGGCTTTGGCAGTGCTGCGAATTTATTTTCTTAAATCCATCCGAATAATGCTAGCTAGATATCCTATATGTAGACAAATATCTATAACCGAATACAATGATGAATTAATTAGTACTAAACTTTTTCAACAATTACAAGATATGAAACATCTTACATTAGGTTATAAGAAATTTACTTCAACAATGCAGCCACTCAGTTGATAATATGGAACAAACAATTAATTTTTTCCCACATGGAATAGATAAAACTTTTAAAAATATAGTTAATGAACTCAATAAGGTGCAAAATTTCAACATTTCGATCTCAAATGAAGATTCTCTACAAATTAGAAAATTAGTAGATAATTATAAAAAAATGAATCCACAACCAATTAATTATGACAAATATTGGCTGGATTTCTATAAACAATTTTTTTTAAAAAATCTTTACAAAGCTTTAGTAACAATTGAATATTTAAAAAAGTATAAAATAATCACATCAAATACAGATTTGCCAATAATTGATGTAGGTTGTGGTGCGGGTGTTTGTACAATTGCTTGGATGAGTTTATTTGATAAAATGAATAATAAAGCTATATTAATAGATCAAAATAAATTTCAATTGGAATTAGCTCAACATATTACTAAAATTTTGAAGCTCAATTCACTTGAGTTTTATAATAAAACCTTTCCTGAAGAATTTAATAAATTAGATGGAATCAGACTTTATTCATACTGGTTTTGTGAACAAAAGAACTTCAGTATATTTCTAAATGCCGACAATATTTCTAAAATTATTGGTGAAGGTGCATTGATTATTGATTATCAATATATAATAAATCGTCTTCAAAATGTTATGAATTCCAATTTTTCATTTACTCGATGGATACTAAAAATAGACAAAATTCCTGAAATTTTAGTCGAGAATAATAACAAAGGACAATGCATTTATGGAGCCTATATTAAACCCTAAAAAAATTGTCGAAGAATATTTTCGAATTTGGGAATCTTATGATTTAGCAGGCTTAATGCATCTTTTTGATGAAAACGCAAAATATGAAATCACACCTATAAATAAAATTTTAAATGGACATGTTGAAATTTGTGAATATTGGAACAGAAATGCTAAACGACAACAAGGACTTGAATTATCTTGGCATTTTATTTATATAAAAAAATCTTATGTAAGAGTTAATTTCAATGCAAAATTTTATGACAATGAAGAAAAAGAACATCAAAATATAACAGGGATAATTGAATTTTATTTGAAAAAAAATAATGTTACTTTATTGTCAGAAACTTATACAAAATCGATAGTAGGTGATTATTAAATGATAAATATAAAATATCTAAAGAAGTTGTTAGGAATTTATGTTTCTTTATTATTATCTGAAATTAATAAATATAGTGATATAATATCAAATTTAATTGTAATAATAGGCTTTATTATTCTAGTTTTTTTTTCAGTAATATTATTAAGCCTTGCATGGACTCAAATTTCAATAGTTTATGGCCAAAATCAAGATGATGAAATGTTATCAGATAATATCTTTGAAATAATTGGAATTAATGTAGACAATTTATCTCCAAATCAACATAGTGAATTATTGTTATTCTCATCAAGTATCGTAGCTATTCTTGTTTCATTTTGGTTTGGTATCGTACCCACATTTCAATACATTAGAAAAAAAATAAATATTAAGAAAAAAGCGATTATTCAAATAAAAAAAGTTTATAATGATGGAATTGATGATCTTATTATTATGTTAAAGTATTATAAAATGGCAGATAATGTTTCTGTTTATGCAGGGGATTTCGATTGGCTAGCTAAAAATGAGAATCTGAAAAAAGAAATTGAAAGATTAGCTAAGGAGAATAAAATAAGGTTATATTCATATAAAAATGCAGAAGCTGTTTCTAAGAATATAAATGACATTGAATTATTTAATTTATTAAAAGACGAATTCAAATTTGATCGTGGTAAAGAAATCAAATGTTCTTTAATAGAAACAAAAGGAGTTAATGTCTTTCTTTACAAATCGGAACTAAAATCAATAGGTGGGGACAATAGTGTTTGTATTGTACAAGGTATAAATGAAGGAATTTACTTGTTGCGAATAATGAGAGAATTATTAGAATGAGAAATCAATGCAAAATAATAAACCCTTTTTTTCAATAATACTTGCAGGTTTACCTGGTAGTGGTAAAACTACTGGAGCAGTATACCTAAAAAAATTTGGATGGGATATAATTTCTGCAGGTGATATCATAAGAGAAATGTGTTGCCAAGAGGAATTGCCAATATCCCGCAAATTTTTACAAGGATTTGGAATAAAGTTTCTCCATGAAAAAGGATTTGAATATTTTGCAGATATCATGTTATACAGATGCCAAAATTCTGATAAAGTTGTTTTTGAAGGTATTAGGCCAATACAAGTAATATATTTAATTAAGAATACACTACCCAAAGTTCTTACTATCTATATCGAAGCTAACATTGATCAAAGGATAAAACGTCTCCAAACATCTGAAAATATAAATTTTCACGAGCTTATTGAAATAGATTCGAATCCTTTAGAACGTGAGGTTTTAAAGATAAAACCATTAGCAGATTCAATTATTTATAATGATAGGAGTTTAAACTTCTTTTATAATAAACTAGATAAAATCGTATCTTCATTTCTAATCTCATAGAGGCTGTCCAAAAATTACTGTCAGTAACATATCTCTTGCTTCTTTCTCGATTTAAAGTTCCAATTCGTCTCCATTTCATTTGAATTTTGAATTACTGGACAGCCTCCATAACTCGAATTTTTCTCATCCGAGAAGTTGAAATTAAAGATACCTTAAAATACTTAATTGCAATATCTCTTTACCCCTCCCTAATATTACCACTCTACAAGGCTTTGTAGGCTTTCTTTTTCATCAAATCCAAGTGAAATAAGGACGGCCATAAAAATCTCCAGTCGATTTTACTAAGCATCATTTCTGATGTCCCGATTTTTTCAATCCAACGATCAGTGACTTAATTTATTTTCCAAGTGAGCTTGGTTCATCCCCGCCATGCCATGTTAACCTCGGGCGCATCTTCACCACATGCGAGGCTT
>JAIORP010000112.1 GCA_021108075.1 Candidatus Omnitrophota bacterium | reverse complement strand
AGCGTTTAACTAATGAACTGTCCTAAAATATTTCAACTAAAAACTGGACAATTCCCATAAATAGGTTGGTAGTACAAAAATATAAATCAACTTATAAAATATTTTATCCGTCTACTTTTTTTTAAAACCACCATAATGTTCATATCGTGGTTCACAAGCCATTAAAACTGTATCCCAGCAGACATCATTAACTGCATTATTATCAAAATATATTCGAATCGCTGTTCTTAGTAAAATACATCTAATTTTAATAATTTTCTTTGCGTCCTTTACTACATGTAGTCGGCGATTAAAGTTAATTAATTTGCCCTCTTGAAGAATATAGTGTGGTGATTTAAACCATTTTTTTAAAGAAGAAATTTTAACAACATAGTTATCATTACATGTAAAAATAAATGTTATAGATATTCCATCTTTGCTAAGAATAGTTTTCTTGAAAGAGCCATAATTGCTGAAATTAATATCTTTATCATAAATTTTCTTTTTAATCATTGTTACCCACCGGTCACACATGAATTTTCTTGTTTAAGTATTTCGTAAGAACCTTGTTCTGCAAGAATGTTAACTAATTCATTAAATGACATGTTTCCTTGGTTGTTTCGGTGCTCGCCAGCGTCCTTGAAACTAAATCTCCATAAGGGGCGATGAGCGTTTCCGTGCGCAATGTCCAGCTGAACTGGTCGTAAAAAAATTTCAATTTCTGAGATGAGTCCGTCCAGCTTTGATCGAACTGATTAGAATCAATAAGTTGCAGCCAGAATTCGGCTGCGGCTTGGGGGAGGGGTTGGGCGTGAGAGATGGCTCCCCACATGATTAGACAAATATATAAGGTAATTATAATCATTAATGTTTGAATATTTTTCATAGTTCAAGTTCATCCGTTTTATTGAATATTATTTTAATCTTCATTGGTTTGATTCAATACTCATTTAATTCACAACCCACATAAATATTTTCCAAACTAGCTTTGGAAAAAAGTGCATATAATTCCCATTAAAAATCCATATACTAATAAAAAAATGTGAGATTTCAAAGTGGGGCCACTTTCTAAAAAATTTTTTGATAAGTATAAAGATAAGCCTAAAAAAATTAGCCCGATAATACGACTCCCGTATAAATATTTTTTCTGGACTGCAGTTATACATTCGGGGCATAAATAATTGCCAAATCCTAAATTAAAACTTATAATTCTTACAACGAAGAAACAAATAGTTTTAAATACACCCCCATAGTAAGGATATTTTTTTCCCGAAATATTAAATAAATCCTTTTTGCATCTAGCACATTAGGTAGATATTATTCTGTACTTCATGGTTGAATGCGGGTTCCTTTAACGCAATTGATTTGTAAATATTTCCTTACGGTGATTTGCACTAAAAACCAGAGCCTTTACTTATTGAATAAACCGATAGAATAAATTTTTTTGATAAAATCAAGTAAAGAAATCCTATTTATTTAATTCCATATTGCAATCATCCATCAATTTCTTTAATTCACTCTTTAATTTTTCATCCTGACAATGTTTTAAACATTTTTCTGCATAGTGAATCGCTTTCGAATAATCTTTCAAGGAATAAGAAACAATTGCCATCCCCTGAAAAGCAAATGAACAAACCGGATCAGTTCACTTCATATCCCCAATCAAAAGCAAATGTCGTTGATTCTATGTCCATCTCAATCATGGTGATTGTTTCCGTTATCGCGATGTCATTTGTCGGGACGAGGCATTATTTTAATTCAATCAGGCCAAGATCAATTTCCTTTCTCTTAATTTCTTGGCTATTATAAATTTGAGACTTAAACATATTTGAATTGCCGTCACATGACACTCTAAAGTAATAATCACTTGAATATGGCGAAATTGTAAAGTCAAATTTAAAATTCCTATCAATATCTCGCCAAGAAATTGGATTTACTTCATCTTTGGTTGAAAACAACTTAATTTTGCAATTAGAATTTTCTTCATTAGATGACGATTGCACATATCCTTTTACAACAACTATTTCATCTGCCATATACAAACATGACGAAAAAAGAAGAAAACAGAAAGTCAAAACTATTATTATTCGCATGGATCATCTTCCTCATCTAAACACTTCTCATAAGCTGATAAGTTATTACTTGCAAAGCCCTTAGCTTCTATTTCGTATTTATTTCCGTTATATCCATTCTTTAACAGCTCTTTAACATACCTCCATCTTGTTAAGTCTTCAGTATTCCACTGTCTAAGGACATGATAATATTCTTCTAAAACAGTATGATTGTAATTCCAAAATTTTTCGATATTATCATTGAGTAAAATTAAATTTTTTCTAGTTGTCGCATATGCCCCTCCATGTGTTAAATTTAACCATAAATCTCCTCTCTTGATATTAACTGAATCAACACTTTCTTTAAACAATTCTTCTAAGCACTTTTTATATTTCCCTGGAGCAACTGCTAATCCAGAAGGATCAATATTATTCACCGGATCATTAAAGACATACCCATACAAATCCACATCCCCGCCATCAAAGAAAATCGGATCTTTGGCCGTCCATCTTCCGATATCCGGGTCGTAATCTCTGGCGCCGAAACGAATCAGTCCGGTGTCGGAATCATATAATCCCCCGGCAAAACCGAATGGCACGGCGGATGACGCCGGACTATTTATTATATTCCCGAAACTGTTATATTCAATCTCTTTAACAAACTAGCCAGTGGCGTCGGTGACAGCGCGCAATGATCCGACCTGATCATACATTAAATAATAGATCGCGCCGTTCTTGACCATCGCGTAAGGCACGCGAGCTTCACCGTATTCGAAGCGCATCTGCAGGACATCATTGCCGTCGTAGACAGCTAGTAGCGACAACGGCAATGGATATTGAGCCGCGGCTGCGGAGGATCAAGGGATATAAAATCTTGAAAGTGTTATGGTTGAAACTGGAGAAAATAGTTGAATCCCGGATAAGCAAAAAGAATTCCAAGACGCTTGTCAGCACATAATAATGACCGGGGAACCCTGGGGAATTTCAACTAAGATTAGCATTGCGCCGTCCATGCTTCCAGATCTTCTTGATTCGAAGGGTAAGGAATCTTACCAAGATTTGGAGGACTATTCTGCATACCCAATAAATCAAAGATATTTATGGGTTCATTTAAAGCAAAACTATATAAATTTAGTCCACCATTCTCTTCAATTGGGTCACGATTTAACCATCTACCTGTCTCTGGATCTAAGTACCTATACCCATAATAATATAATCCATACTCAGAATCAAAGTACTTTGTGCTAAACCGATACGGATTCGATGAAGCTAATGCTCCACTTTCCAAGACGGAGTTACCATAAGGATCATATTCATAATGGGCTTCGATGGCTCCTGTTGAGGAGTTGAGCATTTGTCCGACGTTGCCGTTCCCATCGTAAAGATAGGTGTAGGAATCGGTTCCCGAAACCATTGACAGCAAACCACCGACTCCGCCTGCGCCTTGTATTGATTGAGAAAGATCCAGACCCCAGACGGACTGGACTCTACGATTTGGCCGTTATGCGGATTTTGACGACTACAAAAAATATCAAAAAACAGTATTTAAATTCATATATTATTGAAAGCTATTTAGAGAGGAAAACATCAACACCATTATTTTCGATAATCTGAAGTAATCGACAATTTGCTCCACCAGGAACTTTTGCTCCTGACTCCCATTGCCGGATAGTACTTTCGCTGGCGTTCATGAGATACGCAAAGACGGATTGGCTTATTTTTAATTTCTTTCGTATTTTAATTATATTCTTCGCTGTATATTTTTTTGGTTCTGGATATCGAATTTTATTGAAATTTCGAATACTTAAGGATGCGTCCTTTAATTCTCCGATAGCGTATAACTCTTCCTCAACCATATCCAGAACTTTTGAACGTTTTTTAGATCGGTTTATCATATTGTACCTCCTTAAATATCTTGAGCTTAATAGCTTTTTTAATTTCATCTTCTGTTAAAAAGTCATATTCTCTCGATAAAATTTTTAGTGCTTTTTTATCATCATCCGTCACATTAGCCTGTTCGTTCTTACCATAAAGAAGACAAAAAATAATTCGCTTATCTTTCTTCCAAAAAAAGATATTTCGGAAGCTGCTACTTTTCCCCTTTCCTTTTTTAGCCGCACGTATTTTGTACATTTTTGAGCCAAGTGAAATAGCTCTTCCATCGTAAATATCCTCTAGGAGAATACGGATATAATCGGCGTTAAGTTTATTTTCCTTTAAATCCCGTTGAAATGATTTATTTATATAATATTTCATTCATTCTCCCGATTGTTGTTAGTATAGCACCTAGTGTCACAGTCTGCAATGACAAAATCAGTAGCAACAATCCGATAAGAATCTTATACTTAAGTTAAATACAACTTCAGGAGGTCTTCATGTTCATTAACCCTTTATTTACCCTCATCGGCGAGATGGCCTACCCGCAGCTGAAACAAGAAAATGAATTCTTAAAAGCTGAGAACGCCATACTGCGCAAACATTGCCTGAGAATCCGCATTATTCTGACGGATGCTGAGAAAAATATTTTGATTAAACTTGGAAGACCGCTAGGTCCAAGACTCAAAGGTATCATCCATGTTGTGAAGTATCGGTCATTCCGGCGCTGGCTAGGTACTATGCATTTAAATGCATAGTACCAGTAAGGTGATTTCATCCCTGAGAAAAAGCTAGTTTCAGAGCTTTTTCGAGAACGAGAATCACCGCACAAAACCACATTATTTTAAAAAACTTTTTAAAATAAATAGTAATTAATAATCCGCGGTGTTGCTTTGATGAGAAAATCCATTGAATCATAGGATTTTCAAAATAGCAACACCTTATCGAAAGTTAGTTTGAAAAACTAATTTCCTTCCACGAAAAGTTCACATTGCTGGTATCACCGACAAGATCACCCAACAGTGTCTCATGCAAAGTATAGAAACACTCGATTCTGTTTTCAAAAAGTCCGAAGGTAAAACTGTTTTGATTCACGACGGCGATATTCATTTTAAGACCAGATTCAAACAATACTTTAAAGACCTGAATTTCAGAAGAATTAAAATCGCTCCCAGTTCCCCCAACATGAACGCCTTTGCCGAAAGCTGGGTCGGAACCGTTAAGCGAGAATGTCTGGACCAATTTCTTGTCATCGGAAAGGTCCATCTGGAATATTTGGTTCACGAATTCGTTGAATACTACAATACATTTCAACCTCATTCATCTATGAATCATGAACCATTGACGCCGTTAATGAAGAAATATGATGGAAGGATTAAATCGAAAGCCTTTTTAGGAGGATTGTATCACCATTATTATCGTGAATAATTAATAGATATGACTTCTTTATGATTAATTCAAATAAATTGGCGCTACCCGTGTGTTTTTCGTTGCACTATCGTGGAAAGATCATGGTTTAAATACATAAAAATCAGATCAAACAGGGATTTTGGATATTTTGGAATGACAATACTTTTCGAAAAAAATTACTGGGATGAATTCCACGGAGTTTTCTTTAATGAAAATCTCATTGAACCATTGAGATTTCCAGATCAAACCTCCTTTCTGCGATTAACTGAAAGTTAATCGCTTTAGGACATCCTTTTTTGCACCCCCCTCTGCGCAGGCATATATTCCGTCTAAAATTTATTGAAAAAAATATTAAATTCTTTAAAAATTTACTGGATTAATTACTGCACCTACAGTCGCTGACCGGACGTGTTTCGACACCCTCGATCTTGAATTCAGCATAATCAGGCAGATTCTTGAAAAAATTGGGCTAAAAATAATCGGGTAAACAATCTACAAATTCAATGCTTTTTGAGGGTCCTTCAAGAATTCTTCTAAAAAAATGTTGGCCACCCCTTTGATCTGTAGTTCCCTGGAGGATGAAATTATGTAGTTTTCTGCTTTCTTATATTTCCTGTTAAATGCGCTAAACGCCCCTAGAGGCTTTTCTGGTATCCCTGATTTAACTTCAAGGGCAAGAAGTTTAGATCCTATCTTCAAAATATAATCCACTTCATTTTGACGTTCCCGCCAATAAAAAAGTTGACCTCCATTTTTCTCAGCCCAAAAATAAAGATGCGCCCCAACAATATTTTCAATAAGGTGTCCCCATTGGATTGTATCCTTCCTCATTTCTCTGAATCGAATGCCAAGCATAGCCGTTACAAGTCCATTATCAAAAATCATCATTTTCGGGATAGATCCCCGCTGACGGATCTTAGAACCGCTCCATCGTTCAAGCGGTAATAACAAAAAGGCTTTTGAGAACAAATGAAGATACGAAGCGATCGTCGTTGTATTTCCCGCATCTTGCAGTGTTCCTAACATCTTTTGATAACTAATAATATGTGCCGGATGTGTGACCGCCATTCCGAATGTCTGCCTGAGTAACACCGGTTTAGTGATCGGTGTCAACAAAATAATATCTTTGGATAATACTGTTTCAATAAGGGAATCCCGCATAAACCGCCCCCAGCGAATTTCATCCTTTCTTAGGATTAAGGCCCCGGGATATCCGCCAAAATAAAGATACTCGTTCAATTTCATTCCAAAATAATCCTGACATTCGGCAAACGACCATTGATAATGCCGATGGAGCTCAAAACGCCCTGCAAGACTTTCGGTCAACCCCCGCTGCATAAGTAGTGATGATGAACCAAGAATTAAGATACGAATATTGTTCTTTTTTCGTTTATCCTCATCAAACAATTTTTTGACAATCTCACTCCAATGAGGAATTTTCTGGACTTCATCAAGAATCAGAAGTCCTTTCTCTTTTTTTCTTTCGCACCGGGCTCTGATTTCCTCCCAGTGCGTCTTGATCCAGTCCGCCGAAGGAGTATCCGGATGGTCTGCTGTTTCGTAAAGTTTCTGCCCTTTCCATTTTTCAAGAATTTGAAGGGCCAAAGTCGTCTTTCCCACCTGTCGGGGACCGACAACAGCCTGAATCAAGTTTATTGAGCCGCTAAGATTCCGCCAGAGCTCATCAAAAATTGGCTGTCGAATGTAATTCTTCATATAATCAAGTATAGAGGATCGCCCTGAGCATGTCAACATTTTACTCAGTCAACTGAGTTATTTGTTGTGCCCCATTACAAATGCGAAAGCGGACATATATGAGCCCAATCCCCATCTCAAGCGGTGGGGTATTTTTTCCTTACAGCCAGAAGGTTAGCTGAGCTTCTTGGGGGAATGAACCTTGGTGTCCCTTCCCGAACTTTGATCATAATAGCACAGGAATAGGGATCAAATTAAGGTCAAAAAATAAAA
>JAIORP010000141.1 GCA_021108075.1 Candidatus Omnitrophota bacterium | reverse complement strand
GGTGAGCAGAGGGTGTGGATGGGTGGAAGTTGAGATGAAGGAGGGGAAGAAATGAACATAAAAAGACCTGAACCAACAATATCGGCAGAACGGATACGAGAATACTTCGAAAAGGAACAATTAGTCAGTAAAGCAAATTCATACGATGTTCTTGCAGAGTACTATGAGCAGGTTGACCCAAGATTGCAGGATTCTGGAGTTGCGTATCTACCAGCAAAGAGTGTAGAGATGGGGAAAGTGGATCAAACAATGATTGGTCATATTAGAAATGGCGTGTGGACAATCGTAGAATTAAATGAAGCACTTTGTGAACTTGATGCGCCGTATTTAGACAATCCCGTATTAAAAGAGATGATCGGGCTTTTTGTCGTTCACGAACTTCATAAACTCAACGAAGAAGAGTGGAAAGAAGAATTTGACATTTCTGAGAAGGAGGCTTTGAAATGGGCAGAGAAATTTGGTGTATTGGATTTTGCGCCAAAATTAAACGCCCATGATTATCAATCCGTTGCAGTAGCGTTACACAAGAAAAGGGGATTCCACTCGAATCTTTCACCAAAGTTCACACTGTATAATCCATGGATATCTCTCGCTGATACGCTTGCAAGTATAGAAGTGCCTTGTGCATCCGACTCAATGCAAAAGCAGTTAGATTCTATTGATGATGGACTTGATTTCCATTATCACATCTTCAATGAGGCAACCGGTATCCTTTCCAATCTTGTCCACACTGGAATTGCATCATGGGCTGAGAAAAAGGGTTTGATTCCGCTTTTGATCTTTGAAAGAGGGGTGGTATATGTTGGGAAAAATGGTATTGAGTGTAAAGTGGATTCCAAAGAAGATATAGAAGAAATTTACGACGAATTCAAGGAGAAATTGAATAATGCGCATCCTGCAATTACGGATCCGACAGAACTTCATAAAAGCAAAAGCGTTCAAGGAAGTAAAGGATTATATAAATTTGATGACGTAAACTTTTTCTACGGAGGGTTAAGAAACATCGCTACAGCCTTTCTCGCAGCCGCTGTGATGGATAAAGATGATAAAAATCGTAAGATGATTATCGATTTTGTAAACAATCAAATAATTGCTGATGGTGGAGAGCCGGATATGAAATATCCACCAGCAGATTTCATCGACATTCCGTCTGACTATATCACAAGCATCAAAGCCGATGGTGAAGAAATTGATGTCAGTGATGTTTTAATTCACTGCTTGAATGCAGAAAGAAAAGAGGGTAAGTATACACTGATACCACAATCCGTTGAGATTAATGGTAGAGAAGTAAGTCATTCAAAAATAGAGATTGACGGAACCGGATTGATGACCAGTCAGGTTGGCTATCGACTTCACATAAAGGATGATTTTGGCATTGATATTGGATGGGGTAGTGAGATTATATCGTATTCACGTGCCATATCGGGTATCAGAATGCAGTTCATTGATCCATTAATTAAGATGGGTGCACTGGAAACCGATGATGTGATACTTGAAACATGCAAAATGTTCGGAACCGAGAATGAACTCGCTCATAAAATCTCTGATTACGCAGAAAACAAAAAACCAGATCACCATGTAGTTGGTGGTTTCTGGAACTATTCTTATGTAATCGCCCGTGATCTCCTTGATCGAAATGTAGATGGTATGGCATTTAAAAATATCTTGCCGGATATTAATAAAATCAAATATCTTAAAAAGTTGGTGTTTGAATATTTTGATAAAATTCCCTCTGAAAAATTGGAGGAATTGGAATCTACGCGTTTATATCCATACAAAGATAAAATGCTCGTATGGATCTCAGAGAATCTAGATTTCAATGGATCTATGGCATATGGAGAATTTGAAAACAAATCTGACAAGTTTAATTCTTATTTAAAAGGAATTGGTATCTGTAAACTGACTAATGATACACTCTATGACCAAAAATCTACGAACCCACCGTCACAACCCCTCAGTATGCTGGGCTATACTTATTCAAATCGGTTGCCAATAGGTCCGCCTCAGACAAAACCAAAACTTGAAGTTTCGGTTCCGGTGATGATTGAACTTGGATTAAGGCGGATGGGGCATGCGATAAAAGGCGGAGAGCATAAGATATACTACAAACTGATCCCAGACCATTTTTATACCCCAATTCTCAGTAAAATATTTTCGGAATTGCTCGGAGTATTTGACGGTGATGCCCAAACCAACATCAGAGGTATTGCACAGAGTGTTTTAACATCAAATCAGTCTTTCGACCATATTTTAGCCGGAGATCTTGCATCGGAATCTGGTCAAAGGATATTCAGATATGCTGGAAATGGATTTAGAGGTCTTTTTTCTACTTATGACATTGTGTTCAATAAATCACGCAAGACTGATACTGAATATTGGTTCATGGGAGCATATCTCGGTATGATCCTCGCTGCAACAACAGGATGCCGTGTTGTCGTTGGTGAAAACCCGATCTGCGTGACGCGAGGCGATGAATTTAAAGAAATTGTAAAGTTCGATTCACCTTATGCATCAGTGAAAAGAATATTTGGAGATCGAATTAGTCTATCAGAACTTCATGAATCGATACATATGGTATCTCTCATTATCAATATGGGTTATGAGTATGAACTGGATGATGCCCTGATGCCGAAACATCTCCAGAAGATCAGAACTCATTTATTTCCAGGCAGTGCGATATTAAAAGAAATACGCCGTCAGTATGAAAAAGACAAAAAGAAAGGCGGCCTAGGCACTTTCACCAACAAAGCAAGAGGATACTCTAAAAAAGATGATGAACGTGTTTATGATAATCATATTGGTCTAATACAACAGGCTATAGAATTGGATAAATTAGGAGGTAATACAATGGCAGCAAATACCATGCATGAACTTGCGGCTCTTGGTTTAAGAGTTGCGATACCAAAGGGTTACGAACCCCATCGGGTTGAAAAATTGTTTAGAGAATCAGTAAAGGCGATTAAAGCCAAAAAACATGGTGACTTTAAACGAGAAGACTATATCGATGCTGTTTCGGGCAGACTGTTGAAGATGATGAGGCGTGCTGGAGATGACCAGTTCTATTACGAGTCTGGACTTTATGACTCAGAACGAACACTGAAGTTTGCAGAATCGTTTGTTGATTTAGTATTCTACAAAATATCTGATGGTCAGCCAGGAAAACTGAAACAGAAATCCAACGACCTGAGCGATGGATTTTATGCTGCAACGCTGTATCAATGGGATGATGCATTTAAGACCACTAAAGCAGAAGTTGAGGCTGCAAAAGCAGCGAGGAAAGAAAAGAAGGTACTATAATGAATGGAGATGAGAACATGACCATAGAACTATTAAAAGAATCGTTGAAGGATTTCACTCTTCCAAAGCCAGAAAAAAAGCCAAAAGAGAATTATGTGAATGTCCTTATACTGCGAGAATTGAAGAGCGCAGCACGCTTCACCACAGATGGTTTTGAAGCGAACTCTGCGACAATACGGATTGGCAACATAGAGGAGACTGTAGGAAAGTTATTTGGCCGAAAACAGGTTGCCAGTGATCGAAGAAAGGCAAAGGCACTGCAACGTACACTTATTTCAGAAGAGATGAATAAAGTGATGGGCAAGGATGGTTGGAATGGCTGCACCATGAAGGTTAATGAGATGTGCCAGCGATGTCCTGAATGTGCTCTGTTTGGAAGTGCTGCATCTGAAGAAAGTGTCAGTATAACATCACGGGTGATGTATGATGAAGCATACACCATTCGGGCACTCAGTGCAATCGTTGAGGAGTTCTTCCAGAATGCGCCCGGCGATGACTATACAAAAAAGCCAACATCCGGCATCCGCGAGCCTGACTTCTTTAAGGAAGGTGTGCTATTTCCATGCGTTGTTACGCTAAAAGATGTGACTGTAGAAGAGGTTTTGTTCTTTTTGAATATCACAGATCGAAATTCACGCTATGGTGCAACGGGAACGCGGTTTGGAAAAACCCAGAACCACATACTTGGAGTTTATGCTTCCCACCGAGAGGGACCGTCCAGTCTGGAAGTGACACGGGAAATTGCACTTAAACTTGCAGAAAAGGTGAAGGACGAAGATGTAATGGACAAAGATTCAAAGGACGAGGATGTAAACAAAGCACTGGATGCTAAACTGAAACAGGTAATGTACCGCGATACACTATCTGTGGATGAAGTGAAGGCGATTGCCACTGCCGTGTACGAAGAACTTTCTGAAAAGCAGCGAATTGAATACAATACAAAGTTCGATGAAAAAGCGGTTTCAGGCATTTTGAACGAATTAAAAGATGACAGTGTTGTAAAATCTCAATTAGCACAGCAGATTGAGAATATAAAGGAATTCGTATCGGCTTAGAGGAATTGGCAATGTCATCGGTTGTCCAAACCACTTTTACAGGTGGTATGTCGCCACCATCAAGCAACATCAAGGTGCGTGCATTCAGAGGCGTTGCTGAACTGATGGGTGAATTGTTCTTTGCATCTCTTGAACCAGGGGATAATTACACGACTGAATCTATAATCCTGAATACGGCATTGTATTATGCGCTTGGATATGCAAAAGGAAATTATGTCAATTTCCCTGCTGAAGGAGGACGCAGATCAGTTAAACAAAATCCAACATACAGAGAGGATACTGCTGGATTGGTGAACAGGATTTATGTTACTCCTGCTAAAGTGATAAATAAACCTGAATTCACCACCGAACTGTACAATTCACGAAGTGATGATTATGTGCAGTCAAATACTCTGGACAAGAAAGATGAGAATGCCAACGTGCCAACCGGAAGGTATGGTGCCAGAAAACAGATTCAACCGGGTGCAAGGTTTTTATTCTATGTTTTGACCTTTGACGGCTCTAAACCAGAGATGCCGCCATACATCCGCCTTGGTAAAAAACGCTGCAAAGCGTTAGTTGAATGGGAAGAGATCAGTACGTCAATCTCAAGTGGGGAATATAAAACAACTCATCCTCTGCTGATTGATGATCTTGATTTGGTTCCATTAGGAGATATTTCCTTTAAGCGGATGCAACCATTTGATATAATCCAGAAGGCACGTTTTTCTGGAAATTATGTTAAAATCGGTGATAAAGATGTGCTACCACTAAATGTCCGCTTTCTTCGGAGGATACGCAATTGATCATTGATGGGCTTGCGCTCTCGCGGTATGATGAAGAACCGCTGGTTGGTAATCATTATCCATACGCCCATCAGATAATCGCAAGAGATGCCATACGCAACATCGATGAGTTTTTTCTTTATCTCACCTCTCCAACAGGTTCTGGCAAAACTGATTCATGGGCAGTACCTGCACTGAAGGATAATGATCTGGGTGTCGTGATTGCGCTTTACCCAACCAATGCACTTGCAGAAGACCAGTATCGATCTATAACCCGCCTGAAAAAATCCTTAAACTCGAATAAAGAAATCCAGTTTGTAACTGCTGATAAACTTGGATTGAAACGAGATGAATTGTCTTATCGAATAACCAAGGGAGAGATATTAGCTAATATGGTGCGTAAAATGGCACTTCATGGCGGGGGAATTATTGTAACAAATCCTGATATTTTTGTTTATGCACTGAAAGGATATTACTATGATGAATATCTACAATCGGTCTTTAAAAATCATATAAATACAGTTGTTTTTGATGAATTCCACCTATATGACCTGAGGCAATCGGATATTATTCTTTTCTTGTTGCACGATATTCTGTGCACTGAAGGTACCGCCATGCGAAAGTTCATTTTCCTGAGTGCAACACCCAATGAAGAGATGAAAAGTAAAATAAAAAACGTTATTGGTGGATGCTTTATTGATACCAGTTATCATAGTGCCACGAATATCATAGATGAACAACCGATTATGCCAGAAGTTGAACTTGAATTCCGTCATGCTCACCGTTTCATGGCAGGCGAATCATTTTTGAAAGATTTGGAGTACTTTAAAGATTTTAAAGGTGAACAACGCATGGCGATTATCTTTGATAGTGCTCATGAAGTTGCGGTGGTCAGTGAAGCACTTCGCAGAAATACGGATTGGGATATCTGTGAACGTAGCGGATTTAGAAAAGACCCGATGGATAACTCTTTTGATATTCTTGTTGGAAACAAAGCCGTTGAGGTTGGTATTGATTTCAAAGGCGAATATGCAATACAGCGTTTAGTGTTTTCTGGACATACTGTCAGTGAGTTTTTGCAGCGTTTCGGCAGACTTAGAAATCCAATTCCTGATGTGACCTATAAAGCGGTCTGTTTTGCGCCTTTGGGAGTAGTGGATTATTTCAACAATTCTGAAAGACTTTCCCGCCAGAATTTAGAAGATAATCTAAAAAAAACTATGCATGACCCGGCAATCGTGAAAAACTTTCGCTGGCGGTATGGATATCTTGAAGCTTATGAATATATTTATAAAAATGCTTACGGGATTGGGGTAAATGAAGCTTTGCTCATGCAAAGAACTGGGTGTCAGTATCCGCCACAAACTGGTGGATTACCTTCAGATAAGAAGCATGATTATTTTCGTCGGGGTTTGGAGTTAATTCGAGAGCATTATTTTATCGATAGGAATGAAACCGCCGATAATATTTGTAAATCGGTTGGATTACTTGAAAAGTCAACAAACAAAGAAACACTTGAATTGATGGAAGAACTTGGTAGTTTCAGAGGTAACGGAATTGATATGGCGTATTATGATCTGAACAATCAAAACAATGAGCCTTTTAGCACGTATAATGCTTTCTTTCTTCTTCGATGGGCGAATATGGATATTTTAGAAAAGAAAAAATTTAAGCGTCAAGTGCCAGCTAAATATCATAAGAAAATCGATGAAATTTCGGATAAGGTTGTTGGTTATGCCATAATCAAAAACCTGATGGATAAGCCAAGATATGTAAAAATGGTAGGTAGAAATCCGAAATCGGTTGATTTACCTGAAACAGAACGAAAACCAGAAAAGGCTTATGGGTTGCTGCCATTAGTAAAAAATTTCAATGATCCTGATGATCGGTTAGATATAATCCGCATTGTAAATACAATAAAATCAAAGGGAGTGTTCTGCCGATACCTTGCGCATTCAGGGAAAGTGTCTAAGAGATTTTATGATCTCGATGACTATACGATGTTAATCAATTTTAAAGATGGGAGTTTAGCACTCGGACTGGATGCGATTTATGTTGATTGTGTGATCTATGAAAGTCTTTTAACAACCTGAGTGGTCTTTATGGATAATGATTTTGTCAACGTCTCTGACCTCAACCAGTACCTCTACTGCCCCCGCCGTCTCTACTACCTGATGTTTTACC
>JAIORP010000155.1 GCA_021108075.1 Candidatus Omnitrophota bacterium | reverse complement strand
ACTTTTGAGTGGGTAAAAATTAATAATTAATATAAATTATGAATTTGGTAATTAATTTTTTTTTGTATCTGAGATTCCTGCCTGCGCAGGAATGACACTCCGTTTTTGTCATTCCTGTGGAGCGAAAGCGAAATAAAATTTGATAATGATTTAGTGTGTTTGGCATTATTTATATTATACCACAATTGTTTAAACCCGGGTTCACACCCGCGGGACTTACGATGACAAACGCTATTGGCGCTAATCGTTGTCCAAAAATTTCGTTTCCGGATTTAGCCCTCATTCCCCGGGGTATTCCCGCCGGGCGCGCAAAAAAAACCCACCGCGATACAATGTATCACAGCGGGCCAGAATATAAGCTCCTCAGGGTTAACAAATTTCGCAACTGGATTGACAGGAAAGGAGTGGAAATAATTTCACATTTCAAGGGCTACCCCTGCTATCTTTCGTGCCTTTGTTATACTCTAAGCAATGACTTTATAGACTTTATCGTTAGCGTGAAGAGGTTGAGCGACTTTTATGCCGACCTTATCCCCTTCTTTTGCCTCAGTCACATCATCGAACTCTATCCGCATCGACTCGATCTCTTGAGAAAAATCCACCTGTTTCCCTTTGATGTGAATAGTGTCTCCGACTTTAAGCGCGCCGCTCAGCTTAATCATCCCGACAGAAATCTTACCGAAAAAATGGTCCACGACTCCGATCTCTTGCTCTTCCATATCCAACCTCCTTATTTTGTTATTATATAATGTCTGTCCTTTGTTTTTCTTCCCGCTACTTGTATAGCTGTTCGCGAAGGCCCTGGATCTTATCATTTTCAAGATATTCATCAAAGGTCATATTGACACGGTCAATATATCCCTTTGGTGTTATCTCAATGATCCTGTTGGCAACGGTATGTACCAATTGATGGTCATGCGAAGAAAAAAGTATTGTTCCACGGAATTTTTCCATACCTCTATTAAGAGAGGTTATTGCTTCCAGGTCTAAATGATTGGTCGGTTCATCAAATATCAATACATTCGGTTGAAGCAACATCATTCGCGATAACATGCACCGAACTTTTTCACCTCCGGAAAGGACATTCACCGGCTTCATGGATTCTTCCCCTGAAAAAAGCATCCTCCCTAAAAACCCGCGAACAAACTCGTCATCAATACTTTTCGAATACTGGCGCAGCCAATCCACAATACGATAATCCGTATTAAAATACGAGGAATGTTCCTTTGAATAATAAGCCGGCTTAATAGAAGCGCCCCATTTAAAACTGCCCCTGTCTGGAGACATTTCACCCATTAATACCTGAAATAAAGTTGTCTTGACAAGGTCGTTAGGTCCGACAAACGCGATCTTATCCCCTTTCTCAACCGTTATCGTTATATCCTTAAACATCTCCTGTCCATCCAGGGTCTTTGATATATGATCAATATGCAGGACTTCATTTCCTGCCTCACGTTCTTGATCAAAATTGATATATGGATATTTACGGGAAGATGGCTTAATATCTTCTATTGTCAATTTTTCTAATATCTTCTTACGGCTCGTCGCCTGTCGAGACTTGGAAGCATTGGCGCTAAAACGTTCTATAAAAGACTGTAGTTCAAAACGCTTTTCTTCAATCTTTTTATTCGCCTCATTGCGTTGCTTCAATGCCAACTGGCTGGCTTCCGCCCAAAAACTATAATTCCCGGCATAAAGTTGGATCTTGCCGAAATCAATATCCGCTATATGCGTGCAAACCTTATCGAGAAAGTGACGGTCATGAGAAACAATAATAGCTGTGTTCGTAAAATCGCACAAAAATTCTTCCAGCCACATACAGGTCCGCATATCCAGGTGATTGGTCGGCTCATCCAGCAACAAAATGTCCGGATTACCAAACAAAGCCTGAGCTAAAAGCACTCTCACCTTCTGTCCCGACTCCAACTGCTTCATCTGCAACAGATGCGATTCTCCCGGAATGCCCAGATCGTTTAATAATTTAGCTGCTTGCGGTTCCGCGTTCCATCCATCCATATCGGCAAACTCTGCTTCCAGTTCGGATACCCGGATGCCATCAGCTTCTGAAAATTCTTCTATAAGATATATTTCATCTTTTTCTTGCATGATTTTATACAGCGTTTCATGGCCCATGATAACGGTGTTTAAAACCGTATATTGATCATACGCAAACTGATCCTGCTTCAGCACAGAAACGCGCTGGCCGGGCGTTACGCTGATATCACCTTCCGTTGAATCGATCTCACCGGAAAGGATCTTTAAAAAAGTTGACTTCCCACAACCATTGGCACCGATCAATCCGTAACAGTTCCCTTCAGAAAAAGTAATACTTACGTTTGAAAATAATTTGCGTTGGCCGTATTGCAGTGTTACTCCGCGTGTCTGAATCATAATATTTCCTTTCAAAACTTAACCCGAAAAACGCAATTGGGATCGACTACGAAGGTAAAACTCGTTGCAATGGCTACGTTACGCCCGGGATTAGTATTTATTTCAAGGTCTCGATTTTACCGCGGAATTGCTAACTTGCAAGCATTATTTCAATACCTGGTGCTGACGCCCAAATGCCGCCGGTTATTTCAAAGGAAAAAGCCACCTTAAAACGTGACGCTTTTTTATATTAACCCGGGCGGACGAGTTTCGCGACCGGTCGCTTTATGAGGATTTAGAACGCCCCCAAGAAACCGGTCCATCATAAAATCACAAATCAAATCAAAAAATATTAATTAAATCATTTAATCTGATTTAAATCATTTTATAATAATGGACAGGAAATTATTTTATGCGATACAAATATCTACAAACGTTAATATGGGGAAAAACCTGATGAAATTATTATCTTCAATACAGACCAGGATGTTAGGAATTATTTTTATGTTCGCTTTACTTATACTATCAATATTTATTGTAAGTACAGTCATTATTAATAAACAAAAAAGTGATGGATTATTAATAAATTTAGCAGGTCGTCAACGAATGCTGTCTCAGAAAATGACAAAAGAATTGTTGTTATTTTCAACAGAAAGAAAAGACGAACAAAAAAAAGGCCTGAGACTAACAATGAATTTGTTTGAAAAAACCCTTTTCGCGCTGAAAGATGGCGGAAAAGCACCGACAGATTTGAAGATGTCTAAATTTCGGGAATGTCCACCGGCACAGGACGCGAAGGTGAAAAAGCAATTGGAAGAGGTTGTCAGTCTTTGGAAGCCCTTTAAAACCCACATCCATAAATTCATTAATTCAAGTTCAACAGACAATGAATCCTTAAATTTTGTCGTTAAAAATAATATCAATCTTTTAAAAGAGATGAATACGGCCGTTGGAATGATGCAGAACTTATCAGAAAAAAAATCAACATACATGTTTTATTTTCAGTCGGGGGCTTTGTGTCTTGGAGTTATTTTGAGTTCGTTCGCTTATTTTTTCTTTAAAAAATTCATTATAACGCCCATTTTAAAAATTAAAGATGGCATGGAAGAAGGCGCCAGTGGCAACTTATCTGTACGTATGGACAAAACGCTCTTGGAACACAATGACGAGTTAAGTTTATTATCTCAATCGTTTAATACTTTTTTTGAAAAAATTTCTAAAATTATTAAAGAAATAAATCTTTCAGCCCAAATGGTAAATACTTCCGGCAAGGAGATTGCCGCTGCCTCAGAACGGATATCAGAAGGAGCACATCAACAATCGGCCAGTTTTGAAGAACTCTCCAGTTCCGTTCAAGCTAACGCGATGAATGCTGACCGGGGAAATAAGATCGCGCAATTGACAAAAAGTCGTGTCGAAGATACGGGCAGCAAAGTATCGAGCATGATAGACGCCATGGCTAATATTGAAAAAAGTTCAAATCAGATCGCGAAGGCTGTTGAATTAATTACAGATATCGCGGACCAAACAAATATGCTGGCTTTGAATGCCGCTATCGAAGCCGCCCGGGCTGGAGAACAGGGTCAAGGATTTGCTGTTGTGGCGGATGAAGTCAGAAAATTAGCTAAACGAAGCGCGGATTCCGCCCGTGAAATCGAGACACAAATAATAAATAGCATGCTTCAAGTCAATAGTGGTGTTGATTTATCTCAGGCGTCCGGTGAAAGTTTGAACGAAATTATTGCTTCAATAAAGGATATGGCGACACAAATAGACCAAATATCGACGGCAACACAAGAGCAAGCCGCCGCGATGGAACAAAACACTTCCATTACAGAGACAAACGCCTCCGCCTCTGATATGCTCTCAAGTAGCGCGCGACAATTAGCCGGTCAGTCGGACACGTTACAAGATTTAATCAGTCGATTCAAGTTATAATGCGCGATAAACAAGTTATACCAATTCCATTAAATAATGACCCAAATTTTATCTCGCTTTTCTCGAATGCTTTTATGGGAACAGCGAGATGAAATCAGAAATATTATTTAATGGAATTGGTCGTGTCAAATGGGTCTTTATTTTACGTAATTGGTATTATGTCTCCCCCGGGCGGACGAAATTCACGACTTTTTTGGAGTAGTTTAGATTATATTGGTTCTTTAGGATTTTGAGTGGGCATTTTTATTCAGGTTGTTATTTTTACAAAGCCTGTCATTTTTATAAACTATGTCATTCCTGCCCCCGCCTTATGGTATTTCAACCGAAAAACGTATAACTAAAAAAATTTTGCAACACCATAAACCAAAAAAAGAGAAAATTAATCCGATCAAAACCGCACTAGCTTATAAAAGAATTATTGGAGTATCCAAAGGACGAGTTCATCAAATACTGACGAGAAAAGCAGCAGTTCAAGCCGGATTACCTCTTCTATTGAAAAATCCGGGTTAAACTTGATGAAAGAATCATAGATTATTTGCTTAAAAATAAAACTGGTGAGAATTACAAGGAAAGGCGGTTGCGAGGATTACTTCATTTGCCTGTTGAAAATCAATTTAAAACTATTGAAAAATATCACATGTCTAAACAAGTTGAATTTTCAAATTCTTCACTAAAAATATCTCCAAAATTAATCACCTGTGTTAAAGCAACTCAGGAAAAACAATCTTTACTGAATCAGTTGTAAATCGCAATCTTAGCCTACCTCTACGTGGAAACAATGTCAAAATCCTTCCTTTATCTAGTAACTCCTTTATAATCTCAGTAGCTCGCCTAGGCTTAATTTTACATATTTTCTGAACTTCCCCTCGCTCTATCTCACCTTTAAAAAACAGAAAATGTAGAACTTCAATCGCCCCTTTCGACAAAGTCTTTTCTTCCCTTACAATATTTAACTCATGAAAGAATCTTTTCTCTAAATTCTTACAATTTAACAATTCATTCATATATTGAATCTGATCCAAACATTGACTAAGAAAATACTCGCAAAATTTAATAAGATTCTCTTCAGATAAAGGTCCACGCCCATCCAAATCATTTCTCCGCTTTTCATCAGCTAAGGCTAAATAAAAATCGTATTTATCCCGTGTGCGCGCAAAAGCACGAGTAACCGTCCAAAGATTATGTTTAGAAATACCTATACAATTACTGTAAGCAATACTAAATAACCTGGCCACACGCCCGTTACCATCTCGAAAAGGATGTATCCAAAGAAGCCGATGATGTGAACTGGCAAAAGCAAGAAACTTCATATGATAATCACCAATATTTTTAGGAGATAATTTTTTTGAGAACTGTTCTAATAAACGCAAAATATCCGGTTCTTCTTCTGGAGGAATATGCCTACCGACTTCTGCCTGTCTGTCTCTTAATTTTCCAGGACATGCTGGAAATTCTTTACCAGAAGTTGTTTTTACATAATGCATTTCTTCAGGAAGCCTTTTATAAAACTCTAGATGTAACCAACATAAAAATTCTACAGAAGTAATATCCAAATCAGGTTCATCTTTCAAACGACTCATCATAAGTTTTTGAACTTCTATATGAGCAATATGTTCTAATTGATAATTACGCATTTCTTTATTGCTAGAAAACACATTCTTTTCAGCATTTTCAATATCAGACAACTTACTAGGATTTCCTTCCATAGAATTTGTATAATAACTATTTATAAGAAGCATTAAATTTTCAATAGATTCTAATACAAAAGGATTAATACCCCCCTCCAAAGATCGGGTTTCATCTTGTATTTTTACAATTATATCTGATAAATTCTGTGTAATTTTTGATGGTATCAATGGAAACATCTGTGTCCCTCTCTACAAATAATGCTTATTAAATATGCGTATTCGTATTTTCATAAGTAGTAATTACAATACATACAGCAGCATAATACAACATACTTTTTTGTCACTAAAAAGTGCGCATTGAAAACGCTATATTATTACTATCAATCTCCCCGATCGAGACCTCCCCCGGTCGGATGAAATTCGCGACTTTTTTGGAGTAGTTTAGATTATATTGAATATCAGAAGAAACCAATAATATCAATTCCATCGAACGGTAAAATTCTATTTCACCCTTTAGAAATATGGCTCTTTAAAGTTTTAAGTGGGCAAATGTGGATAATACCAAATCCATTAATAAACTGCTCTATCTTAATTCTGAAAAGCAGAATTGGTGTTGGTCATTATTTAGTGGATATTTAATTTCCAAAAGAGATTCCTGTCTCCGCTTCGCTCCACAGGAATGACAAAAACGGAGTGTCATTCCTGCCGATTGGCTTTCTTCAAAATGATAACCTTACGGCCATCATCAAATAACGGCTCAAATCCAAATTGCCCGCAGATACCGGCAAAGGTTTTTGTGTGATAAAAACAGACATGGTACTTATCCCTGGCATAAGTCCATTTTGAAAAATGGTCCAGATCTTCCCATCTCTCGGTCATGACAATCAAGATCCCGTCATCATCCAGTAACGCTCGAATCTTCTGAATTTCTTTCCCCGGATAATAAAAATGTTCAAACACTTCCGTTGAAAAAATGAACCCGAACTTTTTATTTAAATCATGCTTAACGAAAAACGGATCATAATCTTCACACGCGTACCCTTCTCGATTTAATAATTCGGAAAGTGTTGGAACAGGTCCGCAGCCATAATCAAGGCCGGCCATATCCTCTGTAATAAAATTCAGGGCCGGATCAATCGCCTGACGAAGAAAACTGACATAACCATCAAACTGAATACCGTTCTGATGACTGGCATACCGCGCTTTTTCTGATTGCTCATCTAATAAATGTTTTTGGTCAGCACTGATCAAATAGCAATTTTCGCACAGATGATAGCTTCTCTCATCCACGCTGCTAACTGACACAGGCTCATTCACAGAGCCGCACAATCGACAAATTTTTCCTGAATTCTCCATCTGTCCACGCGTTAAATAAATTTAAAAAATCCATCACAGGGTCACTCATTACACCAAATCCATTAATAAATTGTTCTATCTTAATTCTGAAAAGCAGAATTGG
>JAIORP010000121.1 GCA_021108075.1 Candidatus Omnitrophota bacterium | reverse complement strand
CTGAGCCATAAAATACCTCCAATATATTTCTACAAAAATGTAGAAAATTAATAACCATTAGTCAAGAAAAATTTCGTGTCGATGAGGGGGTAGTAGTGTCAAAGCTTGAATTGTGAATTAATTCTTTCAAAACTGGCGTTTCACTTTTTTGTCTTTATTCATTTTTTCTTTAAAGGCTTTCGCACAATGACTGATAGAGCTGCCAAGCTTTTTTCACCAAGCTTCTGCTTGCTCTGTCAATACTGATTTTGCTAAATGGTAGTGGCTTAATTGTCAAGCATTAATTCACAATTCAAGCTTTGACACCGATTCTTGTTCCATTTATTGTGACATTCCACATTAAATGTGATGACTGCGGTAAACTTTGTGTACGCCAACCATGGGCATGAACTAATTGGGTAAAAGTCCCCTGTACGTGAACCTGTTTAATATTTTGATATATTAACAAAAGTATTAGCCAAAGGCAAGGGCGTTTCCGTTAGGGAGGGCCTGAAGGGCTGAAGCAAAGCGGAAGGCGAGCCGAAGGCGAGAGCGACTGAAAGGAGCGGCAAGCCGGAGCGCAAAGCTATGAGCCAATATCCATTAGGAATGTTGCGGCTACTAATTTTTTGACACTGACTTCTTGTTGACAATAGGAACGCCTTGTCATATGTTGAATTTTAATTCATATCATGACAAATAGTTCATCACCGATGGAGATTTAAAATGAAAAATGGCAAACCTTCAAGAAAGGAAAAGGAATATTTACGCCACCGCCATGAAATTCTTCAGACTGCTTTAGAACTTTTTTCACAACGTGGTTTCCACAATGTCTCAATGCATGAAATAGCGACCGCCTCCGAATTTGCGGTTGGTACGCTGTATAAATTTTTTTCAAACAAAGAAGACCTTTACAGAAACCTTATAATAGATGTTTCGAACGTGTTTCTTTCGTCATTGATGTCAACCCTTGCAACGCCTGGGAATGAATTAGAAAAAATAAGGGCGTGTGTGGAAGCCAAGATAAAAGTCTTTATGGATAATTTGGATTATGTCCGCCTATATATGGCTGAAACCCAGGGGGTCAGTTTTAATGTCAAGACCAGTCTAGACCCCGAAATAAGGGATAGGTATGAAAAGTTCCTTAAACAACTGGCATGTGTGTTTGAAAACGGAATTAAAAAAAGACTTTTCAAGAAATTTGACCCCTACCTTCTTGCGGTCGCACTTGACGGTATTTCTAATGCACTTTTATTTCATCATGTTGAATATCCCGGTGCTCATCCGTTTGATGCAGATCTGATTATAAACATATTTTTTCAGCAGGTTTATGAAAAGGAAGATCTCAGAGATGAATAAATTCGTTGTCTTGATAATATCAGCCTGTTTGACCATTCCTCTCTCTTGCGCCGATCGTTTGCGCCGCAGAGGGTGGGGAGACATCTCTTACATTAAACAAGGCTATTGAGATGGCACTACACAATAATACCCTTATAAAACAGGCCATAGAAAATCAAGAGGCGGCAATTGAGGAGCAAAAAAGCGCCCGTGCCGACTTCTTGCCAAAGGCATCGGCAGGATATTCATATACGAAGCTGAAGGATGCTCCGTACGCAATCTTGGCAGGGACACAGATTGATGTTGGAGATAATGATCAGTATCACTGGGATCTGACCTTGAGTCAGCCTCTTTTTACGGGCTTTGCACTTTCGACGAGGTACGAAATGGCAAAGCTTGGGGTTGACATAAAAGATGCAGAAAAGGAACAGGCCATTCTGGATGTGGTCAAACAGGTCAAGGCCGCCTATTTTAATATACTTCTTACGAAAAAATTCTTTGTGGTAGCCGACGAAGCGGTAAACCAGCTTGAGTCCCATGTAAGGGATGCGGAGAAATTTTATAAACAGGGGATGATTCCTTACAATGACCTGTTGAGATCAAAGGTAGCTCTGGCCGATGTTGAACAGAACAGGGTAAGGGTTGAAAGTAATGTAGAGATGGCGGTGTCCGCCTTTAACACACTTTTGCAAATAGATCTTAATAGAAAAACTACTATTGAGGACATACCTGATATAGCACCGGGTTCTTATGACCTCACCAACTATTTCAAAGAGGCGATAGAAAAAAGGCCTGAATTGAAGGCACTCCGCCTTGCGCTAAAGAATGCGGACCACGGGGTCACGCTTGCACAAAGTGCTTATTATCCCGAAGTCAATCTTGTAGGAAGCTATGAGCAGAACGGACATAATCCTCCAGCCACGGAGAATGATTACGGGAACACGCATAATGCCAGCGTCACCCTTCAGGCACGGTGGACATTCTTTGAGTGGGGCAAGACAAGGGCCGAAGTCAATAAATATCGTCGTAACAAGTCCTCCCTTGCCGAAAAACTCAAAGGTATAGAAGATAGCATCAAACTCGAAGTAAAAAACGCTTTTTTAACTCTCAAGGTGGCGGAACAGAATATCCAGACAGCACAAAAGTCACTTGTTCAGGCAAAGGAGAACTGGCGCATTACAAACCTGCAGTATCAACAGCAGATGACAACATCTACCGAGGTGCTGGATGCCAGGACATTTCTAACACGAGCAGAGACAAATTATTACGGAGCTCTTTATGGGTATATGATCGCGTTAGCTGAACTTGAAAGAGCAGCGGGGGGCCGTCCGGCAGAAAAGCCATCAGAAAAAAATGAAGGGATGTAACCAATGAAATTGAACAAACAAATTTGGATAATACCTTTATCGCCTCTTCTTGTCGTTTTCCTGGTATTTTTCGGGGGGTGTAAGAATACTGATTCTAAGAATGCAAGGCAAGTGAGTCAGCCGGAAACGCAGGTAACGGTTACCTCAGCCCAAAAAGGAGACATTGCCGAGATATTGTCTTTGACCGGTACATTAATAGCCTTTCAGGAGGTGAGGGTGACTTCCAGAATTCCTGGAAAAGTGCAAAGGGTACTGGTTGATGTGGGTAGCCGGGTCAAGCCGGGAGACACACTGATCCAACTGGAACAGAGGGAACTTGTTCTCGCGGTCGACCAGGCCGAGGCCGGACTGGCAAATGCAAAGGCGAACCTGGAGATTTGCAAGACCACTTTCAACCGGCTGGATAACCTCTTGAAGGACAAAGCGATCTCCAAGATGAAATATGACAACGCCAAGGCACGTCTGGACATCGCTCGTGCCCAGGTCTGGCAGGATAGAGCTGCGGTGGCCTCGGCCAAAGAGCAGTTGGAGAATGCCAC
Organism: Candidatus Omnitrophota bacterium; assembly: GCA_021108075.1. GTDB lineage: Bacteria > Omnitrophota > Gorgyraeia > Zapsychrales > Zapsychraceae > JAIORP01. The sequence continues at coordinate 4,331 of JAIORP010000121.1, read as the reverse complement.
GATAACCTGTCCTATCGACGGCATCGTGGCTAAAAAAAACGTGGAAGTAGGAGAGGTCGTTTCGCCGCCGATAATGCCTGGCAAAGCGCTTCTTGATGTTGTGGATATGAGGCATCTCAAAACTACTGTGAACGTTTCGGAAAACCGGGTCAAAGAGGTGTACATTGGTCAGGAGACAATTATCACCGCAGACGGTTTCCGTGGAGAGTTCTTTCCGGGGAAGGTCTCGAAAATCAGTCCTGTTGTAGACCCACGCAGTCGAACCTTTGAGGTCGAAGTTCTTATATCTAACCCGGAGAGCAAATTGAAGCCCGGTATGTTCGCCAGGGTGCAAATTGTCCTGGCCAAACGAACGTACGTTGTGAAAGTGTCCCTCGATGCGGTTACTGAAGGAGAGAAAGGCCGGGTGATTTTTTTGGCTGCAAACGGTGTTGCCAGAGCGTGCGATGTGAAACTCGGCATCTCTGACGGCGTTGAAGTCGAAGTTATCTCAGGCGTGACTGAGGGGGACAAGGTCATCGTACAGGGAAACGTGGGGCTTAAAGATGGCGCCAGGATCATCCTGAAGGGATCTGAAAAGACCAAATAGTGTCGAGAGGTTAAAGTCCGATGAGAATACCTGAATTTTCCGTGCGCCGTCCAGTGACAGTGCTGATGCTTATCTTGATAATTGTGGTCATGGGTGCGATCTCCTTTATCCGCCTCCCGATCGAACTCATGCCCGACCTCACCTATCCCGTAGCAGCCGTGATCACGAGCTACGAGGGCGTCGCCTCGGAAGACATAGAGACGCTTGTTACCAAGCCCATCGACGCGGCGGTGAGCAAGGTAAAGAACGTGAAGACTGTCAGCTCCACCTCGCAGGAGGGGCTTTCGATAATCGTGGTGGAATTTGAGTGGGGCACGAATATCGACTTTGCCGCCCAGGATATGCGTGACAGCATCGGTGTTGTCAGGGACTACCTGCCGTCCGAGATCGATGACCCTATTGTCGTCAAGTTTGATCCGGCTATGATCCCTGTCATTGCTTACGGCATCACCGGCGACAGAGACCTTAGAGACCTCCGTACGCTTGTCAAAGACGAGATAAAGGACCGTATAGAGATGGTTGACGGTGTGGCAAGCGCAATGATTATGGGCGGGCGCGAAAGGGAGATACAAGTCCTGGTCGACCGCGCCAAGCTTGAGTCCATGGAAATCCCGGTCCAGCAAATAATCGCCAGGCTGCGCTACGAAAACCTGAATCTTTCCGGCGGGCATGTAATCCGCGGTCATACGGAATATCTGCTCCGGACTCTCGGCGAGTTTGAGAACCTCGACCAGATCAGAAACACGGTCGTGGCTGTTCAAAACGGAGTGCCCATTTACATCAGGGACATAGCCACAGTTGCAGACACCCACAAGGAGGTTCGAAGCGACGGGCACGTGAACAGAGCCAACGGGCTGATTCTTTCGGTGATTAAGGAATCAGGGGCAAATACAGCGGATGTTGTGTCAGCCGTAAAGAAACAGGTATCGCAAATCCAAAAGGAAATTCCTCCGGACATCATGTTCCGCATCGCCCTTGACCAGGGAGATCTCACCGAAAAGATCGTTGCCTCCACCGGCCAGGATGCATTGTGGGGCGGACTCATAGCCGGAATCTTGATTTTGCTGTCGCTTCGCAACTGGCGTCCCACCGTCACCATAATGCTCGCTATTCCACTGTCAATCCTGGGCACGTTTGTGGTTCTCTACGCTTTCGACTTCACTCTCAACACTATGACAATGAGCGGCATTGCATTAGGGGTGGGAATGCTGGTCAGTAACGCCATTATCGTCATCGAAAACATCTTCCGTCACATGGAGGAAGGCAAAGACAGATTTCGGGCTGCTATTGACGGTACGAGCGAGGTTGGAGGGGCCATAGCTGCTTCTACCTTCACCACAGTGGCCGTGTTTTTACCGATGTTTTTTGCAACCGGCATCGCAGGGAAACTCTCAAGGGGCCTGGCTCTTACCGTGGTGGTCTCCTTGTTCGCGTCGTTATTTGTCGCTCTGACTCTTGTTCCAATGATAGCATCGAAGATATTTCGGTTGAAGGCCATGGGGAAAAAGGATGGCGTTGGAAAAAAGAGTGAAGAGATTGTTCGCAGAATTTATGAAGACGTCCTGCATTGGGCGCTTCGACATCGCTGGAAAGTGACGCTAACATCATTTGCTGTCTTTGGAGCGAGCTTAGCGCTTGTCCCTTACGTGGGCACGGAGTTTATGCCTGCGATTGACACCGGTTTGGTGATTATCAAGCTCGAGATGCCGGTCGGCACGGAACTTGACGAGACGCGTCATGTGGTCGAGCAGATCGAGGAGATAATGAGCGCCGAGGAGGGGCTGGACGTTGTCTGCTCGTTCACTGGGATGTTAAGCGGGGCAAAAATGGAGGCCGCCTTCGGGATGAGCAACCTGGGAGTTAATGAGGCGCAGATATTTGCCCATGCCGTGGACAAAGAGAGGCGGAAGCACACAACAATGCAGATAGAGAAGAATATCAGGGCGAATCTTCCCACGATAAAGGGAGCCAAAATAGAGTTTACGGACCTTGCGCGGATAATCACAAGCGCAGGTACCGGTCAGATCCCGATCGAGGTGAAAATATTCGGCAAAGACATAGAGGAGCTTGGCGAGATTGCCGATGCACTTATCGCCGACTGCAAACAGATAGAAGGTCTTTACGACGTGGACACCACCCTCCGGCGCGGCAAGCCGGAGCTTCATTTCAAGATCGACCGCGAAAAGGCCTCACAGTTGGGGCTCTCAACGGCACAGATCGCCTCGACGATTCGAGCTTCGTTTGAGGGAGAGGTGGCAACACTGTATCGCACCGGTGGTGACGAGTTTGACCTCAGGGTGAAATATCGTGAGGCCGACAGGATGACCCTAAAGAACGTAGAGGATACCGTGGTGGCTGCACCCGGCACACAGCAACGGCTTTCGGATATTGCAAGAATATCGAAAGGCGAAGGCCCTGTCCGCCTTTTTCGTGAGAATCAGAAGCGCAAAGTCTCTGTCACCGCCAATTTTAGCGGGCGGGACCTGGGAAGTATCCTTGCTGACATCCGGTCGAAGGTGGCAAAGGTGGAGTTTCCACCGGGCTATTTTATTGAGTACGGCGGTGAGATAAAGCGAATGAGAGAAACCTTTGTCTCCCTCGGAGTGGCGTTCGCGCTTGCTATCCTCCTGGTCTACATGGTAATGGGAGCGCAGTTTGAGTCCCTGATACACCCTTTCACGGTGATGTTCACCGTGCCGCTTGGGCTGATCGGCGTGATTGCGCTTCTCTTAATTACCGGCAACACCCTTTCCCTGCCATCGCTTCTGGGCATAATTATCCTGGCTGGGGTTGTGGTGAATAACGGCATTGTCCTCGTGGACTACGTTAATCAGCTCCGCTCACGCGGCTTGCCAAAGGACAAGGCAATCGTGGAGGGTAGTATAACCAAGGTCCGCGCGATGCTGCTCACGGCCCTCGTCGCCATTGTTGGGATGACGCCGATGGCCATTTCCAAAGGCGTAGGGGCAGAGATGCGCGCTCCAATTGCCCTGGCAGTAGTCGGCGGTATGGTGATCTCCACCTTTTTGATGCTTGTGGTGATCCCAACGCTCTACAGTATTTTTGACGACCTCGGACATCGGACAAAACAGCGGGCAAACGAGGTAATACATGGTAAAGACGAGGAGACAACGACCTGAAGGTCTTTGCCTGGCGGGTGATTTAGGCAACCACGCAAACCATCAATCTTAAGGAGGTATGAATCATGGCGGAAAACCAGATGAAAGATCGTATTGTGGAGGAATTGAAGAAGGCCAAAGAGGCGGGACAGATCACCACAGAAAAAGTACGTGAGCTTGTCAGGGATGCGGTATCTGCTGCCGTGGCCGAAACCAGAGGCGGTGTTGAGGAACTTCGGCCTGTTGTCAAAAATGCTGTAGCTGCTGCGGTGGAAGGCTTAAAGGAAGCTGAAGCAGATGCAAAAGAAACTGTAAAAGGAGCTGTGGAAGGGGCCATCGCCGGAGTTCGCAGCCGCGGAGATCAGGCAGTGGAGGCCACCAGGGATGAACTCCGGAAACTCGAAAAACGACTCGAAGATGAAAAGACGGAGTTGGCGCAAAGTCTCAGAAAAGGCCTGGAAGGGGCAAAGGAGGCAGGCGCTGCATTGCCCAAAGATATCGGAGAGAGAGTTGAATCTGCTGTATCTGACATCAAGCTGAAAAGCACGGAATTATTAGGTTTGACCAGACAGACTGTTAAAGAAGCAGTCAAAGAGGCCATCGAGTCCGGTAAAGATGTGAAA
>JAIORP010000060.1 GCA_021108075.1 Candidatus Omnitrophota bacterium | reverse complement strand
TTCTATTCTATTCCAATACTAATGAATGTTATTGTGTCAGGTCAGCCTTAGTAAAATTATACTCATTGGTAATATTTACGCTAAAGGGCAGGTCACCGTAATGTGCTTTAAGTATCAGTTCACCCAGCTCTTCTTCCATTATCTTGCTTATCCCAATAATGGATGTGGTTGGCCTGGGATTCACATCTATCACCCATGGCTTATCAGCCAGCACAATATCCACTCCAACATATCCCCGGCACCCCAGTGCTTCTGCACTGCGTTGCGCCGCCCGGAATAACTCCTGGTTCCTGCCCGTATCCACTCCAACCGTGCCCCCGTTGTATTTTATCTTGCTGCCAATACTGATATTCTGCCGGTTAACTGTCAGCGGCAGGGCAAGGGGGGACTGGAACTGAGACCGGGATTGGGTATCATTTCCCACCACCAGACTGGCGCTCAGGTGCTCCCCTTCTATATACCTGGTTGCAACAAAACCTTCGGGTATCATGGTGGCGCAGGAATATCTGGTCAGGGTGGTATCTTCTGAAGCACATCCCCATCTGGGTTTGAGTACCACCCTGTCGCCAAGTGAAAATACATTCGGCTCACCGGATATTATTGTGGCAGGGACTTTTATTCCTTCATTTTCCAGTATCCTGGTACACTTTAGTTTATCTGCACACAACCTGACAGAACCTGACGGGCACCCAAGGTTCACGGTATTCTCCTCTACTATTTCTGTCAGGTCACCCAGCAGTTCATCAGGTGCCACCACCAGGGCTGCATCACACTGTGCTGATAATTCCTCAACAGACCGATCAAAGTCATTTGTCTTAACCGCAGTGCCTGCCGGTAGTACCGGGCCGCTGGTCGGGTATACCACTTTATGGCCTGCGGCTATGAAACTTTTGGCAAGTACATCCAGCATGGCCCTGCCTTCCAGCAGTATGGTACCTCCCTCGCCTGCACCCACCGCATATTCGGCTACCATTATGTCCATAGGGCAAATAATACGCCTTATTGCATTTTAATATAATTGCTCTGTTACCAAATCAACCGTAATAATGGGCAATGTCCTGTTTGTTTGTCTTTTCTCTTTTATGCTTCAAGGGGTCAACGACCCCGGATTTCGCCACGCTCAAATCCGGGGCACCAAAAAGGATGCTCGAAATTAAGTTTTTCTAATCTCAACTTAATACATTATTTTACTTGAATGATGTCGTTACTTTAAAATAGTATTCCTTTAGTTAATTCTCATGTGATTATGATTAGAACAATTAAATTTGAACATTAAGTCAAAAATACCATCATTGTCGAAATCCCCGAAGTGAATATACTGAAGTTTCTCATAAAATAGACGGATTATTATGTAAGGATAAGCTTGTATGCACTCTTGTATGTGCAATTTTCAAAATGGAGTTGTAGTAAAGTTGATTGAAACAGAAAGAAATCTAATAAGATTTTTAGATAATCATTTTAATTTCAGAGAAAGAAAAGAGTATTTCCAAAGAAACACCCCATACTCTTTGGAAATTGAAGTAACAGATTCATGCAACTCTTCATGTATTTATTGCTATAATTCATCGATAACTAGAAAGAAGCCATTTTTTTTAGAAATAGAAAAAGCTAAGGATTTAATTGACTCGGCGGTAAATATTGGAATAAAAGTGATTTGGTGGTTAGGAGGTGAACCTTTACTTAATAGAAATCTTTTCGACTTTTTAGAATATGCTAAAAAAAAGGGAATTAAAAAGAATGTTGTTTTCACTAATGGAATTCTATTAAATAACAATCATATCTGTAGTAGAATTGTAGATTTGGTGGATGTAATTGTATTTCATTTGGATACGACTAAGGATAGTTATTATGATTTACAATCCTCAGAATCCAGGGTTCGCTATAAAAATGTAATAGATGGAATAATAAATTTAATAACTTGTGGCTTTGACCCTCAAAAAGTAAGACATAATATTACTTTGAATAAAATTTCTTATATGGACCTAAATAGTACATTAAATTGGGCCATTAATACGATGAACTTTGGCATGGCTACTTTAATCCCAATGTTTTCAAGTGGAAGAGGACTTGAGGTGGATAAGAGATTATTTCTATCAAAGGATGAAATTCAAAAAAGCTTTATCTTAAGAGCTGAAATAGAGAAACGCCCAGAACTAATGTGGCTTGGACCATCAGAATATTGTAAGCAATATCAATTAACAACGTGTTTTATTAGTTCTAAAGGAGATGTCACACCCTATGCAGGGATTGATATCGTTACAGGCAATATTTACAAAACATGTTTGGAAAATATAATTGAAGATCATCACGACATATTGTTATTTAAATCAACTCAAAAAAGAGATGGAACTAACAATCTGGTTGGGAGTTGTGGTAATTGTAAAAATTCCAAGTACTGCTTTGGAACTCGTACAGTATCATATAGAGATGGAGAGGGAATAGATTATAGTGACCCAACTTGTTGGAATGTCTAACAGTGAACATTATGTCTAAAGAAATCATTAGTGAAACTTTCAATGAAAAAAGTGTTATTCATGCTATTGAAATGTCAGAGATTCTACTAGTGGATTTAGAAACGAATTTGACATGTAATGGAAGATGTATATATTGTTATAATAGTAAGAAGTTAGACATTGAGCTTAATTTTGTTGTACCTTATGAAAAAGTAATAGGTCGTGTTAATAAGGTTATCGAGGCCGGTGTAAAAACCATTAGCCTTATTGGCGGAGGTGAGCCAACTATATATAAGTTTCAACAAAGGAACATGTTAGATATAATAAGATATATCAGAAAAAAAGGAATAAAATGCCAAATATTTACAAATGGTCTAATTTTTGGAAACACTAAATTATGTGAAAATATATTCAGCTGTTCACCGAAAGAGGTTATTAATACTCTTTACAATTTAGAGGTAACTATATTCCTAAAGTTTCATAGTTTATCACGACCAACATATGAAACTCTTATTGGTGTTAAGAATAGTTATGACTATTTTATCAATGGTTTGCAATTGTTTTTGGGGAGTAAATACATTAATAGTCGATATCCTCAATTAGTTTTAGAATGTGTGATGTGCAAATTGAATTATAATGAAATACAAGATTTATGGCGCTACACAAGAAAAAGAAATATCATTCCATCTTTTGAATTATTACGCCCTACAAAATCTACTATAGATTCTGGAATTGTTCTAAATAAGAAAAAGATTAAAAAATTGTTTGAATCCATTTCAGAAATTGATTGCAAGGAATTTCAAAATAAATGGCCACCAATACCTCCATATCTTGGATATACTTGTGATTTGAATAGATTTATGTGTTACATTGATGTTAAAGGAAATATATATAATTGCGAATCTTTTGCTGTATATATTGGCAATATTGATGATGATATTGCTGTCCAAGATTTGATTAAGTCTTCTAAAATGATGCAGAAATTAAGAAATATAAAAACAAATATAACTGGTAAATGCAAGGACTGCATTTTTTTAAGAAATAATACTTGTTACGGAGGATGTCGTGGGTTTTCTTGGGAGATAAATAATGATTCATTGTCTAGTGACCCCATATGTTGGATAATGAAAGGTTAAGTTAATTAACAACATGTATATGAGGTATAATTATGATTGATATATGTCACATTTCTGATTTACATTTTGGAAAATTGTTTTGTGTTAAGAAAAAGTATAATGAATATTTATACAACCCAATAAATGGACTAATTGACTTTCTTGAGAGCAGAGAAGAAAGTATGAAACCAGATTTTCTGATTATTTCTGGAGATTTGACATCGATGGCTTCTTCTGAAGAGTTTGATGATTTCTTAAACCTTATTCAATTATTTGAAAAAGGGAATTGTTTAAAAAAGAGCGAGAAATATCCTCCAAAAATGAGAATACTGATTGTCCCTGGTAATCATGATTTAAAGTGGTCGAGATCTGGAAATGATAAGCTAAATACTTTTAAAAATAAGGTTGTAAAAGGAGGGTTGAACACACCTTTTGGAAATAAGGCTTTCAAATATTGTTATACCATTGAAAATGATGGATTAGCTAATTCCATTTTTTATTATCCAGAATATAATATTCTTTTTCACTTAATTATATCTGGTTTTTTTTCAGGGAGTCTTACTGAAGATGAAAAAATATTATTGAAAAAGATAAGCATTGGTAACTTTAATAGAAATAGTGATATTATTGACTTATTTAACCAAGTAATAAAAAGTGACAATCCATATTTTCCAGTAAGTTATATTAATGAAATCAAAATGAACTATAATAATAATGTGGATAAATATGACAATGTAAACAAAGTTGCAATCACCCATCATAATTTAGATTTGTTCGGAGATGTTACAAATATTCCTGTTAATTCTAATATTTTAAAGAATAGTTTGGATAAGCTTAACTATTCAATATTGTTGTATGGTCATACACATTGTTCGACTCATGAATTACCGTTCAATAAGGATCGAATTCTCTCTGTCCCATGCGATTCTATAGGGGCTCCTTCTATTACAGGGCAAGGATTTAACTTTATTCATATAGATGAAAATAATAATAAGTCTCTTGAATTCTTTAAGTTTGATGAAAACTCTTTTGTTATCAATAGGCCCAAAGAACTTTATTTTGACATTTCAGAAGTTCAGAATGAAACTATTGACAGAATTCAGAAATACTTGGAAAATGAAATAGAGAAAAATAAGGATAGTATTAATAATTTTATTGAAATGAAGTGTAATGTAGGTAATAATGATGAAGATATCGATAAATATTTATTAGAGAGAATAGAAGAGGATTCAATCATTGTTGTTCTTGGAAACTCGGGTTCGGGCAAGACTACTTTATGCAAATATTTGTTCAATGAGTTTTCAAAAAGGTTCTTGTTAAAAGAGTTAAATTATTTGCCATTTCTTATTTTATTGAAAGATTATACAAAAATCCACTCTGGTGAAGAATTCATTAACGATTTTATTCTTCGCTTAGAAATAACAAATGAAGACTTTTTATCAATTAGAGATGATATTGAAATTTTATGTATTATGGATGGATTAGATGAAGCTCCCAAAGAGATTGCAATAAATATTTACAAAGCACTAGATCAAGTAAGAATCTTAGGAAAACAAGTTTCCAAAGTAATTTTAACATCTAGGACTCAATTCTTTAAAAACATTTTAGAAGAAGAAGAGATAATGTTAGTATTGGATGAAAATGATTTTCACACTTCAATAATCCATATAAATGAATTTCGAATTGATGATATACAAAAGTACATTAAAAATACGTGCGGAGAGAAGTCAGAAGTTATTTATGAATATATTTCCAATACATATGATCTTATAGGTTTATCTAAAAGTCCACTTCTATTATTCATGATTGTAAATACTATTACTATGAATAATTTCGATTCAAATAAGCCTTTTCTGGAAAAAGACAAGCCTATAACATTGGTCGACAACAAAGCGAGTTTATATTCTCAGTATGTCAATTCGTGGTTTAGAAAGGAAAAACAAAGATTTTTAAGGAGGCAAAACTCATCTGTATTCCCGGATGAAGAAATAAATAACCTATTGGAAAGTATTGCATTTAATTTATATTTTGAAAATAAATATGAAATGTCTTATTCTGAATTACAAACTTTTATTAATCAACAGTTTTCCTACCAAAATCCATTTATTTTTGAATATTTTGAAAATATTATAAGAGTAAACTCATTCTTCTTTCGCTCTGGAGATACCTATTCATTTTCTCATAATTCTTTTATGGAGTTTTTTGTAGCTAAAAGAATTAAAAAAATGTTCATTAATAAGGATTTTGAAGAATTAAGAGATAAACAATATAACTTTGAAGTACTAGAGTTTTTAAAATATATGATTACACCTTCTATTAAAACAATATTTGAATACATAATTTATGAGGAAAAGAATCCTGATATTATGTTGATGGTCACAGAACTTATTGGAACTGCCAGATTAAATAATTGTATTGAAATTCTATATTATATTATTAATAATGAACAAAATAACCTAATAAAAACAGAAGCATTTATTTCTTTAGGATACTTAGGATATAAAGAATATCTTCATCAATATGTAGAGAATATGAATGCTGATAAAAGTCTTGATGATGAAAATCATCAATACGTAATGAAATATTATGGTAATGAAAAAAAAGCTAGATATTTTCTTCATTCAAGATTAGAAGATCCTTATTATGAAAATGTGCGAGCCTTTCATATTCATACATTAGCTAAAATCGGCAATGAGGAGAGTGTTAAATTATTGGGGAGATTTTTAACACATGAGGATCCGTTTGTAAAAAACTATGCGGAAAATGTAATAGAAAGGATCAAGAATAGGTTATTTAATGAGGGGAAAAATATATGAATGAAGATTTCGAAATTCCAATTTTATTAGTAAATGAGAAAATAAGAATGAGACCTTTAACAATTGAAGATGCAAGTAAAGATTATGATGCTATAATGTCAAGTATCGATCATTTAAAAGGTGTTTTCGGCAATAATTGGCCTCCAAATGATTTAACTTTTGAAGAAGACATCTTAAGTTTAAAAACACATCAAAGAGATATGGAAAACAGAGTCACATTTACTTACACAGTTCTTAATCTTGATGAAAGTAAGTGCTTAGGATGTGTTTATATTTATCCCTCACATATTCCATCGTTTGATGCAGTTGTTTTTTTATGGGTTAGGAAAAGTGAATATGAAAATGGACTAGATGATTTTTTATATTCTACTGTAAAAAAGTGGCTTAAAGAAAGGTGGCCATTTACAAATGTAGCCTTTCCTGGGAGAGAAATAAGTTGGGAGAAATGGAATAAGAGTTTCAGGTTTTTTAGATAAATTTTCGTTTTTCCTCACGGAATTCCTAACCAGTGGGAGCATTTAGTCGAATAAGAAAAAGCGATTACTCGCTTCCCAAAACAACATGGAGTAAATAAGAAAAGGCACTTCAAGAGAAGAAGAGTGAACTTCTATGAGAATGACAATTAAATAAAATCATTTCAAAATTTGATTAATTTTGCAGTCAGTCTTAACGAATAATTAAAGATTTAAATAATATTAAGACCATTGTCTGTATCTATAATTTGAGGATGCTAGTGTCAAGTCAACCATTCAATATCGCTAGATATATGATTTGACACTGTCCCATTTTACAGTTATTTTTAAGACGCAGATTAACACAGATTAACGCAGATTTAAGGTTGCATCTGCGTTAATCAGCGTAAATCTGCGTATAATATAATAGTTTGAAATTACTGGATTTTGGAATTATGCCATATGATCTATGCCCTTCGTAATCCGACACTTGTAAGTTGACTTGACACTAGTAGGTCTTGCAAATTTGTGCGCCTATTCTCAAAACGAATATGTATAATTTGTAAATTTCGCACATGGAGCATAAACTCCCATCCCGCAGTCAACGACCCCGGACGTCGCTACGCTCTGTCCGGGGCATCTTTGGGATGCTCATAGCTTTAAATTTCCTTTGGTTTGGTGGTCTAAGTTTTTAACTTAGGCGCAAGTATCCAAACCAAAGTCTTTAGATTTTATAATAACTTTTGGCTCTTCCTGGATTCCAAGTTGGTGATTTTGACTTGAACAATTAGCTAAA
>JAIORP010000070.1 GCA_021108075.1 Candidatus Omnitrophota bacterium | reverse complement strand
TTCTCTAAGATGCCTCCGTCGAGACGTATTGCAAATTTTATGAAATTATCTATATGAACAAAAATAGCCTCCCGGTCGTCCTTTCTTTAATCCGTTAACAGAATTTCGTTAGGCTTTCCGTGTGTCCTGATAGGCCATAAGCGCGGCGGGAAATGGCTGTAAGACGCGTTCGAGCACTCCCTGTAAAAGCGAGATGCAAAGGCCGTAGTTGGTGATGGCGATGCCTTGTTCATTGGCCAGTTCAACGCGGGAGAGCATCTCCCGGCGGTTGGTCATACACCCGCCGCACTGGATGATCAGCCTGTACTCCTTCAGGTTGTCCGGGAAATCTTTTCCGCAGCAAACATCATAAGCGATGTCGCGGCCCAAATATTGCCGGATCCAACGCGGGATTTTTACGCGCCCGATATCATCTTCAATCGGATGATGGCTGCAACTTTCACTGATCAGGATTTTGTCAGCAGGCAGCATCCGGTCGAGGACCGCCGCCCCTTTTGCGAACGTGATGAGGTTCCCTTTGTTCCTGGCAAACAAAATGGAGAATGTGGTGCATTTGATATCTGCGGGCGTGTCCGCGACCATTTTTAAAACGACCTGCGAATCACAAACAACAATGTCCGGTTTGATCCGCAATTGTCTCAGGTAATGGGCGTATTCCCGTTCTTTTACAACCATGCACGCCGCGTCATGGTCAAGGGTATCACGAATCGTCTGGACCTGGGGTAAGATCAGTCGCCCTTTGGGCGCTTGCAGGTCAATCGGTACGATCAGCATAACCAGCCCGCCGGCAGCAACAAGGTCACCGATCAAAGGCAGGGGTTTGATGAAATCTTCAGGGCAAAGGCTGATAACATGCTTTTTAAAGAGATGAATGTTTTGATCACGCGCTTTTTCATCCACGCTTGATAAGCAAAGCAGCGCGTCCATTTTGTCCCGGCAATCTTTGAGAAAGCCCTCTTGAGGCGTTTGGGCGTCGCATTTGTTGATAATCCCTATGACCGGAACGTCTCTCTTTTTCGACTCGCGCGTGATCGTGTCTTCATAAGCGGTCCAGGTATCCGGTTCAAGGATTAAAAGGCTCATGTCCACACGGTTGAAAATTTTTGTGGTTTTTTTAAGACGGTCTTCGGCTAAGTCCGAGGTGTCATCCAGCCCAGCCGTGTCAAGGAACAGGACAGGACCTAATGGCGGCAGTTCGATGGCTTTCTCAACGACGTCGGTGGTGGTGCCGGGCAGGGGCGATGTGATCGCGACGTCCTGGTTGGTGATATAATTCAAAAAAGTTGACTTCCCCACGTTTGTCCGTCCGAATAAACCCAGATGCAAGTGTAAGGATTTAGGCGCTTTATTCATGGTCCCGAAATTCTGATGCCGTTAAATGATGTGGGGATAAAATTTTTTCGTCAATTCTTCCCCGATTTTTTCGACCTGGTTTTCAGTAGACATCGGGCACACGGTCCTTGATCGATCTGTTCATCCGTTATCATACTGGTCTCTAACGGATATTCATCACAGGTATCGGTTTCGAGTTCGCCCGGGCGACAAAACCGGCTGTTGACTTGCTGCATGTCGTGCCCGAGTTGTCATCAACGGTCAGGATGACATTGTAAGAGCCATTATTTTCATAGGTGTGCTTGGCGACCGAGCCGTTAGCTGTTTGTCCGTCACCAAAGTCCCACGTGTATGTCAGGCTGTCTCCGTCAGGATCACTCGAGGCCGACGCGTTGTAGAAGGTTTCTTTATTCACGCAACAGGCCAGGTTCGGCCCGGCGTTCGCGATCGGAGGCGTATTGACTTTGATATTTTTTGTCGCTGTCGCGGTGGAACAATTTGTTTCATGGCCATCGTCAACCACAACAGTTACGCGGTAATTCCCGCCCTGTTGATAGTTATGGGAAGTTTTCGGCCCTCCCTTTAATACGGTGCCATCCCCGAAACTCCAATAATATTCCAGGTTATCACCATCAGGGTCAGACGCGGTAACGTCAAAATGGACAGCCGAACCAAGACAGAGTTTATCGACACTTTTGATATCCACAGACGGCGTGGAGTTGATGGTCACGACGCGTGTATCGCTTGAGGCCGGACACATCGGGTTTAAGGCGTTTTCAACGGTCAGTTTGGCTTGATACTTTCCCGGTTTTGTGTAACTGTGTTTGACTTTTAACGTATTGGCTTCGGTGCCGTCGCCAAAGAACCATTGCGCCGCTAATGTTCCCTTTTTATGGGAATAGGATTTTGAGCCATCAAACAGGACATCTTCTCCCGCGCAGGCGAATAGCTCAGCACCTGCTTCGGCGATTGGGGCTTTATTAAGTTTGACCGTGATAAAATCGACACTGGTCCCGCAACCTAAAGCGGTATTATCTTTAACGATCAATTTTACTTCGTAGTTGCCAACATCCTCGTAGCTATGGGTCGATTGCATCGTCTCCGCTTTTGTGCCGTCACCAAAGTCCCAGAGATAACTGAGCTGGTCTTGATTGACGTCGCTGGAGCTTGACCCGTCAAAATTGATAACCAGGTCGCTGTCTTCATGGATACATTTCAAGATGGTTTTTTCTCCGGCGTCAGCGACAGGCGGCGCGTTGACATGGATTTTTTTCGTCATATTCTGGCTGCTGCACATTGCCTGGCTGTTATCATCAACCGTCAGCGTGACGGTATAGTCCCCGCCTTTTGAAAAAACTTTTGATACGCGCGGTTCACCGGACGCGTTGGACCCGTCACCAAAATTCCACTCATAGGACAACTTGGATTTGCTGTCATCATAGCTGGATGACCCGTCAAAAGCAATCGGTTGGTTCACACAAACCAGTTCATTGGCCGTGAAAGAAACATGCGGCGGAATATTGGCCCGGACGGTTTGCGAGACTGTGGCTGTGCTGCATTCCAACCCCGCTCCATCCGTAATGGTTAACGTGACATTGTAGTCGCCTGATTTGGAATAGGTGTGTTCGCTAACAGCTTTATCGGATGTTTCCCCGTCACCAAACTCCCAGTGGTAGGAAATGTCGGTGTTATCAGGATCGGATGACGCGCTCGCGTCAAAAATGAATTTATTACAATTGGGACTCATGATGGGATCGGCAGACACAAAAGTGACCGGTAATAAAAAAATCGTTAGTAAGAAAAAGAAAATATAATTATGTTTATTGTTCACTTTCCCAGTCCTTTCCTGATTGTATACCGTGATCGTCTGAATGCCGGACCCGCCAGACAGATCTCCGGTTTAAATGTTTTTTATATGTCATAACGCGACACGCTTAATATTATTTTTGTTCCCCGTGAAAAAAGGACTATCAGTCCGAAACTGATCAAGCTTCCTGTGATAGTTTTTTTCACGAACAATGCTTCACGCGCGCGGGTCTGAAATATCGGACGCGATAGGACGCGTTTCAGCGGATATACGTGATAATACCAATTCCATTAAAGAATGACCAAAGCCGATTCTGCTTTTCTCGACGCTAAGGCAAGAATATCAGAATTGAAATAGAACAATGACTTAATGGATTTGGTTTAATAACGGCTATATCATAACATAAAAAAAGAAAATGATAAGTCCTTTTTATTTTTAAAACATTGTAACTCAAATATTGCAAGTTGTTTAGGGATCAGGCGGATAGCCTTTTGAACTGCGGCTGTTAATGCTCGCTTATTGTTTCCCTCAGCGTCCATTATCCATAAATTGTGATGTGTCGGACGCGCGTCATCAGCCCGGACAATCTGGGCCTCATCGCCTTTCGGAACAATCTGATATTTTACGGACGTAAATTTCTTTGGCTATCAACAGATCAAGAGCGATCAATTGACACATAGAAAACAAAGACACCTAAAACACGTGACGTCACGGCCGTAATCCTCGCACTAATTTTGGCACAACTAATGGGAGCAGGTCAATTTCGATAATTAGCGCTAAACTACTTATCGTTAATATTCTTAGGGAGAATTGCCCCCCCATTTATTTTAAGTTTCCTTCTTTTCAACAGGAAGCTTAATTATAAACTTAGTCCCCTTATCAATCCTACTCTCTACATCAATTTGTCCGTTATGTTCTTTAATAATCCCATAGACAATAGAAAGTCCCAGGCCCGTTCCTTCCCCAACGCCCTTTGTGGTAAAGAAAGGATCGAAAATTTTGTCAATACCTTCTTGGGATACCCCTTTTCCATCGTCCGCAATTTCAATGCAAATATTTTCATCCTGAACATATGTCTTTAAGCTAATTGTACCTTTTTTTTCAATGGCCTGGGAAGCATTTATTAGAATGTTAATAAAGACTTGTTCAATCTGTTGAGTATTGATTTTTATCTTGGGTAATTCTCCATATTCTTTGATAATTTCACATTTATATTTCAGTTCATTGAACACCAAGCTGAGCGCATTCTCCAGGTTATTATTGAGATTAGTAGAAACATATCCTTCTGTCCCTGGGTGAGTAAAATTTTTAAGGTTGGAGACGATATTTTTTATTCGGTTCATTCCACTCAAACATTCGCTAACTAATTCTGGTAAATCTTCCTTAAAATATTCTAAATCATTTTCTGCCTTAACTTCATGAAGACGATCTTGCAACGCCTTTAATTTTTCAGGGTCTTGCGGCATATTATTTTGTATAAATTCTTCAAGGACCAATATAATAGCGTTAAATTTTTGGATGTTTAATTGCAGATGGTCAAGATTTGACATAACAAATCCTGCCGGATTATTGATCTCATGGGCTACACCCGCTGCAAGCTGTCCGATGCCAGCCATTTTTTCTGATTGGATGAGCTGTTTTTGTGTTTGTTTTAGTTGATGATACGCCTTTTTCAGATCTTCTTCGACCTTTTTACGTTCTGTTATATCACGATCTACCCCTCGATATCCAAGAAAAGAACCTTCTTCACTGAAGATAGGAACACCGGTTGTCTCAACAATGACGACTGCACCATTTTTCTTTATATTTCGATTTTGAAAATCTTTAAAAGGTATCTTTTTATCCAAGAATTCAAGGGTTTCTTTCTTCAAATTCTCTTTCTCATCCGGATGGAAAAAATCATAAAAGAGTTTACCTCTCATCTCTTCAGGTTTATATCCTAAAACCTTCTCTACTACGGGGCTAGCATAAACATATTTTCCTTTATTATCGACCTCCCAAATCCAATCTCCTGTGCTTTCTGCAACATCCTGAAAACGTTTTTTTTCAGCCTTTAATTCTTGGACAGAAACCATGCTCTTTTGCAATTTTTCAGCCATTGTGTTGAAAGACTGCGCAAATTCTCCTAACTCGTTTTTTGCGGTAATTTCTACCCTTTTATTTAAATCCCCTCTACCAATAATTTCTGCGGTATACGCTAACTTCTTTATCGGCGCAGTTATGCCTTTGCTTAAATAAAAAGAAAATAGTACCAAAAAAAGAACAATCGCCGCACAAACCAATATGCTAATCCGAAGCAAAGCATGTTTAGCTTCTTTTACTGAGTTTAAAGAAATGCCCAACCAGAATGTCCAAGGTTTCTGATGAACTCTGATATTAAGCGGATAAATAATTATCTTTACCGTCTCCTGGATGTCAGGTAAATATTGTTCTTTTGTCACCATCCTAGGAGAAGCTACTTCCGGATCGTTAATTTTTTGCCCCCAGAGTTCGGTTTCACTGGCCATTTCAACATATCCTTCCTGATCTACTATTTTCCAAAAAATCACGTCGTCAGAAGCAGAAATTTTGTTTAAAGTAATAAATGGCCAAGTCTCCAGATTATAGCTACTTTCTATTTGTGCCCCTACTAACTGACTTACTAAAACCTGGGTTTTTATCAAATTGTTTTCTATGAGTCTTTCCTGGTTATCTATAAAAAAAGTAATGGCAATAATGCCAATACCCACAAAAATGCCAACCAAGGGATAGAAGATATTAGCAAACAAACTCCGATGCACCATTATTATAAAACCTCCCCTATTTTTCTTTATGGCTAAATAAGACCATCGTACTCACTAAATTTCCATGCATATTTCCTATACCATAAACATACCCCTGTTCTCCAAAAGTAAAAGTTCCGATATAGGGAACTCCCCTTAAAACACTGTTTACTAAAAGAGGAAGTTTTTCTCTCTCTCCTTCCGGAATGGCAAGCATAGCCCCGCCACAGAAAGTAAAAATTCCAAAGGCTATTTCATCTCTGTTTAAACCGCCATTTTTTAAAGCAGTTTTCGGCGTTGACAATCCCCGGTTAAGCAGTATCTCCCAGTCTCCCCGCATCAGGGTTATCTTATCACCTTTTTCCATTTTAGAAAAAGTAGATAGAGATTGTTCGGGAAAGTTAATACTGCTGGGATGTGTTGTAAGAGTGTACCAAACATCTCCACTCCCTCTTATAATTTTAGCTAAAGGATAAAAGGTCGCTCTGCTTAAAATATTTCCGCCGCTATTTATTACATCGTTAAATTCTCCATTAACCCATTCATTATAAACAACTGCCGCAGGCTTATTGTCTATCTCATAAATCACTCTATCTTTAGACTTAGTCACCACTCCCTCGTCTACTGTACGGTTATAACCTCCTTCAAAACATAAGCCTATCTTTAATTTCGTGTAAATCGCAGTTAGGACCACTCCATTATTAAACACCTCATTATTGGCATATTGCATCCATTTGCCTTCTATTGTACTATCCGCGGAAGACCCTCCGGTTATCGGCACTTGTCCGACAACACTTTCAATGCCTTCAATGATGCCTTCTTCCACTCCCGGCGCAGGAGTAATTAGTATTAAATCCGGGTTTTTTCCCTTTTCTCCGGCATTTTCCATCGCTTTCAAAATAGCTGTCTTTCCTGCCTCAAAAGGATCATTATTATTTAAGTCAGCACCCCCGACTCCAAATTTCATTTTTTTAGAAGCGATAGCTAACATCGAAAGAGAAGCTGTCTTTCCCTGAAAAAAACCTTTCTGATCAAATACAGCTAAGCAAGAAGTTCCCCCGTATATTTTAATATTTTTTCCTAATGCATTCTTTACTTCCGATAAAAGCTGCGCAGAATCATAACCGACAGTCGAAAACAAAATTACATATTCTGGTTTATGCTTGCCTAATTGAGCCTTGATTTGCTGGGCGGCCTCTTTTACCGCTTCTTTTACATCAGTCTGAACAGAACTTGCATTGCCTACCCAAACATTTTTAGTCGCCTTTGCCCAACAAATCTCCTGAAAAAAAATAATAAAAGAAAACATTAAAACAATAATAAATACATTCTTTTTCATAGTCTTTCCCCCTTTTTATATTAGTATGGAAGTTTGAACTTTCTAAAAAAAGCATCATGTTTAATAATTTTAGATTATCTTTAAATCTTTAACAAGGCTTTTTAAAGTAATTTCGGTTCTGATTTTAACTAGATGTCGACCGGGTCGTAATCGCATGCTGACATATTTTCCTTACGGCGGACCGTCAAAATATTCTTCCGGGCACGCGCGTCCGTATTGCTCGAGTCATAGATATATTTGACGCCGTTGCCTTCAGGATAAGTCATCCATAAGGGCAAATTATTCGTATTATAAATAACAGTTGTCACATACGACGCGGGTTCTCCTGCACGTAGTCCTTTCGTGAACTGTTCTTGGGACGTGACCATACCATCCGCGTTCAACAGGAATCTTGTGACATTTCCTTCCTTGTCGGTAAACGTATTCTGGTTTGCCACGCTGTAATCGAACGTGCCGCTGCCGGTTCCTAGGTCCTGTTGGTGGACTCTTCCTTCATTATCGTAATGATTGGTCACAAACGTTTGACCTTTCGCGTCTTTGATTGAAACAATTCGGTGGTCCGTATCATAGATCAATT
>JAIORP010000186.1 GCA_021108075.1 Candidatus Omnitrophota bacterium | reverse complement strand
CAAAGAAAAGAGTGTTTAAAGTTTTTTCTCAAATGCTATTTTTCAGTGCCCCCTAAATAAAATGAAGATTGTTATTTTTCAGTAGGTTATGATATTTTTATTTGCTTTTGAAGCGATTGAGGGTTATAATTGTATCAGGATATGAAGCGATTATTGTATCAATCGTACCGGGATGGAATCAAAAATAATGGTTAATCATTCAAAATATATTTGGGAAGATAAGCGCTGGACGGATTTCTCGTGGTCAAGCGATGAGCTCTTGTCTCATTTGGGGCAGGCACGTCAAACTCAAGGAAAAATTCTGGCTCGGGTGAAAGCCTTAGGGATTCCTTTAATCAGTCAGGCACAGGCAGAGATTCTAACAGAAGAAGTTATGCAAACCTCAGCGATTGAAGGTGAAACTCTTAAGAGAGATTCGGTGAGGTCGTCAGTTGTTCGACATTTAGGGCTGTCAGAGGCCGGGTTGCCCGCATCCGATCGGCATATTGATGGGTTGGTGGAAATCCTGCTTGATTCGACCCAAAATTATGAGAAGCCGCTTACTGCTAAGAGACTACAGTCTTGGCATGGGGCATTGTTTCCAACAGGTTATTCCGGATTGCATAAGATACGTGTCGGGAAATGGAGAACTCAAGCCATACAGGTTGTTTCCGGATCGGTCGGCAAAGAAAAAGTTCATTATGAGGCTCCTCCTGCGGACAGGCTTGAGAGTGAAATGAAAAACTTCTTAAATTGGTGGAAAAAGAGTAAAGGGACGATGGAAGGTTTTTTGCGCGCAGGCATTGCTCATTTTTGGTTTGTCACCATTCACCCTTTTGATGATGGAAATGGACGGATTGCTCGTGCTTTAACAGATATGGCATTGGCTCAGGATGAAAAACTCCAAATGCGTTTTTATAGTCTTTCTTCTCAAATTATGGAAGAGAGAAATACTTATTATGATGTTTTGGAAAAATGTTCTAAAGGAAAAAACGATTTCACAGCTTGGTTGACGTGGTTTCTGGACTGCTCTAATCGGGCCATGCAAAAATCTGAGACAATTATTGGGAATGTTTTAGCCAAGGCAGACTTTTGGCAACATCACAGCCAAACTGAGATGAATGAACGGCAACGTAAGGCTATTAATCGTCTTTTAGACGCGGGTCAAAGTCAGTTTAAAGGTGGCCTAACAACAAGGAAATATGCTTCGATGACCAAAACGAGCCGGGCGACAGCTTTTCGTGAAATTGCCAATCTTGTTGAAAAGAAAGTTTTAATTCAAGATCCACAGAGTAAAGGGCGAAATGTTCATTATGATTTGGATTGGAGTTGATTGTGTTTCCCCATGCTGGCACTGTGCTAGCAGACTAAGCCCAACGATAGGACAGGACAAAGCGGGCAATCATCAAACAAACGAATCATTCCTAACTTCTAACACCCTTAAGAGATAGATAAAATCATCAAACACCGTCGGTATCGTTTGAATCTCTCATAACCTGAAGGTCATCGGTTCAAATCCGGTTCCCGTCTGTCTGCCGATAGGCAGGCAATCATTTAATTTTTCACGCTGATTTTTGGCGTATTTTGATGCGATGATTGACACCTGGATGAGAAGATATTTAGCAAATTATACCATTTCAGGTATAATAATGTATATTATACTATTAATGTATACCCTTTCGGGTGCAAATAAAAATAGATTATACCTTATTGGGTATAAAGAATAAGAAATATATTGAAATTACACCCGATAGGTGATATATTTATGACATTATGGATAATATAAATAAACAAATTAAACAATTGCGCAAGAAAGCTAGATTAACTCAAGTTGAATTTTCTAAGAGGTCAGGAGTAGGTTTAAGATTTCTTAGAGAACTAGAACAAGGTAAGGCGACTGTTCGTCTAGATAAGGTGAATAAGGTTTTAGAATTTTTAGGTTATCATTTAGAATTGAAAAAAAATGAATCTGAGTTTCTTGATAAATTTAGTGCCGGGAAAATTCAATGAAGAGATTAAGACAAGCAAAGGTTTATTATAAAGATGAATTGGCAGGAGTTTTAAAAGAAGTAGAGAATGGATATGTTTTTCAATATGATAAAGATTTTGTAGAAAAGAATATATCTATATCTGTATCATTTCCTGTTCATGGGGAACCATTTGAATCCGAAAAGTTGTTTCCGTTTTTTAGCGGCCTCCTTCCAGAAGGCTGGTATTTAAACATAGTAAGCGCAACACAGCATGTCGATAGTAAAGATTTGTTTGGTCTTCTTTTGTCAACAACAAGTGTGGATACAATTGGCGCGGTCACTGTTCGCAAAGATGATCAAGGAAATGAAAATGGATGATAAATTATTAAAGAAAATGTTTAATATGCCTGATTGGCCTAAAATAGACTTCAGCTTGTCGGAGGTATCTTTAGAGGCGCAGGAATTAGCGGGAAAACTTTCGATATCGGGAGTGCAACCAAAATTATCCGTAAAATTGGATAGAAAGAAAAATATGTTAGTTTCGGTTGCCAGAGGAGGAGCGTATATATTAAAACCTCAAACGTTGGCTTATTCTAATCTTCCAGAGAATGAACAGTGTTGTATGGATATTGCTGAGGCTGTTGGTATCTTTGTCCCTGAACATTGTATCTTACCATTAAAAGATAACAGCTTGGCTTACATTGTGAAACGCTATGATAGAAATAAGGGTCAGAAATATCATCAAGAGGATTTTCAACAAGCATTGGAGAAGGATGATAAATATGTTGGGTCTGTTGAAGAAATTTGTCGCAAACTAAATGCTGTTTCTGCTGTTCCTGGTTTAGATGTTCAGCTTTTATATGAGGTCGTTGTATTAAATTTTTTGATGGGTAATGGGGATGCGCATTTTAAAAATTATTCTTTAATTACTTATGATGATGTCGAGAGACGTTTAGCTCCAGCTTATGACATCGTTTGTTCAAAATTAGTTATTCCTAAAGGCATGGACTCCGCGTTAACGATTAATGGAAAACAAAATAATCTTAAAAGAAAAGATTTTGATGCGCTTGCTGATTATTGTAAGGTTCCGGAAAAAATAAGATATGAAAAGTTTGAGAATAAATTTGATATGATGAAAAAATATATTGAGTCTTCCAATATTGATGATGAAAAGCAAGAGCGATTTATTGAAATTATAAAGGAGAGATTAAGCCGTTTAGAATTGCCAGAATGAGGCCCGTCCTAATCCTTCCTTTTGGTTTCGGTTTTTTACTTTATTCCATGAAAGATGGCAAGTAAGTGTATGTCTTCAAACGAAATGAGACAAATTGTCGATTAATTTAAGAGACGATTTCAGCTCCGATGTTCATTATTTTACCGTTGTATTTCCTTCTGGCAAGAACTGTCTTTTGTCTCAAATCTTGCCTTTGTTTTAGTATCTCATCACGCCGTCCGTAATAAACATCATCCGGCGTAACATTGCCAATCCCTTCATGGTAACGTCGTGAATTATACCAGCTAATGAATGTTGCGATTTCATTTTCAAGGTGTTCAGGAGAACCCCAAACATGCAAAAGAATTTTTCCTTGGCGCTTCGATGAAAACGTTCAATCTTACCATTGGTCTGCGGATGGTACGGCGATGCAAATATATGTCCAACGCCTTTGGATTCAAGGTATTCTCCGAAGTCCTTTGAAATAAGTGCTGAACCATTATCGCTCACCAGCCGGACAGATTCTTTATCTTTCGGCTCTATACCAGCAAATTCACAAGCCAATTCAATAACATCACTGAAGTCTCCAGCTCGCATTGAAGTTTTCAACTGCCAGGCCAGAATTTTTCTTGAATAATCATCCAGCACGCTGATCAGATAAAACCAACCCCATCGGTCAACTTTTAAATAAGTCGCATCTGTCTGCCACTGCTGATTAATCCGTTTTGTTTTGATCTTGTATTCTTTGCCCGCAGGAAACCGCTTAATTTCCGGCTCCTTGATCAACCCACAGACTTTTAATCGTCGATAAACAGTTGATTCTGAAACGCTGAATCCACGACGATCGTAGATGTGCAAGCTGACCTCCCGGCTTGACCATTCAGGATTTAATAATGCCACTTCCATAATTGTATTTTCTTCATCCGGCGTCAGTTGATTCCACATCCTGCGGTGAAGGGGTTTCATGTCTTCAAGACCTTTGCAACCATACAGCTTGAGTTTCTTTTTCCAGCGGTAATATGTGCCCCGTGGAATTTCAATTTTCTCAAGTGCTCTTTTTGTGCTTAATCTCGAGGATTCAACTATACGGATAATGTCCATTTTATCTTGTCCTTTCATGCGACTATACCGCCGTCTACATGCCAAGACTTTTTTTATATTTCACCAACTCCAGCGTTAAGTCTGCCACCGCCCGCTTCAAATCTGCGTTCTCATTCTTCAAAACTTTCACTTCGACGCTTGTAGCATCTCGCATGATCGACCGGGTTAATCCATTCTTACCAGCCTCTAGAAATTCCTTGGACCACTTATAATATACAGATGCGGCAATGCCTTCTTTACGGCAGACCTCGGATATCGGAACATCTCCGCGGAGTCCTTCTAGGACAATGCGGATCTTTTCAGTCCGAGCTTCGACAAATAACTCAAAGACTTCCTGAGCTTTTGAACTAAGAGCATGTTCTTCTGTTGGAAAAGCAGTGCCCCTGATAACAAAATTAGGTTCTATCTTAATCTGCGTCTCTGAGTTGCTAACAAATAGTTTATTGATCATATCGGGATTTTTGATTTTTCCCTCTTGAACGTTAACCCCTGGCAATTTCTCCTCGATATTTTGTGCTATACGCTTCAAAGCTGACTCGATATTCTCTAAGGATTCTTTTCGCGGCTCAATAGGCAAATAGGTTAAATCAATATCAACAGACAATCTCGGCATATCCCTAAAAAAGAAATTGATCGCACTTCCACCCTTTAAGGCAAAAGATTCCTCCTCTAAACAGAAGGGAATTGATTGAAGCATTAGTTTTGTTTCAGGAAAGAATTTATTCTTCTTTAATTCCATATCACCCTTTCAATTATTTATCTTTGGAACAGATATATTGTACTTAGAATCAAAATTTCCACCCTTACCTATGACTCTTTTACCCTTGCCGAAATCTATGTTTACTGCCTTTATGTACTTAACCCAAGGATGATTAAAATATTCTGCAAAGTGCATAAATAAACGCTTAACTTTTATCGAAGAAGTTTTTTCTAACAACTCTTGAACAACCGCAGGTCTTAGCGTTTTCAACCCTTCCATCAAAAGAGAAGCATGTTCATAGGTTTCATTTTTATCCACTAAATAAAGAACTTCCATTATCGCCAATTCATTCGAAGAAAGAGTTATCGAAAATGCTCCCATGTCCTTCTTTGTTAATCCGATCTTTTTTTCATAAGGGAAAGAGTTTGTATAAACATATGTCACAAGCTGCTTCCACTGATGCTCTATAAACCATACAGGTAAGAATCTCTTAAGTCCAAATAAAAAAACTGGATAGTTTTCCCCTAATGGAACAAAATGCATTTGCCCTTGCATCTCCATTGCACTTCGGCCCCCGACATGAACATTTAATTTCAACTGATCCTGCAGGGCATACACTCCCCCCTGCCAATCAACGTTATCTTCTGATTGTTTGAAGGCCCCATGCCCTATAGACTCTATCCAGGATGATTTCTCATAAACATCAGAAAGCTGTCGATAGACCCCTTGGTTTTTAAGCCAGGAACTCACCGCAACAGTGCCCTTGGGCCAAGCCTTTAGAAGATGGTTTAATTTTTGTATATTTTGTCCATTCATCATTTACAATTATAACATATAATAAACCCTTGTCCAGTTTATATAATGATTAAAATGTCCATCTATAATTGACATTTATTACACTTAATAAACCAAATATCTAAAAATTTATGCTCCTTTTTCTGCCTTAAGAACTTCTGGCGATTCAGAAAATGTAGATTCAAAAATCTTCTGATCAAGCCTGAGCCCAACTCCCTCATAATTCTTCAACGGCATAAGATGCCCATATCGGTCTATAGTAGTTTGGATAGAGGCGTGACCTAGCTGGCTTTGAATAAATTTCAGATTCTCTCCTTGGTCTATCAATAGACTAGCAAAGGTATGTCTTAAATCATGAAAACGAATTTTTCTCAATCCGGCAGCTTCCAAGGCTGGATGGAACCCTCGTTTAATCATGTTGTTCGGATCGGTTGGATTTCCGCATTCATTTGTGAAGAGCAAATCATCCTCGTTAGCTGGATGATCTTTCTGAGCATACCGCACAGTCTCACTAAACCTATGCCTTTCTAAAGCTTCCTTCATTTTAGGAGTCATGATAATTGCTCTAATACTGTTTCTAGTTTTAGGAGAATCGAATCGCCAAAGCTTCCCCTCCCCCACATGTTTTCTTGTTTCCCAATGAATGCTTCTTCTAACGTAAATTGTGTTACTGTTCCAATCAATATCTCCCCATTGCAATCCTAGCAATTCACTTTTTCGCATCCCTGTCAAAATCGCTGTTAGGATCATCGTTTTATATGGCTCCCTACTGTTATCTAAAACCAAATGAATCTCTTGGGGTTGCAAATAATCCATTTCACGATGTTCTTCGCGATAACAGTCAATATCCCACGCTGGATTCTCTATTAAGTATTTCCAGCGCCGGGCATACTTAAACATGGTCTTAAGCATTTTTAATATCTTATTAACTGTGTTTGGATTATATTTTTTGTGAAGTTTTGAAAGGTGACTTTCTAAATCGGACTGTGTGATTGCTGAGAGATCACATTGCCCGAAAACAGAATTTAAATGATTTCTTATATATCCTGAATATGTGGTGTGGGTGTTCGGTTTGACTCGTGGCTTAGAATAATCAGATAGCCATTTTTCAGCATACTCTGCGAAGGTTACTCCTGCGGTTTTTGATTGAAAAAATGTTCCGCTGTGAACTTGGGCGATGATTTCAGATAACCGTTTCTCGGCTACTGATTTATTAAAACCAACTGTTTCACGATATCTTTTTCCATCGATGCGATAATCAACAATATATTTTCGCTTCCCCTTGTGTTTGCATGAACCCCACCCACTATTGGATTTCTTTCTGCACGCCTCACATCGACTAATTATTTTACCACTCACACGCATAACTTTTCTCCTGTGAATGATATTATATCTGTACTTCGGCTACAATTCAAACATTCTTTTTCTTTGGCTTTGGCCCAGGCTTTCTCTCTGTCTTTAAATACTTCTTTAAAGAATCCTCTTCTATAAGCCAGATACTTTTCGATGAGCTTAACTTTGCTTCTCTTCCTTTGATTTTCTTCGTGCGTAGCAAGAGCCTCAAATGCCCTATAGACACCTTGTGCTTGAGAGAAGCCTCGTAAGTAGTTAATAACATGATTAATATAATATACCATCATTACGATTCTTTTCCTTCTGTTTTAAAGAATTCCTTAACCTCATCAATATCAAAACGGATATGCTTACCCATTTTATAGTAAGGGATACTCTTGGGCCCCATACATGTCCGTTGATAAATCCAACTCACCGGAACATTAAGGATTTCTGCAAGCTCTTTAACATTTAATAATTGTTTCATTTTATTATCCATATTCCATCATCGACAAATCATTTATTTAATCAAAGCACTTTCACAAACAGAAACAATTTCATTACACATCTTTTTAGTGTGTGTCGTCAGGAAAAGTGAGACAAGTTGGGGGATAAAAATAAGAGAGAAAATAAAAGGTTGAGCAACCTAGATTTCAGCTCCATAATGAGGCTATTAGGTCTCAGGAAAGGAGCAGAAAATGACAAAATCAAAAGATGTAGTAAAGGAAATCCGCAAGGCTACCCGCCGAAAGTTTAGACCAGATACAATACTTCCCTTGTCAAGACCAAAGTTAAGGCAATTTAAGGTGGGGGCTTTT
>JAIORP010000072.1 GCA_021108075.1 Candidatus Omnitrophota bacterium | reverse complement strand
TACCAAATCCATTAATAAATTGTTCTATCTTAATTCTGAAAAGCAGAATTGGTTCTGGTCATTATTTAATGGAATTGGTATTAGTTCCCATTTCATTCTACATTTTCCGTAATACATTCGGCAACCTCTAATAATTGATAGAAAAGGGCACCATAAGGTGCCCTTTTTATTTGATACACTCCCGACCATTGACGTGTATCGAACTTTTTAAATAGATAAAATTACGTTACACGTCCCCTGATTTTCGCCTGGATTTTTTTCATGGCGGTCAGCGAAAATGGTCTTACTATGATACTAAACGCTAAATTATTTGCAGTGTTCCTTTGCCCAATCTCTGTCAGCCTTAAAGCCTTTTCCCCAGGGAGTAGCGCCGCTCATAGCAACCCCTTTATACCACGCGTCAGCCATTCTTCTGCATGCCGTTAGTGCGATTCCGGCATCTGTGAACGCGGTTGTCTTGCCGGTGAGAAATCCTTCGCAAGTGTGAAGCATGTTAAGATGAAAGTCTTTGTCACACTCCTCTTTTTTAGTATCTTTATCGTGATAACAGATATCGTGTTCGTCACAACTGGCTTTAAAGACATGCTTGTACTGCTCTATACCAGGTAAGGAAGGCACACTACAACCGTCTACGCGACCGGATTTGAGAATTTTTTCAAGGCACATTGGATTTACTTGCTTCTCTACGTGCTTATGGGATGACGGAGGGCAATGCTTCGGCCCACATGGTTCACAATTAACAGGATGAAGCGGATAATCAGGTTTGTTGCACTTCCCCTGCCACCCCACGTTGCCTGTGGGGCACTGAAGCCCTTCACTATCCGAACAATCAGCGTTTGCCATGCCCGAATAAAGACAAATGAACATCGCTATTAAAATAATTTTTTTCATTGTTTTTTCCTCTCGTTTATTAAAACAGTTGATTTTCTGCAACGAAAACCATTGCAGGCTTAATCCCCCCTCCCGTGCGGGCAAAAGCTATTTCTTTTTCACACCCGGACGAATCTTAGTGCTGATAATTTTGCCATCTGTCATTATTTTGGTATTCTTTAACGCGGAATGAGTCAAAGCCGGGGCATCTTCGTCACAGTCAGCTTTTACATCCGTAATTTTTTTTGATTTAACTTTTACCATTGATTGCATCCCTTGAGCAGCCTTCAAAGTACCGCTTATCGCAATCTTGAGCTCTTCTGAACTCAAATATTTATCAAGTTGAATGGTTTTGCTTTTTAGTACCGTTATTCCTCCTACTCTAAACGAGGAGATCATATCATTAAATTTATCTCCAACATAAGCTGTACTTTTCTTAAATGTCTTGTGTTTGCCTTTATAGTGCACATGCTCATATACAGTAATTTCAAGAGGGCCTTTGATTTTAATGCTGGAAATCGCGTCGTTAGAAGGATTTCCTTTTTTTCGTTCTTTAGACAATGACACATTGTCGCCGGAATGAAAATAGTTCATATTTCCGCTATAATGCGCGTCTTTATACAATTCTACGCTGCCACTACCCTTCCCTGCTACTCCCTGCATTGTCACCTCAACAGGACCGAATACTTTAATGTATCCGGAATAGGGAACCTTTTTCGCCCTCGACTTGAAAATGATAAACTGACCCGTTGCATGATGCCTGGGAGCAACCGAATATGTACTAACATCTTCCCACTCGTGAGTTTCAAAGCTTCCTTTTGTCTCTGACTGGCCTGTTTCCACATTAAAGTCAAAAGAACTTTCCATACCCGCACTCGTGAAAGGAATTGATGCGCTTACTGTAATTGAAGCGCCAACATCAATTGTTTTGGAATTCGTCACTTCAAAACTCTCTTCCTCTTTATTAGCAAACTTGAAAGTCTTCCCAATATCTCCCTCTTCTGCGCAATTTATACCATACTGCTCCGCAGATAGAACAGGATCCATAGGCAACTCTTGATCCAGCAGCGTAAAATTAGTGTCTAAAGAACCTTTGAATTTGACTTCTTTAATTTTATATCCTTTTTCACCAAAAAGATCTTTGCTTATCTTATCTTCATGTTTTTTAAGTTTATTCTTCAAATATTCCTCTAAATTTATGCTCTCTACTGCGGCTGCATGAGCAGAAAAGTTCATGCTCAAAAGAACTGCTCCAAGAACACTAAAACCAACTAAAAATATTCGTAATCCCTTCATCTCTTATTTCTCCTCTCTCTTCCCCAATTTTTCGAAAAGACTGGGATTGCTGTTTTCCTTTATTTCTAACGCCCCGGGTTCAACCAAAGGTGTAACCATATCAGGAGTCCAAATATGTGCGGTAACATAAATCATAACCTCCTGCTCAGAAAGGGTTCTTTTTGGTTTAGAAGTAAACAAATTCAAAAAAGGAATATTTCTTACCCAGGGAAGACCGGAATTTTCCGTAGCCTCTACATTCTTTGCAAGCCCGCCGATAATAATTGACCGTCCGCTTTCTATCTGCATGACCGTCTTTGCGCTATTAGTGTCTACTTCAGCGACTATGTTCCCCGACGTTGTTACAAATTGAGAATCTTCAACATTAACCACCATACGAATCAAATCATCAGGGAGAACCGTAGGCGTGATTTCTAATGTCACGCCGCTAGAAATCGGATCCGTTGAAGTCAACGAAGCTCCGGAATCAACCTCTTGAACGACCACGTGCCGGTCACGGGTAATATTAATAGTCGCTGTTTCTCCGCTCAAAGTGGAAATATACGGTCTTGAAATTATACGGGCTTTATCCTCAGCGATCAAAGCATCAACCATTATTGTATATATTGGTTCATAGTCAGCGAATGGTGATCGTGTAAATTGTATCGATTTCGCTGAAGAGGTAATCGCAGCACCCATATTACTTGAAATTTCACTCCATCCACCAGAAGATGAATCAGCGATGTCAGCACCCAATTGTTCAAAAGCATCAACATCAAACTCAACCACTAAACATTCAATAACAACATGTGAAGGGTCACGATCTGCCAATCTAAGAAATTTTTTAGCTTTCTTGACGTCATCAACTGCTCCCAAGAGGAAAACAGTATTCGTATTAGGCTGCACCCCGTAATGAACTAACCGACCGTCACTATCATCGGGATAGATGCCATCTAAAAGAGTAGAAACTGTATCCATATCGAGATACTTCATAGTAACTTTAAGGTGGACAGGAGACTTAGTAACACTGTCATCACTACCGCCCTCTGTATCAGCGTCAGAGTCAGAACCGGAATCAGAAGCTGAGGTTTTTGGGTATGGCTTATCACTGATAATTAATATTTCGTTTCGGAAAATGGCAGATAATGCCTGAGTTTCCAGAAGAAGATTCATGGCCTGTATTAAGGGAATGTTATCGAAACGAGTGGTTATTTTTCCATATAGATCAACATTATCGAAAAGATAGGGGGTTTTAGTCTCATCCAGTACACGATGAATTATAACCGGCAAAGAGGCATTATCAAGATCAACGCTAAGTAAAAAATCCTTATCTGACATGGTAACTTCCAGTTTCACAATGCTTTGCTCCTGGCGCTTCTTTCGAGCTTCTTTCAATTTTGCGTTTTGTTGTTTATATGCCTCAAGGATAGAAGTCAGAGGTTTATACTTTCGCATCGGAAGCGAAGTGCACCCACTAAAAATAATCAAAAGCCCAATTAACACATGTGAAATTATTCTATTTTTGATAATTTCTCTCCTTATTATTTTTGAATTAAATTATATCACGAAACTTTTGATAATATTATAAAAAACCAAAAAGATACAAACCGCTCCGATTTAAAGCTGAACCACAACAATAAAGCCCTTCTCATTTTTCAATGAAAAGGGCTTGCGTTCACGTTGGCTCCCAGCGCAAAAATTCAAACCGAACTATTTACGAGATTTTTTCTGTTTCGGGATCAACAAAAGCGGAAAAAGCCTTCGAGTAAAATGGTCTATCCTGTCGCAAATCAATAGAAAGTAAAAAATATGGAGTTATTCAGAATTGAATAAATCATACAGGGTTTTCCGATGCACATTTTTGGCTCTATGCACATTGATCGCAGGCTTTTTTAAAGGAACGGCATGTGCGGCTTTACATAAGTGACGATAGGCATTTCCTGTACTGCCATGGCTCCCCCCCCCATTATAAATATCGCACCAAAACATCTACCGAAAAAATATCATCGAGAAGCGCATCGACGATTTAGAGGGAAATTACCAGTTTTTGGGAAATACACACCATCAAACCAAATAAGAGAGTGTATCTGCTGCACTTGCGACTAACACCTTTTTCTTTCCATATTCATGACATTTCCAATAATTAGGCCTGCGAACTATTTGGATTCCATAACTACACGAAATTTGATTTATAAACTTTTGACCGTACCCTCTATAGTGAACAGTTAATATAGTTGTATCGGCTTTTTTGCTCATACTCTAAAGGGCTCAAATATCCTAATGTTGAATGGGCTCTTTTTCCGTTATAATACATTTCTACATATTCAAAGATTTTTCGCTTTGCTTCTTCCCGAGTCTTAAATATCGTTCGATGAACTAACTCAACTTTAAGTGTATGAAAAAAGCTTTCTGCGACGGCATTATCCCAACAATCGCCCTTTCTGCTCATGCTCCCAACAAATTCGGTCTGTGCTAATACTGCCTTAAAATCATTGCTTGCATACTGGCTGCCACGATCTGAGTGGTAAATCAAACCTTTCTTTGGATTACGTCGCAAGATAGCTTGTCTTAGAGCTTTCAGAACAAGGGTCTCTGCAATAGTTTTATCCATTGCAAGCCCCACGATTCTCCGTGAAAATAAATCTAACACTGCTGCGAGATATAACCACCCTTCCAACGTCCAAATATAGGTTATATCCGATACCCAAGCAACATTCGGCTCATCAACAACAAAATTTCGTTTAAGCACATTTGGCCATACCGGATAATTATGCCTCGAATTTGTTGTCATTTTAAACTTACGTTTATGGATTGCAAATACTCCATTGATACTCATCAATCGTGCTACCCGATTCTTCGAACATACAAAATGTTCCTTCCTTCTCAATTGATTCCATATCCGTGGACTTCCATAATTACGCTTATGTTCCAAATATACTCGGTTTATTTCAACAAGCAATTTCTCATTGCTAATTCCAGCTTCACTCTTTCTTCTAGTTTTAAAACTATAATAACCGCTCCTCGACACTTCTAGTACTCGACACATTTTCTTGAGCGGAAAACTCAAGCGATTCTTTTCTATAAACTCGAATCGTTCTTGGTTGGTTTTGAAAATATGCCGACAGCTTTTTTAGATATATCACGCTCAACCTTTACTTCCTGTAATTCTTTTCGCAATCTCGACAACTCTGTTAAATGGCCCTTTCCTGGAAAGGCCTTTTTCCCTTCCTCGCAATACTTTTTCTTCCAATTGTATATTTGATTTGGATGAAGACCCAAACTTTTTGCTACCTCTGTGACTTTCTCGCCACCTTCTGTGACCATCTTGACTGTTGATATTTTGAACTCTTGATCAAACCGCTTCTTTTTCCTCTGCTTCCTAACATTGGACACCTCCCGCTTGTGAATTGAATTCAAACATAAACCCAATTCTCCGTTATGTCCACTTTTTCGGGGGAAGATCACCTAAAAATAAAATCAAAAAATGAACCATTGGAACAACTGATAAAAAGGTTGGAATATATCTAGCCTTTATCTCATACTCATCCCACCATTTAATATCACTCATAAATACCACCACCTTGTGTTCTTAGCTATTTTTAAGTTTTCTTCTTCTTAAAAAACATCAACAGCAACTTTAATTTGACATCTAGAAATCCATTGCTTTTAAAATATCACCAAGACCTGAAACATCCTTCCGTCCTGCATCAAGACTTTCTTTCGAGAACACTCCCTCATAAGCCCGCTTATCCGTTTTCTTATCCTCCGGCACATATTTATCAAACATCCGTTTACAATCATCACTTGATGTTTTTGTTTGTGAAAATTTTGGATGTTGTAATATTGCAAGCATCAAGCCTTCAATACACGGAGTTGCATAAAGCATTTCTATGCGAGGTTTCTTTTTCATACGTTTTTGCAATTCCTTATCTGGTTCAAAAGGCACATCAGAATCAACAAGGACAAAACATTTATCATAATGCTGTTTAAGGCGTATAGCCTTTTCAACAACACTTTGTGGAGAGCCACCAGAACCACATTGCACTTTAACAGCGAGGGGCATATCTCTTGTTACATACAAATCCCTAATGTGCAGCAAAAATGCTTTTTCTGTTGGACCTTCTCCAACAATTAAGATTGTCTTTTTCGTGCGTCTTTGTTTTTTCTGTAGTCGTGGTACTATAAACACTATTCTCCTTAAATATTTGGTACCGCGCCATACGCTCCGGCCATGTACTTGGAATAAATGTTATCATCCCGTCGCACACCTTTTATTTCATCCAAACGATAAAGTTCGCTTTTGCAATCCTCATTCTTTTCAACCAAAACGACCTGTTCTTTTTCCAAATGACTTAATATCTCAAGCGAATGAGATGTAAATAGTAGCTGTGTATTCTTTAGATTAGTCGCTGGATTCGCAAATAATTCTATTATGCAAGGCAGTGTGTGCGGGTGTAGATCAATTTCCAGCTCATCAATAACCGCTACTCCGCCCTGCTCAATAGCGGGTAATAAAAAATGAAGAAGAACAAACATATTTTTTGTTCCGCTGGACTCAAAAGCGAATGGAAGCCGGAACTCCTTTTTATTCACCTTATGAACACCTGAAGGAAAGAAAACTTTCTTAATTTCTCCTGTTTTTGAATGTCGAGCTTCAACTTCTTCAATAAATACTCCATCAAGTCCGAGATCAATATCTTTTAAGAATTGGACAACCTTTTCAAACAGCGTTGGATTCTTTTTATAAAATTCTGCTGCGTCAAAAAGCCCGTTCTCACCGAGAGATGCGGTATCCCAAACTTTTCCTGTGCGATTAACATTGCTAATAATCCCCTGCCAGAAAGACGCGATCTCTGTAAGAACCTCATTTTTAACAGCAACACTAGCTGCGATTAAGGATACATTTCTTCGTAATATCTCTTTAATAACTTCCTGTCTTAAATTAATACGCTGAATAATATCAGAACTTTCCGACTTAGGGTTCCAGAGACGTTTAAAAAGATAATTAAAATGATTTGTCTTTTTGTCCTTACCAAAAAGCTCTTCTTTAACAACATGAGTTTTACACAAATGAAGCATATATCGATAAATTTCCGTTTTATGCTCAAAAACTATTTCAAATTCTGCTATGCCCTTTTGACCATCGGAAAAGGAGAAGGTATCAACCGGAATCATTTCCTTTTCTCCTTCAAGCCCAACAAATGAATTACGAACAAACCAACTCAAAAAAGACAATGCTTTTAATGCGTTTGTCTTTCCGGATGCATTGGGACCAATAACAGTTGTCACCTTGCTTATGCGCGATCCTGAAGGACGATCGCAAAACATATTATTCTTTGTGGATATACTTTTTCGACTATCCTCAAAACTGATCGTTGACTCATCAGCAAAAGAACAAAAATTCTTAAATTTAAATGAATGTATCATCTCTTCCTCCTAATAAGCGAAATTTAACCTTTTTAATCTGATGAAATAATACCATTTTAACGATATTTTGTCAAATATTAATTATTTCATAGTTTAAAAGCCATGTTCTGCGATTATTTCTGAACAAATCCGAGCTATCTCTTCCCAGCGTTTTTCGGAAGTTGAATGATCTTTATTGTACGGTTTTTGCCCGCCTTTTCCATTTTGTACAAATATCGAAGAATGGCTTCCTCTGATATGAATATCGCCAATTTTTAACTGCCGCATTTCATCGACACGTAATCCGGTTAATAATCCAAGCTCGATTATAAACCAGTCGCGAACGAGATAAAATTTCTTTTCCTTGATCCCCTGCTTTTTCCGTTGTTGACAGCTATGGCTGAGTAGATCAATCTCAACTATATCGAGTATCTTATCTTCGCTGATGATCCAGCGCATTTTCCTTTTTCTCGGTTCACTTTTTATCAGTTTGGTGCACTGTGTAATCATCGTCATTACAGAGGAAAAAACGCATAAGTATAAAAATGTTTTGGAAATATAATAATTAAATCAGGAGGAATAATAGGATTGATTAAAGGTAAAAAACTGAACCGAGTTCACTTTTCAGATGAAAGGTGAACTGGTCCGGCTACACTCACCATAAACTGAATCAAAGCTTCTTTAATAGATCCAGATCGCCTTTTATTAAAGCCGACTTCTTTCTTCTTGTCCAACCTTTTATCTGTTTTTCTCGTCTAGCAGCTTGGGATTTATTGGGAAA
>JAIORP010000077.1 GCA_021108075.1 Candidatus Omnitrophota bacterium | reverse complement strand
ATCTTAATTCTGAAAAGCAGAATTGGTTTTGGTCATTATTTAATGGAATTGGTATAATTGAAAAGATCTGAAAGCGCGAACTTGGTGTTGAGTGTTCGGTTGAGTGCCCTAAGAATTTTATCCTGGACATTTGGTGTTAATCGCCTTCCCTTTACGGCCCTGGAAATCATTTTATGTGTGATTTGTTCTGTTGAATTCAGGACAATATCATTTGAGTGCAGATTGTGCCTGGTCATGATTTGTGCAAGGGGCTGTTCGCCCAGGTTCAGATTATCCCTTTTCAATGAAATCTCCGTTTATGTGAATAGATGGTGTTAGGAAACGGCTGGTGCCAGTCATTCAAGCTGATTATGCGCCGCTTGATTGTGTCGTGGTGAAATGATCCGGTTAAGTCGACGTTTTTATTTGATCCGGCTCTTTGGCCCTGATTTTGATGATCGTTTGGTAGATAAGAATCGCGCAGATAATGCCCAAAATGATTTTGCCGAAATTACTGAATTGATTGACAATTGGTCGTGCTAGTGTTGTCCCCTCGATCGAATTTAAAATGATACGGATGGCAAGGCGCATTTTTTCTTCTTTATACTCAGGCGCTATAAATGAGAAATGTAGGGCCTGTTGAGTGAGAGGAACATAAAAATCTGTCGATGTCATGTGTTTACCGTCAATTACATAATTCGCGATTACAGCGTTGATTTTAAAGTAACCGCTTTTTATTTTTTCAAATTTGATCGTGCTGTCCTTTGGTAATTCTGATTTTTTGCTGGCCATCAGTTCATTATCATTGAGTTCCACGTTCTCATCGTCCATTATCGTTCCAACGAAAGCCACGCGAATAGAGACATTGTCAAAGAATGTGTCTACCGTTGGTGCGTGTTCCATAAATCCATAAATCCAGTTGCCCTGTTCCCTGATGAATTCTCGGGGAAGCTCGGTATATCCATGGGGAATCAGAAATTTAAATTCCGGCATGATATTGGTCACAACCAGTCCTTTTTGGGTTTTATAAATTTGCGCGGATGAGATTCGGGCGGAACAGATTAGAATGAGTAAAAGAAAAAATATTTTTTTAAGCATGCGTATATGTCCTATTTAAATGAGTGAAATTATTTATTCTAATTATATATAATAATATGATCTTTGAGAATAGATATTATAAAAAATACAATATTTTCTGATCGGGTTGTTTTACTGACTTATTCTGATGTGACGATACGATTTGAGTTTTGGTCCTTAAGAATGATATTATTAATAATTTTATCCAATCGGCGATTAAATTCTTCCGGTTTTTCTAGCATTAAGAAATGGCCGCAGTCTTCCATGATGACCGCGTCAAATTGCTGGATGACTTTTCGGTTTGCGGCGATATCCGTGGGCCAGAGATCAGTGTTTAAAGCCCAGACAGGGATTTTTAAAGGGTGAAAAGGTTCCGCTGCTTGACCGCGCATATATTCACCAAAAAGATTGTCGATAGCGCTGATAGCGACCGAGGGAGGAGCAGCGGACATATCTGTTGTTACCCAATCAACCAGGCTTGGATCTGTTCCATCAATAAACATGCTTCGCACAAAATCTGGAGTGTTATTTTTAAAATCAGCCTTTAGTGGCTGGACAAACGTCAGGTAATCCTCCTGCGAATACCGGGCTGAAACATTTTGCATGGTATCAATTCCGATTATTCCCGCGACTTTTTGAGGGATTAAATTCGCGGCCTCAGCGATGACGGATCCGCCCATTGAATGACCGATAAGAATGACTTTTTGAGACTGTGTTTGATTGACGACAGCCTGGACATCTTCGCCAAAAGCGCGCATGGTGTAATTGGATCGGTCCAGGCCGGAATGGCCATGACCGGCTAAATCGACTGTGATCACTTTATAACGTTGTGAAAAGTACGGGATTTGATATTGCCAGTATCGGCTGTCACAACTCCAACCATGCACAAAAATCAGGGCAACTTCCCCTTTCCCTGAAACATGATATGAAATAATCGTCTGGTCGTTTGAACGCGTTACATAATGTGTGCCTGGCCGACCGCTTTGATGACAACCGAGAGAAGAAAAACTCACGCACAAAAAGAACGCGAGCACAATTAAGGTGGATCTTTTCATTCGTCTCCCTTTCACATTAAGATGGATTTATCAGCGTTATTTGAGTTTATAAAGATTTTTTGTTAATAAGCTGATGATACCAATTCCATTAAATAATGACCAAAACCAATTTTGCTTTTTTCTACGATTTAGCGAGAACATCAGAATTAAGATAGAACAATTTATTAATGGATTTGGTATGAGTCATCAATATAGAAATTAAAAATGTTTTTCAACCGTCTCGATCAGTACGGATAAATTATTGATTTTTTTATATCCAAACCGGGCTGCATGATATTGGCTCAAAAAAACCGTGCAATCCTGAATGATTTCTTTTTTTATGCCCTCTTCTTTTGTTAAACGTTGAATGAATTCCGCGTCAGTTTCCGTGGCTTTGCGTCGCATCTGCAGTTTATTTGAGACAAAAGAGTCAAATCGTCGATAAAGTGGCAAGTAAGGATTGATATATTTTCCTTTGTTGAGATGTGTCAACCAGGCCCGGTCCCGTCGTTTCCGGATAAAATGAGAAATGATTTTTTTTAGGATTTCTTCTAAGACCGCTATGAAGACCAGGCCGAATAAGATGTAGACCAGTGTTTTGGTTTCAATATCCAGCAAGGATGCTTTGAACCGTTTTTGCATACACCACAACCAGTCCGCCAATTGATTCATCTGATTACCTGAATCCAGTATTGTCCGGCGCAAATCAGGCGGTGTCGGATCAAAGGGTATCCATTGCCCGATGTAGTGGCCTTCAGGGGTTTTGTAGGCTTTCATGGTTGCCGGGTCAATGAGCGGCAAGAGCACTTCAACCCAGGCGTGCGCGTCACGGCCGCGGACAATAAATTTCGATTGATCATATCTCGCGATCTCATTGGCTAAGAATCCACCGACCATTCTGGCTGGAATGCCGCGCTGGCGGAGCATTAAAGTCATGGCTGTTGCGAAATAGGAGCAATACGCGGGCGCTTTGTGGTCGAGCATGTATAACAATCCCCTATCATTCATATGAAAATTTACGTCTAATGTGTATTTATGGTTGGTCCGAAAATAGTCTTCTAATTTCAGGGCAATCTGGAAGGGATCTTGTTCATTTTGGATGATGGCGGCGGACCGTCTTTTTAATTCGATGAGTAAGGGCACAGATAACCGGGTTAATTCTGTAATAAGTTTTGTGTCAACATCAACCTGCCGGAGCTTTTTATTGAAACCGATACGCGCCTTTGGAATGCGTTTTTTCTTGTTCAGAACGATATCATTGAGATCTTTTTCAAATGTCATCTTCTTGCTGTACATACTGTTCACGCCGCGGGGAACAGGGATGATATCTCCCACATATTCAAACATCGTGAGCGCTAAGGTCTGATCGGCATCATTGACATTTTGAGGCAGGATAGCTGAGGGAACATTATCCGGGGCCGTCCAAATCCCGTTATTGAATTGCTCAAAAACCTGCCCCACCAGATATAAAGCGGGGCCTTTTCCCCTCTCAATTTCCATGACGGGCCGTATGTCATAACGGTTACGCCCTAAACCTGACAGCCGTAATGTAAAATCAAAGAAAGAAAAATGGCGCATACCGATGTAATCCGTTATCAAATGCATAAACAGGTCATCCCCCCAGTGGATACCCTGGTCCAGACCAAAAAAGATGACAAAGGCAATCAGGCCCAGGAATAGAGGGTATAAATACACCATCGCGCCTTTACGTTTGGAGTTCTTAAAGGCTTTGGCCACTTCCGGGGAAGACGGAAAATAAAGTTGAGCGACAATAATGCCGACTCCACAAAAACAAAATAACCAGAAGAGCAACCATATCGTCATGCTGAAAGGAACATTGATGGACAGGGTTACTGTCATCCATGGAAGAAATTTTAAATAATGCTTCCGCCATTTCATGTCTGTCCTGAACCAGATAAAGAGACTAAAGATGATCGAAGCCGTTTGGATGGCCGGCAACAGCACCGGGATAAAAGATATGGCGTTAACGGGCGGAGGTGTAAACATCCGCCATAATCCACCAAGAATAATCGAGATGCTGACGATTGTCCTCAGGGGCATATTAAAGTACGATCTTTCGATATGATGTTTGCGCATGCGGAAAAGAAATGATGGAACAATGATAATCGCGGCCAGGATGGGCGTAAGGATATCCTGTTGGGATACCGCGTAAACCGACCAGGCCGTGATGAACATACACAGTGTTTCCACGTAGTCGCGTCTTGAAAGCCTCATCGGATTAATCCCTCATCATCACTTGTGTTGATAATTGTTATTTCTCTGTCCGGTTGCATGGATAAAGGCCGGTCCCGGATGATTAACACGCGAATACTCGTCCCTAACAATTCGATCGTGCGGCATAATTCAGCACGTTTACTATCCCAATCGCTCAACAGAATGATCATCGAGGATAGCTTTTTAATATACGGCATTAAATTGATTTCAAGTTTATTCAAATTAACCGATGAAACCGGTTCAATGCAGGCTAAAATTTCCAGGAGATTTTCAAGATGGGCTAAGGCCCGCCCCATTTGAAAATGATGAAGAATATCTCCGGCGGCAAAAAGGTCAATGATATAATCTTTTTTCGCGATAGCATCAGCGATCCCCGCGGCGATGGATATGCGGGTTTCGAATAATTCATTCTTCTGACGTTTTTCCAGGGCTGTGTCCAGCAGGAGCCCTATCCGGATAAAATATTCATCAACAAATTCCTTAACAATCAGTTGGCCTGTTCTGGCAAACGACGCCCAGTGAATGTCTTTCAGCCGGTCCCCGCGGCGGTATTCCCGGGTCGTGAGGAATTCATTTGAATCCCCGATATTGGAACTGATCGCGATCCCACCGGGTTGATAAACTCTTTTGAACGGAACAACGAAGTCTGTTTGGGATATGAATTTAGGATAGACAATCAGCCGGTCCTTCTGTCCTGTCCGTAAAGGCCAACGCAGTAGCCCTGAGGGGAAACTTGTTCCGACCAATAAATTCGGCAGATCATATATCCCCCGGTATTTACAGCGGATGATTAATTTAAGCGTGAGCGTTTCTTCCGGTTCCAGCCAATCGACGGTACCGCGGTAATCCTTATGGTCCGGGGCATCATAAAGTCCGAAAGGCAAAACGTCTTCGCAGATTTTTAGATCACGGATGGGTCTCTTTCCCAAATTTTTGAGGATGACCTGATAAACCAAATATTCGCCAGCGCAGGGCGATGGCGAGAGAATGCGTTTGAGAGACACTTTGGGGCGGCTGAAGAACGCAAAAATAAAGGCGGAACTGAAGATCGTCATAATGAAAATGGGCATCAAATAAGCGGAAATTTGCAGACCTGGCGATGACACCATAATGCCGAGAAAAATAATACCGCAAAGGATTTTTCCGATATCGGTAAACCACATGCGGGCGTAAATGACCGCCTTCTTGATAAAAAAGTGGTCTTCTGCTTTTGTTAAAAAGGAATATTTTTTTTTCGGCATAGGACTGAATGATTTAAGAATGATCGTTTAGGCCAGTTCTGGCTGAAGCGTTAAGCGTGCTCTGCGTTATATGTTAGCGCGGGACTTTTATTGAATCGACGATCTCCGCGATCAAATTTGCCCTGGCGACACCGCCATATTGAGCTTTTGTGTCTAATAAAATTCTATGGGCGAGAACAGGCACGGCAAGTTCTTTGACATCATCCGGAAGGATATAGTCCCGGCCCTGCAACAGGGCGCGCGCCCGTATAACCCGGCCGTATAACAATGTTCCCCTTGTGGATACCCCGAGGCGCAATTGCGGGTGTTGACGCGACGCGTGAACAATCTTTAATAAATATTCGGCAATTGTTTTCTCGATCTGGATGGTGTCAATTAATGCCCGTAATTTTTCTAAATCATCTAAAGACAGGACGGCCTGAATGAGATCGACCGGATCTTGTCGGGTGCGGTTCAATAGTAAATGTTCTTCTTTATCCAGGGGGGGGTATCCGATATCAATTTGCATCATAAAACGGTCAAGCTGAGCCTCGGGTAAAGGATAAGTCCCGTGGTAATCGATGGGATTTTGGGTGGCTAAAACGATAAACGGTGCCGGCAACGGATGGCTGTAACCGTCAACGGTTACGGTCTCTTCACTCATGGCTTCCAAAAGGGCTGACTGTGTCCGGGGAGAAGCGCGGTTGATTTCATCAGCGAGCAATATATTCGCAAATAAGGGTCCGGGATTAAACGTAAAAGAGCTTTCCTTCTGGTTGAAAATATTGTTTCCCGTAATGTCCGTCGGCAGCAAGTCCGGAGTGAACTGAATACGGTTAAATTTGCCGTCAACGGTTTTAGCCAGTGAACGCGCTAAGGTGGTTTTCCCGACGCCGGGGATATCTTCGATGAGCACATGCCCGCCGGCAACAAGCGCAAGGACGACGAGCTCAATTTTTTCTTGTTTGCCCTGGATGACTTTCCCCAGGTTCGAACAGACGAATTTCATCAATTGACTGGCTTGTTCATTAGAAAGACTCATTATGGTCTCCTTATCCATTGCTCCCCCAAGAGGATGATTATTATAATGTTCAAGTGATTATCGATACGACCAGATTACCGAAAGCACTGGTCGACAATATTTTATTTTTTGGCGTTGATGGGACAACGAATTCAACGGTCCGGTATCCTTGACCAAAGACGGTAAACAGAGCGTTCCAGATATCATTCGCTTCGTCCTGCAGGCCAAAGCATTTATCAAACAGAAAAGCAACGCTTCCGATCATGGAGTAAGGGTTCGCGCAGTTTTTTCCAGCAATGTCTGGCGCAGACCCATGGGCCGGTTCCACATAACCTTTTTCCGGTCCGATGCAGGCCGAAGGCATTAATCCCAGGGACCCGAGAATTCCACCGGCCTGATCCGTCAGAATATCGCCTTGCATATTTTCAAGCAACATGACGCCGTTAAATTGACGGGGATTTATCATAAGTTGAAACGCGGCGTTATCAACAAGGATAGAACGGTATTCGATATCAGGATATTCCTTCGCGACATCTTCAACAATGGCCTTCCAGAAGCGGCCGGTCGCTAAAACATTGGCTTTGTGGACATTCGTTAGTGGAACTTTTCTTCGTCGCGCTTCATCAAAGGCCGCGTGTGCGACCTGTCGGACCTCCTCATTGCTGTATTTGCACTCGTCGATAGAATACTCCATCCGGGTGAGTTGACCCTCTGTCTTTTCCCCGAAATAACTTCCTCCGACCAATTCACGGATCATCATGATATCAATGCCCGCCCCAATGACCTGGGGGCGTAACGGGGAGAATGACGCCAGTATTTTCGGCAGGCGCACAGGACGGTAATTAATAAAAGTATTGTAGCGCCTGCGCAATGGTAGAATGGCAGCGATTTCCGGGCGTTTCTCCTGTGGGATCCGATCCATCTGCTCAACAGCTAATCCGACCGGACCTTTTATGATCGCGTCCGCTGTGTCACACACCTCTTTTGTTCTATTCGGAAAAGGGTCGCCTTCGCTAAAAAAAGCGCCTGCACCGAATGGAGCATAGACGACGTCAAAATCATGATGATATTTTTTCGTGATCGCGTTCAGGACCTTAATCCCTTCAGCGGTTATTTCCGGACCGATGCCATCGCCTTCTAATACAGCAATTATTTTCTTCATGGGTCTCTTTCTAATTTAAATTTATTAATTATTTTGTAGTATATAAATATATACTAAATGGGGCTTAAGATCAAATACTAATCATGGGGCGTTTCAAATAGAGTGGTTTCCTGACGAGAATTAAGGGACAGGGTTTCGTGCTGCTTTATGACTTTTGGGAAATGGATATTTTGTTTGAAGGAGACTTGTTTGGGGGCGTGATGGCTTTTATGGTAACACTCTTTTAGTTTTTTATCTCAAAACCATATTTTGCATGTTACCCAATTTCGACTGTGTTATAATGTCACTATTTGGTTTCTAGGACAGCTATGCGTCTGCGCGCCGGTTAACTCGTAAATATCATTATAACTATACGTATGTGTCCCTTCAGGAGCGGTCATTGTCAATCTGTTACCGACATCATCGTAAGTATAGGAATAATTACCGATAGTTGTTGACGGCAGGGC
The DNA here is from genome assembly GCA_021108075.1 of Candidatus Omnitrophota bacterium. Classification (GTDB taxonomy): domain Bacteria; phylum Omnitrophota; class Gorgyraeia; order Zapsychrales; family Zapsychraceae; genus JAIORP01. The sequence goes on along the minus strand of JAIORP010000077.1, from coordinate 185 downwards.
GACATTGGTCAAAGCTGTTAGTTGATTGGCAACATCATAGGTATAGCTCGCCCGCTGTGTAACGGTCCCTTTCAAGTCCTTTTGCGTTCGACGTCCAAGCGGATCATACGTGTATTCGACCAATGAACTATTATCAACTTCGATTTCAGTAATATAATTCTTATCGTCATACGTGTAATCAATAA
>JAIORP010000007.1 GCA_021108075.1 Candidatus Omnitrophota bacterium | reverse complement strand
TTCCATTAAATAATGACCAAAACCAATTCTGCTTTTCAGAATTAAGATAGAACACTTTATTAATGGATTTGGTATAATATCTATTTTAATTGAACAAATGTTCATTGCCATCTAATTCGAAATAATTTCATATTCTCGTTCATTCCCTCCCACCAAACGCGCCTGTGTGCGCTTTCTGTGTTCTTGCAGGCCCTTGAACCTGTTGCCGGACGGAAATTACCTGCCTATAATAACAATTAACCATTCAACTATCTACCTTAAAAAAAACAATTTTCACAAAAGACCTGCTATCCTGCAAAAATCATTCAGTAACTTATTGAAAGTTTACCATTCAATTATTGATATGTCAAACTTTTTCTGAAAAATCTTTATCTTTTGCTGTTATTAAGGCATGACGATACCATCTAATATCCTCTGCAAAATCATCGCTGATGTCATCTTTTGCGCCCTGGCCTGATAACTCTCAATCAAACGATGCCCTAAAATATCAACGCCCAGGGATTTGACGTCCTGCGGGCGGACATAGCTGCGCCCCTGGATCAAGGCATAGGCCTTGGCCGCTATAGTCAAATGTAGCGTTGCGCGCGGCGAAACGCCGTATTGAATCAATGGCCTCAAATCATCCAATTCAAACAACTGAGGTTTACGAGTTGCCGCTACAATATCCAGGATATAATTTTCAATCTTCTCATCAACATGGACCTGATCAACCAGCCCCCGTAAATACTGAATATGGTCCGGATTAAAAATCTGTTGCACATCGAGGTTAACGCTTGTATATGACATGCGTCTCAAAATGCGGGCCTCATCCTGACGCTCAGGATACGTGATGTTAACTTTTAACATGAAACGATCAAGCTGTGATTCTGGCAACGGATAGGTTCCATCCTGTTCTATGGCATTCTGCGTTGCTAAAACCAAAAACGGCTCATCAATTTTATATGTTCTTTCTAATATTGTTACTTGCTTTTCCTGCATGACCTCTAATAAAGCGCTTTGGACCTTGGATGGAGCCCGGTTAATTTCATCCGCTAATAAAATGTTGGTGAAAATAGGTCCCCGTTTTATCTGAAAAGTGCCGGTCTTCTGGTCGTAAATAGGCGCCCCTGTTAAGTCGGCAGGCAACATATCCGGTGTAAATTGAATCCGGCTAAAATTTAACCGCACCACTTCAGAAAATATCTTGACTGTCAGCGTCTTGGCTAAACCCGGCAGACCTTCGATTAATATGTGACCATTGGCAACTAAAGCTAACAATATCCGTTCAATCAAATATCGTTGGCCGAGAACAACCTTTTCAATTTCACCAATAAATTCATCAATCAACATTTTTTCTTTTCCTATGCTTTGCTCAAAAGCTGTTCTGTCCTTACTCATCTGGTCTCTCCTATATTAATGTTTCAAAATATCACCAATAAAACAACTTGTTTTCCTGACCGATAATCATATCGATATTATGTCGTTCTTCACGCCTAACTCCTATCGCAAAAATATTTAAACGTTTAGCAGAAATCCGGTGAAATTGGACATCGGATTTGGCTTGTTGGCCGAAGTCGGTCAAATTTATAAAATGCATGTATTGAAAATTCTCTTTATCTGTATAGAACTGCACTCCGTTCAAAGGAAAAACAAACGATTGGGCTGACAACTCCTTCCAGAGTTCCATGATTTTCGCAAGAATTTTTTCAGTTATACTGAATGTATTCCCGCTCATAATCATGCTAACACGAAATTCATGAATCGTTCCATCCCCCTTAATAAAAATCAAACGGTCCAAACAACTCCCTGCGCTTATTGTGTTGTAAACATTGATAAACTTAGCTATATCCTGTGCCCATTTATGCTGAAACGATTCTTTTTGAATCAACCGCATATCCATGACCAATCCGACCTTGACCCCATAAGGACGGTTATACTTACGGACTTTGGGCGTTAATGTCACCGAACGGGCGGTGGCTTTCCAATCAATGCGCCGAATATCATCTCCAGGGGAATACTCATCCAAACGATCAAACTCCTGACTCTCTTCTTGAAACTGCGGAAGGTGATCAATTAAAAATTTAAAATTCATATGATACGTGTAGTTTTCCTTCGACAAATACTTGTAAACCAGATCAGAAATGGTTCGCGTAAAGGAATCTTGCTGCGGCTGAAATTTATCGAATTGCGGACGCCCCGTCTTCGCATATTCATCAATGATCCTTTTCAATTCAAATCTTAATTCCTTAATATCTGATTGTGACGAAACAGAACGGGCCAAATCTTCTAAAAGGAAATTATATCTTTCCCGACCATGAAAATGGCACTGAACAGACCATATCCAGGGTGACCGCGCGATGTAAGGGCCCAAAAATGGCAAAAAAAACAACAAATCATGCAGCTTATGGATGATCAGTGAATGCTCGGGGTTATAAGGCGCGAGGCACAGGCACAAATCAAACACAAACCGTTTTTTTTCATCAACCGTCGCTTTAAAGGCCGCGATGTCCTGGACGAGCTGTTTGTCACGCGCCTTTGTTGGGTCCGAGACCATTTTCAAAATATGCTTTTCACATAACTCTTGTCCAACATTCGTGCCGTCCGTCAATGGGTGACGATAATATATTTTCGTGATCAGATCATTCAAGGATCGCCCGTAAAACATCCGCTTGCGATAAGGGGCTGCGAGCCATTGCACAAACCAGGTAATGGCATTGAAAAAAACAAAAACCATAATCGCCGCGGCGAGCGCTTCGGCGCGGGTTGCTTGAATAATATCCCTACGACTCAACATCAACAAGCTCAAAGCATTTCTTAAGAAAGACGCGATACTGAAGGAGATATCAGAAACTCCGAGGGATTGTCCGGCCCGGATAAATCGAGGCCCCGATCTATTGCGCCGTCCCCAATGTGTGCCGCCAAGCACAAACCCTCTTTTTGAAATTGCGTGTGGCGTACCATAAATCATCTCTTCACCATCTGATTCAAAAGAGACATAAACCCCGGCTTCAACGCTTGATAAATATTTCTCCGGTTCCTGATACATCTGATACGCTATCATTCTGATTTCATCGGCAGATTGGCTTACTATTCTTTTCCGGATACCTTCAATCTTGTCTGGCTCAAACTTATTCGTCACCATTTCATTCTTCGCGAAAGATTTCCCTTCCAGTTCGGCCATGTAAAGGGCAAATCCATTGAGAATGCCCTTTGTTGCCTGCGCGTACATATCATTCGGGTCCTTCTTTCCCGCTTCATACATTAAGCGCTGGTTAACATAATCCTGATTCTGACTTCGCCATAATAATGGGAACAGGACACTATTCATCTCAATGTTCAGCGGCAGAGCCTTGTCTTCATATTTGAACCTCCAATGGTCAACGACATGACCGACTTCATGGTGAACCGTCCAAATCACATTCGGCGACAATGTCTCAAAAACAACCGCGAATTCTCCTTCAAAATAACCGGCTTGTTGTTTAAATGGATACCGTTCGCCCTTGACCAAAAAAGTTACCGGTAAGGTCAGGTGCCCCTCCGGATATTTGGATTGGTCAATCTTCAACAAATCAATCGTTTCTTTTGATAGCGAAAACTTCGTGAGAATTTCTTCTGAAAAAATAAAAAGGTAGGGCACATCATTATCCAGCGCAATAAAAATAAATGGAAAAATCCTGTTCTTAACAAAGATTCTCCGCATCTCAAAAATCTGGTCTCTTAGACTCATCTCATGCATAACAGGGAGACGATACATTGTGGCAATATTTTTCAGATGCTGAGCGACGTTGATATCTAACAATGTCGCCGCTCGTAGAACCTCATCCTGAAAAGAAGAATCGGAATGCCAGTCTGCAATATGGAGGAAAAATCCCGGAAGGATATTCTCTGCGAAATAAATATAGCCTTCTGTTCCCTTCAGGTATATTCTGTTGTCAATAAAATAGTCAACGTTTTCTTTAATGCGTTCTACAGGAAATAATATATCCTTATTTTTTATTTTATCCTTAAAAAACTTTTTCTTCTGTTTTGTGCTTTGAGATTGAATGTCTAGCTGGAAGAACGAACGGATATTAAACGCGATATTGCTGTACAGCCGGTTATCCCAATCAATTTTCCGGAAATATAAAATCAGCAGACAACAAAGAACCACGACAGTGGTCCATTTAAAAATGTTCAGGGATACGAATACATTCCGCAAACGTTGAAAAAGCTTGATTTGCTGTTTTAAAACCGGCCGGATCTCCGAGTCCATCTCTTGCTCTTTACGCGAGTGATACCCAAGCAAATGATCCGCGCTTTCCAGATACACATCATGAATGTGACGAAATGTTTGTTGAGCGTCGGACTCAAACAAAAATGACATATCGGAATCCTGTTTATGTTGGCCATCAGGTTTCTTCTCTGTACGGTTGTATGCATATAACGTCGTCAAGAATCGTGATTTCAATTTGTACTGATTAAGGTTCAAACGCGCACATAAGCGTTGATAGACCTGGTCAATCAACTCACGATAAGAAACCCTCCACTGGGCTGAATTCCGGGGATGCTTTTTAAGAACCTGTAAAAGGTTAACGATGCGTGAAGTATTCCCATCAATGCCCTGATCATGATGCCACTGATCTTCTAATTTCTTCAGGAATTTAGCCGCCCGATCATTAATGGCCGCCTGATAACGCGAACGTAGTCTAGAACCGCTTTTGGAAATGAAATCATTGGTTGGCCAGATATAATGGCAATATAGCATGACCAAGTCCAAATTCTGTCGATGAAGTTGCCCGATATCGTTCTGATATATTTTGCAAACCTCAAGTATTGCCTGACCACCTGAACGTTTACCGTTCGTGTTGCGCTGCATGGAGCGGACAAAATGGGTGATCCTATGGTAATGATAATTCAGCAGGGTGATCATGTTTAAATAAAACGGCAACGGGTCATAGGAGGCAGGGATTTTCATGGCCACTCGATAGGAATTCTCAAAAAACTGGATTCGTTTGATCAAGTGTAAATGTTGCATTTCATGATCAATGTTTTGAAAAACGGTCTTTGGCATAAGGAGCTTTTGATTATGATTGAAAGAGTATTATATATTTTTTAAGTAAAATTAGAAAGATATTTTCGATAGTTTGTTACAAAGATATTTGCTATTATACCAAATCCATTAATAAATTGTTCTATCTTAATTCTGATATTTTCGCTAAATCGTCGAGAAAAGCAGAATTGGTTTTGGTCATTATTTAATGGAATTGGTATTAAGTGTTTGATGATCGATTTTCATTATAAAAAAAAACACATAAAAAATGGACGCTGTGTTTCTTCGGGATTAAAACACATAACGCCCTGAAAATCAATTTGATCCAGTAAAGCAACCAGCCGTTAAGGCTGGCGTAATTGATTCAACCGCAACTGAGCTTGTTGCACTTTGAGTTTGTCATTGTGATCGGACAATGGCAAGGCCATGGTTTTTTTGTAATATTCTATAGCCTTTTGTTTATTCTTCATTTTTTCATAGGTTAGGCCAAGTTCATAATGCGCAAAGATGCTGTCCGGTTTCAGATGCAATGCTTTTACAAACATACTTTCTGAATCTTGATTGGTCCCTTCTGGTAGTCCACCTAAAAATGTTTTGGCAAAAGCCTTTAAGACCCAATTCAAATTTGCGACTTCACGATAATACACACCCAAGACCATATAAGCCAATCCATAATCGGGATCAAGTTCAATGGCCTTCTTCGCATTATTTTCCACCTTACGGGACAATTTGACTTTTTCCTTGCCGCCCCTGAAAAGGGCTAAATTCCCATAAGACGCTGAAAGCAAATAATACGGCTCAGCCTTTTTTGGGAATTGCCTCTGCAACAGTTCGGCATATCTAACAGCCTTTTCGTAATACTCCTTTGATTGATTGTTGTTAAGGTCCTCACCGATATCATTGTAAGCCCTTGTCAATTTCATAAGCGCTTCATATTGAGTGGGATTAATCGCATAGGCCTGCATATATGACTCCAGGGCCTTGCGGTTATCATGCTTTACGTAATATTGATCACCTTTTTGAAGATTCTGGTCTGCTAAAGGATTCGCAAAGACAGCTGTGGATAAAAAAATTGACAATGAAAATATAATCACACCTATGCGGTGAATAAATTTTTGACAATCGTCGTTCACGTGTGCCTTCCTTCAGGATGTTGATCGTATCAAAAAAACATTGCTGATCCAATGAACGCGCCGGGATCATTAAGTAGAATATTAACTCGAAAACAGGATGATTTCAATAGCTTCTTGATTTTTTTCATTCAACCTGATTAATAGAAAGGTTTCCAGGAGTGCCCGGCGATATTCCCCTCCGAATACCGCAGACAGACTCTCCTTTCAAACCTTTATGGCATCATACCCTGTTGAAACCGACTCCACGATCAAGGTCGTTTCAAAAGGACACATATCTGTTAAAATTATCGGGCCTGAATGGACCCCAAGCAAGTTCAGAGGAATTCTTTAAAATTAAAAATGAACGACAACACAAGTTTGCATACGGTTTTTATGCAGACAGGCAAATCCTCTTCACCAAATACGGCAAAAAAACCGAAACAAAATAAATCCCTGTTGGGAATTCCGGCACACTCGTTGTCCCTGGGTCCTCGATCCCATTGAAATTTTCGCCATAACCGAAACCCGGTGAAAACAGCGCTCCCCCTGCCGGTTCAAAATCACCATGCAATATGAAGTCTTCACTCTGCCCATCGAGTATACGCATTAAGGACTGATTATTGTTCCCGTTAACACCATATGTGACCATATCTATGAGAACTTCCCCCTGATCATAAATATAGATATGATCACCGCTGTTATTTAAACTCAATGACCCCGTAGACGATTTTTCCCATATTCCCGGAAAATCACAAGGTTGACCGCCTCCAAAAACAACATAGAAACTATGAGCCGGCAGGAACGCCTGTTCATCGAAGATATGACGGACTTTCAATCCATCCGATATACTCCAACCGGACAAATCAACAGCTTCATCACCGAGATTAAACAATTCAACAAATTCATCTTGATATGACGAGCCGTGACCGTCTTGATTCGCGTCCCCTAAAATTCCAGCCGCTGGATCAGCTAAAAATTCACTAATCATAATAAACGCCTCACATGGCGTAGGAACTAGAATATTGGTCAAAATAAAAACTCCACCCAAAATAGACAATATCACGTTTGATCGCATACTTTCAGACATCAAAACCTCCTTCATAATAGTTAAAAAATAATTTTTTTGTTTTAGCATCCTGTTAAACAGGCTATAAATTGCCCATACAAATCGTATGAATATCCGGCGGTATAATCGGTTCACACGACTTACTATCTGGATTCAGCAAACGGTCAATAATGCTGTTACGCGCCCCGATGACACGGTGGATACAACTGCTCCAGGGGTACCTCACCGGCGACGAACTCAATCGATGAATCACTGGTTGTAATTCAAGAATTTTGATCGTTTCAACAACATCTTCAAAAGAACGGATCAGATAGCTCTTGAAACGGTCGTGCCACAACTTACCCTGGCGTTCATAGCGATTGTTATAGTAAGTCGTATAGGTTTGATGCGTCCGCTGAATGAAATGAGAGATCAATTTACCTGATGGAGATTGAATGACCATTTGAATACTATCGGGTAACAAACAAAACCCATACAAACAAACCGGCCCCTTACGTTTAAATCTTTTAAGCAAACGCATATAACAGGAAAAATCTTCCTCGTCTCTAAACAGGACACTGGTCTCCAATCCCCTGGCTTTAATCAAGTAAAATGCTCGTCCCTGCAAACATCTTGCTGTGCGCGGCATCGTAATCCTCCCCTCTAAATCTCCGACATTAAATATGCTTCATATCACTTTATTGCGTTGCCAACAAAGCGGGAGTGCCAGGGCATTTGACTTGTCCCCGTTTTTGCCTTTACTCACTTACCTCGATCACCCTGATCTTAATCCCCAGCCTTATCGCGATTAAGATTGTCAACACTTCGCTTTGTCAGACATCTATGACAGACTATTTCTTTTTCGGCGTTTTGGTTTTATTCGTTTTTTTCGTTTTATTATTCTTTTCAGTTCCCTTTTTACTGACCTTTTCTTTGATTGGGTCAGTTGAAACCTCTAAGTCTTCCCTATAACAACGGCCACATGGTTGTTTGCCCATCTTAATCGCTTCTTTTTTATCCATTTTAAGAATGTAGTCCTTATTCTTTATCTTTTGCATGAATGGACAATCGTGCTTATGATACTTCTTGGCTCGTTTCGTGGTACTAACCATTTGCGCGCCAGCTGTCGCGGCATAAACAAACAAGAGCCCAACAACCATCACGTATTTAACCCATTGCTTTTTCATCTCCTACTCCTTTCTGTTTCATTGTCTTTTCTCATCATCCTGCGCAGGCTGACATTTCCTTACTTATACCAATTCCATTAAATAATGACCAAAACCAATTCTGCTTTTCAGAATTAAGAT
>JAIORP010000160.1 GCA_021108075.1 Candidatus Omnitrophota bacterium | reverse complement strand
TCAATTATAACAAATAATAATCTTCTGATACAGATGGGTTGGTTTGACGCTTACTTAAAGACTCTAAAGGAGTTGATTCTATGTTGTCTGAATATCGGACGGATTGTTCTTCTCTTGGAGTCTTATTAGATACCGAAGTTGAAGAGGTTTATGAGTTCTTTACACCAGAAAATTAAGTTTATAATTAACTAATTAGAATAAGGACTGAGGCATGGCGAAGAAGTCAGAAGTTGCGTTTATAGCTCTTATAACAATAGTTGTTCTTTTTGCAGCATTGTCATTGCCTGGGTTTTTCAAGTATTTCTATCAACAAGGTGCAGGTCATGCTTTTGGGGAGATTATGGATTCAGAGAATCCTCCGTGGAATAGTATGACGAAATTGGAGCGCAAACCTTACCAAATTCGTTCATTTGCAAAGGGAAGAGAGTGTGCTTTGTTTATGACTCTTGGACAGCATATACCTATGTATCTTTTTATTCTAATTACAGTAGGATTGCTTAATCCTTTTATTAAAAGTCGTTTTAGGGTGTTTCTACGGTATTCTTTCTGGGTTGTTTGGATTTTAGGAATAGTATTTTTAGCGATAGGTTCGGGGTATTGGGGGCAAGCATTGCAACTTCCAGCAGCACTGCTTCCAGCTACCATGATTTACACTATTGTTGCTATTGTATGTGGAGTTGTTCTAGGGGTAGGAAAATTTGTTCAGAAGAATTTAAATAATGAAATAAGAAAGTAGGGCGATTAATTAAATTTTAATTGTGATGTGTGGGGTGAGAAGGGAGGGGTTTGAGGGGGAAGAACTTATTAAATCTTCCGATAGTTATTACAGCTATTGTTTGTATAGTGGCAATTATTGTCTTTCCAGGGACTATTAAATCTAACTATCTGATTAGTGCGGGAAATGCCTATGCAGATATTATAAGATCGGAGAAGCCTTCCCGACATCATTATTAAAAAAATAGTGTTGTTTCTCAAAGTTATTATTTTTCAGCATTTGACGATATTTCACGACAAAAAATTCACATAAAAAAATTCATACACTCCTCTCACAAGCCATCATCACACAAGAATTCATTGCGGAAAATGAGACTGTTTTGTTTTACAGCCCCTTGCGCAACAGATCATACCGTTCACGGATGCGGTCCTCAATGACACAAATGGCAACACCCAGCGCGGCCCCATGAAAAGCCCATGTCACGGCCTGCTGAAGGGCTTCCTGTGTGTGCAAAAAGGATATATGAGTCGGTGGATACCCTGTTAACACCGTCACAAGGAATGTCGTCGGGAACAAGGCTTCGAGGAACAGAGCGAGCACGTAAGTGCCCGGCGCGGCAAACGCGAGGATCAGCGTGGCCTTAAAGGAGCGCAACATCAAACCAAAAAGCAGCCCGAAGAAGAGGTAGCCCACGCACGGAACAAGGTAGTTGTAATACTTATCAAACTGGGGGGCAAAGATATAACTGGCCAGCAACATGGCCCCGAGAGATCCCCACATCAATGGCGCAACTTTCCACCACGCAGGCCGATGATTGATGCTGACGACCCTCGCCAAAAGAATACTCCAGGGCACCATTCCAAGCAATGAAACATAGAGGACAAAATGGGGCAGCTCAACCAGGGGAACTCCGTTTATGATCTGCGCACTCCCCCCCAAATACACACTCGACCCCGACTGTCCAACAACCGCGTGTATGCCGACCAGAACCAGATGGCCGACAGAAGCCGATAGCCCGGCCAGCACGCCCAGCCAGCACGCCCGGCAAAGCATTTTAACACCAAGCTCTTTTACCGTCATTGTTCTTTCTCCAAACAAATGGTTGATTGGTCCTGTCTTTGCGCTAAACCGGCCTGGCAGCATGAATAAGCATAAAAACCTGGTATCCGCCAAATTAATTTTTTCATAAGCGATCCACTAGAATAAAATTCCCACGATCAATATCCCTATTCTAAAAGAAAACGTTTAAGGATACAAGTTCCTTAAACCGGCGAAGGAAACTTCATGGCGGGTCAAATTTTTCCTCCAGAATTTTTTTATTTTTTTTCGAAACAAAACACATATCGCCCGGTTGATACATCCCGTTGCAACCTAATCACGGGGTTCCCCTTTTTTACGGGTCTTTACTTTTCAGTACAGACAATACAAACAAATCAGTCAATATGATGGGATCAAGGTTGATCATAACCGATCCTTTCTATCCGGAGGTGTAGCATGAAGAAGTATTTTACAATTGTATCACTGGCATTATTCTTAAGTTTTACCTGCCTCGTTCCGTTCGGTCACACCCAGGCCCTACCAGAAGACGACGTGATCGCGGCTGAAAACAACACAGCCCTGAGCCTTGAAGACCAATGGCGCGTCCAGATCGACGAACTTATCGCGATGGAAGACACATCCCAGATCCCTGTTTACAGCGGCAAGATCAACGTTGATTTAGCGGTAACTCCTTCTGTGATTGTGCGCAACAGCCAAACTAACATCACAGCCACGATCATCAACCGCGGACAATACCGCGACCTGATCCTCTTTCAAGTTAATATTTATCATACGAATGGCGATCTGGTCAAACGTGAGGTCTCCGGATTATGGTTGAAACGCGGGGAGAAGATCAAACAGACACTGACATGGCAAATTCCTGACCATACAGATAACGACGCGGCCAACCCCCATGTCCGTTACATTGTTCAAATCCGGGCAATAAGTTTTGGCGGCGGGTTCGCTCAACGAAAAGCACAATTGATTGCGCTTTAAAAATCTAAATCAATCATTCGGGGGGGGCCTGTTTAATTCATTTTGGCCCTTCCCTGTCATTCCCTTAACCCGGGAGGCTCCGGTTCATTATCAACAACAATACAAACAGCACATACCCCTCCAAATTTCCTTCGAGCAGCTTTACAGCAAGAACATTCCTGATAAGAATATAACCTTGATAGTCAATATTAACATCAAAACGTTCATCATTATCATGGACTGCAAGAATATCAGAATTAAAATAAAAACAACTCATTAATGGATTTGGTATAATCCGCTCTTTGCTACTCATTGTTCTCCAAGTATACAAATTTTTTACAATCGTTTTACATATCCATGACAACTCCCTTCCCTTTCTGTGGCATATTGAAACTAGGCAACAACATAGCGAAACCCGGTCACGAAACACCATCAACAAGGAGGGACCCCATGACACAAATCACACAACCCATCACTAACAGGAGGATTTTATTATGAAACCCGCTACAAAATTCTTTCTCTTCCCTTTATTACTCGTCCTCTTAGTCAGCATCATCGTATCCGCTTCCGGCTTCACTTACCATAAACGCACAATCGAAACATACATTGAAAAATTAGACGTCGGTGAATTGATTTATTATGAAAACATGACGATCGCCCCTGTCTACAGCCGGCGGGTTAAAGATTACACCCACTACACAACATTAGAAGAAGCCCTGCGCAAAGACTGGCTGGACATCACCGAACTGGACCGCGGACAAGTACCGAACGTCAGGGTCAGCAACCGCTCCAACCGGCATATTTTCCTCATGGGCGGGGAAATCATTTCCGGTGGAAAACAAGACCGCATTATCAGCCGCGACGTGTTACTTGGACCCCGCAGCCGCAATGTGATCATTCCGGTTTACTGCACCGAAGAAGGCCGCTGGCAAAATCAGTCAAAAAAATTTTACAGCAAAAACAATTTAGGGACCTCACGGCTACGCTCAGCCGCGCAATACGCGGATTCAGGGGCCCAACATTCCATCTGGTCAGAAATCGCGACAACGAACAGAAAATTGGGAGTCCGCTCCCGTTCAAAGGCCTATCAGAGTGCCTATGAGGACGGCAGGGTCCAAAGACAAATCAAACGCTACGAACGAAATCTCAGTGATATCCCGAACATGCATCCTGACACGGTCGGTGTTGTTATCGCTGTCGGCAATGACATCATCAGCGTTGACCTTTTTGTTAACCCTGATCTGTTTAAAAAGCTATGGCCAAAAATATTGCGTTCTTCAGCCCTCTCTGCCGTTAAGCATGACAACGTCGGACAAATTAACGTTCAAGATGCCGTTCGCGTCCTCCGCCGGATTCATGACGCGAAATACAGAGAAACCACCGCGATTGATTTAGGCCTCGAACTTTCAGCCAAAAAAAGCTACCTCAACATCAATGCGCTGATCTATCATGATCAGTTATTGCACCTGGCTGCTTTTCCCCGGGCCGATCGCCCCATAAAATTTAAGGCGCATCAACAACTTCAGAGACGTCAGCCTGTATATCAAAGCCGTTAAACTTATTATTATTAAGGAGAAAAAAATGAAAAAACTATCTATTGTCATCACCGTTTTGATGTTCGGATTTATCTCTCCGATGCAACATTCTTTTGCGAATGTCGTCAGTGTCTATGCAGATTTTGATAAACCCATTGTCCAGGAAGGCAGCCCGGAAAATGTCATCGTCAAAGTCGGACTCTCGGGCATTAAAAACGATCTGCCCCAGAGACGTATTCCTCTTAATATCGCCATCGTTCTGGATAAGTCAGGGTCCATGAAGAGCCAATTAAAGATGGAAAACGCCCGCTCAGGCGCGATCGAAATCATCGAACGACTGAATTCCGGGGATATCGTTTCCATAATCACTTATGATGACCGCGCCCGCGTGCTCATGCCGGCGCAACCGCTGCGCGACAAAAATGCCTTTGTGCGCCGCATCAATCAAATTTATGCCAAAGGTTCAACGGCCATGTATGATGGTATCACCTTAGCCCAGCAAGAAATCGAGCGCTACGCCTCAGCGAGCTATTTAAACCGTATCATTTTGCTGTCCGACGGATTAGCCAACATCGGACCGCAATCGACAGAAGACCTGTCTTCTCTTGGTTACAACCTCAGCTATGCCGGCATTTCGGTCACCACCGTGGGCGTCGGACTGGATTATAACGAGGACCTGATGTCCGCCCTGGCCGCTTCAGGTGGCGGCAATATCTACTTTGCGAAGAACAGTGACCGGATACCGGAAATATTCGCGGAAGAGATCAATGAAGCCCTGACATTAGTGGCAAAGAATATTCGCCTGCATTTGGAATGTGCCGACGGTGTTACTCCGGTTCAAACAATCGGACGCAAAGGCCGTATTGATGGGCAGAATATTTATCTCGATATTAACAGCCTCTATGCTAAGAACGAAAAAGATGCCTTATTCGAAGTTCGAATACCTGCCCGGCGGGATATAAGCAGCATGGACGCGATCCGGATAAAGATAGAATACGAACATCCTGAAACCCATAAGACCGTGCGGCTTTTTAAAGAATTAAAAATTAAATTTGATCATGATGCCAAAAAAATTGAAGTCGCAATGAACAAAGACATCGTCAAAGATGCGGCTTTAACGCGCACCGCCGAAATTAAACAGCAAGCCGTTGAATTAGCTGATCAGGGCAGATATAATGAGGCAGATCAGATCATGAACCAACAGGGCCAACAGCTGGAAAAGATCGGTCAGAAACACAACAATGACCCCCAACTTTTAAAGGAAGCGAACAAGATGAAAAACTACTCATGGACCGACAACATCAAGAAAGGCACGGGGCGTTTCTTCAGAAAACAAATGGTGACCGAAGCACAGTCTGATATCAGCGATCAATACAGTCCGGGATATATTGACAGCACGGACGATAATATCACTCCGGTTTATCCGGCAAGATAAAGACAGGCGTTCACCTTTACCATCCAGGGGCGTTGACCGTGTGTATGCGTCGCGCCCCTATTTTTATTATGAAAATTAATAAATTTAAAATTCATTTAGGCCTTCTGTTCATCATCGCTGTTATCCTGCCAAGTTTTTTGTTAAGTGGGATTGCCATCCGCACCATTGCGCGCGAAGAAGCCTTCCTGGAAAAACGGTTAGAAGAATCCTTACAGGCAGAAACCAATCACGTCGCCGCTGTTATCCGCACGGAACTAAACCAAATTCTATTAGAGCTGGATAATGTCTCATTGCGGGTCCAATCGCAAGATAGTCCTGCCACACAGGCGAGCCTGTTTAAAAAACAAACCAAATTAGCCCAGATCCCTTTTTTCATTTCTTCCCAAAGAGAAATCCTATGGCCGTCATCCCGTCATATCAAAAGCTATGCTGAACACTTTTTTTTAGAATGGGTGACCGACTTCTTTATGGACCGTGAAACCACGCCGGTTTACCAGAATATCGCCCTGGCCTATAAAGACAAAATTCTTGAGGACGCCCCTGACCTGAACACGCTCGAACACAATAACGAGAAAGACAACACCCGGCAACAGAGCCGCAATAAAACAAACGCCTTTTCCAAATTCTCCAGGGGGCAACAACAATTAGCGAAAAATATCGGCGATCAATACGCTCCCGCTTATTTGTCTCAGAATGAACCGATCCGCCAGCAAGTCTACCAAACCGCTAAACAATCCGGGCAGCAGGTCATGAAGCGACAGGTTAGCCCGTCTAAAAGTATTTCCTTCAAACAAAGCCTTATAACAGAAGAACAGACCGATTCGATGTTCATCGCCGATCAGTTAAACTTCAGTGAAGTCATCAAAGACTCCCCTAACGGATTGATCCCGTTTATCGTCAAAGAAAAACTTAACCTTTTGTTCTGGAGAAAAAACCCGGACCGATCCATCGTCGGATGCCTGCTGGATCAAGATATCGTTATTTCCCGATTTATTAAAATCCTCCCTCCTATCTATTCCGACGTCCGCATTTTGACGGTCTTGGATGAAAACGTCAAACCCATTATAAAAGCTGATACGAATAAAACCCGGGACTGGAAGCGTCCTTTTGTGGCCGCTGAAATCAGCGAGTTGCTCCCCCGCTGGGAAGTGGTCGCCCTTTTAACCGAACCGGACCAAATTTCCTTAAAGGCGCAAACGACCGGATTGTATTTATGGATACTCATTTTTATTTTATTATTCTCGATTATCGGCGGCGGATCGATGGTGCTTCGGTCGCTCAACAGCGAAATCCGTCTGGCCCAGCAAAAAACGACCTTTGCGGCAAACGTCTCCCATGAACTGAAAACACCGTTAACGTCCATACGCATGTTTACGGAGATGCTTTTAGACCGGCGCCAACCCGATGAAAAGAAGCAGCAACAATACTTACGCATCATGTTATCCGAAACCGAACGCTTGACCCGCCTGATCAATAATGTGCTTGATTTTTCATCAACGGGAAAACGAAAAAAAACCTATCAGTTGAAAGAGATTAACATTGTCGAACTGTGCCGGTCCATACTCGACGCGCAACAGATGCGCCTGGAGTTTCACGGTTTCGAGGTCACCTTTTCTTCCGTTGCCGACGACATCCGCACACAGGGCGATGAAGAGGCCTTAAAACAGGTTGTCTTGAATTTACTGTCAAACGCGGAAAAATATTCGGATGAAATTAAAAACATCGTCATCAGTATCACAACCAAAGACCAATTCGTGTGCATCAACATCAAAGATAGAGGGATCGGCATCGCGCATCAGCACGCCAGGCTGATCTTTGATGAATTTTATCGGGTTGATGACAGCCTGACCACAAAAAAACGCGGAACAGGATTAGGATTAACGATCGCTCAACGGATTGTTGGTCAGCACAATGGACAAATCATTTACATGCCCCACCAGGGCGGTGGCAGCGTTTTCCAAATTCAATTGCCGATTATAAGAGAGGAGTAATGCATGTCTGAAAAAATTCTTATCGTTGAAGACGATGTGTCGATTCTAACCGGTCTGGTCGATCTATTATCCGGGGAAGGATATACCGTTGTCTCGGCAACCGACGGGCAAAAGGCCATCCGTTCTTTTCAAACGGAAAAACCTGAGCTGATTCTTTTAGACATTATGATCCCGGAAAAAAGCGGCTATGATGTTTGCCGGGAAATCAGAAAAACCAATACGCATGTTCCGATCATCATGCTGACGGCTAAAGGCCAGGAAGTGGACAAGGTCGTCGGCTTAGAACTTGGCGCGGATGACTACATCGTTAAACCATTCGGGGTGAGTGAACTGCTCGCCCGTGTCCGGGCCGTACTGCGGCGATCCCAAAAAAGCCCCCCTTTGTCCATCAACACCGAACCCTTTTCTTTTGGGGATATCACGATTAACCCGAAGACACTCAAAATTCATAAAGGACAGAAAAAAACTTCCATGTCACAAAGAGAGGCGCATCTCCTGCAGATTTTTTACAACCGCTCAGGTGAGGCGATTGACCGCAACACCCTGCTTGACGAAATTTGGGGGATTAAATATGAAGGCACGACGCGCACACTCGATCAGCACATTGCCAAATTGCGCCAGAAGATTGAAGACGATCCCGCTGAGCCGAAACACATCACCACTGTCCATGGGACCGGATACCGGTTTAATAAATAAGAGGTAATCCGGCTTGAACCGCTGCTTTTCTCGTCAGCAATTGAGGAAGCAGACGATTTTGCAATAAAACCTTTTTCTCCCGTCCGTTTATGT
>JAIORP010000086.1 GCA_021108075.1 Candidatus Omnitrophota bacterium | reverse complement strand
ACCAAATCCATTAATAAATTGTTCTATCTTAATTCTGAAAAGCAGAATTGGTTTCGGTCATTATTTAATGGAATTGGTATTATTTGTCTGCGGTCAGATTCCGGGATATTTTCATGGAACAGAATTTGGGTCCGCACATGGAACAATAATTTGTGTCTGTGTCCATGTTTTGACCTTCAATTGCTGCGGCCCGGAACCGTTGAGCCTTTTCAGGATTGAGACAGAGGTTAAATTGATCTTGCCAGCGGAAATCAAAACGCGCTTGCGCCATTTCATTATCCCATTTCAGGGCTAATGGATGACTTTTCGCGACATCGGCGATGTGCGCGGCGATTTTGTGCGAGATGATGCCTTCACGGACGTCTTCCTTATCAGGCAAGCCCAAATGTTCTTTGGGCGTCACGTAACACAACATCGCGGTTCCCAGCCAGCCGATCATCGCCGCTCCAATCGCGGAGGTTATGTGGTCATAACCCGGGGTAATATCTGTTGGCAATGGCCCTAAGGTGTAAAATGGCGATTCATGGCAGAGCTCGATTTGTTTTTGCATGTTTTCCTGGATTAAATTGAGCGGAACATGTCCAGGTCCTTCGATCATGACCTGGATGTCATGTTTCCAGGCTGTCCGGGCCAGTTCTCCTAACGTTTTCAACTCAGAGAATTGGGCTTGATCATTCGCGTCTGCGATACACCCCGGACGGAGTCCGTCGCCTAAAGAAAAAGCAACATCATAGGTTTTGACGATATGGCAGATGTCTTCGAAGTGGGTGTACAGAAAGTTTTCTTTATTGTGGATTTGGCACCATTTCGCCATGATGGATCCTCCGCGTGAAACGATACCGGTTGTCCTTTTTATCGTGAGTGGAATATAATCACGCCGCAGTCCGGCATGGATTGTAAAATAATCAACGCCTTGCCGGGCTTGTCCGATGATGGTTTCTTTGAAAACGTCCCAACTTAGTTTGTGGACCTCGCCATTGACTTTTTCAAGGGCCTGGTAGAGCGGCACAGAACCGATCGGCACAGGTGAATGGCGGATAATTTGTTCGCGGATGGCATGGATATTAGACCCGGTTGAGAGGTCCATTACTGTGTCTGCTCCCCAACGGATTGACCAGAGCATTTTCTCAATTTCTTCTTCAATGGACGATGTCATCGCCGAATTGCCGATATTGGAATTAATTTTTACCAGGAATTGCCGGCCAATGATCATCGGTTCGCATTCGGGGTGATTGATATTCGCCGGAATGATCGCCCGGCCTGACGCGATTTCCTGACGGACAAAGTCCGGATCGGCATTTTCTCTGACAGCGACATATTCCATTTCCGGGGTGATGATACCGCGGCGGGCATAATGCATCTGCGATACGTTCCGTCCGGTTTTTGCTTGAAGAGCTGTTTTTATTTTTGAAGCTATTTGAGAGACGGTGTCGTTACGGTCTGCAATCCATTTTTGACGGGTGGCCGGGATTGTTTCTGCCCCGGATTGGATCCATGTGGGATCGGTATAAGCCCCGGTTGTGTCATAAAGGTCAAGGTATTTTTCTTTTGTGCTTGCTGATGGACATGCGGCCTGCGAAAGTTTGATTCTTCGAAAGGGCACGCGGATATCAGCAAACAGTTGGCCTGCTTTGTATGTTTTTTGGGACCCTGGAACGCGCGGTAATTCCATTTTACGTTTGATTTGTGTTTGTGGATTCATTTTAATTTTTTTTTTGAAATTGTTCGATAGGTCTTCTTTTCAAATATGCCAGCCATTATATTATATTCATGACGATAAAGCAATGATTTTGCCAATAGATATGGATGGTCTCGCTTCCCGTCACTTTACAGGCTTCGAGGATATGTTTGGCTGTTATGATGAGGTAATAGAACTTATGATAGATTAACTTGAATAAATTTCAAACTTGCATATAATAAGTACAATTATTTAAAATCATGAAGGGGGAAATGAT
This sequence comes from Candidatus Omnitrophota bacterium, assembly GCA_021108075.1. Taxonomy (GTDB): domain Bacteria; phylum Omnitrophota; class Gorgyraeia; order Zapsychrales; family Zapsychraceae; genus JAIORP01. The sequence continues at coordinate 7,139 of JAIORP010000086.1, read as the reverse complement.
GAATAATAATATGCCATCTGAAATTCTTTTCAAACAGTTATCGCTCGGGCCAATGGAGAACTTTGTTTATATCATTGGCGATCAAGCCACCAGGCAAGTCCTGGTTGTTGATCCTGCCTGGGAAGCGGACCGTATCATCGCTGAAGTGGGCGCGCTCAACGCAACGCTGGCCGGAATTTTTATTACCCACAGTCATCCCGACCATATCAATGCCATAGATGATATACTGAAAGTTCAAGAAGTGCCGCTCTATGTTTCCGATTTTGAGTTTTTAGGTTTTATGGATAGTCCGAACATGGTTAAGCTCGACCGCAACGAATCATTAAAGATTGGTGGTCTTGAATTCGAGACCCTGCATACTCCCGGGCATACCCCGGGAAGCATCTGCTTGAAATATAAGAATGTTTTAATCACCGGGGATACCTTATTTATAGACGGATGTGGACGTTGCGATTTGCCCGGAGGGGATCCCAAACAGATGTATGATAGTTTGTATCACGTGATCAGTCCATTACCGGATGATACGGTCATTTATCCGGGCCATTGTTATGGGCATAATGACAGCGCGACACTGGGCGATCAAAAGAGATCCAATCCTTATTTGACCTGTACTTCAGAAGACATTTTTTTAAGCCGTCGGATGGGTTTGTATTTTTAAGGGTATGGTTCATTCTCAGCGGATCATGCCCGCCTGCATCAGGGCGTCTTAGACAGCTCACCTTTGGTGACTATTTTCAACTCCCACTTCATCTCCCCGAGCACACTTTGCGCGATATTTGTCCAGCGGTCACCGATTTTTTCAAGATTATCGATAATTTCCAGGAAGAGAAATCCTGAACGCAGGTTGCATGTTCCTTTGTGCAGGCGGTTGATGTGGTTTTGTTTGAACTGGTCCTGTAAACGGTTGATCCTCTCTTCCCTGTCGATGATGTTTTGAGCGATGTGTTGGTCAGTGTTCTTCAGCGCCATAATCGTATCATCTGTCATCTGCTGAATTTCCCGGAAAAGATTTTGCAATTCGCTGTTGGCCGTATCAGAAAACGGGAGCTTGTTGTCGATTTTCCGTTTGATCAGTTCGACCAGATCACGCGAGTGGTCGCCGACACGTTCAATGTCATTGACATTATGAATGAAGACAGGCAGTTTTCTCGATGCGTCCGTTGATAATTCCCGCTGTGACAGGTCAATGATGTATTGCGTAATTTCTGATTGAAGGTTATCGGTCACCTCTTCTAACTCCGTGACTTTTGCGATTTTGCTAAGGTCATTGTTTTGATAGGAGTCGATCGCATGGTTGACAGCTTTCCGGGCGATATTGAGCATGTAAATGATTTCGTTTTCTGTTTGTTCGAGGGCCAGTGGCGGTGTTTCTAACAGATGCCGTTCAAGATATTGCGTGCCGAAATCAACCGAGTCCGCTTTTTTTGGAACAAGATAAATGCTGGTTTTTTCTAAAAGACCTATGAGAGGAATAAAGATCAGCGTGTTAACAATATTAAAACTGCTGTGCGCAATGGCAATGTGAAACATGATGTTCTTTAGTGTGATTTCTCCGGGAACGATGAAGTCGACGAAACGTTCAAACCACCCCAGATAGACGAACAGCAAAATCCATACCGTCCCCAGCACGTTGAATAAGGTGTGCGACATAGCTGTTCGCCGGGCGTTCAGATTTGTTCCCACAGCGGCCATTTGGGCTGTTATTGTTGTTCCAATATTGTCTCCCAGGATAATCGGTATGGCGGCCGAAAAGCCGATAACGCCATTAAAAGCTAAGACCTGGACGATAGCGATGGTCGCGCTCGAACTCTGTAAAAGCACTGTGAAAAGGATACCGGCCAGGACCCCAAGGATGGGATTATCGCTGAAAGTAACAAATGTGGTTTTGAGGACTTCACTGTCTTTGAGCGGTCCAAATGCGTCCTTCATATAATGCAAACCGATAAAAAGCAAACCAAAACCGAGTAAGACCTGACCAAAAGACTGCTTCTCTTTTGATTTGGCTAAAGTCATAATCGCGAATCCGATCCCGACACAGGGTAAGGCGTAGGAACTGATCTTAAAGATCGACATCGATGAAACCAACCACGCTGTAAAGGTTGTGCCGATATTCGCGCCCATGACCACGGAAATGGACTGGGACAAGGTTAAAAGACCTGCGTTGACGAACCCGACCACCATCACTGTCGTGGCGCTTGAGGATTGGATGAGACAGGTAACAAAAGCCCCGACGAGAACACCGATAAAGGGATGTTGTGTGACTTTATGAAGAAATAATTTTAGCTTTTCCCCGGCGATTTTTTTCAGTCCTTCGGACATGGTGCGCATGCCGAAAAAGAAAAAACCCAGGCCGCCGACGAGCATAAAAATAAAATCTTTACTAATTAAATCTAACATTACTGCTCCTTTACGTCTTTTGTCCTGATATCATCTTTTGTTATCTGTGTTCATCATCTCCCGAAAGATCATCGAACTGTATAATTGAAAAGGTAACACCTTGCGCAATAAGTAAACGAATTTGGTTTTGCGGTCAGGGATATATCTTAATTTTGGATTTTTTTGTTTGATCACTTGCGCGACAAGCCGTGCGATTTCCTCCGGACTATTCGTGCAGTGCTCAAGGAGCCGGTAAACGTAGTTTTTAATGTGCTGGGTGTAAGGATAATACGGGCTGCTTTTATTATCGAAATTTTTCGCGTATTTGGCGTTTTCCTGAAATATTTTCGTCGGATACATCCCGGGTTCGATCAGGCTGACATGGATGCCAAAAGGTTTTAATTCATAAAACAAACTTTCACTAAACGCTTCCAGTGCCCATTTGCTCGCGTTATATGCCCCGAAGCAGGGTGCCGCCGAAAAACCCGACACACTGGAAATGTTAATAATTCTTCCTCTTTTGCGCGGTCGCATTAACGGGATCATTTCACGCGTGATATTTTGAACTCCAAAAAAATTTGTTTCCATTTGATCACGGATTTCCTGCTCGGATAAGTCCTCAAAGAATCCGCCAATACCATATCCGGCATTGTTGATCAAGATATCGAGATAACCGTATTGATCCATGATTTGCAGACGCGCTTCACGGATGGACGCCCGGTCAGTGACGTCAAGTTGCAGGATATTGGCCTGAAGATTGTTTTTGTTGAGCTCGCTTTGCAAAGGCCCTTTTTTATCTAAATCGCGCATGGTGGGGATAACACGGTAACCTTCTTGAGCCAGGTGTGCGGCTATCGTTAATCCGAAACCACTGGAACAGCCTGTGATGAGAACGGTCTGATTGATTGTTGAGTTCAACATGCTGAGAGGGTTTTTTCGTTATGGTTATTGATCATTTAAAATTGTTGAAACAGCATTATGGTGCATCATGCTATCCACTAAAGTAATAGCTATCATTGCCTCAACGACCGGAACGATTCTTGGGCAAATACAAGGGTCATGGCGCCCGTCTATCTCAATAACGGTGTTTTGTTTGTCGGTTGTTACTGTTTGTTGTTTTTGGGATATCGATGCTGTTGGTTTAACGGCAACACGTAGAATAATATTTTCTCCGGTTGAAATTCCCCCGTTAATTCCGCCGGCATGGTTTGTCATCATCCGGATCTGATCACCGTCTATAAAAAATTTATCATTATGGGTGGAGCCCTTCATCCTTGCGGCGGCAAACCCTTCGCCGAACTCAATGCCCCGCACAGCGCCGATCGAGAGCACGGCATGGGCTAAAAGCGCATGGAGTTTGTCAAACGCCGGTTCGCCTAATCCAGCTGGGCAGCCATGAACAATGGCCTCGATAATTCCGCCGGCCGAATCATTTTTAGCTTGCATCTCTTCAATATGCTGAACCATTTTTTCTGCCGCCACGGGATCAGGGCAGCGGACCTTATTTTTTTCAATAAGGGAATAATCAAAATTCTCAGCGTCAATGGGCCCGATGGAACGGGTATAGGCGATGATATTGATGTTTTGTTTTGTTAGAATTTTTCGGGCAACGGCGCCGGCCGCGACACGGGCGGCTGTCTCCCGGCCGGAGGACCGCCCCCCACCCCGGTAGTCCCGGTGTCCGTATTTTTGATGATAGGTAAAGTCAGCGTGCCCGGGCCGGAAAAGGTCTTTGATATCGTCATAGTCCTGGGAACGTTGACTGGTATTGCCGATCAGAATCATCATCGGCGCGCCGGTTGTTTTTCCTTCAAAAACACCGGAAAGGATTTGAGCCTGGTCTTTTTCATCTCTTTGCGTCGTGATAGAACTTTGTCCCGGCCGCCGGCGATTGAGTTGAAACTGGATATCCGACTCAGAGATTTTGAGCTTCGGTGGAACACCGTCGATATGGACTCCGATCGCGGGGCCATGGCTCTCCCCGTAGGTGGTCACGCGAAAAATTTGTCCGAATGTGTTTGCCGGCATGATAGGGTTTCGTTAAGGATTAATGGATATGTATCATTATTGTAATCGTAAGACTTAAACCAACCAAGATTTTTTTTGTTTAATTTTATTTTCAAACGTCAGGATTTTATTTTCAAACTGCAATGTCCAGGCAATCTGGTCCAGGCCTTTTAGCAAACATTCTTTTTGGAACGGATGAATGTCAAAGCGGCAGGCATTGCCTTGCGCGTCCGTCAAGACTTGTTCGGTCAGGTCCGCCTTGAACGTGACGGCTGGTTTATTTAACGTTTGATCAAATAACCGGTCGATTTTGTCAGATGATAATGTGATGGTTAAGATGCCGTTCTTTAAGGCGTTTTGATGAAAGATGTCCGCAAAGCTCAACGCGATGATGATCTTAAAACCAAAGTCCGCCAAAGCCCACGGGGCGTGTTCCCGGCTGGAACCGCATCCGAAATTTTCGCGGGACAACAAAACGCTCGCCTGGCGGTATGCCTCTTGATTCAGAATAAAGTCGGGGTTTTCCCGCGTGCCTTCATAATCCAGGTAACGCCATTCATGAAAAAGATGCTGGCCGAAACCGGTTTTTTCAATTTTTCTTAAGAATTGTTTGGGGATGATGGCATCGGTATCGATGTTTGGGCGGTCAATCGCGGCAACGATACCTTGATGCACTTTAAATGGTTCCATAATATGCCTTCTTTCTTACGTTATGGTGAAAATGTTTGTGCTGAACTTATAAATAGGAGCGGGCGTCTGTTATCTGTCCTTCAATCGCTGCGGCAGCGGCCATGATCGGACTCATCAGGTGTGTTCGTGAGCCCGGGCCTTGCCGGCCTTCAAAATTTCTATTGCTGGTCGACGCGCAACGGTCTTTGGGTTGCAACCGGTCATCGTTCATGCCCAAACACATGGAACAACCCGCGTAGCGCCATTCAAATCCGGCCCCGGTAAATATTTTATCCAGGCCTTCTTTTTCTGCCTGTTTTTTGACAGGGTCTGAACCGGGCACACAGATCGCCGATAAATGTGATGCGATTTTTTTTCCTTTTAAGATCCCGGCAGCCGCACGCAGGTCTTCAATGCGTCCATTGGTGCATGACCCGATAAAGATGTGGCTGAGTTTGATGCCATTGATCGGTGTTCCAGGTTCCAACCCGGCGTACTTCAGCGCGTTATCAGCAGCTGCGCGGGCGACAGGATCGGTCATCAGCTTCGGATCAGGAACGGATTCTTCAATGGAGGTGACTTGCCCGGGGCTCGTTCCCCATGTCACCTGCGGCTTAATATCCGCGGCATTGATTTCAATCACGCTGTCATAGGACGCGTCCGGGTCGGATTGTAAAGTGTTCCAATCGGTCACGGCTTCGTCCCAGGTGTCTTTCGGGGCATAGTGCCTGTCTTTTAAATAATCAAATGTTGTTTGGTCCGGGGCGATCATTCCCGCTCTGGCACCTGCTTCAATACTCATGTTGCAGACCGTCATGCGGCCTTCCATGGACAGCGCGCGAATCGCCTCGCCGGCATATTCCACAACATAGCCGGTTGCCCCGGCAGTGCCGATTTGGCCGATAATATACAGGATGATGTCTTTGGCGGTCACACCTTTGCTTAATGATCCGTTAACCTTGATCAGCATGGTTTTGGCTTTGTTTTGCTGCAGGGTCTGCGTCGCCAGGACGTGTTCGACTTCGGATGTTCCTATTCCAAAGGCTAATGCCCCGAACGCCCCGTGGGTCGCGGTATGCGAATCTCCACAGACAATGATCATGCCCGGTTGCGTGATACCCATTTCCGGGGCGATTATATGGACGATGCCACCGTGCGGGTCTTTGTAGTCAAATAATGTGATTCCAAATTCGTCACAATTATTTGCCAGTGTGTTCATTTGCAGTTGTGATGTCTTTTCCATCTCTTCGAGAATTTTTGTTCGTGTCGAGATGTTGTGGTCCATGGTCGCGAATGTTTTCCGCGGTTGCCGGACGGTCCTGTTTGTGAGGCGCAACCCTTCAAACGCCTGAGGGCTGGTCACTTCATGGACAAGTTGGCGGTCCACGTATATGATTGAGGTATCTCCATGACTGGGGCGCACAATGTGCGCGTCCCAAATTTTTTCATACATAGTCTTTGCCATAATCATCCTTTTTCTGTTTCACATCATTTCACAACGGTCTAAATTAAATCTGCATGCGCCCGCCGGGTCAACTTTTCAGGAATCGTCCAGCTAAGGCGGATAAATATTTCGTCGAAATATTCGCGTTTCACGGGATACGAGCGACGCTTCACGCGTTCAGGTTCCGGACGCGTGTGGACGACAATTGTTTGTCCGTCATTTGGTTATGCTCGCGGTATTTAAAAAAATGAATCGGATTGGATCAAATAGTGATAACGATTTTATATGAATGCTAAAATAATGTCAAACGAATTTGGTTTGTTCATATATGTTTAATTATTAATAATTAAACAATAAAATAGTATTAATACACCTTATACTAAATTTATTAATGGATTGTTCTATTTCAATTCTGATATTCTCGCCGTATCGTCGAGAACGCAGCATCCGTTTTGGCGATTATTTAACCCGGATTTTTCAATAGAAGAGGTAATCCGGCTTGAACCGCTGCTTTTCTCGTCAGTAATTGAGGAAGCGGACGATTTTGCAATAAAACCTTTTTCTCCCGTCCGTTTATGTCGAGAAAAAGATTCTATTGCAAAATTGTATACTGAAAATAATCAAATAACACATTTTAGGGACG
>JAIORP010000154.1 GCA_021108075.1 Candidatus Omnitrophota bacterium | reverse complement strand
GTGCAATTGTCAAATTCCCGCTACGAATGTTGTCAATTCAACAACTTGAAAGAGCGGCAGGTGTAATTATCCACGCCGAAGAGGTCAGGAAAAAACACGATGATCTGTTTTCAGGTACCCCTTTTTCTCTTGGTTATTATGTTGGTAGCAAAGATGGAGATTTTCCTGATTTATACGCAAAAGTCAGAGAAAATTTATATGAAAATAAAAAACTAATATCCCCTGCACCCTCTTCAAAAATCATCTCCAAATGCCCAATTTGTCCTTCATATTCAAAAGGTACTTTACGTCTTGAGGAAGATACAAAACATCAGAGAATTGTTCACAAATGCGATAAGTGTAATAAAAAATTCTATATTTATCAAAGTGATAGAGAGGTTTTCAGATGGCGACCCACTGTCATCGTATCCACAGTAGACAAATGGGCAAGTTTGTCGTCGCAAAGAAGAGTACGTAATCTTCTTGGTGGAACTGGGAGTATGTGCCCCGATGGACATGGTTTTATTCCATCTGGAGACAAATGTGAAGATAAAAAAGACGAAAATTTTCAATGTTCAAACATTGGTGAAAATCTTCAAAACACAATGGGTCCCAGACTTTCAATTCAAGACGAAATGCACTTGCTAAAAGAGGGATTTGGGACAATCTCAGCTCATTTTGAAGGATTAATCGAAACAATAGTAGAGGATCGAACAAATCGCAAATTGAAACACATAGCGATGAGTGCAACTCTAAATGGAACGAAAAAGCAGATCAAAGAATTGTATAACAAAAAATATTTTGTAATCCCTGGTCGTTGTCCAGAAGGGGCAGGCAGCACAAATGATTTTTTCTTTGAGAAAAAAGAAGGGCCAAAACGCATAATATATGGTTTGAAGCCAAATTTACGAGATAACCATTATGCATCCCTTAGATCATTGTTACATTTTGCTGAATTTATCATTGATTCTCAGACAAATTTAAATTCAGATCCTAATAGTTTTTGTGAAAAGTATAGTTTAAAATCATTTTCTGATGCACAAGATCTTTTAAATCAATATCTTGTTCCCTTAACATACCATATTAAAAAACAAGATGCGTATGAAATGTCCGGTTTGGAAAATGCTGTTGTAGGAGATACATTGAAAGATAACTTTGGTGGATCTGATATTCATGGCACGGTCTTAACGGGCGACAGTGGTCTTGAAGAACTAAAAGAAACCATAGACAATGTGCGTGATTTTGTTAAAAATTACGATCCAAATAATGTGGATGGTAACGGTTTATCATTTGAACCGATTTATGCAACGTCGGTGGTATCACATGGAGTGGATTTAGATGAACTTAATTTCATGACATTTCAAGGTTTGCCATATTCCACTTCAAAATATATCCAAGCTCTTTCCCGTGTTGGTAGGAAAAATCTTGGTATAATTCTATTATGGTTTTATCCAAATCGTGTACGAGACGAAAGTTTTTTCCGCAATTTTGTAAGATACCATGATTCTATTGATCATGAAGTTCGTCCTGTGCCAATAAATCGTTTTTCAAAACTTGGTTTAATGCAAACAATTAATTCACTTTTTTGTGCTGGAATTATAAACTACTTATCGAACAAAAAAGGTAAACCGCTTTACTACAAACGCGATGTTATAAATTTAACCTTAGAAGATCAAAAAGATTTGGTCAAATTTATTGAAAGTGTATATGGGAAAAAAGGTCTTGATATAACGATTCCAGATGAAGTTGAAGACAGAATTAAAGAAATTGTACGTGGAAAAGATGGTGAAAAGATATTTTTCCCAAACATTCTTTCAAAATCAGGTAATCCTTTTTACCGCAATCAATCTGGTATGCGGGGAATACAAAAACAACTTGCACTTGACTTAAATTCGAATGATGAAAGAATACTAAAGCGCATGGGGAAATAATCATGAAAGATGATTTTATTCATTCAGTTCCAGAAAGCAGTTGTTTTTTTCAAGGACATGTAGGGCAATTTTTTTCACGTAAATTCGGTAAATTTTTACGATTCAGGATTACTTTCAATAAAAACGATTTTGTAGATGATTTTAATACTGAAAAATATAGACCCGTTTTTAGTAAACTAATAAATCAGAAAATTGCTTTTAGAATACAAGATGGTGGTGATTTCCATGGAATTAATCCAAACGATATAAATATTAATGTTATAAAATTAATAGACAATGTTGAAGAGGATGGTTTTTGTGGGCAATTTAGAATTTATCCACCAACTGCAATATGCACAAAAGATGGCTGTAATCAATATTTTGAGTTAAACAATAGACGAAAATGTGGGCATAAAGACACGGACCCATGGGAACAATTTACATTCCTTGCATTTTGTGACGTGTGCGGAAGACTTTTGCCTTTACATTTTATGACGAATATTTATAACAATTGTAATAAATGTGGTGGAAAAGCAAGTTTAACGAGACTTAAATGGACTCGAAAAGACAACATAAGTTCTTACAAGGTAGAATGCAAAAAATGCCACCATGAACATGGACTATATTTTTATGATTGTGACCACACTGTTCGTAGTACAGGTGAATGTTTATCAACCCGTGGAAAAAAAAGATTTAGAGGAGTTCCAGCAAGAGCAGGCGCAATTGTTCACCCACTTGTTATTACTATTCCAGATTTATCTAAAGATGATACTGGCACATTTGGGAGAAAAACTCACGAAATGTTGATGTCAGAATCTTTCACTTATTTTTTTGGATATGAAGTGGAAGAGTCCAAGCTAAATCTTCCTGAATTCAAGGATGCGATGTTAAAAGAAAAAGAGTTTTGGAAATTGCGGAAAATACAATCTGAATTTGAAGACGTTTGTGATGATCTTTCATTGGATGTAACAGATCATTCCCAATTAAACAAAAGTCATTTTTTGGTAGTTATAAGTATAATACTCAAAAATGCTAAAAGTAGGATCCAAACCGGTGCAATTGAAGAAAATATTCGGAAAAAATATGGAATTGATTTCATCGATAAAGCATTAAAATCTGTTAAAGAAATCGAATTCAGTGAAAATGATTTACAATGTGCAAATCTGATTAATTCAACAAGTCAGAAAAAAGAAGAACCAACATGTAAGTCAAACAATTACAAAGAGAATCTAGATAAGTTTGGATTAAAAAAAGTAATACATCATCCGGATTTGACGATGATTCAAGCACTTTTAGGAATAATAGAAGGATCCACAAGAAGAAATCCAGTATTATTTAGAACAATTGAAATTGGAAAACAAAACCATAAAAAACCAACTGTATTTGTCAGGAATTTTCCAACAGAAGGGATTTTGTTCCAACTAGATTATGAAAAGATTCTCCATTGGCTGCATGAGAACAGAATACAAATAGGTTCAAGCAGTGATATTTTACCATCAGTTAGTGCAGATTCATATACGTATTTTAGATCTCTGCTTTTGAATGATGAATATTGTAAAAATGCAGTCAAAACGCTGTTACACACATATTCACATATGCTGATCCAACAATCTACGATAGACACAGGTCTGGATATTCAAAGTCTTTCAGAAATTATTTGCCCATATACAGGATCATTTTTCATTTATTCAACAAATAGTATAAACATCGGTGGTTTGGAATTTACATATGATTACCATTTGGAAGATTGGTTTAGTAGAGTTAAAGAACTTGCAGAGGATTGCCCCCAAGATCCAGGATGTATGATTGATGAAGGTGGGGCATGTAATTCTTGTAGTTATGTGCCTGAATTTGTTTGCTATAATTTCAACCAGGATCTTGATCGATCGGCACTTGTGGGAGGTTCAGATAGATTCAAAAAAGGGTATCTGCTATGATTATTAATCCAAATGTTGAAATTTCCATCCAAAAGTACATTCAAGATTATTTAAATGAATGGGAAACATGCAGTATTGGAGAAATCCTTCAAAACTATGATGGCTCTATTCAAACTGATGAGACGGAATTAAGAAATACTATAAACAATGCATTGAAAACAGGCAACCTCAAAATCATTGATAAAAAAACACAATGGGACAAAACAACTGTTATTTTATCGAAGCCTTTTCTGTTTACTGATACAAAAGAAAACAATTTTGTTGTAATCTCAAAACCAAGGCTAAGAGAATTGAGCATTGAAAACATTGAAAAAAGAAATGGGCAAATTGATAGTGTAGACTGCTTTCGGGAAATAATAACTTCCGCTAAAACTGTTATTCGAATTTGTTCACCATTCATGCAAAAAAATGTATTGAATGACGATTCATTTCCTGAATTGCGACAACTTATTTTTGATGTATTAAAAAGAAACGTGGAGATAAAGCTACTCTCAAGAGAATTGTTCAAGGGACGTGGAGTAGAGATTCAATGGATTATAGATGTTGCTGATGATCTTGGAAAAATTGATAATCTTAGAGTTGTGGACTATCATTTCACATCAGAAAATGGATTAGTTTTATCCAGCACACATGCAAAACTTTTAATTGCTGATTACAATATGGCTTATGTGGGTAGTGCTGAATTGCGTAGGAATAGCCTTGTCGCAAATTTTGAAGTCGGTTGTCTGGTTAAGGGTCCACAAGTATTTGGAATTTGCGAAGTATTTGATTTTATGTTTTCTAATGGGAGAATCTGGAAATGAATCAAGAACATTTCGCTTCAATCGAATACAAATGTACTTCAACAACTGGATCGGGAAATCAAGAGATAATTTTAGATGAAAAAAATGGTAATAAACTATCTCCTATTTCTCTAAGTATTCTTGATTCTGTAATATCCAATAAAGTTACAATAATTTTTTCACAAGGTCCTTTAAATCTATCTCCAATTATTTCATGTGTGTTTGCTTTTCAAAAACAAAGGGATATACTTATAGGAATTCCAAAAACACAATTTAATGAGAGCTTTGATAAAAGTATTGATATATATTTCTCTTTAATTTATAAAAAAATGATAGATTCGATGCCTTCTGCATCTTTTTATTTCTATAATGATATGTTATGGTGTAAGGGGTCAATCAATGAAGAAACAAACGAATTGACTAACATTGACGTTACAATACGTCCAAAATATGGTGACAGATTATTTAAACAAAAATATGAGTCAAACGTTAATGAAAAATTAAAACACGGGGTTTTTCAGAATATTCCTAAAATTGTTTCGATACCAATTGCTGATATAACTCCTGCATCAATGATGGGGGAAAAATCGCTAAAATTTAAAAAAGATGACTATAAACTTAATAATTTCAACCCTGGACTAATTATTTATGAATCGCTAAATGAGAGATATTATAATTTTAATAATCTAATAGAATTGATCAATAAATCTAAAAAATCTGATGTAAAACTTGTATTGCATTTTTCATGGCCATATTTAAAAGGGTTATCTGAATTTTTAGACAAAATCAAGGACGTTGATGACATAAAAATAGTACACCTTGGGAAAAGATTGTGCATAGAATCGCAAAATGAATTTAAAAAACCTCCCTCGAACATTATTCCTCTGTCTTTAGAAGGCGACTTATGGGACTTATACTATCCTGCAAACACTTCAATTAATTTCAAAATAATTCTACCAGCATTGAGCACAATTGACAATAGTTTGTCTACAGCAGATGTCGCATACTTTGATTGGCCATTTGATAGTAGAGTATGGGACATTCGAGAGCACCTTAAATATAAAAATACTGACAAAATCGAACAAAACATACTAAAATTTCCTTCGATGTTCGACGGCTTTCTTTCACCATCGGAAATTAAAAGGCGCTGCAAAAAAAATGGAATGTGGATGACTCTCCCCATAAGTGATTCATTTTCAACCAACACAAATGAAAGTAGCCGTGCAGTAGGTATATTCAAAGGCTTATGTTCTGATATAGAAAAATGCAGAGATATATCATACGAACTTAGAAATCTTTACACAACTTCAACAATTTCTAAAAAAACACTCTTTCAAACATTCATGGTCGGGAAAATAAATCAGTTTTGTGATGTTAACGACACCTTATCCAAATCTGAAGCAATTCCTTCTATTTCGATTATAGTTGCTAATCTACATCCATATCTCGCAACACAATCATCGTTTTTCGAATCAATAAATTATTTAGTAAGTTCAATAAAAAGTATGGTTGATGAAACACTCTTTCCTAGACTTATAAACAAAGAAAATGAAGTTATCATAGAAGTTGCGGCACATAATGGGCATAAAATTGAAGAGGTCGTTTTCAAAGATGGAACAATACAAGAATCATACATTAAAATGACTAAAAAAATCTTTTCTGAGAATCATCCACAACTTGATTTACGTATTTTCAATAAAGACACTTCATTGAGAATAATGGTGAAAACAAGAGAACCAATTGAATATTCAGAGTTTAACCGAAAAAGTTCTACTATTGAGAAAAGATTCTGCAAAGGCCTCGTTCTTTACGATGCAGTGATTAAAGATAACGGCTCTTTTATAGAAAACAAAGTTTCAAATATTTCATTTGATAGAACATATAAAAATTTGATCGTAAATGTAGAACTTGGATTTAGAACTGATAAAGGTAACAGTAAAAATACTTATGAGATGCAAATTTTGTATACCGACTTATCGAAAATACAAGAATTGCCTCACGAATTGGTCCAACATAGTGAATTATTAATTCCTGGTCCAATTCCTTTTCACACAATCTCTGATGAAGATATTTTGATATCTCATGGTTATGATGCACTGCTACTTCCATTTAAAAAAGTAGTTTTTTTTGCATACCCGGGATCGAATTTTAAACAATTACTGAGGCAAATAGACTTGTATAATAATTTAATTTCTGAAAACCAAACCAATATCGCAAAAAAAGATTTATTATTTTCAATCGAACACACAAACAAAAGTCATCGGTTCAAGGTACCACCTAAACCACATTTTAATGAGACTCAAGAGAAAAAGTCTGAAATGGATACTCCACTCGATACTGCATTTCGAGAGGAACTTTTAGATGATTCTAATGTTGATGAATTTGAACGTGATGAAATCAAGTCACTTATAGACATTTGGAATACGATACAAAAAAGCACTCGTCAGCAATCACAACCTCACTCATTTAAGCATCAGTCGTCTAAAGAGCAGATGGAATTTTGTGTAGAATATGAAACTAGCGAAAGGGATGTAATCTCTTTTCCCATCGATACACTAATACGAAAAAAATATGGGGGCGAGTATATTCTGTTACCAGTTGATGAGTTATCTGAAGGCGACCGAATATTTTATATTAAGTCTGAAGAGCGTGAAAGTATTGAAAACTATTTATTAAGAACGTTGTTAAATGAAGAAGAATTGTCCTTGGAAAAAATTCTCGAACCATTGACATCGCTTAAAATATTCTATGAAACATTAAAATCATTGAATATTAAGAATGATTATGATGAATCACAAATGAAAAAAATCGATTGGCTTTCTATCGATCAGAAAAAAAATCAATTCAATTTACTCCATATTTTGCTAAATAATGATTTATTAACATCCGAAGAAGATCGAAAATTACTTATTTTAAATAGTATTTGGAAAAATGTAACATCAGAAAGATTAATTGAAATATTCAATGAAGGAAGCAAAACATTAACCCAGATAAAATTATTTGATTTAGCAAGAGAGATGGGTTTAACCTACAAACAAAATTCATTCAAAGCCCTATGCTCCACCGCGATAAATGAACAAAAACATTATTCATTCCATAATGAAAACAATTTATTGGCACTTGGGCGTTTACTGGGGCATCAAGATATAATTGATAATTATCAAACAATCAATGAAAAAGGCGTGATCATAGGCACTTTCCTTCGTCAAGTTGGGCGCTCTATTAAAAGAGTTACGAGTGGAAATAGCGAACCATTCAATGAGATTGATATATCTATTGAAGGAAAAATCGAAAAATGCACAATCATTAAGACCGGAAAATGCTGAAATCTCAAAAAATAGAATCAAAGGCGATATTTTGAAACAGTATATTCTTCTTGTCGAACCAAAGTTTCCCACTCGAACCAAGAGTAAAAACCATAAAAATTTCCTTCCTATTGGACTCTTAAAACTTGCTGCATGGTATAAAAGGAAGAAAAAGTGTAAAGTTGAATTAGCCAGGGGTAAAACACTCCCAAAAACATTCAAAACACCATCGAGAATTGAAATTACAAGCCTTTTCACCTATTGGTCAGAATATGTTTGGGACGCTGTTAAATTCTACAGGGAAAATTTTCCAGACCCAGATGTAACTGAGATCAGGCTGGGTGGAATTTACGCAAGTTTGCATTACGAAAATAAAGAATTTCAAGATAGATGCAAAAGATATAATGTAAATCCCATTAAAGGAGTTCAAGAAGAAGCTGAACGCTTTTTTCCTTATTATGAACTTCTCAATAATGGAAATTCTATTGATTATCAAATAGTGCATACATCAAGAGGATGCCACAGAAATTGTTCATTTTGTGGAACGTGGATATTAGAACCTGAATTCAAAGGTAGAAAAAAAATCTGGGCAAAAATCAAACCTGGACTAAAACTTGGACTTAAAAACTTGGTATTTTATGATAACAATTTATTTTATAATCCGCACATAAGAGACATCTTGAATGAGTTAATTGAACTTAAAAAACAAAGAAAGATTGGATGGAGTGAATCGCAAAGTGGATTTGATGGAAGAATATTAACTGAAAATCCAGATTTAGCAATTTTATTAAAAAAAGCAGGATTCAGATATCCTCGTATTGCTTGGGATTGGGATTACGATCAATGGCCTAAAGTAGAGAAACAAATCCAAATATTAAGAGATGCTGGATATAATTCTAAAGACATCTATGTGTTTATGATTTATAACTGGGATTTGAATTTCGAAGAAATGGAAGAAAAACGAATAAAATGTAGGGAATGGAATGTACAAATCTCTGATTGCAGAAATCGACCTTTAAATCGATTGCATGATTATTACAAACCATTGTGTGATCAAGGTAATGGAGAAGATTACTACATTCATCCTGATTGGACTGACGCTGAGGTTAAACAATTTAGAAAAAATGTAAGGCGGCAAAACATCTGTGTTCGACAAAACTATCAATATCACAGTAAATTATTAGAACACAAAAAATATTATTCTAAAGAGGAATATGTTGCCATAAAGTCTATGTCTATCGAAGAAGCAAAAAAATATTTGCCTGATTTGTGGATTCCCTCAAATATCACTCGACCTATCAATAGAAACAAGTGGAGTGTAGAAAAAGTGAAAAAACCCCATGAAGCCATTCCTGTTATTTTGACATTACCTCCAATTCAAATTTGACATATCAATAATATCTGCACTTCACCTGCCCCCATCCATACGTACACTTTCCCGCCGTCCGTCAGGGCGGCAGGGTGGCAGCCAACCTTATAGTTCCATTTAACCTTTGAACCATTCTATTACTCTGCTGTCCCTTCAATTAGTAGCAGAGATCTTCAGGTGTAAAAACTTCAATCCAAAGTTTGACACTATAAACTTCTTTTTTTTCGAAAATGTCTTCTATTTTGTCAGGAAAAAGCATTTGACAGTTAAAAAAATCATCTGAAAATTCTTGATTAAAGATAAAAAAGACGGATTCATTCGTCTATTGAATATATCACTCCTGAAGAAATTGAAAAATTATGAGAGGCTTTAAATATCAAAGTTTCTTAACTGGTTGTACACTAAATTGGGTTAACTTCAAGAGGTAAATTATGCCACAAATAATATGTCCATTTTGTCTTTATATTGGCCAAGGCACGACACTAGAAGAACAATGGAAAGATGTAGAAAATCATGAAATTGATTGTAAAGAGATTCCAAGCAGTTATATTAATTTATAATTAAAGGTTTTGAACCAGGAATAATAACTTATGGAGATATAAACATCAGGGACGCTTGAAACACTTATCAGTGTCTATAATTGTTCTAACGAAATATCACTCCTCCATAAGTAGTTTATCTCAAAACTCGCCCCCGCCACCTTCAAATCCCAGACCACAACCAGTCTGGTCATTCCCGGACCGCGGTGACAGGGCAACCCACAAAGGCAACTACCGGGGCAACTGGTCCCCTGCAACCTCATCCTGCGCTGCTCCCCCTGCACTTCCCCCGCTGCCCGTCCCTTGTGCTGCATACCGGGTGCGGATGCTCGT
>JAIORP010000019.1 GCA_021108075.1 Candidatus Omnitrophota bacterium | reverse complement strand
TATTTAATGGAATTGGTCGTGTCAAATGGGTCTTTATTTTCTGTAATTGGTATTAAATGTTCCCTTTAGAATTTCATGCCATTGATATTTTTTTACTTGTTAATACTTGTTAGTAAGTTATGATATCTATCAATAATTAATATCATTCAATATCGTTAGATATTATGTGATATCATTCACTATTAATTAATAAAAAATGTTGCTTTTATTATTGACTATTAACAAAAATTAATGTATGGTATGGAATATTAATGAATATTAATAATTCCGAGAAGTTGAAAAAAAATTTGAATGGGTAAAAAAATAACAGTTAGTGATGTCGCAAAATTATCTGGCTTGTCCGTTTCCTCAGTCAATTACTATACTAATATGGGTTTAATTGTCATTGCTGAAAAAAAAGGCAATAAAAGACTTTATGACCAGGATGATGTTCAAAGACGGTTAAAGAAAATATCAGAAATGATGAATATGGGCTATACGTTGAGGTTGATCCAGCACCAATTTCTTGCATCGCAAGACTTTAACCCATTTAAGCTGTAATGAAGGCAATAGGTATTATTTATGGATAAAAATAAAGTGGTTTTTCCTTTCACGACCAATGAAGATATGTTAATGTGGCATACATACAGGCGAGATAATAGATGGGTTCGTCCGAACAAGGGTAAACGAAAGGATCCACGCATTGTTGCCATTGTGAATCAAAAAGGAGGATGTGGAAAGACAACAACAGCTATTAATTTATCCGCATGTTTATGTTCTCTTGATTATAAAGTTCTATTGATTGACTCGGATCCTCAAGCGCAGGCTTCATTGGGTCTAGGGCTTGAGGGTCGTAGGCCTAACCTGCACGATGTGCTAACGAAAAAGGCCAATATAACATCTGCGACGACCCCTACGCGTGTTAAAGGTTTAAATATTGTCTTAGGTGATCCCCTGTTATCTGGGGCGCAGATTGACCTCATTTCCTGTCCGAACAGAGAATTTGTTCTGAAAGAAGCGCTTGATTTGCATTTAAATTTTTTTCATTATGATTTTATCTTTATTGATTGTGGGCCAACACTGAATTTGGTTACGATGAATGTGTTAACCGCTGCAAGGGATGTACTTATCCCCATCCAAACACACTGTTATGCCCTGCAAGGTATGAAGGAGTTGTTGTTTACCGTCGATAAAGTAAAAGAGAACTTTAATCCTCATTTGTCTGTGTTGGGAATACTTGTCACAATGTTTGATAAGAGGAGCCGGGTGGGGTACAAGGTTTTGCAGCAAATCAAAGAATATTTTAGTGATAAAGTATTTGATTCGATCATCCGTATGAGCGTTGCTGTTAATGAAGCTCCTTTTTTTCATGAGCCGGTTAATATCTATAAGCAAGCGTCAATCGGGGCACAAGATTATTTGTCCTTGGCCGAAGAAGTTGTCGCACGAACAGAAGAAGTGTCTTTAAAATACGAGGAGAATGTAAGATCTGATGGAAGATAAAGACAAGAAGAAAAAAGAGAATCCGGAAATTAAAAAACCGGAACCATCAAAAGATATCAGTGATGATATGGTCAGTGCTATTTTTGATAAGAAGACGGATAAAAAAGAAACACCGAGTATTTTCGGCATTCCTCTCGCAAAGAAGGAGATATCGAAAGTTTTTTTGCCAAAAGAAATGCTGCAGGCGAAATCGTTTGATGTCAGTCAAAGCAAATACAAAACGTTACCTTTCGGGATCGATGTCGGAACAGACTCTATTAAAGTTATTCAACTCGTTACGGAGGATAAAACGTTGAAGGTTTCTAAGTGGTTAATTAAAGATTCGTCGTACAAGATGAAGGACAAGGAGGTTGTGAAAGAGAAGTTTTTAGAGTTTATCCGGAAAACACTGATAGATAACAGGCTCAAGGGCAAGGCGTATATTTCCATATCTAGCCGTGAAGTTCTCACCCATTATTTTTCTTTACCTAAGATGCCGTTGAGCGAAGTGAAGAAAGCGGTGACATGGGAACTGAAGCAGCGTTATCGAGAATTGCTGGATGAGTCGATCATGGATTATGTCATCCTGAACGAAAAGAAGGTTGATCAAGACCGTCAGTTAGAGGTCATGTCTGTCCTCGCGGTTAAGAAGGATATGGTGAAATATGTGGACGTGTTCAGGTCGGCAGGGATTCAGCCGTTGGGTATCGAAGTCGATATCTTTTCTTTGGTCGCTAATATTAATTATTTTAAGCTGATCAACCCTGACGAAGTCGTTTTATTTTTAGATTTCGGTTCGAGAGTGTCGATGTTTTACGTGATCGTCAATCAATGCATTCATTTCACCCGTCCCATGAATACATCAAAATCGAGGTTTATTAGGGCAACAGAAGATTATTTTAGAATTCCTCACAGTGAGGCGGTCGATCTTATCAATTCGTTTATCGCTAAAATTGGTCATCAGGCAGACGAGAAGGTGAAAACGTACGACGGGGAGAAATTAAAAGAGCTGTTTAAAGAGGTTTATATCCCGTTTTTTCAGAAGACAGTCCTGGATGTCGATCGGATATTTAAATACTATTCATTCCAAAAGACGAAATCCCGGGTCTCAAAATTTGACCGGATTATTTTGCATGGGGGATTAGTGGCATTGCCCATGTTGTATGAATATTTCAGTGACTATTTTGACGTTCCCATATTGTTGGTCAACTCCTGCGCGAATATTCCGCTGAAGAAAAAAAATAAGAATGTTCAGCGGCAATGGGATGCCTGTTCATTTCGATTTCCAGTCGCGATAGGCGCGGCTCTAAGATATTTTGACGAAGATAAAAAAGAAAAATAGTATATGAGAAGAATAAACCTTATACCTCATGATGATGAGTTTAAACCGGATATCCCCTGGATAAGTTATGTGCTTATCATTTGTGTTTTAGGCTGTCTTTTTTCTTTCCTGTCGTGGAACCAGCAAAGACAGATTTCCTATTATGAAAACAGCTTAAAAGCGAAGGAGGAAGACTACTCCTTTATTAATAATCAGGTGTTTGAGCAAAAGACGCAATATCAATCTCTGTTAAAAAAGCAGGATATCCAGGCGGAACAGAAAGAAATCGTGCGTATGAATTTAGAATTTATTTTAAAGGCGCGGCATCAAGGCGCGCCTTTGTCGATGATGCTGCTTAAATTAGGACGATTGCTTCCCGATGATATTTGGCTGGAAAATTTAGAACTGAGCGATAATAAAATAACGATAAAAGGTTCTTCTCCTGATAACGTGTTAATCAGCACCTTAATGAGAAAATTAGACGAGTCAGACTTCTTTTTTAACACGCAGTTTGAGTACATGCAGCTGAATGAAGGGGAGTCTAACACGGACATGCTGTTTTCAATTGTCACTCAGATAGCAAAGTAAAAATATTTTTGTGGAGAAATTGAGACATATGAACTCTGTTATAAAACAATTAAGAAGGCTAAATAGCCGCACATTTTATCTGCTCGGGATGTTGGTCGGAAGTTTGTTGTTTAGTCTGTACTTTAACCATATATATAAGCCCCAACAACAGAAATTGGTTTCACTTAAGAAAAGATTGCAGGAAGTCAGTGAAAAGATGCTCTCTCTTAAGACGGACATACCTGCTACGGCAGACCTGCAAATTGAGCTTGAGGAACAAGAAAAAAAAATCAGGGCGAATAAAAAGTTGTTCAGAAGATATGAGATGAAGCTTCCGGACAATGAAAGCCTGCCATTAATTCTAAAGACCATTTTTATCCAAACGGTTGGTTATGATGTTGATTTTCAATATGTTATGCCGATACAGGAAAAGAAAGACAATGCTCATTTATTCGATAGTCTGCAAATTAAGCTTAGTTTTTATGCGCAGTATCATGATGTTATTCAATATCTCCGAAGATTGGAAGGTACGTTGCCATTTATAAAGATTTTACAGGTTAGCATCAAGAAATTAGATACGGATGAGGCCGGCGATACGGATAAAAGGGAGGTTCTATTGGTCTTTCGTACGTTATTTTCTCCGCATAAGCGTGCGCGGGAATTGTTTATTGAAGACGCCAGGCGTATCGCGGCGTTGCCATTGGAGAACGAAAGAGAAGTTTTTGTCTCGAACTTAAAGGCCGAAGAGAAGCCGAAAGAGGAAAAAGTATATTCACTATCAGGTGTTGTTTTAAACGGATTAAAATCGACAGCCATCATCGATGATGAAGTCTACCGTATCGGTGATACTATTGATAATGGCGTTGTCAAAGAAATTAAACCGGATGAAGTTGTGTTGGCTTTCGGAATAAATATGGTGCATTTGATCGTTCACAAATAATAATATTATTAAGGATTATTGCTCTATGAAAAAGAATATAAAAAAATTAGTTTTCATTTTTTTCCTCATGATAAGCCTCGGTCTTTATTGTTATCCCCAACGGTCACTCGCGTTTGAAGGTGACCGGGTTGATAAAGACACAGGGGGCCAGGCGAATCAGTCGCGAGGTTCGGCAGAAATAATCGAGAGACTGAATCAAAAAGTTTCTTTTGATTACCAGGACGCGACGCTTTTATCCGTCCTGAGGACTTTAGGTTATTCTTACGACTTGAATTTGGTCATAACGAGTAAAATTTCCGGTAATATCACGATCACGTTAAAAGACGTTCCTTTGCATGAGGCGTTAAAAGCCATCCTGGAAGTAAACGGCTACATGTATCTAATAAAGGGAAATCTGGTCTATATCACTCAGGGTCCTGGAGTTGAAGGTCTCGATCAAGAAACCATTTCGATTTCGTTAAAATATTTATCTTCGGATGAAGCCGAAAGGCTTTTGACAAAAGTTATTTCATCGCGCGGGGATATTCAGATTAATCAAATGACCAATAGCCTTGTGATAACGGACTACTCCGCTAATCTTCAAAAAGTCAAAGACGTTTTGACGGTTATTGACCTGCCGCCGGTTCAAGTCTTAATTGAAGCAAAGATCATGGATATTCAATCGAAGTATTATGAGAATTTAGGCACAACGACAACGGTGACGTATGATCCCAACGGAGAGAGAGGGGGGATTTTCAGCCGATCGACGGGTTTTGACGAGAAATTAGCCTTTACAAATACATCGCCCGGACCTTCTTCAACCTTATCAGGGGGGCAAATGACGTTAACCACAACCCTGAAAAGCTCAACAACATCGGTGACGCTGGATGCCCTCATGCAAGAAAATAAAGCGCGTTTACTGGCGTCACCCTCGATAATGACTTTAAACGGAAAAGAAGCAAGAATTATTATAGGAGAAAAATATCCGTTTAAGGAGAAAACACAGACCACAACGGGGACAACAGAGACAACGCGTTTTATCGATGTTGGCACAACCTTAAAGGTCACTCCGATGGCTTCCCCTGACGGATGGATCACCATGCAGGTGCATCCGGAAGTTTCTTCTGTCAGTTCTGCCTTGGACGCCGGACCCAGGATTACGACCAGGGAAGCTGACGCTGTTGTCCGCGTCCGCGATGGACAAACAATCATTATCGGCGGGTTGATTAACCGCAAAGATGAAGAGACGACAGGAGGAGTGCCTGTGCTTAAAGATTTACCGGTGCTGGGCGTCCTTTTTTCAAAACGTAGCGAGGACAAAGAAAACACGGAGTTGACGGTTTTTATCACCCCTTATATCATCAAGAATGAAGAAGATATCAAGGTGGACCAGGCCCTGGTCAATGAAGAATTTTATTTGAATTTAGATAATCCTATTGGGACCGGTGAAATTAAACAATTAGTCGACATGCTCACTGCGTTGGACCAAAAGCTGGATAGCCAGGTGTATTCTGATTTGGAACTGGTTCATCGGAAGCAGGAAATTGTCCGGTCCTATGAATTCGTCATATCCAATTATCCGCGATACCCTCAAAATGACTATTTGTTGTACCGTTTAGCCTTGATATACGGTTCAACCTTCAACGAACAGGAAAAGGCAAAAGAATTTTTAAAGCGACTTATTAAAGAGTATCCCTACAGCAGCTATCACAAACGAGCCCAGAGTTTGTTGGAACAAGATATGCCTCATTTTGAATTTGAGGCGTTATACCATCATCAGGATAGTTCGCTTGTTAAAGAAAATTTAATAAGTGAAGAATAATTATGTATATTATCCGGCCTTTAATGATTTAGAGATATTTTTTTATGGCGACTTATCGATACAAAGTTAGAGATGCTTCTGGAGTTGAGCGGAATGACCAGATTGAAGGATCGAATGAATTCTCCATAGCGGCAGAATTGCGTCGGAGAGGTTATACCATTATCTCGCTGGAGAAGAGAACGGATTCTCAGTCCCGTAAGAATTTTTTTCCTTTCAAAAAAGTCAGTCAGCAGGATATTGTGCTGATGACAAGACAAATATCAAGGATGATTAAGTCCGGATTGCCTTTAACCGCGGTGCTCTCCAGCATCGTGAAGCAGTCAGACAATCCCTTGTTGATGGAAACGATGAAGACCGTGCTTAAGGATGTTGAAGGCGGATCAACTTTCTCGGAGGCTTTAAGAAAACATCCCAAAAGGTTTAATCAACTTTATTGCAGTATGGTTCAGGTCGGTGAAACAGGCGGTATTATCAATCAATCCTTAGATCGGCTGGTTATTCTGAATTCAAAAGATTTAGAAATGCGGATGGCATTGCGTTCAGCGATGATCTATCCGTCAATCCTGATCACGGTGTCGATCGCTGTCTTGACAGGGATCGTTATTTACATTATCCCAAAATTTATTGGGATTTTTGAGGCGCATGAAATTGAGTTGCCTTTGGCGACACAGATACTATTGTTTATCAGCAGTGTGATGCAACATTATTGGTTTGTTATTATCGCTGTAATAACGGGTGGTGTTTTTTACGGGAAATCGTATCTCCAGGGGAAGGGGAAATACTCGTTTCATAAAATGTTAATCAGCGTTCCTATTTGGGGAAAATTTTATGTTAAAGTGATTATCGCGCGTTTTTCGAGGGTCCTGGGCGCTTTGGTGAAATCCGGAGTTCCTTTTCTGCAAGCATTAACGGTAACAGAAAACGTGCTTGGTAATGTTTATTTTTGTGAGGTGGTCCGTGATATTCGGGCATCTGTCTCCAGCGGGCAGTCTTTAACCGAACCGATGCAGACGAGCCGGTTGTTTCCGGCAATGGTGATTCAAATGATCAGCGCGGGAGAAAAGAGTGGACACTTAGATTCCATGTTAGTGGATATTGCTGAATTTTATGAACAAGAAATTGATTATTTTTTAAAGAATATCACGACGATATTAGAACCGCTTATGCTGATCATCATGGGTGGAATCGTTATGTTCATCGCGTTGGCCGTTTTATTGCCAATTTTTAACTTGGTTAAAGTTTTTCGATCTGGAATGTAATATCAAAATCGATTCTGCTTTTCCCGACGCTAAGGCAAGAACATCAGAATTGAAATAGAACGGTTAATGAAAGGATTTAGTATAACTTGTAAACTTGAAAAAAGGATAAGTTATGAAAAATAAAATATTTAATTCAAAAGGTTTCACTTTAATAGAGATACTTATTGTTATCAGTATTATCGCTATTCTGGCATCAACCGTGGGGACCAATTTCATTGGTTTTGATTCTGAGGCCCGTATCGCCGCGACGCAATCGAACTTGGAATCGATACGGATGCGCATTGAGATTTTTCGAGCGAAAGAAGGCCGTTTTCCAGACACGCTAACAGAACTGACAAATACTTTTTATTTAGATATGGGGGTTAAAAGGGCCTACTTAAAGAAAATGCCCGGCGAATTGGTTTCAAATTCAGCGGGGAACATGGCTGTCGTTATTTTGACATCAACGGATGACTTGACGAATGAGGGCGGCTGGGTTTATGTTAAGGATTTAGCTGAAGTTAAAGTGAATTTGAGTGATCCGTTAAGTAAGAAGTGGGGTAAATTTTCTGGTGAATTGCCTTCCGAATGGTAATGGATTATGCTGAAATTCTACAGATTAGAACGAACAGGTCACAATCAGGGGTTCATTTTATTATCAACGGTGCTCATTTTTTCTTTTGTCGGTGTTTTGGGATTATCGTTGGTGGAGTACCTTACTGTCCGGCAATCATCAATTGCTTTAGAAATCGACAGAGCAAAAGCCTTATATTTAGCAGAAGCGGGTCTTAGCCACGCTATCTATGAGATAAAAAATGATTTTGATGAAGATGGAAATGGACTCGGTAATGTTGAAACAACAGAATTAGGTGGGGGGCATTATTGTTCTGAACATGATCCGCATGTGTTGGTCATAACGGGTGTCGGGGAATACAATCAAGTTAAACGGCGAGTGCAGATCAAATATAGTCCTTTGTAGAGCAGGTTGGACTGACCTGATGAGGCCTTTTAGAATTTATTAATAACGTTTTTATATCGGAATACATTATGTCCACAGGTAAACATGTCTTGCTCGGAGAGTTGCTGATCAGCAAGAAGCTTATCCGCCGGGAGCAGTTGGAGGAAGCTTTAGCCGACGCGAAAAGATCTAATCGAATGTTAGGGACTGTATTGTTGCAGAAGGGGATGGTTAAAGAAAAAGATATGGTTTTAGTTTTGTCTGAGCAATTAAACATTCCATTCTTTGATTTAGAGAAATATAAGATTGATCTGGATTGTATCAATTTGATTTCAAAGAAAGACGCGCTACGTTGGAAGCTGTTGCCGGTCAAGCGGGAAGACGGCAACTTGATTGTAGCGATGATTGATCCGATGGATTTGGATGTTGTCGACGAATTAGAGCAGCGGACAGAGTTGAATATTATCCCGATGTTTACGACGATGTCGAATTTTAGGGATGCTGTTCAACGGATTTATTCTGTCGTCGGTCATGATGGTCAAAGGCTGCAAGGGGTGACTCATCCGGAAGAAACAGAAGAAGATGATCTGCCCCAAATTACCCAGATGGCCGGGCAGAGCGAAATTATAAAGACGGTACAGAAAATTTTTGAAGAAGCTGTTCGTGTGAACGCGAGCGATGTTCATGTTGAACCACAGGAGAAAGATTTTTATTACCGTTTTAGAATCGATGGTGTCCTTCAAAAACAATATCCCTTAGAAAAGACTGATCAGGCCGCAATTATATCCCGTATTAAGATTATGGCGGATATTAACATCGCTCAAAAGAGAATTCCGCAGGATGGCCGGATTCAATTGAGGGTGGATAAAAAAGACATTGATCTTCGTGTCGCGACCTTCCCTACCATTTACGGTGAGCATATTGCTATCCGTGTTCTGGATAAATCAGTTGGGATTTTAAGTTTTGAACAATTAGGGATCATTGGTTTATCCTTCTTCAATTTATCGAATATTATTCACAAACCTTATGGCATTATTCTCGTTACCGGTCCAACAGGAAGCGGAAAGACGACAACCCTTTATTCGATCCTGAATGAAATCAGCAGTAAAAAAAAGAATATCATCACGTTAGAAGATCCGGTTGAATATTCCATCCCGGGGATACATCAGGCCCAGATCAATGTGAAAGCCGGGTTAACCTTTTCGACGGGATTGCGGTCCATTGTGCGCCTGGATCCTGATATCATCATGATCGGAGAAATCCGTGATAAAGAAACGGCAGAGATTTCTATTCACGCGGCTTTGACGGGCCATCTTGTTTTTTCGACCTTGCATACGAATGATGCCGTTTCAGCCGTCAGCCGTTTGATAGACATAGGGGTTGAGCCTTATTTGCTGAGTTCCGCTTTAACCGGTGTTATCGCGCAACGTTTAGTCCGTCGATTATGTCCGGATTGCCGGGAAGCCTATGACGCGTCGTGGGAGGAGCTTGAAGTTATTAATAAAGAGATGGCACATGAGAAAAATCTTGAAAAAGCGACGCTATATCGTCCGGTTGGCTGTGCGAATTGTTTTCAGGTCGGGTACAAGGGCCGGATCGGGATATATGAGATCTTAATTCCTGATGAGCAGATAAAGGAGTTGATCAATCAAAAAGCGACAAATCAATCAATATCGAATACGGCTTGTAAAGCAAATATGATCCTTTTGAAGCAGGACGGGATCGAGAAAGCCCTCGAGGGGATCACGACATTAACGCAGGTCTTAGGGACGATCGGCTGATCTTTTGAAATGCCGCATCTTTTCCCAGAGATGCGTGTAAACGGAACATCTTCATTAAAAAATATTCCTGCTGATCGAGTCGTTACGCTCATAACATAAAATGCCCGGGAATTAAAGAATCCATCGCGTTCAAATCAAATTATTCCTATAAATAGGGGGCACTGAAAAAGTCGATTAAAGGGTAGTTTCTCGACGAGAAGCATGCTA
>JAIORP010000157.1 GCA_021108075.1 Candidatus Omnitrophota bacterium | reverse complement strand
AATTTAGAAGTAACGGATTCTACAAATAAAAACTAGTTCTCGGACAAGCTCCTAGGCGAAATCATGGAATCGTGCGTGTTCATTCCTTCCAGAGTTCCTGATAGGTAAAATATGCCTGTCGCAATTGCCTGATGCGCGGACTGGTGTTGCCATTGCCTTGCGAGATGAGCCCGTTCCATTCATGATGCCATTTCGGGTCATGGGGATTTAAATTATGTAATCGGGGTTTACCATCTTGCCACCAATCATCGATCCACGAGAAAACAAAACCGCCAATGGAGTTGCCCGGCGCTTTTCGGCCGGCGGAATGATTCTCGATAAAAAGCCACATCTCAGTATGCATCTGCGCTTGCTTTTCTTCATTCATGATGAACGAGCCGGTTTTGATTTTTACGGGAGGGTGACCTGTTCCGAATTCGGATAAGAAAACAGGTTTATCATACAACGAGGCTTCTTTAAATAACGTGCTGAATTTTGCCCGCCGGTAATCATTAAATCCCATGATATCCACATCCGGCAGGGCGTCAAGTAGATGATTGTCTCTGAAAAAGGTGGCCTGTCCGTTGATGAGACAGACAGGATGGTGCGGGTCCAGTTCATGTATTCTTTTTGCGACCTCATTGACGAATTTCGCGTAGGCCTCCGGTTTGATTTTTGCGTTTGTGTGCGTCAGGTGCTGGTAATCATTTTCATTTCCAAGGGCCCACATCAAAATGTAAGGTTCGTCTTTGTGTGCCATGACCATCGCTTCAACACTTTTTATCATATTTTTTTGCTGCCGGACGCTGCGGTAATCTGTGCCTGTTTCCCAATCAGCGCCGGAACCCAAGGTATAAGCGCCTAAACAATCGCCCATCATGATCATGATGCCGTGTTTCTCATATAATTCCCGGTATAACTTCTTGTTCGGTGCATGGGTCAAATGATTGGGCCGAGCATAAATTTTTGTGACTTCCGGTTCATTTGAGAGATGATGATAAAGGCGAATGGTATTGGCTCCTAATTCCGCGAGCAGTTGAAAGTCGCCGACAGTTTTTTCGTTTTCATCCTGTATATTATTACGGTTCGCGTCGACCCAGCTTTGATAGGCGACATCATTGATGCCGTCTTTGTTGTAATCGGCCTTGGACCAATCCACGGCGGTAAATTCTCCAGGGTCTGTTCCAATCCGGTCGACAGAAAAACAAACCCCTTTGATAAAATACGGTTTCCCGTCCACGAAGAGCCGCCAACCGTCAGATGATTTTTCAACGTTAACAACAGCGGCATGCGCCTGTGCCGCAAAACAAAACAGGAAAAGAAGGATAAATTTTTTCATGGATACTCCTTTTATCGTTGATGATCAATAAGGGACTGTTCAGCAATTTTTTATTTTATCATTGATGTTGACGGAGGAAAGAAAAATATTTTCAGCCGGTAACAAAAGGGTATGCAGAATTTGTCTGACAGGTTAAAGCCAGAATGCCGGCCAGTCGGGACCCTGCCGCTTAAACGGATCAAAAGAGTCTGTTGTTTTTTCTGTTTGTATTGATTGCAAAATTGGCTAAACTGTATGTAGTCCACAAAATGGAATCAGCAATTCTTTTATATGACCTCATTCAGGTGATCAAAATAGGAGGCTTTTTATGAATAAGATTCAAACCTTTCAAGAATTCTTGACAACACAAAGCCCGCAGGTTCAGGTCCTGCCGTTCATGCTGAACTTATTGTTGTCCGCGATTTTAGCCTGTATCCTCGGGCAAGTTTACATCAAGTATGGGGTCTCATTGTCGAACAGGAGATTGTTCTCCAGGAATTTTATTATCTTAACCATGACGACCATGCTGATCATCACGATTGTGAAGTCATCTTTGGCCTTGTCTTTAGGGTTGGTCGGCGCTTTGTCCATTGTCCGCTTTCGGGCGGCGATCAAGGAACCGGAAGAACTCGCCTATCTGTTTTTATCGATCGCCATTGGTTTGGGTTTTGGGGCGGATCAACGCGTGATTACCCTGGTTGCTTTTGTCATTATCGTCGTGGGCCTAATGTTAACCAAAAGGCATCATCAGCGGGAAGACGGCGGCAATCTGTATGTTACGGTCTTGAGCCATCATCCCGGGCAAATGTCTTTAGAGCAGATCGCGTCGATACTGAAAGAGCATTGCCTTCTGGTCGATATGAAACGGTTTGATGAAAGTCAGGAGGTTCTGGAAGCCTCCTTTTTAGTGGAATTTTCGACGTTTGAGCACCTGACAAAAATGAAGAACGCGTTAAAGTCCTTGAGCGATTCCGTCACAATCACATTTTTAGATCATAAAGGTTCGGTCTTATGATCATTAAAGATGCTATTCACGGCCAACAGCCGCCCCCTCATTCGAGCAGGCGCGTTTTCAAAATGCATCACCCTGGTTCCTGGAAAAGAAATTTTTTTATTGTTGGGATTATTTTTTTGATCATGCTTGGTCTGGCCGGAGGGTTACCGGAGCTATTCAAGACCCTGCATGGGATGACCTGCGGGGCATTATCCCGTCCTGACCGGATCGTTATTGACATCAAGCATAAAGCCTTTCAAAAACTGGAATACAAACGTCAGACCGCGATCAAACAAGGCATATTAATCGCGCGTGCGGACGACGACGTGCCCGCGGTGATTCAGTACAAGGACAGAAAGATCAATGTCCGTTTGCGCCTGAAAGGGGATTGGGTCCATGACCATTTGACAGGAGAGAATTGGTCGTTCAGGGTCAAGCTCCGTGGAGACGAAACCATGTTTGGTATGAGAACATTTTCCCTGCACCGTCCGTCGGCAAGAAATTATGTGGGGGAATGGTTTTTTCATGAGACCTTGAAACGGGAAGGGGTGATGGGTTTGCGTTACCGGTTTGTCGAGGTTGTTATTAACGGAAAAAATCATGGGATCTACGCGCTGGAAGAGCATTTTGACAGGCGTTTGATTGAAAACAACCAAGGCCGGGAAGGGATTGTCCTGGCTTTTCAAGAAGATTTATTGTGGCATAATAAATTATATTGGAATATGAACATCGATTTTCGACGGGATATGGGGTTTCATTCCGCGGACATCCGCGCCTATGAGCTCAAGCGCGTGTTAGAGTCGCCGCGGTTAAGCCAACAGTTTTTGGCCGGAGTGGAATTGTTGGAACGCCTGCGGTTGAAAGAACTGCCGCTATCACGCGTGTACGATATTCATCAATGGGCGAAATACTACGCCCTATCCGATTTGCTCGGCGCGGTCCATTCCCGGACGTATACCAACCAGAAATTTTATTACAACCCTGTGACCGGCCGTGTCGAACCCATTGGTTTTGACGCTAATGCTTACTTGAAAACAAAGAATTTGATTGGAGAATATTACGCCGATGCCGCGCAAGAGCCGGATACATATTATTGGACGCAAAATCTTAATCTTTGGGAAGATCTCCCGTTTGCCCGTCAGTATATCCGTGAACTGCGGCGCGTGTCGCGACCGGAATATGTGGAAGGTCTTTACAATGACCTCAAAGAGCGTTTAACAGAAAATGTCCATATCGTCCGTAAGAGCCATCCCCTGTACCGGTTTGACAAAAATATCCTTTTGTATAATGCCAAAGTGATCCGGAAAAAATTAGAACCGCTCAAGGCCTTTCACGCCTATGTTTATCGTGTCTTGAAGGACGAAGTTGTTCTAACGATCGCGAATATTCAGACTTTACCGGTCGAAATATCCGGCCTGTTATATGACGGTCAGGTTCTCCTGCGGCCCAAAGAACCTATTGTGTTAGCGCCTAAGAACAAGTTTTCGGCGCCCCGTTACCAACGCTGTTCGTTTATCCTTCCGGATGGTTTTGTTTGGGAACGCGGTGACGTATCGCATCTGCAGCTCAACTATCATATATTGGGACTCTCACAGGACAAAAGTGATTATGTGTATCTTTGGCCGCATCTTGATGACACGTTTATGCGGGACGGCCGTTTTCGTGCGCAGGATAATGTTCAGCAATTTGAATTCCTCGTCGTCGATCCATCCAGGAAACAGATATTGATCAAACCCGGTCATTGGGAGATTGAACAGGACATTCGTATTCCCGCAGGATATCAGGTGGTGGGCTTTGAAGGTGTTCATTTGAATTTACACCATGCCGCAAAAATTATTTCGTATTCACCTGTTAAATTGATCGGCACAGCGGACCATCCGGTGATCATCGAGTCGTCGGACGCGACGGGCCAGGGTTTGTTTGTGTTGCAGACTCAGCAGGATTCGGTGCTGGAGCATGTTATTTTTCGCAATTTAAGTTTTCCGTCCTCGAAGTGGTGGCAACTGACAGGAGCCGTGACCTTTTATGAAGCGCCGGTGCGTATTAAGCAGTGTCTGTTTCAAAGCAACCGCGCTGAAGACGCTTTAAATATTATCCGCTCCCGGTTTCAGATTGAAGAAACATTGTTTAGCGATCATGCCTTTGACGGGCTGGACGTGGACTTCTCTGACGGGAGCATAACGAAATCGTCCTTTGTTCGTTGCGGGAATGATGGGATTGATCTTTCGGGCAGTTATGTGTCGATGACCCGGGTAAGAACGCTAGAAACGCGGGACAAGGGTATTAGTGTCGGTGAGCAAAGTGAAGTTCATTTGCGGCAGGTTGACATTGCGCAGGCCGGTATCGGCCTGGCGGCCAAGGACCGTTCGGTCGTTTGTGCGGACGGCTTATCCATTCAGCAATCCGGTATCGGTTTGGCTTTGTTCCAGAAGAAATCAGAGTTTGGTCCGGCAAGCATGCAGGGCGAGCAGGTTACGTTTGATGAGGTCAAGATCCCTTATCTTGTGGAAGACAGCTCGACGCTTGAACTGGACGGAAAAATAATCCCGGCCGATCAGGATCAATTTGACCAGTATTTAAGTCACTTAAAGAAATGACAGATTACGCCTATTTACAAACCCAGCGGTTTCGTTATGAACGTAAATTTTATATCAAGAATAAAAGCTACGTTTGGGTGGAGCTTATTCTTAGAAACCATCCGGCTATCTTTAAAAAAATTTATGAGCAAAGAGCTGTCAATAATATTTATTTCGATAATTTTGATTTGGCCTGTTATTTTGATCATGTGCGGGGTGAAAACCGCCGGGTCAAGGTGCGCGTGCGTTGGTACGGCGATTTTTTTGGACACGTCCACAAGCCGATGTTAGAGCTGAAAATCAAACATAACCAGCATGTGGGGAAAATTATTTATCCGTTAAAACCTTTTGTTTTTGATCAGTCTTTTAGCATTGGGGCGATGCGTCAAATTTTTCGTGACTCGGACTTGCCCGGGCTTTTGGTCCTGGATATGCTGAATTTAAATTTTTCAGTAAGCAACCGGTATAGGCGAACCTATTTTTTGTCGAGGGATCGACTCTATCGGGTGACGGTCGACACAGACCTGCAGTTTTACGGGCTATCTCCCCGGAGCAATAATTTTTTGAATCGTCATCGGGACAGGCAAAATATCATTCTCGAGTTGAAATATAACAAAAAAGCTGAGTCGGGCGCTGATCGGATAACCGGTTTTTTTCCTTTCCGCGTGACAGGATGTTCGAAATATATCGATGGGGTCAACGCCCTGAAAGGCTGGGCCTGATGATCGGGGGACCTGTATGATCGTATGGTGTGAGACGGGATAGGGCGATGAAAAACACAAAATTTGAGGCTGTGCTGGGATGTTTGTTTATTTTCCTTTTCATCCTGAGCGTTATGGTGATCGGTTTGGATGTTTTGAGCCGGCCGTACATTTCCAGCCGGTCGAGTTTCGAACGTCAAGCCCTTTCCAGCGATGTCCGCCATTCATATCCCTATGTCATGTTCTCCGGTAATCCGTCCGCCGCCTCTTTAAATGCCTCAGGGTACAAAGGGCCTGTTCCGGCGATGCCGAAGTCCCAAGCAGAGTACCGCGTTATTTTTTTGGGAGGTTCAACGCTTATAAACGGTGATCCCACAATTCCGCAATTGATCGATCATTTGTTTGAGCAGGACGGGCTCGGGCATGTGCGCGTTTATAATTTCGGCGTCGTTTCTTCTGTGACGAGCATGGAATTGGTTAAAATTTTTATGGAAGCCGTTGATTATGCCCCGGACCTTATTGTCATGTATGGCGGGGGAAATGATATCATTCAGTCTTTTTTTTCTGATCCCCGTCCGGGTTATCCCTTTAATTTTTTCGTCTATGAAAATAATCCATTATTAGAAAGTGACATCAGGCGGTATCCGGCCGGGTTTATGTTATTGTTTGGAAGCAATCTGCTTCGGTCCTATTATCCCGATATGTTTAGAGAAAAGTTTTTCCCGATGGATGCTGTGCGCCGGGAGATTGGATATGGCACCCCTGAATGGCATGAAGAAATCGCCAACACGTATATCAAGAATATTTTCAAGGCCGATAAAATTTCAGAAGCTTTTGGCGCGGAGTTCATCTCGTTTTTTCAGCCGCTTGTTTTTTATAAAGAGCAGCTGACACAGAAAGAAGAGGTCGACACGGTTTTTCAATTTAAGGAAGGGGCGATGTACATCGGGCGCGGGATTCACCATAAAATCAATCATTTGCGTGAGAATGACCGGCGGAAGTTTGTTGATTTGCGTTATCTCTTTGCCGGAGAAACCGGCCCTGTTTTTAGCGATTTCATCCACATCAGGCAGGAAGCGAAACCCGTTGTCGCCCGGGAGATATACAAAAGTTTACGGCCCCTGATCAAAGAAGGTCCGGATGAAAAAATTTGGTTTTGATTCAAGCGGGCGGGGGCGGCTGTTACGGTTATTTTGTGGCGCGGGATGAATATTATTGTTTTTTATAGCGGTAATCGCGCATGCGTTCTTTCTGGCGCTGCATATATTCTTTATATTGGTCATTCACGTCGTTTGCTTTTTGATTTTTTTTGTCGAGTTCGTCCTGAGCGTCTTTGTTTTTCTCTTCTTTGGATTTAAAGAACCCTCCACAAATTTTAAAGAATTTGCTCAATTCAGAGTCATTTTCTTCTTTGTCTTCTTCAGCTAACACAGACGGACTTGATAAGTCTAAAACGAGTCCGGACGTGGATGCCGCTGGCAAAGGGGTGATTGGTTCCGGAGCGTTTGGGGGTGCCGATAATTGGATGTCCGGTTTGTTCGGCGGTGTGGTTTCTATGATGTCATGCGTGGGGGGTGGTATGACAGGCTGTCTTTCGACAGGTTCGGGTTGCGAAGGGTTGGCTTTTTGATCAGGTTGCGCGATATTGAAGCTAATCCCAACGCCCTGGACTAAAATAAAGTACATCACACCGGAACAGACGGCGATGGTAAGAATGATAATAAAGGCCCAAATTTTCATACTTTTATTATATACCCAAGCAGTCCGCGTTGAAAGGATATTTGTGACTGTTCCATCTAAGGGTCATTCTTGTTTTGTCCGTATAGGTTTGAGATATGACAATTTAGATGAAAAAGACAGATTTTTCTTGCTGCGCGTTAGGAGTCAAGTATAATGAAAAAAATGAGAGGAAAGAGATCGATAGCCGCCGTAAAAAGCGCGTGTGTTTTCTCTAATTTCTATAGGGTATTAAGCGAATCCACTAAGCCGCTGTATCGCTTCAGTATAAAAAATGTTTGTCTTTTCGGTGCAATGATTGCACCTGTTTGTTTTAGGACGGTCATTCATGGCGAAAATATTGATCATTGATCACACCCCACAATCTCGGGAATCTTTAGCCTATTATTTATCACATAATGGTAATATTGTCACCAACGCGTCAAATATCGATGATGGTCTGCGGCAAATAGGCCGGCAATGTTATGACATTATCGTATTGGACTTTCGGGATCCGCGAGAAGATTTAACCTTACTGAAACAAATTCAAAAGAATCAACCTGACGCGGTGGTGATCATTGTGTCCGGTTTTCCCTCGTTTTCCCATGTTCAATTGGCGATCAAGGAAGGCGCGTTTGACTACCTGACGAAACCCGTTAATGCCGATGAAGTCCGCTTTGTGGTCCAAAGAGCTGTTTCTTATAAAAAATTGCGGGATATGAATTTGAAATTAAATATTGAATTGTCTGAAAGAAATAAGGTCCCTGAGGTAACGTCCATTGAGCGGGCTGAAGAACTGGCCCTCGTTTATCAGATCGGACAAGAGATATCGTCCCATCTTGATCTCGGGGCTGTTTTGCGAACATTGGTGAATAAGGTCACCGAATTGTTGGACGCGGAAATATGCTCCGTCCTGCTCGCCGACAGGAAGAGCGGGATTTTGACCATTAAGGCCGCCTGTGGATTAGATAAGGATCAAGTGCTGAAAACAAGAATTGAGTCCGGTCATGAGATTTCCGGCTGGGTGATGGAGCGCCGCGAAGCCATTCTCGTTGAAGATATTGAGCGCGACCAACGGTTCGGTAAAAGGAATAATGAGAAGTATTACACGCATTCATTTATCAGTGTGCCGCTGATCGTTGATGATGAAGCCATTGGCGTGGTTAACATCAATAACAGGTCGTCCAGGGAATTATTGACAGAAGATAATCTGCGGCTTGTCAAAGCGTTAGCGGCTCAAGCGGCGATTGCGATTGAAAATGCCCGCCTGTTCACCACTCTGGAGGGTACGTACATTCATACGTTTATGGCGTTAACATCGGCCATTGATATGAAAGATCATTATACTCGCGATCACACGGAACACGTTACCGAATTCGGTGTTGCTATTGCCAAAGAAATAGGATTGTCTAAAAAGGAAACGAATGCGATTCGGCAAGCATGTTTATTTCACGATTTGGGTAAGATTGGGGTCCATGATAGCGTTTTGACAAACCCAGGGGATCTGAGCGCGGATGAATGGCTGGAAATTCGGCAGCACCCTACCAGGGGGGCGATGATTCTCAGGCCGCTGCGTTTTTTGGGCGATATTGTGAAACTGGTGGAACAGCATCATGAGCGCTTTGACGGCACGGGATATCCTTTTGGTTTAAAGGGAGAGGATATTATGTTGGGCGCGCGGATTATGGCCGTCGCGGACAGCTATGACGCGATGATCACGGACAGGCCTTACCGTGACGCCTTACCCCGAAAGAAAGCGGTCGAAGAGCTTCTTGGCAACCGTGGCGTACAGTTTGATCCGGGTGTTGTGGACGCTTTTATTCGCGTCTTAGGACAAAAGCAAGCCTGTGAAGCGGACGTTGTTATCGACCAATAATGGCCAGGCTCACCCGTTTTTTCTAACTTTTCATTTCTGACGACTGTTCCTTTTGTATGCATTGACAATTTATGCTAGAAATGTTGATATTAAAAACAATGATATATAAGAATTTTAACCTGCTTTCATTTGAGTTTAAAGAATATTTATGTGATGTCCTGCGTGAAAAGGCTGATATTTCAACGGACATCTGTGCCCCGATCGTTGAAATGTTTTCCGCGATAGACAAACATATCAGCGTCCAGGATTTTTATGATTTGCTTGCGGAGGCGGATAGCACTCTTTCCTATAAAAAAATCGAAGACGTTTTGACTCTTTTTGTCAACACCGGATTCGCGAGCGAACGTTTTTTTGAAGGGGATCCGGCGCCATGTTACGAACCCTTCCGCCCCCGGCAGCACCATGACCATTTTATTTGTGTGAAATGCAAAGAAGTTTTTGAATTTTGTAATGAGCAGTTGGAAAGCCTGCAGGACTCTTTATTTGCCACAAAGGGTTGGAATCCGCTTTTTCATAAAATGGAAGTGTATGGGGTTTGTAAAAATTGTTCCGCGGACGAGCAAGAGCTGGTAGCGCTTGCCTATGTTCCGGAAGGCCGCGAAGTCGCTATCGCTAAGATCGATAGTGGTTATGGCTTAAAGAAGAGGCTCAGCAGTCTGGGCTTTCTTCCGCATATACCATTCAAGTGATTAAAAATTCTGGTTTTGGCCCTGTTTTGCTTAAAGTTCAAGGGACCCGTTTAGCGATCGGGCGGGGGGAAGCAAAAGCCATCTATGTTTTCAAGCAGAATTGATTCGCCCGGGAACTCCATTCACACGATCCAGATACAAAACTCAAAAACAGCAGCAACACCGTCATCCGACGACCATTAACCCGGAAAATGCAATTGCGACGAGTTTTGCCTTCGTAGTCGATCCCAATTGCATTTTCCGGGTTAAAATAGGGGTAGTCGGTAATCTGAATTGCGGGAAAACGATGTTGTTTCACCTCTTGGCGGGAGATAACCGAGCGGAAGATCGGGAAATTTTAGTCGCAGGAATATCAGATTGAGCTTGTCAACCTGCCGGGAATTTATACCAAATCCATTAATAAATTGTTCTATCTTAATTCTGAAAAGCAGAATTGGTTTTGGTCATTATTT
>JAIORP010000203.1 GCA_021108075.1 Candidatus Omnitrophota bacterium | reverse complement strand
GATATGGTTGTAGACGCTGATCTGGTTAATCAAATAGCAACTACACTAGGTGGAAGTGTAGATTATGACCTAGAAAATGATGTAGATGATGGATTAGTTCAAGTCATAGCCGCTGAACTAGTAAAACTAACTGCTGCTATGCCAGGCATGGATGTAGATGCTGGTCTGGTTAATCAAATAGCAACTACACTAGGTGGAACATCAGCTGCTAGCCTAGTAAAACGTTTAGTCGCTGAAGTTGCTCGAATTGTGACTGCAGAGCAAATTAATCAAACTGCTGACACACTAGTCGTGGTTGTGAACGTTGGACTAGTAAATAACCCAGCAATCACAGAAGGTCGAATTTCATCAGCTGACCTTGTTAAACAAACAGTCGATGAACCAGCTATGGGTGCGTATGCTGAGCTGGCTAATCAAATAGCAATCGTACTTGCTAGAGGTGCAGTTGCTGGGCAAGAAAAAGAAACAGATACTGTATCTGATCAAGAAAACGATCAGATTAGCTCTGACAATGCTCGAGAGAGTATTGAAGTCACTATAATTATTGTTCCTGAAATGCGTGTAAACGTAGTTATGGAAGGAGTATATAGTGACAGGCAGGATGCATTAAATGCTGTTAGTGTATCCATAGATGCTCATAATGTAATTAACATAGTATATGGTGAGTATGTAGTATACAGTGAAGTGATTGTGCGAAATGCATGTGTTGTGATAATAATATATGTAGATTGCATAAGTGTAACATTAGAATCATTAGATGAGACTAAGAGCATTGCTCAGGGATTAGATAGTGATGATAATGATAAAGCTGCAACAAGTGAAACTGAAAGCAAGGCGGTAAGTGAGACTGTCATATCTGGTCATGAATTGGATCAGATTAGCTCTGTTCAAGGTATTACTAGAGATAGTAATGCTGTAGAACCGCTCATAACGAGCGAAATCAGCAGTGAAGATGGAAGAGTAACCCTTAGTAGAAGAGATTCTGATAAGGGCGAAACCGTTGAATCTACTGATAGTTCTATTGACAATACTGGAAACATTGAAGCTGGTGCTATAGCTGTAAGCACTGAAATTGGAATAGTGTTAACAGTGATTGAGCAGATAGTGAAGAGAGTAATCTCTGAGTTAGATGTAAGATCATATAGTATAAGTGTAGATGAAGTAAGTGAAGGAACAGTAACTGTTGTGATAGGTGCAGATGATGTACAGGTCGCAGGAGGTACTGAAAGAGTTCTTGAAGAGAATGCTGAGACAGAAGGAGTTAAGGCTCTAGATGTCATAAGTGTAAACGTCGAGAATGGAGCCTTTGCTAAAGACTCAGGAAGTGTGGGCAGTAGAAATACTGAAGATACTTCTAGAGAAATGAGATCAGTGCGGATAACAACAGTTATAAGTGCTGATAACAGTGTTGTAAGAAATGCAACAAGTGAAACTGAAAGCAAGGCGGTAAGTGAGACTGTCATATCTGGTCATGAATTGGATCAGATTAGCTCTGTTTATGTCTATGATGACTATAAACAATGCGAAAGCAAAACTGATAGTGCTGAGATTAACTCTAGATTTAATTATATAAGAATAATTATGTCGAGAGTATTTAGAATTGTAAAAACTATCAGATGTTCTATTGACAATACTGGAAATATCGATGCTGATACTATAACTGTAAGTACTGAAAGTGTAATGGTGCTATCAGTGATTGAGCGGAGAGTGAAGAGAGTAATCTCTGAGTTAGATGTAAGATCATATAGTGTAAGTGTAGATGAAGGAACAGTAAATGTTGTGATAAGTACAGATAATGTACTAATTGCAGATGGTGCTGAAAGAGTTCTCGAAGAGTATGCTGAGACAGAAGGAGTTAAATCTCTAGATGTCGTAAGTGAAAACGTCGAGAATAAAGCTATTTCTGTATCTTCTATCGATGATCAAGATGTTAACCAAGTTTTAGAAAGTGTATCTTACGAGATTATAGAAAATGTAGATACTATAGGTAGGGTTATAAATCTTGATGCCTCTCAAGACATTAATGATGTCTCCAAGCCTAGATTATATCAAGCTAAAGAAAGCGATAAGTCTAGGATCAAGTTCGTTAAGATTGTCTTAGGTCGGTTGTTCCGAAGAGTAAGTAAGATTAACGAACATATCACAAAAATTATCCAACAAATTAGAACCTTAGTTGCTCAAACCGATTCAACAGGTGCGTCACCTGTAAGCAGTGAATCAAGAGGAGAAGCTAAGGATTCAAATATTTTACGAACCACATCAGTAGTTACTGTTATAAGTGTGGCAATTGTATTATCCTTGAGTATACAGCCAGCAA
The DNA here is from genome assembly GCA_021108075.1 of Candidatus Omnitrophota bacterium. Lineage (GTDB taxonomy): Bacteria > Omnitrophota > Gorgyraeia > Zapsychrales > Zapsychraceae > JAIORP01. The sequence goes on along the minus strand of JAIORP010000203.1, from coordinate 8,008 downwards.
ACATAACAGGAGCTTCTATAGGTGTGGCTATTGTGTTTGTATTAACATTATTAACGAATGTTATACAAGCAAATGCTCCGAATGCATCTATCCCAACATTAAATAATCTAAGAACAATTAATAAAGACCTGATGAGTAAAATTCGTGTAAATATTACACGTATTTATCGTCAGGTTTTTGTCTTTATAACACAAACTGTTAATAGCATCATCACGACAATATACGAAGCAGTACAAACACAAGGAGAAAGAAAATGGTTTGCATTAACACAAGAATCAGAAAAAGCACAAATATTACATTTAAGCACTTCGTTCAAGTTCCTCGATTTCAATGTCTCATTGGTACAGCGCGTACAAGAGATACGCAAAAAACTAAAGTCTATGTTATCTTCTATCAGCAAGGCCGCATATTCACTCGCAATGGCCTTAAAGGAACATGGGACGAGATTTATAGTGAGAGCCGCACAACTATTTACTCACTCGTTAAGCAAGCTCTCAAGAACAAGAATGTTCCGTGCTACACCACAAAGACGCTCAGTATTCTCAATTAGAACCCTTGCAACAACGGTTGTATTCTTCTTCGTTACAGCCTCACCCGCATTAGCAGCAGAAACAACTGTCGCAGTCCAAGGAACGACAACTATACTATCAGCATTAACAGGTAACATCTTACCTATCTTAGTTATGGCTGCCTTAGGATTCATTGTTAGCATCATTGTTGATAAATTTTTCAGAACACAAGACAAAGAAGACCAAAAGGTTTCCAATAAAGACTTGATTAAACGATCAAGTCTGATCGCCATTGCCACACTTATTTTTGCGATTGCTCTTAAACAATTACCAGTTATCGGTGATACTTTACAGGTCATTATGGGCGACAATGATTTGACATTGGCAGGCCATATCATCGCTGTTCTAAAAATCTTCGGAATCAGTGGCGCCTTAATGTATGGTTTGGGAGTAATTAAGATTGGCTTGCAACGCATTAGAAACGCACAACCTGTAAGATTAATTTATGGCGTATCGGAGCTGACAAATAAGGAAAGACGAGCTATTAAACGCGTATTTACTCGTCAATATCAGCCAAAACAAGAATCCTTATTAGGCGCATTGTTAACTCCATTTGCAACAAAACAAAATAGAAAATGGGCAATGATTCGTTCGGTTGCTGGGGCTATCCTTGGCGGATTTGTCACGAGCGGATCAGTTGCGATAATTTTGTCTTCGACAGTGATGTTAACCCATGTGCTAATTGGTGCAGTTATCGGATTCTTCTTACCATATCTTCTATTCGTTACTTGGAATTTCTTCTTGAGCAAGGTGGAAAAAGCTGTTGCGCTATCTGACTTTGCACGAGCCTATAAGGAAGATACATTAGATATAATTACCAAAGAGGCAATTGAATATGAAAAGACTAAACTTGTACAAGAAAAATATCATACAGGCCGTATTCGCAGGTTCTTTAGCTACACAATTCCAGAAGTGATGACAAGATTTGAAACAACCTTCCCTACATTGTATGGCATCCTTGGTTTCTGGTTCAGTCGTGGTACGGTCTGGATGATTTCTAGATTAGGTGTTCAATTGTTGTTGGCTATGTTTGGTATTTTGCCACAAACAAGTATCCTTCTAATAATTGCGATGGAAATTGCAAGCACGCTCTTGACAGCTATGGGCTTGCAAATCCTTAGATTCTCAAGCTTGTTCAGTATGCACCAGGATCGTCAGGTTTCAGATGGTCTGAAGACACTGGAAGCAAGAAAACTTTATAGCATTGTTACCGAAGAGACAAAAATAAGAGGATTAATACAACAATTAGATGATATTGGATTCAAACAAGATGATAAATCTAAACGAGCAAAACAAAGAATTGTGACTAAACTTAGAGTGCTTTATGCTCTAACAGAAGAAGATGTTAAAGCAATTAAGAAATTGATCTCTGATGATCAAGACATTTGCGTAACAGTTGCCTCGATGATTAAAGATGGAGCAATTAGATCCAGAGGATATCCTGGCCTAGTCAAGATGTTAACAACGGAGTTGGGTGTTACAGGAGGAGACAAGTTCACATGGCGATATAACGTTCGACCTGCACTTCAAATGATGGGGGCATGGATCACATCTGTCGTTATGATTCTGCCGTATATGGTTGGATTTATTGCTTATATTTTTAAGGATGGATTAACAGCAGATCAACAAGAAATCGAAACAAACATGAGAGAATACAACCAAGAGTTATTAGCTGAGAACAGCGCAATGGCTACCTGGAAATGGTATGGTGGTCAACTTATCACAAGTGCGTTCCATCTCAGCTTAATTGGCCTTGAGATTGATATGGTTGTTGGTGGGGCAGAAGCCTTAACACATATTCCTGTCATTAAACATATCGGTGAGCCAATCCATGAAGTAGCTGAAGCCCTTGAAGGTCCTCATGGTATTATCAACTGGGGTCAAGCAACGGTTGATGTTATCGAAAGCGCCGCAGACATTCGCATCAGCAATGCAATTTATGAAGCCATCACGGGTGAAGATATGATCGTCTATGAGTTGGCAACAATGGCAAAAGAATATTCGATTCAAAATGTTAACCGCGTTCCAGACGGCATTCAAGTTGTAACAAACGAAGAAGCCTTCCAGATGGCGCGTAAGTCATGGGCCGTTTACAACAAGCCAGACATTGATTTTGAAGAAAGCATTCAAAGTGCCCGCGAACATATTTGGATGTCGAGCTTACAAAACTTCATTGAACAACTCAATCAGAAGGCCGTTGAACAAAGAGAGCAGGAAGAACAATTATCTGAAAATGAAGAACAACAATCAGGCGATGAAACATCTGATGATCATGAAGCGCCAGCTTCAGGCGATGATGCTGACGTTGATGGAAGCATTGGAAATCTACAAGCAGGAGCACGCATAACCTTTAAGCGACCAATCGACCTAGATCAAGCCATGGTGACATCAGGTTTTGGTATGCGCTATCACCCAATTAAGAAAGAAGTCATCATGCACTATGGTACAGATTTTGCAGGTGTACCTGTCGGAACGGCTATTCAATCCATCCACGATGGTCAAGTTATTGCGATTGACAAGAATGGATATAGATATATCGATATTGATCATGGCATCATCGACGGTCGCCATTACATTTCACGCTATGGCCATATCGGATCTAGCCTACCTGTTAAGCTGGGAGATAAAGTTGAAGCGGGTCAAACCATTGCTTACATCGGACCAACCGATGCGTATTCAACAGGTCCTCACCTCCATTTAGAAATGAAAGTGGATAGCAATATTGCTGACGGCAAAGATGAATTTAAATATGTTAACGCATTACACTTTATCCGTGGATTAACGGTCAGAGAGAATGTCGTTAACCAGGTTTATCTGGGCATGCCAAGAGCCGTTAAGTCTGCCACAGATAAAGCGATTGATCAGATGTGGGCGGAAAACACAGAATTATTACAAAACACTGTTTGGTATAAAGCAAACTTCGCAAAATTAATCCGTGAAATTATGTGGCAAGAAAGCCGATTTAAATATGTGACATCCAACAAGGGGGCCAAAGGTTGGATGCAGATTATGCCAGAAAGCACGTGGCCAGGTATTGCGGAACATTTTGGTTGGGCGAAAGACGACTATAAAGACGTTGATAAGAATATTCTCGGTGGAACATGGTACTTCGTCAACCGCTTACGAGGCTTCAAAGATGTTGAATTAGCGTTGTCTTCATATAACGCGGGGCCGGCAGCAACATATGTCGCCATCGCCAGAGGATTAATAGAGAAAGCGGAAGAAGATCCGTTAGCTAGGGCCTTCTTAGATAAAAATTCAGCATTGGAAACATCCGTAACAACACTGTTAGCCGATTTGAACACGAATTATGCTGCTCGTCAACCAGAAGTAAGGACATTAAGAAATCTGAGAGCTTCACTGGAAGGAGAAGAAGCAAAAACAGTGATAGATGAAGAACGGATCACATCACTGCAAACACAGATTGAATCCCAGAGAGAAAAACTTAAACCAATGTACGAAGAATTGCTTAGCTTGCGAGGTAAGATTAGAAAAGCCATTGTCATCAACGACGTTATTGCGAAGGCACAGATTTCGGGTGACGACATTAGAGAATTTATCCCAGGAGAAACACAAGGATATATCACGCACATCATGTCACGATTTGGCCGAGGTATTTATTATGAAAAAGAATACCGGACAAGAGAGGATATTAGACGTCGTACTGCATATGAAACTGTTCGATATCAAGAAGGTCTTGTCGGTGTTGACCTGGGCGATGATGTTGATTGGGAAGAAATTTTAGAGCAATATCGTCTGGCATTAGATTATATGACAGATCCGCAAGCCTACAGTAATCGAGAAATTGCGAGAGTTGAGAGAGAGTCTGACCGAATAGCTGCACCAATTTTTGATGTATTAATTACTGAAAGATCTCAATATGAAGGATTATATCAAGCAAGATATGTCAAAGACGGCGAAGGTGGTTACCTCTTAGAAGAAATGCCAAGCGCATATATGATTTACTTATTAGAAGATGGCGAAACGCTTGGCGCGATGACTGAAAAGGGCGAAGAATTAATAACAAAATATATCCCGACAGATATTTTGGATCAAGCCAAAGACATTATCAAAAAGCATGCGATTGAAGGTCGTACAGGATTATTGCAAGGTTCTGTATTAGCGATCACACCGACGGCAGGAAGCATGAGACTGAAAGATATTGAAGACATGCAAAAGAATTTCATCTTTGCTATCGCCTCAAGATATGAAGGACGATCACCGTTTGACTTCATCATGCCACATCTTGGAACAACACCGCTACATGCTAACCTCACGGCAAATGATAAGGTTGACATGGGTGATTACATCGGTCGAATGATTAAGGGTTATAAGGCGCTTGTTGAACAAGGCACTGATTACTTCGGACCTGTCCTTGCTGATGAAGCCATGACAATTAGCAGTATTGTTGTGGAAGCCGAAGGGTTAAAGGTTACAGTGATTACCGGATCAGGTAATGATGTCAAAGAAGAAGTCTTACCACGTTTGTTTGTCGCTTTAAATGGTGAGGAAGGAACAATTCTCAGCGCTGGTGAACTGGTTGGCTTGGTAGCAAAATCAGAATATCCAATAATTGTTGAAAATGAAGATGGTTTAACACCTGAACAATTAGCGAGGAAACGACTGGAAGAAATGCAAACAGCTATGATCGAACGCCAGGCTGAAATAAATAAGGCTAGAGAAGCGGTTTTAACTGTTTCAGTCGATGAAGAAGAATTATTAGCTAAATTAGAATCAGCTCAACTTGGCCGGGTAGAAGCTGCTATTCAAGAACAAATGACAAAACCATCAGATGTTATCGAAGCCTTTATTCATAGCCGAAAAGAACTGAACACAACAGACAAGGATAAATTACGCGTCATGCTGTATGCCGGTCTCAACTTCACACCACAAAATGGTTACGAGTTCGCCAACATTGAGTTATCAGATAACCTCGCATTTAACCTCGGTCTTATGATTGATCACCGTTATGCGCAAATTTTGAATATGGTTCAAATGGGCCTCGGCTTTGAAGACTTCTTACAATCAACAGGTCTTGAAGCCGCACTGGGCTATATCGCGTACGCGGAAGCCGCATCAACATTGATCAACATGTTTGAACAAGAACGGTTAGGTATCAGCGACGGCAGCATGTTCGGATACCGTTACGATTTAAGCGAAAAGGCATTCTTCCATCCATCACGCGTCCTTGTCGACATTTCTAAGATCGTGACAGATCCGCGCTTCGTTGAACTAACAGCGGAAGAGCAAGCACAGATCAGGGCTCTTGGGCAAGACTTAACAGATGATCATATTGTTCGCGATGAAAAGACGGGTATTGTCACCAACTTGCCAATTGCCAAATTATTGAAAGATATTCCACGTAAAACACTGGGCCGCATACCTGTCATCGGCAAATTGTTCGGTGATCCAGAATTGGCAGCTATCTGGGACAAACAATATCCAATTTACATCCCAGGTAAAGCCATGCTTGAGTTCTCTAAAGAAGCGATTGAGAACATGAACGAAAATTATATCTACACCACACACCGCGGTTGGAACGGACAACCGGTCATGATTGACGGCACAGAATATCCGTCAAATGAATTTATCTTCGGTATCCGCTATGACATCGTCAAGGGTGAAGCCAAGGTTGCCTTTATATCGCATGTATTTGCTAAGGGCAAGGATGGACGAGATATCCTGGCGCAATGGAGAAGCCAACCTGAAAATGCTATTTTCAGGTTAGACGAAGGCCAATTCTATATCGTTCCATCCAAACATACATTGTCTCAAGCAGAACAGCTCCACAAAGTTATGCGAGGGGAAGATGGTATCCTGGCAGCAGCTATTCATCCAATCACAGGTAGCATCATCCGCATCTTCACAGACCGGACCGGATTACCATCGGCAACAGACCTCCTGAACGGTCAACAAGTGAAATTCTATGAAAGAACGGGTCAATTTATCTACACCGGCGCATCCGGAGATCTCAAGCAATCAGCTAATATTCACCCGGCCATTTCGCTTGGTATGGTTGACGGCGAACATGTCTATCCATATATCATTGGAAGTCAATACAACGCTGACTTGTATTACTGGATGTACTCAGAAACAACAGACGAAGAAACGGCACATATTATTGTGGTTGATAAATACGATTCGTCAAAAGCACGCGTCATCCCTTACACCGGTGACATTGAAGATATCGAAACAAAAGCATCGGTTTACGACACGTACAAAGATCGTGACGATATTCCAGCCGCCATAAGAGAACATGCTTTTTATGATCCAGTTGCGAAAGAATACAAGGTTAGACAAGAGATTTCAATGTGGAGCCCAGACAGATTGACGGCCGAGGGTCAGAAGGGTGCATGGAAAGACATCGTTATCCCTGAGAATTTAAATGTTGTAACCGACAGCCGATACGTTGAAGACGGAGAATTTGGCTTGATTATTCCAAAACCAGAACGTATTCCGGTTGCCTTAGCTATCCTCCCATGGGGATCGTTCTACCTCTACTCACAGCAAGATATCAATCGTTTGGTCACTAAGGATGCTGGTGGCGAACTCAATGTTGAGCAACTCTGGGTAACTGCTGAAGGTGAAGTCGCATCACGTTACACACAAATCGATGCTAACAATCCAAAACATCGCAACATCAAAGTGATCCTGGCCGGCCGCGGTCTGGACACATCAGATAGACTTAACCCGGAAGTTGGTATTTTAGAATTTGGTGTGAATATGCCGGATTACATCACAGAAATGATTGAACGCAAGGCAGAGGCTGTTATCATTCAAGAAAATGGTGATGCTGAATACTTGATAGAAGGCGAAACGCAATCCGCCCTCGTTAAAGAGATTATTGCTCATGTTCCAGAAGATAGAGTGGCAGCCTTGACAAAGGCCTTACGTTCAACGAGAGCACAGTTTGGTAATGTTGATGATGTCTTATCGCTGATTAAAGCGGCGGGTGTTAATATTGATTTTGATCAAGACCAAGTTCAAACACTGGTCAACTTGCGACAAGCCGTTGAGTCAGCTAAACAAGAGTATCTCTTGGGTCGCAAAGAATCTGAATTGATTGAAAAACAATTGAAACGCTTGGAAGGTTATAACGGTGATAGCTTCAGATTAAGAGCGCGCGCTGTTAATGCGATGTTGCAACACTTTGCCGAATCAAGGGCAAAAGACAAAGCCGGCCTTTACCTCGAATCTATCTTCGCTGAAATCGCCGGCGCAAAAGATGAAAATGACCCGGCTATTGATGAATTGAAACAACAATTGCGCGACGCAACAGCCGACGGCACATCAATGGGTGATGCAATCAGAAATCTCATTATGGAAGCCTTCAGTGGCAGCTTCATTAAAGGTAGCGACATTGCCGCCCTCGAAGCTGAGTTAGCGTTAATCAATCAAGCCTTAACGCTTATCCGCAACTTGAAGAACGCCGACGGCAC
>JAIORP010000075.1 GCA_021108075.1 Candidatus Omnitrophota bacterium | reverse complement strand
TTAATTCTGAAAAGCAGAATTGGTTTTGGTCATTATTTAATGGAATTGGTATTACATGGCACTAATCCGTGTCTGGATTTTTATCCCACTTTGTATCAGTCATTCAATCTTTTTTCTCAAGCAACTCCCCCTTCACAAAATTTTTCCCGGCGACCACATCTCCAGATTTATTATATTTCTTAGATAAGCCATGAAGCTCTCCATCTTCATAAGAGTACTCATAAAACAATTCACCAGACTGGAAATAACTATTACTTATTCCATTAAGCGAACCATTTTCATAGTGCCATTCAGCCATCAACGTACCATCTTGATAATACGTCCTGCTGACACCGGTTAATTCCCCATCCTTGTAAATCCAGGCAGCTTTTAAATCGCCCGTTTTATAATATGTTTTAACCACTGACGCCTGCTTAACGCTAATGTCCGGCTGTTCTTTTTTAACTTCTCCCGTGTTAAAATAAAAAATCCTTGTGCCATCCTTGTCGACGTAATCTTTTTTTTCATCTAATAAAATTTTATCATAGGCTAATTTCTTATTAACGTACCCGACCTTTTGAGCCTCGAGTCGCAATATTTCAGCATCCTTTAACCATTCCTCGTCGATATTTGGCAAACTGAAATTTCTGTCATTCTTATGAGCAAAAACAAACTGGCTGATTCTACTTTTTAATATTGCACTATCATTAAACTTTGGCTTTGAAATTTGCGCATCTTGAGTAATTTCCGGAACAAAAGCCTCACCTGTCTTCTTATTTCTTAAAATGTAAAATGGTTGTTTATGTTCCATCCCTCTCGCGAAACCAAAATCATTAAAAGGAAACTTACTTTTCTCCTCACCTTCCGCGAGTATAAGGTCAACTTTCTTCTCTCCAATAACAATCTTAACTCCAAATGTTGTTTTAATGACATCATAAACAACATACTGTTCATTCCCAATCCATTCCATTGCTCCGGCTTTAAGCGGTAAAACAGACGTAATATTATATTTATAGACATTAAATCTTGCTTCAGCAGAGTAATCGGCTTCACTGGCCCCATATTTATCAAAATTCACATCTGTGACCTTCATAAGAATACCAACTGATTTTGACTTTTTATATTTATTCACAATCTTTGTATTTTTAAGGATTGAACTGATGGGATTAAAAAACTTCAATTTATTAACTTGTGCGTAATTTCTGCCTTCAATATCCTCATCCCACACCAGTGTCGTACCATCAGCATATTTTAGTCGGGGATTCTTAAGCTTATCTAACATCACAAAATGGCCGGATGGAACACCTTCGACATTATGGGTCAAATAAACATCCTTATACTTTTCTTCAGGTTGTTTGTTAGAAAAATCATACCCGTCGGATGTCCAGACACTGTTTCTATCAGGAACAACATGGGTTGAATCTAAACTTGCAATGTATCGGGGTTGAAATTTTTCAATGTTTAAGAAATCCACACTCCAAAATTTATTGATTAACGCGACGATGATAAAACTATAAATGATCCATCTTATTGTTCGTTTTGAATCACGGTTAATGAATTGATTATAAATAACAAAAGCACACAATAACGCGCTTGCCATAATTTTGATTAAATTTATCGACCATTCTAATGAAATGTTATGTGGATCTGTCTTTGCAAGCAAAATATTTTTCAAGAAATCAGTTATTTCAATGTTGTAAAAAAGAGGAAACAAATTTGTGATGAGACTAACTAAATACCAAACCACTAAACTGATTATTCCGACCAAAGCAAATTTACTAAACTTCTGTGTTAAGGAAGCGATAAGAAGGACTGGAACAATAAATTGCAATTGTCGATAAAAAAATTCAGGGATAAGGCTGAATAAATATCGCGGAGCAACGCCATTGCTTATCAACACAAATAACTCCGCGCACAGAGGAAGTATCAACAGAAAAAACGTAAGAAAGGCCATCTTCTCTATAAGCAGTTCTTTTCTTGATATCGGCCGGGTAAGCCAGAAAGCTGAATTCCCAACCAGCGGGTCATCTTGAATAAGCAAAGGGACAATGACAATAACCATTAAGTATTGCAAGCCTGCTATTAAAGCGTTGATATCAGGTAAGTATAGTTGCATTCTATAATTATCGAGAAAAACACTGAAGCCATTCACACAATGCAAAATTAACAGAACAAACCAAATGCTTAACAAAACTTTGAGTTTCGCGAAATCTTTTTTAAATATATGTGTTATTGTATTCATATTCTATCTCCTACGCCTTTATCATTCTGTAATGCTTTGCTAATATCACAAAAATTTCACGGAGTGTCATTCCAGACACACGAATATCCGTGCGATTTGGAAAAATTTGATTAATTTTATCTTTCGATCTTTCTTCTGAAAACTGAGAATCAACAAAATTGACGATTCTATCTTTATCATTGACAGACAACCACTCTTCAGGATAGTCATTCTTTGCTTCAACCGCGTCGCTTAAGGTAACTTCGATAGAACGAAATCTCCCCTGCAAGGATTCTGTTTCCTCGACCAGTTTCTTCTTTCCTAAATGTATGATCCCGACCCAATCAGCAAGCCTTTCGACTTCGTGAATGTCATGAGAAGATATAAAAATTGTCCAATCTTTATTACCTGTAATCTCCAATAGACCATCGATAAATTCTTCTCTAACAAGGGGGTCAAGGCCGCTAAACGGTTCATCTAATATAAGAAGATTCGGTCGAAACGCTAAAGCAGAAACCAATGCCACCTTCATTTTCATGCCCCGGGAGAAGGTTTTAATCTTCTGCTTTAATGGCAAGTCAAATTGTTTAAGTAGTGCAGCACAAAAATCATTGTCCCACGTTGAATACATCGGCATACAGTAGTTGATAAATTGTTCGACCGTCATCCACTCTGGAAGTTCCTGGTTCTCAGAAACATAGCCAATTTTTTCAATATCTTCAGGAGTCAGCTTTTTGGAATCAATTCCGATAACATGCGCGTTACCTCTCGTCGGTGAGATGATATTCATAAGCATGTTAATTGTTGTTGTTTTTCCCGCGCCATTGGGGCCTAAAAAGGCGAATATACTTCCTTGCGGTATTTGAAGGTCCAACTCATCCACCGCATTCAGTTTCCCAAAATTTTTACTTAATTTCTTTGTTTCAATAGCATATTTCATTTTATATCCTCACTCTTTATATCCCAATGACAACGGATAGCATCAAGTACTTCCTTTTTATTAATGAGAAGACGCTTTGCTTCAACAACAATTTTCTCGATTTCAATGTCCAATATTTCTTTTCTTTGTAAATCCGTGGCCTCATTGAGTTCATTGACAATGCTTCCGACCCCCGGTTTAATAACAAGCAACTTTTCTCTCACTAAATGAGCGACGGCTTTTTGAGCCGTATTAGGGTTGATTTTCAAGGCCTTACTTAACTCTCTCACAGACGGAAATGAATCCCCCGGCTTTAATTGCTTAGATACGATTGCCTTCTTCACCGCGTACACGATCTGCCCGTAAACTGAAATTCCTGATTGAAGTTTTATTGAAAAATTAATCATCTTATTTAGGACCCTGTGTCATTGATTTTGGCCATCTATTCCCCAGGAGGATGTCCGAGAATAAAATTTTTGCTCAGAACAAGGCGCGAAACAAGAGGAAACCACAGGCGCACATGTGTACGTTGAGGATTTTTTCGGGTTTCGCAACGCAGGACTGGATAAAAAGATCATTCTCGGACAGCCCCCTAAGTGTAGTATGCACCATAGTACACCTGGCTGTCAAGGTTACAACATCTATTTTTTTAAAGAGAACAGGATCTCAGAGGCGGACAGGGATTTCGGTCTGCCGGTAAACAGGCGGGTGAAGCGTGGACCTTCCGTTTATCCGAGCGACCGGCTTATGTTTCAAGTATTGATATGAAATAAGTTAGGTTCCTGTCAAAAGGACCTCGCGCCAATAAAAGCTATTAAATGGACTCCATATTTATTTGACAAATAGTATTGTGCGCCCTGAATTTGTTTGTTATAATACAAAACTTATTATACAAATTCCATTAAACAATTACCAAAATCGATTCTGCCTTTCAGAATTGAAATAGAATAATTCATGAATGGATTTGGTATGACCATTCATAAATAAAATATTTTTGATTTAAAAAAAAACGGTTAAACCATTTTTGATTTAAAATTTTTTTATTAATTTTTTAAAATTAATGGAGGAGGAAGTTAATGAGTCACGCAAAGGATCAGTCAACCCACCATGTGACAGCCCGTGAAGATCGCATTCCACTTTTTCAAAAATTCATATACAGCATGGGATCATTGGCCAATGACAGTCAAGCTGCTTTTATTGGACAAATGATCATTATTTTAAACCTTGGATTAGGGGTAAGTCCCCTTTTGGTCGGTCTCATTGGATGCATTCCTCGTATTTTCGACGCTGTTTTAGACCCTATTATTGGATACAGTTCAGACAACGCGCGAACCAAATATGGCCGCCGTAGACCTTTTATATTTTTTGGAGCTATTGCTGCAGGAATTATCTATGCGCTCATGTTCCAACTTTATAAAGGACATAGCCAGGCATACTATTCATGGTATATCCTGATTTTCCAAGTACTCTTTTTTGCAGCATTCACATGCTACTCAATACCCTGGATCGCGCTTGGATATGAAATGACACCTGATTATCATGAACGTACACGCCTTCAAAGTTTTAGCAAGATATTCGCTCAAATCCCCTGGCTTATTGCTCCCTGGTGCTGGCCAATTATGTACAGTTTTAAAAATCCTGCAACCGGAGACGCGGATCCTGTCCTTGGAGCACGGACTGTCTCCATTATTGTTGGAGCTGTCATTATAGGCGCGGGTATTCTTCCAGCTATTTTTTGCAAAGAACATTTCGCTGACCTTCCAAAACCCGAAAAAAAGAAGCCTATCGATGCCACGATAAAATTATTTAAAGGCATTGGCATTACTTTTAAAAACAAACTATTCGTTAAAATTTGCGCAATTACGTTCTTAATTTTTAACGGGTTTATGCTCAGCTCCACTTTTATTGCTTATGTTATTTTCTTTTATGTCTTTCAGGGCGCAGGTTCAATGGATGCCGCTTATGGAGCCGGAGGAAAATTACTTGGTTTTTATGGAACATTTAGTGCTATCTGCACGATTGGTGTAGTGGCTTTGATCCCCTGGGTCTCCAGGAAATTGGGCAAGAAAAATACATTCTTTGTTACCATTCCTATTTCTATTGTCGGCTACGCGTTGAAATGGATAGGCTATAATCAAGGACAACCTTATTTATTGTTGGGATGCGCGCCATTCATCGTATTCGGATTAGGATCACTCTTTACCCTTACCCTCTCCATGGTCGCAGACGTTTGCGACGAGGACGAACTTGCGACGGGTGAACGCAGAGAAGGTATGTTCAGTGCTGTTTATTGGTGGATGGTAAAACTTGGACTGGCTATTGCATCGCTTATAGGTGGAGCTCTCCTTACCTGGACCGGCTTTAAACAGGAAGTAGGCCTTGGCCAGCCAGTTGATACTTTATTTTGGATGAGGCTTTTTGATGTTTGTATTCCGATAGTAACCTCGATCATTGCCATTTTTATTATTGCGACCATTGATGATTCGGAAAAAAAGGCTCATGACGTTCGTAAACAGCTAGAAAAGAAACGAGGAAAAGCTTAAAATAAATTTTAATACTCTGGGGACAGTGCCCTATTCTGAAACATGGCGCTGTTCCCCTTTTTTCTCCCTAGAAATATATTGAAATTGCTTTTTGTGTGTGCTTAAATAGCATCATAAATTACTATTAACCAAATTTATTTGAAGCTTGAGAAAAGACATGACAAAACAACCTGATAATAAAAGCATAAATTCAAAACCGGTTATTGTTTTTCCATACCAGGGGTATGAGAATAATAAACAGTGTGAATGGTATTTTTGGTGGACAGTTGAGAGGTGTAAGGAAATTGATCCCAGGCCAATTGTTATATTACCCAGGTTTACGGTCATAAAACAGGATGCCGATTCTTTTATGAAGGATGAAAGATACAAGACACTTGAGGTTGTACAAACCTGGTCTGTTGATACATGTCAGACATGGCTTGCCGGTTGGGGTCACGTGCTTGACAATTATCCTGAAGCAGAAAGAATTGTACAAATACCAGGTGATATTGATTATGTTGACAAGGATGTCGAATTCTATGACAATCTTAAAGACTTTATTGAAACAACAAGTTCAGATATTGCCATAGGAGATTTCGGAACAGGGGACAAGTACAGCGCAAAAAGCCTGGTAGACACTTATGGCTCATATTCACTTCTGGCAAACTGGTTTCCTGAGATCTCACAAAGCATACGGTCATTGCCTCTTCATAGACCGAGATCTGAGTTTCTTAATATTAAAACATCTGTTCTGCGCGAGCTTTTAATAAATAACAGAAATTTTGCTTATGAACAGACTCTAAACTTTCTCATCAAAAGCTGGGATTATGCCGAAACAAAATGGAAATATAACATATCCATATCTCCTTTGGGAAGCTTGTCTGACAATAAGTCTTTCAGGGATTACAGGGGATGTATCGACCAGATAGAAAGAATTGAAAGAATGCTTTCTTTATTATGGCGGGAGATCAAGGAACCAAAAAAGAAAAACAGTGTAAACAATATAAAATTCGAAAAAAGATATACCGTGTTCAGTGATGAATATGACAAACTCCGCTCTAAATCAAGGGGCATCATGGAAACGGCCAGAACGACCCTAAGAGCCCTCCTGGGTGTATAAACCAAAATTTCGCGTCAAAAATTTTTTGTCGTATAGAAACTGTGAAATAAAAATTTTCAGTCAAAATCGTCAACTTCCATAATTTTTCGTCTGGAGAGGATCTCCAATTGTAAAAAAAATTATTGAGATCATGATCGACAGCCCTAATGCTTGCTTCCTATAGAAAAATTACTGGAAACGCATCCGCTGTCGAAGCAAAGTGAATCTCCTCGCAGCAGAGTTCAGAGGAATTCACTCCATTAAATAAAAAAAACAGTAATCCTGAGCTTCGTTTTTTTGACCTGTCCAATACCAAATCCATTAATAAATTGTTCTATCTTAATTCTGAAAAGCAGAATGGGTTTTGGTCATTATTTAATGGGATTGGTATAACTCCCCCGATTCTTTCCAGAATTAATCCCATGGTACGTCTGCAGTCCGTGGCGCTTCTTCAACGGGTTTACCGCCCATCTCAAAAGAAGAAAGATAATTAGCAACATCCAGGACTGAAACTTGTGCTATTTTCAGATACATAGTAATGAGTACGGATATAATTAGAATGACAAGAAAAACTTTGCTTTCTTTAATAAATGCCATAAAAATTAAGGTAGAAAAGTATAAAAATATTATAAGATACATAATAATTTCTTTCTCTTTCAAAATTAAATAAAACACCGGAGTATTCCGTCAATAACACACAAAATTTAAACTTTTTATCACGTCAGGGGGCGGGACAGAAAACCTGGTCAGCAAGCCAAAAAATTGTGCCATCATTTTGTAAAAAAATCTGCCGTGTGTCCTCTATCTTCTCTAATATTTGAATTATATTCCATCCCATCCTCTTTTTATACCGAAATACTATTCCGAAGAACCAAAACCGTCAAGATGACAACAAAAAACAAATCAGGACAAGCGGTGATTCCGGCTTTCCGGCCCAAGTCTCTTTAGCATATTCTCATACTCTTTGAGTGTAATCTAGTTTTATTTCTGCCAATTTCCTGATGGTTACCGCTCAATCAATTTTTCCCTGATCATAAATATTCTTGAAATGTTCATTACTGGATGAGAGCGCTGACATCAAACAAAGCAGACACGCGTTTTGACGTCGACCTGACGGTTTCCTCCTCGTGCCGCGCCTTAATCACTTTCTTGCCTGTTTGAGCAGTTCAGTCAAAAATTTCACGGTTCTATTACGGATCAACTGATACTTCTTTTCTTTTTATTATACCAAATCCATTAATAAATTGTTCTATCTTAATTCTGAAAAGCAGAATTGGTTTTGGTCATTATTTAATGGAATTGGTATTATTAGCCTTTAGCATCTCTCCTATCAAACATCCTGACCAGCGGCTCTTCCCAGCCAAAACAATATTCTTTGCCGCAAAGCGGCTTAAACGCGTCAATACAAGCCGGATCCGTTCGCGCGAACTCTTCCAGCAAAGCCACTAATTCACCGGCCAATCCACCGACAATACCATTGGAATCATCCACACCGCCGGTGCTCAACTTTTTCTCCAGACGCATAAGCAGTTTAACCAAAAGATCAACCGACAGACGATTAACCGGAAGATCAGAAATAATCGCTCTCAACCGATTGCATCCTTCCTGCAAAGAATCCTGATTCGCGAACCATGTCTTTGAAGGTCCCCTATAAGGTTTAAGGTATCGCATTGATTCTGTGATCGATGTCTTAACCGCGGCCAACTCTTCTTCACTTAATGCTTCACGCTTATCACTGCGCTTAATTTCGGATGTATAATGTTTATCCTCATCTCGCATCGGTTTGCCGTCCATCACCGCGTGCAGGGCCAAAGCGACCGCGTGCTTGCAAAGAGTGCCCCTCTTGCCAAGGTAACATTCGCAGTGAACCTCCTTGTAACGCCGACCAGACACCGAAACACGATAAGGCTTTGTTCCCTGTACAACCGCCGAGTAAACACCAAATGCTTCTTTAACGTTCGTCACCTTCCCTCGTTCGTACAGGTTCACCGCGCGCTGAAACGTCGCTTCACCGGTGGCAAATTTAATTTTGTTTAAGTCATAGGTTGGGGACATGATAATATTATTGTTTATTCATATTCCTGATTAACGTTAAATATCTACTCAGTTTCTCGAATAGATCATCCGATTTCTTTTGCGCTCTTTTTGATGCGGCATGATTCGCGCAAGCCGCCAACGAATTAAGCCCCTCATCCAAATCTTCCTCGCTTATCTCCAATCTAAATTGACCATCTTCTTCCTCTGCGTTATCAATGATCTCTTCAAACTCAGGGTCCAGTAACAACTGATCGTTCAATAGCTTCTTTTCATCTTTCGTCAATAAAAATGAAATCTGATTTTCGCTCATTCTTTATCCTTCTGTTATATTTTCCAACATTCCATGACCCGCCGCGATCCCAAAACCATGTTGAATCCAATTATTCTTCTTTATAACAATAGACATTCAGATGAAAGAAGAATTGCCGGTTGTGTGATCCATCTGCTATTCCATAGCCGCGCATGATGGGCACAAATATTTCGAGTATACCCCACCAATGCATACAACCATAAATGAAAAACATCATTTAAGGCACGATATCCTTTTGATATCTTTATTATAATCTCACGACAGGTCTTGTATTTTCCATAAAAAAAACTCCTCGATTTAAGCATTGTAACGAGGCTTGAGGAGCATGTTACTTTAAACATATCATAAAAAATAACGTTATGTAAGAAATCTTTAAAACCCCTTATTAAGCGGTCAAAATAAGTACACGTGGACTTACCTCTTCTTGTTAATCAGCGTGTAATAATGTACCAGTTATCAGCGCGAAAAATGTACCACTTTGGAAAAACCTGATAGTCTAATCTTCCCGAAGAAGGATTAGCTTATGATAACCAAGGAGGCTTACATGGACATAATATCGTTGAAAAAACAAGGATATTCATGCCGAAGAAAGGGTATTTGATAGACATCGCAACCATTTGAACCGATGACCTTCAGGTTATGAGCGCATATCGGAGGTATTTCTGTTGTTTTCAGTTCTTCCGATTTCTTCTGTAAACTTATTAATTGGTAGGACTTAGTGAAATATCGTATTTTCGATTGTTACTGGTTTTTAGGGGTTATTTTTGGGCATTTTGTATCCCAGCGGTATCCAAAACTAGTGATAATTTTGATCAAATCTTAGCACTGCACCTAACTACCGAAGCAAATAACTCGGATCATAAAAAAGCTCACCAATACCTTCTTTTACATTCTCTTTCTCTAATACCCAAATCCAAATACCTCTTGCTGCTTCAAAATATTTCTTAATTTTATCAAAACTAATATCTTTCAATAACTCCTGACGAGAACGAACCAAGTGCTTTGAAACCTTTGTATAATCCCTGTTTAACTCCTCCAAAGATTCATATAAACCTGGCTTTTCCGTCTTCAGATCCCAAGAACACCCAGAAAAAAAATCTAACAAGTAATGCCTCTCTGCATTTTCAGTCTTGTCATTCATTCCTCCTAAAATGGCAAGGCTATTTGCTAACAAATTAATAATCAACACCCCTTCTTCAATCGTCTTCTCATTATAATCTGCAGGATCTAAATGATAGTATTTCTCAAGTGCCTCAATCCAATACCGCAACTGCATATTTATAATTTTTGGCTTTGATGTTGATGAATTGATTTCATAATATCGATCAATATACTTATACCCTCCACTACTCAAACAAGCTGTATATAAATCTTTAAACTTTTCCATAGAACCTCTTTTTTATGTTAAAGTTAACTTCAATTTATCAACAAACTCCACCCTTTTTGTATCATCCATCTTTCGAATATTAATCAACTTCCACTGAACCGCAGGCAGTTTTTCAATCCCGTCAACTCCCAATAACTTCCAGTCCGGTTCACCGTTTTTAAAAGACAACAAGAAGTTTTTCTCATCTGGCGTAATAATTTTCCGAATACTACTAACCAGCGTACTGCGAACATCTACAAGCTCATCATAGGAGATTTTTTCTTGAGTCATGCCCTGAAATTCTGATTCATAAACATCCTTGAATTCTTTCATAATTGGATTAAGCGATTCATGCATAGGCCGATCATGACTAATCAAATAAACCAAAAATCCTTTTCGAACTTGTTTTGTGATTCCTTCGCTATCTAAAAGAAATTTAATGTCGAAGAGGTCCCGAGGATGTTGTCTATCCAAAGCCGCACAAATTTTTCCACCAAACACATCAGCAAAAGAGACTGTCTATAATACTCCCATGAATTCAGACCACTGGTTAAGGTGGAAAAAAATGGTAAAAT
>JAIORP010000037.1 GCA_021108075.1 Candidatus Omnitrophota bacterium | reverse complement strand
AATTCTTTTTGCCTATCCGGGATTCAACTATTTTCTCCAGTTTAAACCGTAACACTTTCAAGATTTTATATCCCTTGATCCTCCGCAGCCGCGGCTCAATATCCATTGCCGCTGTCGCTACCCAACGTTGAATTTGACTGCTGTTTTGCCAGCGGTCCACTTTGTCCGTGTAAGATCCAAGCTGCGACATGAAACCCTCGATACAGTTTGTTGTGCTCAAACTGCGGGCAAGCTCGACGGATAAACCAAGTTCATGGATCGTCAGCGTCTCGTCGAGACCTTCCAGAAGGCTATTCGCCGCCGAGATATTAATTTCTGCCAGTTCCTGGTGAACTTTTTCAAGTGCCGTCATGGCTTCCCGGTGTGTCGTCTTATTATAAGCATCCTGTAACCGGCGACGAAAAATCGCTTTGTCCGTATTGTTCAAATAAGAAAGGACGTTTTCACGTTTATGCCATCGGCAGCGCTGAACCTTCGAGTAATGACCAAACTTTTGTTTAACTGCCTTTCGAATTCCTTTTGCTCCGTCGATGATAAATAAAATTCCTTTCTCAAACTTTAATCCCCGTTCTATCAACCGATCAAACCATTGTCCGATCGCGTTTGAATTTTCACCGTGAACCTGCTCGATTCCAAGAACGATCTTTCGTCCTTCCAGCGTGACGCCCAACGCCACCATGATCCCATCTTTCGCGTATCGTTTTCCATCAACAAATATTGCAACAATATCTTCTTTTGACAATGAACGATTTTGCAACTCTTTAAGCTTTTGCGTTGAATTTCGTTTAAAACGTTTTGATAAGTTTGACGCGCTGATTCCAAACGACTCTGCCGCCAACGAGGAGCTCTCGTGATATTTGTGCGTGCTCAGCCCATGCAATAAACGCCGAAGGATGTTTTCGTCGTCCTTAAACGGACTCTGCAGTCGCTGGTACGACTTCAGTTGTACTTCTTCTTTTTTGCTCACGTCCCGTACTCGCGGAACTTTTATTGGAATTTTTTCTTCCCGTAAATACACCGATCCGTTCTGAGTTCCCCAGCGGGAAATGTCTGTGCCACGGCTGTACCTGGCTCCCGCCAGTTGTTTGACCTCATTTTGTAATTCTTCTGCCACAGCTTTCAGGCCCAACGGGATCAATTCCTGAATCACACTCAGCTTGACGTCAAACTCTTCACTGTGCGCCGCCACAACTTTGTTCATTGCGGCCCGACGTTTATCACTGATCTTTACCTTGGCTTTTCCTCGTTTCTTTGCTAAATTAAATCTCGGCATGGGTTCTTCCTCCTTTTACAGGTTAATAAAATAGAGCTTTTATCAACTCCATTTTAGGAGAACCCTGCCTATTTTTTTAATGAATTTCAACTAAGTTTAGCATACCGCCCGGAGTAGATCCCATGCCCACACGTTCAAAAGGCACATGGAGTGACTTTTTATTCCGAACATTTCAAACCCTTTACGCATGTGATTTTTTTCAAAAAGAAATTTGGACTCCCTTAGGGAAAAAGATTTTCTATATCTTGTTCTTTATCAATATTAAAACACGCAAAGTCCATATCGCTGGTATTACCGATAAGATTACGCAACATTGGCTCATGGAAAGTATTAATACCCTTGATCCTGTTTTTGAAAAAGCCAACGGCAAGTCAGCACTGATTCATGACGGAGATATTCATTTTAGGATTAAATTTAAACAACACTTCAGAGATTTGAATATCAAACCGATAAAAATATCACCAGGTTCGCCGAACATGAATCCATATGCAGAATCTTGGGTATCAACCATCAAGCGTGAATGTCTGAAGAATTTCCTTGTGATCGGAAAATCACATTTGGAGTATTTAATCCATGAATTTGTGGATTATTACAACAACTTTCGTCCGCATTCATCAAAGAATCATGAACCCTTAACGGCCTTAGCGAAAAAGTACGATGGCCAAATTAAATCTAAACCATTTTTAGGAGGATTGCATCACCATTATTATCGGGAACAAATTACAGCTATGATATTATCGGAAAAATTCATGACAATCAGCGCTACCCGTGTGTTTCTTGTTGCACTATCGTGGAAAGATCATGGTTTAAATACATAAAAATTAGATCAAACAGGGATTTTGGGAAATCATGGAAAGATTGATTTCTCTCAAAAAATAAATCGTGAGTTCTTTTCAGTACGGACTTCCTTTTTTACACCCCCCTCTGCTTAGGCATATATTCCGTCTGAAACTTATTAAAAAAAACATTAAATTCTTAAAAAATTTACTAGATTAATTACTGCACCGACAGTATCCAGCCCAGTCTATTCGGGTTCGTTTTGTTTTCATTTATCTCACTCACTTATCTGAATCTACAACTTTACTAAGACTATTTTTGCATATAAGGCATACTATAAATCATTTAAATATTCATCTAGATGACTTAACTTAACAAACTCGACATTCGTTTCATACTCTGGAAAAAAATGCCACCAGAATAATTGCCGGACAACGAATAAAGATCGCACATTTAATTGTCTAAAATCATCGCATTTCCAACTAAAGACAGAGAATATTTTCTCAAGATTTTGAGATAGATAGTCTCCTCGCTTTATAACTTTGCTGATATAATTTTTATCTTTTGGCTCTCCAAACAATTTATCTCGCAAACGTTTTGCATCCTTCGAACAATAAGCCCCTAGCAAATCCTTACATTCTACATTCAACACGATATTTTTATCTTTTATATACGCCAATACGTCATAATCTCCCAATTCAGAAGGATGATTTCCGTCTCTATCACGTCGATGCAAAAATACATTCTTTTCGGTTGAACCAGTATAACGCTTTACGATCTCATGAGACTTATCTTCAACCTTTTTACTGATGCTTCCTTTTCTTTCAAAAAATTTCTTCTCTATGACATCATTTTCAAGATCATATGGAGCCGTACCACTACTTAATTGTTTAATCCAATTAGTTTGCGCTTTCTTAACAGAATACGGTCCCCACAACAATAATTTATCATCGAGTGCTATGATAGGCTTTACAGTATAGCGTTGGGGTCGTTTATTATTTTCCCATACTGGCAAATCTTTTGCTTGATTCGGATCACCTAACACCGTAAGCATTGAAGCCTTATCAAGTGTTAATAAATCTAATATTTTCTCAATTTCCTCTTTACTGCAATCTTTTAATGTAACACTACACAAAGAAATTATTTCATCTTTTAACGCAATATAGCAACGATCTTTATTAACATTCTTGTCATATGTAGGATAATTCGATAAGATGACACACACATCTATCAGATTTGTTATTTTAAATCCTTTTTCTTGGAAAAATACGTCATCTAAAGAAGTCTGGAAGTTTTTTCTTTCCTCTTCGGAATCAAGAACTCCATCATCATAATTTTCATTAAAGATTTGATCTCTGGAAAGAGCTTTTCCATAAATTTTACTTTTTTCATCGAGGGTTTCATTATCAACTGCCTTAAAGATGAAACTGTCAGAAATATTAATCCCTACTGTATACAAACCATAATGAATAGCATTACTTATGTTATACAGATGTCCAAGCTCATTAGCAAAAGCTAGCAGATATTGTATATCTAAAGTTTTCAGCACAGCACCTTCCTTCATTCCGTGCTGAATAAATTTTTCACCGATGTATCTATAATCTCGATGACACGAAAGAAACTCGGTATGTACTTGGTTAAACTTATCGGTTCTATCATAATCAACTTCATGCTCTATTGTCTTCTCGATAAGTGCCAGTTCGCCATGCGCATTATGCGTCAAGCTTTCAATATTTTTGATCAGTGACTTTATATTCTCATGAAAACAGTATTTCAGAACATAAACATCAATTTCTTCAACAAATTTGTCTCTAATCAGATTAATGATTCTTTTTGCGTCATCCAAAGCATAATTACCAGGAGCAATATCAAGACTTCTTAAAATTTCCGCAACACGTTTTCTTGCTGCCTTAAAGGCATGCTGGTCAGGAACTATGGCAGAAGGTGTCAGCTCATCAAAGCAAACGCCTGTATCAATAGACATCAAAGTATGCCGTGGTTTTCTATCAGAGTACCTTTCTTTGATCTTATCAATAACCGTCTCCATATTATAATCATAATGAACTCTATTGAACAAGCTAAGAACAAATGAAATGAGATCAATTTCGTGACTATTATTTTGAGGCTCGAGAAATTTTGCTATTGTCTTTTCAACATCAAAAAGTATCCTAATAACAAGTACATTTCCCTTAATAATTCCTATCGAACCTTTGCGCAAATCAAAATCTTTCGCTTCATTTTTTAAATGCTTGAGGGTATCGTCTCGATCAATTAATGTCTTTGGGATAAACGTAATGTTTACATCATTGTATTTTTTTAATATTTCTAATTCCTGCAATATATCTGCGGTATTCTTGATATAGTCGTCCAGACACATAAGCTGCAAATCAGAAACGCGTGCTTCATCGAGATTCATATTATTATAAGGTGCTGTAACAAAAAAATTAGCATCCGAAACTTTAGTAAAAAGAGCACAACCTCTGTATCCGCGAGCAACCAACCGCACACGATTGCCTGTTACTTCAGGATTCCATGAGCGAGGATGATCAAAATAATTTCTCTCAGGATATATACTCCAAAATTCCTTTAATCGTTCATACTTATAACTAGACCCCCAATGTGGATCGAGCCATATCTTGTCAAAATTTAAGGCTCCTTCAGAAATAATCTTATAAGAATCTTTGTATGCCGCATACCGATCCATTAAACTAGCGGTAGCCACTATAGGAGATGCATCGTTTTTAATATAATCACAAAATTCTAAAAAATCAGCGATGCTTGAGGTCTCATCAAATATTCCCAGAAAGCTCGTCATGTCAAAAAACTCGCCTTGTATATTCTCAGGGACAGAGCGAAAATTGACACCTCCCATAATGGAGATATTCGGGTATATATAAATTACAAATGGTTCCAATGCTTCAATTTTTTCAGAAGACTGAAATTGTGCATTCTGACGATCTAAATGTAAAGCTAATGTATAAGGCTTCCTTTTAAAATATTCAATTGCCTCGTTAACAAGAGAAACCTCCTGATCGATTCCTGATCCATCTTCATCAAGCAAATAAAATAATACTACCTTATTTTCATGCAAAATAGCAGAGGCGAACATAGATTGATGGGGCTTGCCATCAGAGAATGTTGCGCTTATAATCTCAAATTTATGTTCTGTTATAATCCGAGAATTTATGAATTTTGCCAAAACATAGGATGGATAAAAATTTTTAGACTCTTTATTTTCAAACAAGTTATTTTTGTTCTCTTGATACAGTGAAAACCACTTCTCGAGCAAGATGCAAGAGAATCGTCTAGGATTTAACAAATAATGTTTTCCTTTATTTTCCAAGAAATAACAAGATGAATATAATCCATACAAAATTCCATGTATAAACGCCCCAATATCGTTAGGGAAAATCGCTGAACCAACATTACCAGAATAACTTTTTAAGAAATCATCTGAAACGAGCGGTTTGAAACATGAAATGAAGTCTATGTGAAGCATAGCATGCCAAAATTCTTCTGATGGCACTTCAAAATGACCATGACTAAATTGTTCTCTTTTTTTACTGGTTATTTCTTGGCGAGGCAAAGAAGTAATTATTTTATCTTGAAGGCTTAAACATGTGCGAAGTTCATTGACAGGGCTTCTTCCAACCTTTTCTCTAAATTGCTTATCAATAGATACATACTTAATATCAAACATAGATAGGTAATCATATATATCAGTAATTTCGTTACCATAAAATATTCTATAAATTTCATCCTTAAAATAAAATTTAATCTCACCCCAGTCTGTCTCAGGAAAATAATCTTCAGTTGTTGGAAAAGAAGGAACTAGCTCAATCAATTTTGTCACGAAATTCCTAAAATCATCATACTTTTTAGTCTTGTTATCTGATTGAAAAATAGATGGCTGTCTTGAAAGCAAAAAAAGTGTCAAATAGGAATTCTTCATCTGACTAGAAAGATTAGGAAGCCATAAAGAGACGCACAATATTGAAGTAGCAATATCATGAATACTGTAGTGACTAAAGAGAGCTTCTATCTCTTGTTCTGTTTTTTTCCAATCTGACATTATTTCTAACTCTCTTCCATGAAAGGTAGATAGTTCTTAACTTTAATAAAGTTTATTATTTGAATTGACCCACCCCCCAAGGTTAAATTTAACATGTTACTATTTTTCCTAACTCATGGTTCTTATCTTCAATTTTCAAGAATTCGAATTAATCTATCTTCCTTACCCTTCTTTGCTATATCCATCGCGGTCTCTCCGGCTTGATTAACCATATATTTATTTGCACCATGCCTAAGTAATAATTCAACCATATCAATATCTCCATTCTCAACAGCATCCATTAATGGCGTTTCTTTTTGCATGTCGATTGAATTTATATTTGCGCCTTTTAAGATTAAGAATTCTGCTAATCCCAAATAATTTCTATCAACGGCAATTTGTAATGATGTATTGTCATGGCGAAATCCGGAGATATTAATATCTGCCCCATTATCAAGCAGAAGAGATACCATTTGCTCATTATTACTATTTACAGCAACATGTAACCCGGCTCTATTTGACGAACCCCGATGATTTATGTTTACTCCATGTTTAAGAAATATTTTAACAATATTAAGATTTCCAGATGAAACTGCAATATTAAATACGGAATCTCCCTTAGGTATTGAATATGAATCAACTAATTGTGGTCGTGCAGATAAAACGTTATCTATAGATATATTGTCTCCCTTATTGATCAATTTCACCAACTGTGTGACTTCTGCGTTGTTTGATATGACAGGGAACAAAGATATACCAATATATCCAATAAAACCCAAAACAAAAAATACATATATGAAGCGTTTTACAAAAGATTTTTGTTCCATATAATATATCCGCCTTAATAATATTTATACGCATCCCAATATCCCAGCGCTGTTCTCAATCCGAGAAGAAAACATCTCGCCGCTGGTGATAATGGACCCATTTCTTGTTCATTATCTAAATCGATTTTTAATCCATGGTGTTTATATAGCCAATCGATTTTTGCCGCACCAAGACCAGGACCAACAGTGACCGTCCCACCAACCCAATACCCTCCATTTTCATCTCGATCGCCAACGTATCCAGAGAGACCTACGGTTGCTAACGACCCTTGAGAAGTATGAAAAATGCCTTCAAAGGAATCTGCATCAGCCAGCCCACCACCTACATAATAGGCCTCTTCTATCCCTAAGCCAACACCAGCATTTAATCCGGCCTCAAATCTTTCCCAGTCTTGAGCATCTGGGAAATCTGATGGTAACGGCCAACGCCATTCATCTAAACTTTTTCCGAATCCTGCTGTAACTGTAAAAGAAGCAATTTCACCTGACGCTGGGAAAAACATAATTGCAGTTCCTCTCCCAATAACCAAACCATACTTCGTTGCTTTAGATACAATATCTGCATTTGCTGTTAAGCCAATTGCCAATTTGATAAAAGGCATATCTTTTTTTCCTAAATAATCAACTTTATCAATAGGATTATTTAGAATAAACGCATAAATATTTATTCCGCCTTCTTCTTCAATCGGATCGCGATTCAACCACCTCCCAGTTTCCGGATCGTAATATCTAAACCCATAGTAGTACAGGTTGAACTCATCATCCAAATACTTCGTACTAAACCGATACGGATTCGATGAAGCTAATGCCCCTGTGGAAAGAACTTCATTCCCATAAGGATCATACTCATAATGAGCTTCTATGGCTCCTGTTGAGGAGTTGAGCATTTGACCAACGTTGCAGTTCCCGTCATACATGTAGGTGTAGGAATCCGTGCCGGAAACCATTGCAAGCAAACCACCTACGCCTCCTGCTCCCTGCAAAGATTGAGAAAGATCCAGACCCCAGACAGTCTGGACGTTGTATTTTCGGTGTTATGCGGTTTTGGTTGACAACTTATGCGAGTTGTCTATGAGAAAGAGCAAAGCCAAGAATGAGATATTCTTGGCTTTGGAATTGATCGCTTTTCAGAAAAGATATCTTCACACATGCTTTTAATCAACACCTATATTTTTATGAAAATTATTTAAAATTTTCTTCCTGTTTTTTTTCCAGTGAATTATAGCATTATCAAAATAATAAATTTTATCTTTAAATATCATGTCTTCGCAATTAGTCCTTTTCTTGCCATCAGGACAAGCCCACAACATATAGGTATCTGTGCAGATTTTCCGTACCATTAAAGATGGATGATTTTCAATATTGCAAGTAAGGTTCTTAAACATTTTTTCCCAATCATATTCTCTAAGTCGTGCAATATTGTCCTTGTTAAAATTTTTCTTATCTCTCAAATACTCATCATTCTGTAAAAATTTGGCGCACTGTGCACTTGTCGTCCAAAATTTGATATGTCTAACTTGATCAATTATATTAAATACATCAAAATCGTTTTTAAGTTCATCGAATGGATTGGGATTATTAAACGTCCAACTGCCTTTATTATTTGTTCTATTCACTGTTATTGAATTTTTGTCAAATACATCTTCAGCAATTGACATTCCCTGATAAATTTTCAATAATTGTTGTTGTAATTTTTTATCATTCGTCTTATTTAGTTTTTGAACAAGCTCATTATATGCAAAAGCATCGCCCCCTTGATTAATAAATACAGGATATATCTGCCTATTTTTTTCATCAATCTTAATACTACTAACCAAGCATCTATCGGATAGTTGGAATAAAAGCCATTCATCTAAAAAATTTCCGACGTTTATATATGCTAAATACGCCATTAATAAAGAAAATATTGCAATTGTAAATTTTTTTATCCTTTCTGATTTATTGTTTTCATTCTTTATATCTGGCTTTTTCAAATCGCAAAACCAAAATTTAAAAAAATAATAAATTATAAATAGAGGAACTCCCCATTTTATGGTGAATTTTGAAATATGTATAAATAAATCTAGAAAGAATCCCATGCACTCCCCTCTAAGTTACTAATTTATTCATTTTGTTTACTTTCAGCATAATCAGTCCAATATTGAATCGCAGACATTAGGTCATCCTTGCAAGTCTCATGATACCGATCATAGGCATAATCTTTTAACCAGCTCAATATAGCTACAGATTGAGTTGGAGTTATTCCATCAAAAAAATAATGAAAATTTTTGATAAAATCATAAGACCATCTTCTTTCTTCAGGGATATCTGAATCAACTGATTGCTTTCCATTGAGATCACCCTTCAGAAAAAAAACTAAATGATCTCCCATTAAGTATGTTTTATTGTCGCTGTGCAATTCTTTTATCAATAATAATGGAAGATATTCTTTAACAGATTTGATATCACGCCTAATGATGTTAACGTTCCAATCGGCATACTCAGCATCTCTTAAAGAATCTAATGAGGCCGAACAATTGAATGCATTTCTAATCTGATTTTCAATTTCATTAGATGTACTTTTCATGACTTCCTCATCTCTATGATCGTAGACAGTCTCAAATAGTTATTTTCCTTTGGGAAATACTTCACTCCAATAATAAATAGCGGATTCCACATCTTTCTTGCAATATTCTACATACTTGTCATATGCAAATTCTTTGAGCCAGATTGAAATCATTTCTCCCTGGTTTTTTGTGAAATCCTGGAAAGTTGATTCATTTATATTTATCAAACAATCAACAGATGATTTGTCCGCTTGACTTGTTGCACTATCTTTCTCATCTAACTGTGCTCCATCAAGAAAATAAATCAGTTGATCACCTGTTCCACTTAAAGCATATTTATAATGAAGATTCATTTCCCGAATCAACAACAATGGGAGGTATTTTTTAACTGAAGCATCATCAAGCCTGTTAATTCCACTATTTAAATCATCATATTGATCATCACTTAAAGCATCCATAGGGAGAGAACAAGCAAATACCTCCCTGATTTTTTTTTCTAATAAAATAATATCCATAACGACTCCAATAAAATTATGGTGCTACTACATTAGCAGGTATCGTCCACCAAAAAGGCGGAGCTAATGAAGGTAACAATCTAACTGCACGATAAATACAGTAGCACCCCGTAACCTTCCCACTAACAGTAGCAATATTTGCAACGGTTTTTAAGTTTTGTATGTCTTGTTGGTATTTTTCTATTTTAACAACAGCTGACTCAGTGTCAGGCATAATAGGTAACTGCACAAGAATACGTTTAGTTGCTCTTGAGCTATCATAGATAGGCTCAGGAATTGAAACATTTGATAATTGATCAGCCCATTTGGGATAGGTGGGTTTATCGATTTGGTCATCATCGTCATCATCATCGCAGTCATCTATACAACGTTTGACGAAGTCACCCAGTCGATTTTTTAATCCCTTTTGAAAATTCTTAATTTCTTTATAGTGTCCACCTGGTTTAGTAAGTTTGCCCCCTCCCATGGGGAATCCACCTTTCCCATCTGCAAGAGGATCATATTTCTTAATTTCAGCATACAGCTTTCCAGCTTGGACATATATAGATTTGAGAACTTCTACACATGCCTCTACATCAATTAATCCTAAGTGATCGATAGAATTAATTGAATTATTGTTCAATAAAACGTATAAATTCAATCCCCCTTGCTCATCTATCGGATCTCGGTTCAGCCACCTCCCTGTCTCAGGATCATAATAGCGGTAGCCATAATAATACAAGTTGAATTCATCATCCAAATACTTCGTACTAAAACGATACGGATTCGAAGAAGCTAAAGCACCAGTTGAAAGAACTGAGTTGCCATAAGGATCGTATTCGTAATGGGCTTCGATGGCTCCTGTTGTGGAGTTGAGCATTTGACCGACGTTGCCGTTCCCGTCGTAGAGATAATTCCAGCTCGAAGTTCCTTCGATCACGGCGAGTAAACCACCTACGCCGCCTGCTCCCTGTAAACTCTGAGAAAGATCAAGACCCCAGACGTAATATTTTGTCGGTTGAGCGGTTGTTATTTCCTGAATAACATTCCAACCGTCGTAGACAAAATGTTTGGTCGTATCGACGGTCCATGA
>JAIORP010000151.1 GCA_021108075.1 Candidatus Omnitrophota bacterium | reverse complement strand
ACAAAAAATATTTAATAAAAAGACTTGATTTAACTTAGATATTATTTCGGTTTAAGTATAACATCAAAATAAACGGTTTAACGGAGGCGCGAAACGTCGAAGTTAGGTCCGCTTGATTGGCTTGTTAGCTTTCTATCTTATTATCTTTAAAAATTCTTGATGGTTATCATTTTGATCATAAAACAGGATGGTCTCAACATCCACATAGCCATCTGCGTGCTCCTGGGTATCAGGACCACCTTGAGGTTGCATATGGCAAATTCCTATCAAGCTGATCCAGGCATTTTTACCACCGGGATATTTTCTCTTATATCCCTGGGGTAATTCTACCATCAGATCCTTTCCTTTGACATTTACATGAACGAATTCGGCACCCAAACTCACAGTACATCTTGACACTAACTTGACTCTCCGGTTGTCTAAATTATTCGAATCGATATCGCAAGAAGCCAGAAAGACCATAAACAGAAAAACGATTGTAAGTTTCGAAAAGATCAATCTCATAATAAATATCCTCCATTTTAAAAAACTAACGTTTGAACTCAAGGGCTCAAACGACGCCCGTGGGGCCGCTGGAGTGATTGTTAGGTTTAATTCTTTATCCTCTCAACATTGTTATAGTCCCCAAAAGGCGGGGTTACTCTCCAGCCTTTGAGATAAATAAATGGAATGAGTACCCCCTCAAAAATAGATTCCCGCGGGTTCACACCCGTGGGAATCTATTCATATTTCAATACTTTAAACCAATTCTCATATTATTTTCTTGTCTCCGGAAAATATCTCGTCGATGGTTACATATAAAGCACCTTTAGGACGAAGATTCGGTCTCTCTTCTTGCACCCAATTAAAAACGTCTTGATACTTTTCACCTTCTTGTATATATTCCGTTTTTCCTTTTAATTGATATGATTTTTTTGTTTCAGGATCAAGCACAACAAAAGAAAGATTAGAATTAGATAATACGTTATTTCTTGTTTTTACAAATTTATTGTCTGCTATAACGACAGTTGTGTCATTTATGTATTTTAAAAACGTAACATATATTATATTTGGTATATTTTCGCTATTAACAGTTGCTATACATATAGGATTTGTTTTATCAATTGCGATTTTAACTTCTTCAGGTATTTTTATCATAATATATCCCTCTTGTTTTATTATTGGACTTGCTGGTGAAATTTTATTTTTCTTAATCGAGATAGAACGGCCAGTTACCCGACCGCCCTCTCGCAGCTCCCTGTGCGCGGTTTACCCGCACAAAGCTCTTCAGTATTACTCGCTTCGTATACAAGCATTGAATGAACCCAGCACCCCGCAGCAAGCTACGGGGTATCCTATTACGGCTATAGCTCGATTTGAGTAAACCCTTTGTTTACCCTCGAGAAAATTTGCGACGGTCGAATCCATGCTACGATGGAATTCTGTATTC
The DNA here is from genome assembly GCA_021108075.1 of Candidatus Omnitrophota bacterium. Taxonomy (GTDB): domain Bacteria; phylum Omnitrophota; class Gorgyraeia; order Zapsychrales; family Zapsychraceae; genus JAIORP01. The sequence goes on along the minus strand of JAIORP010000151.1, from coordinate 9,763 downwards.
GAGAAACCCATGTTTTCTCGAACTCTTCCTTCAGGCGGCAACCCCGGAGCAAGCTCAGGGGAATTCTTTCGATTAATACCAATTCCATTAACCGATAATTCGGGGGCGAGGAATATTATAATGCTCCCAAATTTCTCTGAACCCTTTCCAGTTGCAACTTCTGCGCTGACTCCGTCGATTTAACCAGGATAAAGGCTTAGCCCAATGAGCTAAAAACAATTTAAACGGTTCACAAACAGGACTTTTACCATCGGACCAGGGAATCTTTTCAACTTTGACTCCATCTCCAGGACAATCAACTCTTCTTGGCCGATAAAGAAATCCAACGTTTATCCTCCATAGGAGGATATATTTAAACCGACGTTCTTTCAAAATGATCATATGCTATTTGGTGACAACATGAACATATCGCTCTCGAGTTCTTTCGAGGTATGACCACAACCGCTATTACATTAACTAAAAAGTTGACTTTGCCAAATACGAATCCTTTGACAGGATAGCATTTATTTAGTAATGCTTTTATTAGTATTGTTGGTCTTTCTGGTTGGTATTGTTTCTTGTCAAAAAATTGCACAAAACCAGTCAACAATGCCTTTTTTACTGTTTTACCCACAAATTCTGTGAAAGAGCCAAATTTAACATCGTTTTCCGGGGCCATTATACTTCAATCCAAATTCTAAACTTCTCTAGAATTTTAATTTTCCTGCCCATTCCTTTCTCCCGACATTCACCATTTATTCCTGAGATTGTTTATTGCCTCTTTCAGTAAAATGACGGCTAAAGTCATTAAACGCCTTTGCTTTGGCCGAACCGTCAACGGCTTTCACGGCAATGTCCTGAACCTTTCCATAGGCTTTTTCTAATTGGACCGTGAGGTTTGCAATCTGTTTATTTTGATCTGCCGCGATTTTTTCCAGAGAGTCTATCTTTGTTTTCAAAATGCCGCTCTCTCCGTCAGACTCTTTTTTCAATAGCATTTCATTTTTATTAGCTTCTTCTTTAAGTCTTGCGGTTGTTTCATCTACAGCTTTGTTTACCGCGGCTTCCATCCTTTTGGGAAAAGAATCGACTTCCTTTTGTAAATCATCGAGGCGTTTTTCCCGCTCGGCGACAAAGACCTCTCTTTCTTTGATAACTTTGTTTTGTTCAGCTATCTTTTTATCGAATTCTTCTTTTTTAAGAAAAAGGTCTTTGGTTTGCTTGTTTACTTCGTCTTTATATTTATTTTCCGCAAGCTGTTTTTCCCGTTCAAAGACATACGTATATTCTTCCTTTTTCCGTTCCCTTTCTTTTTTCTCCTGCGCATTGCGCTCTTTAAGCGTCTCATCATATTCTTTTTGTTCTTTATCCCACAAAAATTTTGTTTTTTCTATACGGCCTTCTAATTCTTTTCTTAGTCCGGATATCTCTTCATCAAATTCTAATTTTTTCTGTTTTTGTGACTCGATAAGCGCAGCTAAAGCAAAAGCGGATTTTTCAATATCATAAATTTCCTGAAGTTCTTTATTTTTGACATCTATGGCTTCTTGTACTTTCTGATATTTTTGTGTCTGTTCCTCTAACTTTTCAGAAACCTGAGACAACGCTTTTCCAATTTCCAATTTAAGGTTATTAATATCCGTGGAAACACGCTCTGAAGATAAAGAGTCCGCAACTTTTGTGACTTCCTGTGTTCTTTTTTCTTCTATTTTCTTTTCCGGCTTCAATTCGGTTTCATCCTTTTCTTCGAGAGCCTTTTTCATTTTTTTAAACGCATCCATCATCTCTTTTTTCGTGTTGGACAATGAAACCTTTGGAATGTCTTGATCACTTTTAGCCATCTTTTACTTCTCCTTCTTTAAAATTAATTCGTTTTAAATTCATCTAATGGATATCAGATATTTACTGTCTGAGGTTAAATTCTTTAAGGGACGTTCACCCGTTAGTAATAAAGCATGCCCGGCGCGCACGTTACGACTAAACGGTTGCAATGGATCGTAGCAGAATCGCAATCCGCCTTCATCCCATGGTTACGCAATCATTTCTTCTCAACTTCTTATTACAATCGTCGACATTCGGACCCTGGAATTATTCTAGCAGTAGACAGGATACATTCCGCTCACCTGAAACCATTTTTCCAAAACAATAGTATCAATCCAAAATTGCTCTGGATTCGTTCATAATCAGTGAACTGTTATCAGATCACATTATTCAATAATCTGGTTTTGAATGACGCATCAAAATTTAATCAATTATAAAATCACATTTATTACAATCATCTATTATCCAATTCAGTGTATTTGCGCCAGACGTGTCCCATTTTCCATCAGACTGTCGTCTTGCCAGGAATCCTTTAATTGTAAATTCAACATTTTCTCCCGTACACATCCATGTTCCGGCTTCTGCTGTCGTTGAAACAGCAGAAGCCTTTTGGGTTGTTTCCATTGAACTCTTTTTCAATGGTTCGCAAATAATATTTTTAACGTCAGTCTGTGCCTTATCCTTCAAACAAGTTTGTTGTATTTCTTTTCCATTCTCATGTTCTGTCCATTTCGCAGTCACCATTTCAGTTGAAATACCATTAATATTTCCCAGGGGGGCGTATATTGTTATCGTTCCCTGATTACAAATTAGTTGATAAGTACTACCTTTTGTTTCTATCCTGGCGTTTTCTGAATTGGCATACGCAATGGTAACGATAGTGAAGCAAACAAGCAAAAAAACAAACATAGTCAATAATACTTTATTAGGTAAGTTAAAACACATTTAGGTTGTCCTCCTTTTTTTAGCTAATTTTTACTAATTTATTCGTACAAATCCGCACGGACTGAAAAGAGTTCAGGACAGTTCCCCCGGAGGACTAAAATAGTCCAAAAGAAAAAACCAAAATGGAGGAACTATCAATGAATAGAATAACGAAAAGAATGAAAAAAAACAAGGACGTAATAGAAGAATTGGTCGGCAGAGAAATATTGGAAGAAAAAATAGCAGACATGATGGTCACAGGGAAAAAAGCGTTGGATGGAGCCATACTGAAAATTGGCCGGCTGTTTGTAGAGACGTTACTGATCATGGATCGGGAGGAAAAGTTGTTCCCTTAATTATCTGAATGGAAATCGGTGATGATTGCCTACAACACTATAAAACATTTAAACTAAAAGGGTCAGCGAAAGCTGGCCCTTTTAGTTTAAAAGCTCGCCATGGGAAACGAATTCTGCAACTGGGCTATGAGTGAAGATGCTTCAAGAAATATTACTACGCCAGTGTTCGTATGATTCGTTGCTCTGCTTATTGCCAAATTTTATGTTCTTGCCAATTATCAGGAAATCCCATTGCCTTCGGATCAACAAATGAACTTTGTTCTAATAATTGAACTAGCTTCTCTTTACAGCTAAAAGTACTTCCTATTTCACTCAATAAAAAATGAATTATCGTAAACAAAGCAATACTTTTTGAATTGTCTATTGGAAACAGCGAATTCCACTGAGAAGATTTTTGAGGGAATGTCGGTTTAATTGCTAATATTCTATTCCAAAGCCTTGAATGATGAGCACACAAATTTCTTGAATAAACTAGAGTATGCATCCACGAACGAAAAACATCTCTAGGCACATTATATATTTTTGCTATCTCCTTCTGATCCTTATAGTGCAATCCACTAAAGAGCTGGGATAATCTTCCGAAAGAGAATACTTCGGAAGCCATCCAAATAGGAAAATGTTTTGATTCAGCATATTTGTCCTTGTAGTGTTCAATGAAAATTTCTCTTGAACGCCTGATTTCTTCTTCAATAACTGCAAGCCAATTCTCATGGTTAAAGCTATTATGAAAATTACCTTTTTCAAGGTATCCAAAAGCGCTGAATTTATGAGCCAAATAATATGTCATTGATGTTCTTACTGCTATTTCGATACGCTCAAGGGCATCAAAAACAATCATTCTTAGGTCATGATCAAATCTGTAAAGGTCGTAAATATTCTGAAAAGTAGTGTTTTTCTTGAAATGATCCTTGGGAGATTGAAAAGGAATGCAATAGGCACTCAACCGATAGTAGCTCACTCGATTGAGAACAGAAATAGCAAAAGATTTATCTTTCACTATTAGCCCACGAGAAATTAGATTCTCCAATTGCTCTTCGTATGTTAGGGGTTGTTTTGTATATTTCATAGTGATAAAAAACCCCTCGATTTGAGCATTGTTAAGAGGCTTGAGGGGTATGTTAACTAAAGTATAACATAGAAAATAACCTTGTGTAAAAAACTTCAAAATTTTCTAAATAGCATTTTTCTGCTAAAATTCCCAACCTCCTCACTATTCAAGTAATTTTGATGCGGAAATGTTTAAAGCTTTTGCTACTTTGAAAAGAACTTTCGAAAAACAGCCGTACAAATATTCGAACTATTTCTCCATGGTTTTCAGCGACATGAAGACATAACGTATCATATAGTTTGCATAAACGAACAAAAAGTCCAACAATGACAGCATCTTGTTTATTATATCCCGTCTTGCCTTCAGGAATTAAACCTGCCGAAATAAACATTAAGTATCGTATGTGATTGCCAATTTCAACAGCAAAGTCCATATATTTGTTATTGCTTTTTTGAAAATCAAACAATTCTTGATTTTTATCTATCCATGTTTTTATTTTTTGTATTTTATTAATTATTTCTTTCATTTTTTACTTATAACGCCTGAGCTCACCTGCCGGAAGCTGCGACCTGAAAGGGCGCGGGTTCCGGTCAGTGTGAAGTGAATTGTTAGGCGCTATTTTTTATAACCTTTTTCTTCTAAGGCTTCTAAAAATCCTGGGTGAATATTGTATCCTAGCTCCATAGCTTTAGACACATCTTGCCAGCTTTTATCATATTGTTCGCTGTGAAAATACGCTACAGCACGATCATTATAGAATTGTGCTTCACTGGCATCTATTTTTATAGCACGAGTATAGTCATCAATGGCCTTCCCAAAATTTCCTTTTTCTTCATAAATATGAGCTCTATTTAGATAAATATATTTATTATTAGGGTTAATACTTAACGATTTGTCGTACATTTCAATAACTTTAACTGAATCTCCTTGAGCGGCAAGAATTAATCCAAATCCCCAGTAAATATCAGCATTATTTGGGTCTAATAGCCAAGCCTGATTGAATCTTTTCATAGAGGTTATTAAATCTCTTCGCTCGTAATATTTCCAACCTAAAGCGACCATTTCTTTAGCAGCAGCTGCCCGACTGCCAGCTTCTTGGACAACATTATTAATAAATTTCTCATCACTTGCTTTTTGCTGCTTCGTTTTAAGAGAATTGCCAAACATTGGCGGAGAAATTTTTTCGCTTGGGTCTTCAATACTGTCAATTTCAACGATAGAAAATGTGGTAGGTTTCCCATCAACAATAATTTTAATATGTTCTTTGTTTCCCTCAATTATTTTGCCTGTTATCTTTTCTCCTGATTTAAGTGTTATCGTTTCGGCAAAAGCACTAATGCAAAAAAATAAAATAACAATTATTAATATAAAACTGTTTAATTTAATTGATTTCTTCGTTTTATCTTTCTCCTAACGTTCAGAATCAGCGGCACAAAAAGCCGCCGAAAACTTTTCAATCTATGATCAAATTCCGCCAGTTTTTTGTGTCAGCTGAATTCTGTTGTTGGCACTATTTATACCAATTCCATTAAATAATGACCAAAACCAATTCTGCTTTTCAGAATTAAAATAGAACAATTTATTAATGGATTTGGTATGATTAGGATTGCTATCTGCTTCAATACATTGTGCTTCAACAATTAAATTGGACGTAAATATCATGTTTTCTAAAAAGATTTTTTCATAGAATATTTGGCTAGCGAAAGATTCTATGGCAAAATATAGATAAATAGAAACCATAATATAAAATATTGATCTTTTTTTCATAATTTATTTATTTTTATATGTCTATCACGCCCGAGCTCACCCGCCAGATTTGACGCCGCTTTTAGGCGGCAAATCTAGTCGGTGTGGAGCGATTTGTTAGATTTTTTTATATTTTTTTTGAATTTTGAGAACAAAAAGAAAGATACGCAAATTATCAAATAATTAAGTAGTGTAGGTACAATAAAATCTAAATAAAAATGCAAAAAGTTTTTTTCAATAGAAAATAGTGGATGTACTTTACAGCTAAAGCGATTAAATATAGCTGATAAATAAAATAAGAGTAAGGGGATAGGATAAAAAACTATTTGATACCAAATACTTTTTTCAGGAGGTATTGCCATTTGATATTGAACAGTATATGTACAATATAACGGCATAAGTAATGTAAAAATAATTTTCCATTTTGTCGGTTTTAAAAATTTCATAAATAAATTTCCATTTTCAACCTATAACCTAATGTCACTCTTACCCGGGCGCAGCTTTTGGCGTTCCGGTGCAAGAGCTTGTTCGCCATGAGCTATTTGATTCCCTATCATTATTTTTAAAGCGATACCTTTATGGAGGATCAACGATTTCCTTCACAAGTTCAATGATTATTGTATTCTGGTATTGTCCTATCTTCACATTGCACTTCTCGGAATATTGTTCGTATCCTTTTGCATTTATGGTCAATTCGTATTCTTCGGCCGGCAGTCCAAAAAAGAAAAAAGTTCCCTCGAACGTGAAATCCGTTTCCGAAAGATAATGCGAAGAATAATGTTCAGAATAGCTGATCTCTTCTCCTTGCAGAGGGATCAGGGTACGATCAATTCCACTCCCTCTTAAAGTTATTGATTGTATCTGCACTTCAGTATCCGGTTGCCGATCTTTCCCTGCCTGAATATTGCGTTCATTTTTTACAACATAGCCACGGAGGTACCCTACCGGTTTCATAGAAAATTTGACTTTGGGAACCATACCTTCTTCAATGCGTATTGGTATACTGACAGGCTCTGGTGCGAATGCAGGGGCAATCATGCTCACTTCATAATTTCCAGAAGGAAATGGGCCATGTTCTCGCCCTGTATCTTCAGGGCTAAGGTAGAGCAAGGTTTCAGCTCCTTTTTTATCGACAGGACGAAGGAGAAGAGCGGGCATGGGCCTTGGTAACTCTTCCGGGAAATCAAACGAAAAATCGACACACAATCTGTTGCCCGAAATTTTGTCCGAGGCTTTTGTTTTTTGATATGTATCGGCAAGTATGGCGTTATATTGAGATATTACCTGCTTGCTTGACAGGATACTGACATGGTCTTCATTGAAGCCATAAATCATTTTAGCGTCTCTCTGCGAACGCTGATCAAGCTGACTGTCCAAGGTGACCACCTTGTCGTTATTCGGTCGCAGTATATTACGATTCCCCTTGTGTCCAAAGAAGAGATAATGTTCGACCGTAGGTGGCATTTTTTTTCTAAATATCGAGTTAAAAAAGTCACTTCCCGGTTGCATATCTCTCCAGGCTGGAATTACGGCAGGGGAGTATTTAACGCCAATTTTCGCGAGCTCTTCTCCTCCCCATGGTGTTGAAATAGAGATGAAGTTAGTAATGGAAGGAAAAAAATGGCCATAATTTACAATAAAAGACCGAACAACAAGTCCGCCCATGCTGTGGGCCGTAATGTATAGTTCTTTGAATCTATGCTTTGTCTGCAGATTTTGCAGTTTCCAAAACAGCAAATAGGACATCGAATCAATGGACGCGCCTGAAGGATAATAGTAAAACCACGGTTGATATTTGTTACGGTCAATACTTTCAAAAAAAGTCCGCCAGTCCTGGGGAGACCCTGCAGCGCCGTGAACAAAAAGGATCGGGATTTTTGCCGGATCGTATTCTTCAAGGAAATAAACATTGCCACTAATTTCCCTGAAAAACTCTAAAGCAGTCCAGAACCCTTTTTCCCCATATTCATCCGAGAACAAATAGTCCTCCATTTTTGCTATTGCACCAGGACATGTGCTGTGGAATTTTTTGTGTTCTTTGGGTGGAATTTTGGACCCAACCGGGAAATCGATTTTTTTACTATTTTGTACGGAAATTACAATATCCAAATTCCCGGCCACACCTCCCGCAGGAGCAGAGACCTGTTCAGCACTTAAAATTTGACCTGCCGGTTCCCCTTTGTCATAAATCAAATTTTTGTTCATATCTCCAAAAGCAACAATATTGTGAGTCCCGGTGGGAACCATTAATTCATAAGGCCCAAGTTCATGCAATGTCGTGTAATGAACAATTGTTCTCTTGCTATCCTTTTTAGAATAGGCGGCTACAACGACCGGCATATCACGGAAAAAAATGGTGCTTGACACCTTTCCAACTAAAACTGCTGATTTCTTTGCAAATTTCGTTTCTTCTCTAAGCTGGATGAACGTGCAGCCTGCTAATAAAAAAGAGAGCATTAAAAAAAATATTAAACTACAAATCGTTTTGTTGGGAGTAACTGTCATATTCATTCCAGTGGCTATCATGGGAAACATGCCATAAACAGCTTAAATCTTTACTGTCATTTTTGTGGCGAACGATTAAGCTCCCCTGCCGTAACCCGTGCCCGAAAGGGCGCGGGTTACGGTCAGCGTGAAGCGAATTGTTAGAGCTGTTGCTCAAACCAACGCCAATTCAAGATTCATCTTCAAGCAGGAGTTTATTGATGAAAACCAGTAAATCTTCCAAGTCTTCTCCAGATATTTTCGCGACATCAGATATCCGTGCAAATTTGCCTACTGTGTTGAATACGGCAGGATTGTTCAATTTTCCAAATATTTTATTTCGCTCAGTGAGCTTTTCTTTGATGCGTGGAAACTTCGTTATTATGACTACAATTTTATCTTCACTTTTCACCATCGGTCTCATCCTTTGTCGCTTTATAAAAGGTACTCACGTCCGGATTTGTTTCTCCAAATTTCTCAATGAGTTTTTTTACTATTTCAGAGCGCTCAATGCCTCTATCTTCTTGCGTCTTAACAAACTGATAAGCTGCAAACAGTGAAGAAGGACCGATTTCAGAGGCAAAGTAGCCAACCCCTTGATTCCAGGCAAACATCGAAAATAGTTCATCAAATTCTGCGACCGTCACTCCAATTGAATAGGCCTTAACCATCTCCCTGGTTGCCTGTCTCATCCGCCCGCCACCAACACCGTTGGCAAGAGATAATAATAGACGAGTTTTCATATCAATTGCCGGACTTTCCTGGCCCCAGATTAAATTCCAGAAATTAACCACGACATCAGCCAGCTTTGGCTCAATACGATTAAAATTTACAATCGCTGTCGGCTTAAGTGGAATATCCATGCCATCAGGATATTTAGGGGTTTTTATTGTTCTGCGATAAAAGTAAACCTTATATTCCGTTTCAGATATCTTATCGGTATGATGTTCGTAGCCCAATTCCTCAAGAGCAGAATAGAGCGGAATAGGCTCAAAGCTCTGCACAATGCACAATCCATTTTCAACCTCTAAATCTTGAGCTTTTTTCAATATAGAGAGCAGAAAATTCCCTTTCAACTTTCTCACATCTTTTACCTCAAAAGTTTCTTTCCGGTTTAACCATTCTTTTTTCATCTTATGTCTCCATTTCATTCTAAAGGGTTCTATGTAATTCTTCTGTTTTCTATTAGGCTCTAACGCTGCGGATCAGGCGCGGCTGTAAGCCGTCGTCTGCATCCGGCTTGTCAGGGATTCTCTTTCAATTTGAACGACACGCTGTAATACCGCACGTCGATGTTGTTTGTCATATCCAAGGCATAGGTCAATTTCGAATCGTGGTCACGGCAAATAACTAGGAGCTTGTCCGAGAACTAGTTTTTATTTGTAGAATCCGTTACTTCTAAATT
>JAIORP010000152.1 GCA_021108075.1 Candidatus Omnitrophota bacterium | reverse complement strand
TATTTAATGGAATTGGTCGTGTCAAATGGGTCTTTATTTTCTGTAATTGGTATTATTACCGGTGTCTTTTTTGTGATCATTGGTCTTTGTTTTTGTTCAAGTGTTTTTTTCCAGTCAACATGGTCAAAGGAGTTTCTCGCGGTGATTGATGACGCGGCTTTCGACACGATTGAGACTTTAGACCAAACCAAAAAGGATGTGTTTACTCAGGAGGAGTACTATTCTCAATTAACGGCATCGGGGAATGTTGAGATTTACCTGAAAGAGCATGAGCGTTTCAGGAATATTTTTATCAACAAAATTAATCAATTCAAGCTCAGGCATGTCCAAATATCAAAATTTTTATCTTATTGGCAATTGTTGGAAGGCGTTTTTTTAATTTTTGCCGGGACCGGCCTTTTAAGGAAGCGGGGATGGGCCCGTCCGGTTTCCGTTTTTGTTGTTTTGCTGGGTATGATCCATTATGTTATTATCCTATGGGGCTTGTATCTCCCCCTGGACATCGTTCAGGATATCGGCAACGCCGGACATGCTTTGAACATGCTGGTCGACACAAGCTATACCGACTTCGCAGAATATGCAAGTTCGGATAGATATGTTACAATTAAGAAACTCATATATGGAACTCCGTTAGTCTATGGGAACGTATTTTTTCTTGTTTTTTCTATGGGAGTTCTCTGGTATTTTAACCGACCCTGGGTCAAAGAAATATTAGGAGATTGTCAGAATGAAAAAAATTAATATGCTTGTATTAGGTTCTCTTATCGCGTCGTTAGTTTTTGTTTGTCCTCTCTTTGCGCAGCAATGTGATGATGTGCTTGAGATGGGTGAAAGTTATTTTAAAAAAGGGAAAAAGGCTGAAGATTTTCGACAGTATTATAAAGCCATTGAATCTTATATGCTGGCGGAACGTGAGTTTCAGCAAGTTGTTGAGCGGGAAGATTGCACGGATGCGCATGTCAAGCACATGGCACAGGTGAACCTGACTTTCTGCAGGCAGAATTTAGCAAAGAACCGGAGGCTCGCCGTTGATCGAAAAGTGCCTAATGATTTTGAAGCTGGTGTGTTGAAGTATGAACAGGGGGTACGCTTTTCCAAACGTGAACAATGGAGGCATGCCATGCGGTCTTTCGATGAAGCTGCAGGTCACTTTAATAAAGCCTATCAGACGACAGCCGTTTCTGCTCGGAAGATTGAAAGTTATGAAAAGAAGGCCAAGAAAGAAGCAAAGAAAATACGTCGTTATCTCGGGAAGTAACAGCATTGCTTTTTTTATTTAAAAATATAACTGTTGCCGATGCACCAGCCCTTACAATGAGGTTATCGCATCAGGTCATCTTTTCATCGGACCTTATGAGATTTTTTATGGCTTAAACAGAATGAACAGCAGAAGATGGTTATTATGCCAATTCCATTAAATAATTGCCAAAATTTCTCATCGTTTTTTGCGAACGCTTTTACGCAAATAGCAATGAGAAATTAGATGGATTATTTATTGGATTTGGTATTACATTGGAGATTGTTTTTATGAGAACCATATATTTTTTGGTTGTAGCATTATGCATGTTGTTTTTTGTCCTGCCCTGTTTTGTCCGCGCGGAATCGTTAGCCGCCTTTGATAAAGGTGTGAATGCTTTTCGTGTCGAGGATTATGAAGAAGCTTATCAGCAATGGCGGATCGCAATGGAAGAGGATGTGCTTTCGGCGTATAATAATGCCGCTTATTTGACACAGCAAGGTTTAGGTGTGGAAAAGGATATGCGTCAGGCCTTAGAGTTTTGGCTCTATGCCGCGCAAAAGGGCCATGCTGAAGCCCAGTACCATATCGGGAAAGCCTATTTTAATGGAACTGGCGTCGACAAAAATTTATTAGAAGCGTACGCCTGGTGTATCTGCTCCTATGCTAAAGCGAGTAAAGATTTCAGCGCCACAGAAGGGCTCGCGTTCAGCTCGGCAAAGTTGATAGGCCAGACACAAAATATTCTTGAACAGTTAAGGGGGGTCTTAAGCGCGGAAGAATTGCAGCAAGGCAAACAGCTTGCATTGAGATACATTAATCAATACGCCGCACCTTATTGGACGACGGAAACGCCGGCGCAGGACGAACAATGAAAAGTACCAGGGTGGATGTTCTTGCGGTCGAGTTCGGTTTGAGGTGGAATTGGATTTCGGTCAGGCGGTGGACTGCTATTGTTGGATTTATATCAAGATAGGAGCATGGCATGCTCGAGTTGCTCCAGATAAGTTCAAAGTTATCCAGGGGGAGAATCATTTAACGTTGTATCCATTTAATGGAGTGAATTCCTCGGAGCAGAGCTCCGAGGAATTCACTCCAAACGCGGTTGAACATTTTATAACTAAAGAAGTTGCGTGTGTTTTGTCCATTAACACCGCTTTTGACATTTAAACTCCTTGTTTGGACAGTGTGAGCAACATTTATACGCTAATACTGTCTTTTTCAGCTATATTCGACGATGGTTAACGTTTTTAATCGCGGTTGTTCAGGTGATTGTGTTAACCTGACGCTTATTTGGACAGTCATGATGTGTGATATATTCACAAATGTGAATCCTTACCTTGATTCAAGGTAAGGATTTTTTTTAGACCTTGTTGTCGATTAACCAGGAAAATGCAATTGGGATCACCTATGAAGACAAAACTCGTCGCAATTGCTACGTTATGCTCGGGATTATTTCGTTCGCCGTATCTCGATACACTTCACGAAATAACCCTTGCAACAACTTTTGCTTTCTCGTTACGATTCCAATTGCTTTTTCCGGGTTAAATATTTTAAAAAAAACTGAACCTTTTTGTTCCCGGATGCACTAATCTATTGAACGCTCACAAGACAATAATTATTTTTTATGGAAAAACAGAATTTAAACATGAATCGCGTTGATTGCGCGGATGATCACGACATTCGTGCTGTGCAGCAAGGAGATCAACAGATGTTTTACTCGATTGTTCAACGGAATCAATCTCAAATATTCCGCCTGGCCTACCGGTTTTGCGGACAACAAGAGGACGCGCAGGACATCACACAGGAAGTATTCTATAAAGCTTACAAAATTATTCCCCATTGGAAGTTTAAAGCCAAATTTTTCACATGGCTGTATCAAACCACGCTCAATATGGCGCGCACATTAAGACGGAAGCGAAAAAAGATATTTTTTGTCGCTGATATGACGAGCCGTATAGATTTTACCGCGCAGCAGCAGACAATAACAGATATAGAGAAAAGAGAACGATCAACACAATTGCAGCGGGCGATTGACCGGTTACCCGGCCGTCAAAGAATCGTTGTGTTGTTGCGTATTTATGAAGGCCTGAAAATCAATCAAACGGCAGAGATCATGCGTTGCCGGCCGGGGACAGTCAAATCATTGTTGAACCAGGCTTTGAAACGTTTATCACAGGACATGCCTAGGGAGGTTGTTGATGTCAGATAGACAAACAACGACTCAAAAAATTATTCAGTATGTGTTAAATGAACTGCCCGCAGGTGAGCGTTTAAAGATCCAGAATGAGGTTCAGGCTTCACCTGAACTAAGGGCTGTCTATGAACGTTATCGTGTTTTGATCGGGACGCTAAAGGGAGACGCGGAAGCAACAGCGACGCTCGACCATATATATGATGAGAATCAGTTTATTGTCGCATTGCAACAAAGAATTGAAACTCAAGAGTCGCGGCGACATTATTCACATGTTCTTTTTTTGGCGAGAGAACATGTCTTTGTTGTTTTTATCCTCTTTTTTACAGCAATAAGTTTGATGGGGGTATGGCGCTTTAAACAAAGCCACGTGGTCTCGGCGCCGATACCATACGCCCAGAGAATGAGTTTGAAAAGACCATCGTTGCTTGCCATTCAACAGCCGTCAATGGCACAGGATTCTGTTTTTCAGTTGGCACAACACCACAGAGTACCTGAATTTCATTTCTCGATCCCATCGTGGCTGTCCGTCTCAGATGTTCGGATTACAAAACCAAGTCTTGTTGACATTAAGAACCCGTAATAAAAAAGGAGATCAATATGAAAAAAACAACGATTGTAAAAATTGTCGTGGTATGTCTGGCCATAGGGCTTATAAGCGGACCGGTTGTCAACGCTGAGGATCATCCGCAAGAAAAACAGGGCATTGAAAGGATGAAGTATTATGTGGATTTTATGGTGTATTTTATTGACATAGTCGATGATTCGACCAATGCCATTGGAATGGCCCAACATGGCTTGAAAGATATGTATATGGAAATGGGGCAACCTCAAAAAGCGGCTGAAATGCTTGAACAAGCCATCCTTATAGTGCCGGATCCCAAAAAACGAAATGTGATCCGTTTTACATTAGCGGATGTATACCGTAAAATGCAGCAACATGATAAAGCCCGGGAGCATTTGATGAAAATAATCGCTGAAAACGCTGTATTGAATTGAGCAACAGATTCTTAGAGAACAGGAAATAATTGAAATGGGAAGAGTTAGGCTTCAGTCGCGCTCTTTCCATTTTTCTTTTTACTTGACAACTTGCCTTTTTATTTGTATCTTGTGGGAAATGTAAATCTGAAGATTTAAATATTTTTAACCATTTTAATTTTTTAATAAGATACATAAGGAGGAAAAGCTATGATTAAAGTCGGAATTAATGGTTTCGGTCGTATCGGTCGTATGGTGTTCCGCGCGGTGATGAAAAATGACAATATGGAAGTCGTTGGCATTAATGATTTAACAGATGCTAAGACATTGGCCCACCTGTTGAAGTGGGATTCAACCCAGGGAAAGTTTGATGGATCTGTTGAGGCCAAAGAAGGCGCAATCATTGTTAACGGAAAAGACATTCCCATTACAGCAATTAAGACACCTGCGGATTTGCCATGGAAAGATTACGGCGTTGAAATTGTGATTGAGTCCACGGGCGTTTTCCGCCTGAAAGAACAGTGTATGGGGCATGTTCAAGCGGGTGCCAAGAAAGTTATTTTGACGGTTCCGTCAAAAGATGAGATTGACAATACGATTGTTCTCGGTGTCAATGATGATGACCTTAAAGATAGCGATGTGATTGTTTCAAACGCGTCCTGTACCACGAATTGTTTGGCTCCGATGGTTAAAATGCTCAATGACGAATATGGTATTGTGAAAGGTTTGATGACAACCATTCACGCGTACACAAATGATCAATGCATTTTAGACTTCCCTCACAGCGATTTAAGACGGGCCCGTTCCGCTGCCGTATCTATGATCCCGACGACAACAGGCGCTGCAAAAGCGGTTGGCAAGGTTATCCCGGAACTGAATGGCAAGTTGAACGGTATGGCTGTTCGCGTTCCACTCCCAGCCGGTTCATTGACGGACTTTGTCGTTGAGTTAAAGAAAGAGGTGACAGCAGAAGAAGTGAACGCGGTCATGAAAAAAGCCTCATCTGGAGCATTGAAAGGTATTTTAGAATATTGTGATGAACCACTGGTTTCTATTGATGTTATCGGAAACCCACATTCCTGTATTTTTGATTCATTAGCAACTATGGCTATCGGTCATTTAGTTAAGGTTATTGGCTGGTATGATAATGAATGGGGATATTCATGCCGTGTTGTTCAATTAGCCGAGAAATTAGCGGCCTAAGACATAGAAACTCAAAAATAAATAGGGCTGGGGATTAGCGGTCGGCAATGTTAATTCCAGCTCTATTTATATAAAATCCATTAATGAATTGTTCTATTTCAATTCTGATATTCTCGCATTAGCGTTGAGCATATTAGATTGACGCGGGTAATTATTTAATGGATTTTGTGTTATTTGTGTAGAACGTCTCGTAGATAATATCAGCGAACAATTGATGGCCGCGGGAACTTAAGTGCCCGATCCCGTCGCGGAGATAGATGTCTTGAAGGTTGTGTGTGGTGATCCGGTTCTCCTCCATCCATTGGCCCATTGGTAAATAAGGAATATCGCGGTTTTGTGTAAATAAATCGATGATCCCTTCGTGGCGGATGTAGTCAAAATTATCAAAAGTGAACGACCATGTGCTGCCGGAAAATTTTTCGTAAAAATGGCCGGGGAAGTAGGGGATGGATACAATTTTTAATTGAACGTTCTTTTCTTTTGCGTATTGGTAACAGCGATCAAGAATTTTGAGGGTGATCAATTCACCTTGAACACTTTCCATGTTGGGGTAAAGCGTAAAATGATCGGGGACGATATTGATACTGAAATCTTTATTCTGAGACATTGTTGTTTCTGTCTCCTGAGTGGCAGCTTCCTGCTCCGTATTCCGCAGTTGTCGAAATATTTTTATGATCGATAATGTCATACAATGATTTTTCAGAAAACGATTTATGTCGGGAAATGGATGCTTGTAATTGTTAATCAACTTCGTGGTGAAAGATTCCCTGGCTTTCTTGCTTTGCGGATGGATTTCTAAGTTCTGTTCGTCATTGATCGTGTAATAGATATATCGGTCGGGCTTTTTCATGGATCTGTTTGGGTCCCATAGTGTATCTGAGAAATCATTTCCCAGAAACAGGAACAGGACGATTTCCCGCGCCTGATAGTACTCCACTGCAATTTTAATCATTTCTAAATATTGTGCCGGACCGGCACCAGAGATTCCCATCGTTAATATTTCTGTTTTTTGTCCGTTAGCCGCATGTTTATTCAATAAATTTTGTAGCTTCTGTCCTAAGTGTTGATCCGGATTAATTTGGAAGGCTTCGATATAGCTGTCACCGATAAGGGCTATTTTTCCGGCGTCCGGGGACAACTTAAAAGGGGAGGTGTGCCAGCCATAGCGGTTCATAAAACCGCTGACCCGGCATTCCTGCGCGCAGTATAAACGCCCGAAAGGGATATGGTCATAAACACAGACAGCGGGCAATTTGTTTGATAGAGAAAGAATTTGGAGTGTTAACTCGACAAATAAAAACAAGAAACCGGTCCAGGTGATCAAAGTTTGAAATCTTTTTCTGAGCGGTTGTCGAGGGTAGGCCCCTAAAATACTGATGATCAAACAAAAAGAAAAGAATGTTCCTTTCAAAAGAGAACTCCCTGAACGCTTAAAATCGAGGAGGGTGAGGACAGTAAGAGCGATAAAGGTCAACCATGTTATCCAAAAGACAATATGGAACAATATCTTTATCTTCGGCCGATTTTTCCTGGATTTTTTAGAGGAGTCTTGCTTTTGTTTTGAGCCTGCCGGGGGTGTTTCATTTTGAGGCCCGGCATCCGTGCTGGAGTGCCCGTTATTTTTATTTTGCTTGTTTTTCATGTCATTCTTTTTTTTGTGTGTTGATTTTTTTGTTCTAAAAATTTGACCATTTGATAGACGATATGATTTGTTGGCGCGGGCACGTTATGGCTCTGGGATAATCGGCAGATCGAGCCGTTTAAGGCATCAATTTCGGTCCTTTTACGCGCCTGCAAATCTTGCAAAGTGGACGCGTAATGACTGGCCGTGGCAGGGATTAATGTGTTGTAGAAAATGTTACGGTATTCAGACGGTGTCTCCCAATGGGTCTGATAGCCGCAGGCATGCATCACATTGAAGATTTCTTCGATGATTTGGTCCATTAATGTGATGTATGGCGTGTGGTCTTTCAGCTGTCCATAAGGTACGTTGAAAATAGCCCCTAAAGGATTGAGCGAACAGTTGTAAAGTAATTTGGCCCATAAATCCTTATCGATGCGGGAATTTAAGGCACACGGCAGGTCGCCATCATTAATAGCCTGTGCCAAGGGCTGTAAATCATCGATATTATCGGTAAATAAGCTGCCGAGGTGAACCTCGTCGGCATGGACCGTTATTTCAACTTCATGCGGTTGGGGACGATAAAAACCGGTGATGATGCGCGCATTGTAAATATTCTTTTGTAAAAAATGCTTGGTAAAGATTTCCGCGTTGCCCCACCCGTTTTGACATAAAATAATTTTAGTATTTTGATGGTATAGATCGGGATGGTTGCGAATGTCCTGAGCGGCATGCTCGGAATCAAAGGATTTTGTTGAGACCAGGATAAAGTCATAGGGTTGGTTTCTGATGTCGGATAATTGCGTATAGCCATTCAGACCCGAAGGCGGTATGGTTATGGCCCCGAAGAGTCCCGTACGGACTAAACCTTTATGTTGTAATGCTTGAATGGTCTCTTCGCGGCCTAAAATATCGACCGGCACGCCTGACTTTAGTATGCAGCTTGCTAACCCCAGTCCCACTGCTCCGGCACCATAGATCAAGATTCCTTGCATCGCAGTCCTTAATGTAAATTATTCACTTTAAAGTGTGCTAAATGATTATGCATCATTATAGTGCAATAAAACTGAATATACAATAATATATTCTTTATCTGTAATAATGATTTTTCAACTTGGCGTTTAAAATAAAATAAAGATAGTATAAGAAATGCTATTATCATATGGAAAACGTCCCTGAGCCGGTTCATTGATTACCATGAGGTTCATCGTGGAGTCTTTTTTTGTGAAATTATATTGTTTTTTTGAATGTTTTTATTGTTATTGGTATGAACTTTGTACGTTTTATCCATTCCGCTCGCGGGGG
This sequence comes from Candidatus Omnitrophota bacterium, assembly GCA_021108075.1. Taxonomy (GTDB): domain Bacteria; phylum Omnitrophota; class Gorgyraeia; order Zapsychrales; family Zapsychraceae; genus JAIORP01. The sequence continues at coordinate 2,914 of JAIORP010000152.1, read as the reverse complement.
CATTATATGCGTCATTATTTCCGGGTTTAGTTTCCGGTGGGTTTGCCGGGCGCGCTATTTGACACATTCTTTTTTTTCATTACAATTTATATTATCCGATGGGCCTTGAAAACGGAAAAGTCGGTTGGTTTATATTGCGCATTTGCCATTAGGTTTTGTATTATGGGGGCTTAGCGATGCTGCCGGCCCGCCTGCGTTTAGGAGTATTTATACAGTCCGGGTACCGGTCTTTACGGACAATCAAATAACCCGGAAAATGCAATTGGGATCTACTACGAAGGCAATTGCATTTTCCGGGATAAACAGAAGAAGGATGGTGTTATGCCGGAAGAATTGATGATTCGATTTGTTTTGTTTGTGCTCCCGTTACTTGTTGTTTTTATTCTCTGGAAGGGAACAACGACGGGCTGGAGGTCGACAGTAACGGTATTGCCGGATTTAACCGAAACGCAAAAAGTATGCGTTCAGGAAAGCAAGCGGATCATTCAAAAGTTAGCCGTCGAAATTGGGCCACGGAATTATATGAGCCGGCCGGCGTTGACGCGGGCGAAGGAATATATCAAAGAAAAATTCATGGAGTCGGGATATGAGACCTCTATCCATACGTTTGAACAGGATGGCCAGGAGTATCATAACGTGATTGCTCAGTGGCCAGGTTCTCCTTCCGACGACGTCGTCCTCCTGGGGGCGCACTATGACACGTGCTTCAATCCTGGCGCCGACGATAACGGGAGCGGCATCGCCGGTCTATTGCTCGTCGCTGAACAGTTTGTGAATTTTGAGTCGCGGCAGCATATGCGTTTTGTCGCCTTTGCGAATGAAGAACCCCCTTTTTTTAAATCCAAAGGGATGGGCAGCTGGTACTATGTGGAATCTTTACGCGACAAAAACGCAAGCGTCAGATTGGCGGTCGTTTTAGAAATGATCGGTTATTATTCGAATAAGAGAAATTCACAACGGTACATGCCTTTTTTGGGCCCTTTTTATCCCAACCGCGGGAATTTTATCGCGATGATCAGTAATATTTCATCTTTTTCAACGACGCGCAAATTTATGCGGCATTTCAAAAAGAAAACGGCCATGCCGACAGCCAGCCTGGTCGGTCCGGGGTTTATTCCGCCCCTGGACTTTTCGGATCATCTTTCGTTTTGGTCTTTTGGATATCCTTCTTTGATGTTGACGGATACAGCCTTCTTAAGAAATCCTAATTATCATACGTCCACCGACTTACCCGAAACGCTTGATTATGAGCGCATGGCAATCGTTATTACAGGCCTGGCAGATGCCCTGGATCAGTATATCCGTGAGAGCTATAAAAAATAATTTTTCTTCCTCATTTTTTTGGTAAAATATGTTTTGAGAAAACGTAAGCCATGAAAAAATATTCCAGAAGAGATTTTTTGAAATCCACGACGGTATTTTTATCCTGTCTTTTTATGTCTCGTCGATGTTTTTGGGCGTCAGCAGGAGAGAATTTTCAGTCCGCGGGGCAGCAATCAGATTTCTCGCCGGCATATATTGCTTTGCAGAAAAAGGGAGAATTGAAGAGACGGGGGGAAGCCCTCTGGGCGACAATGGAGACCTGCCGTTTATGCCCTCGAGAGTGCGGCGCGAACCGTCTGGCCGGTCAGAAAGGATTTTGCCACGCTTCCGCTCAGTTAGAAATATCTTCTGCCGGCCCTCATACAGGGGAAGAGCCCCCACTGGTTGGATCCGCCGGGTCAGGAACGATTTTCTTCACGAACTGCAGTTTGTTGTGCGTCTTTTGTGTCAATGCCGGGATCAGCCATGAAGGTAAGGGGCAAGAAGTGACCATCGATGATTTGGCCGGCATGATGATCTCTTTACAGAAGCGAAATTGCCATAATATCAATTTAGTGACCCCGTCTCACTATTTGCCGCATATATTGCTCGCTCTTGATAAGGCTGTCTTGAAGGGATTAAAAGTTCCGGTTGTCTATAACAGCAGTGGTTGGGAAAGGATTGAGATGCTAAAGATGCTGGAAGGTGTTGTTGATATTTATTTGCCAGACTTTAAATACATTAAGCCGGAAATGGCCAGCTTGTATTCCGCAGGGGCCCACACTTATCCTGAGATAACAAAACAGGCCCTTTTGGAAATGCATCGGCAGGTCGGGATTGCCACCCCCGCCCGGAATGGTTTGATGCAACGCGGGTTGATGATCCGGCATTTGGTCATGCCAAATGATGTGAGTAGCTCCTGCGAAGTGATGGCCTGGATTGGTGAGAATTTACCCGAACAGTCCTATGTGAACATCATGTCTCAGTATGCTCCTCATTACAAAGCCAAAGATTTTTCCGCGATTAACCGTCGCATCACCCGGGAAGAATATCAGGCCGTTTTACAGGCCGCCCGAGCGGCCGGGTTATTAAACCTTGAGGTGCAAGGCTCAGAGTGGATGTACCATCAGGGGATATAATGGAATGTAAAAGCGCATGGGGCCTCGGGCTCATTTGCCCGACGATTTTATAATGACAAAAGCATAATGGTTCATCACAATGGATTCGCTTTAATTTTCGGAGTTGATTCTGAAAGAAATTATGAATGATGTGACCGCACATTTCGGAATACTATACGTTGATTTGTTTATCGGGTCAGCGCAATCCTTAAAACAAAAACGGATGGTTTTGCGTAGTCTGAAGGATCGGGTCCGTCAGAAATTCAATGCCTCTATTTCTGAGCTGGGAGGCCAGGATAAATGGCAGGTTTGCACCCTTGGCATCGCGATGATCGGGTCGGATAAACGCCATATGGATGCATGTCTGCAGCACATATTATCTTTCATTGTCAGTTATCACGCTGTGGACATCTGTCAGCACGACATTGAATTTTTTTAAGGCTCTTTCACAGAATCTGTGGGTAAAATGATAAAAAAATAAGCATTGTTGCTTC
>JAIORP010000034.1 GCA_021108075.1 Candidatus Omnitrophota bacterium | reverse complement strand
GCTCAGTGATAACAACATTTATTCAAACGCGTGTTTTCATTTCCTTAATAATACCAAATGTGGATAATACCAAATCCATTAATAAACTGCTCTATCTTAATTCTAAAAAGCAGAATTGGTGTTGGTCATTATTTAATGGAATTGGTATAATTATACTTAACGGATTGTCCTCCTAGCTTGCAGACCGGGTCATAACGGAGTGTCATTCCTGCGCAGGCAGGAATCTCAGATACAAAAAAAATTTAATTGCCAAATTCATAATTTATATTAATTATACCAATTCCATTAAATAATGACCGATGTTAATTTCGCGTTTCTCGACGCTTCAACGAGAAACGCACCATTCAAATTGAAAACTTTAATAAATGGATTTGGTATTATTAATTCTTACCCACTCAAAAGTCTAAAGAGCCTATTTATTGGATTTGGTATAACATAGCAATTGCGACGAGTTTTTCCTTCGTAGTCGATCCCAATTGCTTTTTTCCGGGCAAACTAACCGACATCGCCAGTCGTCAGTCCACCCTTGATCGGCAAATGGATCGTGAATCGCGCGCCCTGCCCAACCTCGCTCTGGACACTAATCCTCCCACCATGATTTTCAATAATGCCGTAAACAATGGACAGGCCTAAACCGGTACCCTTCCCCAATTCTTCGGTGGTGTAAAAAGGATCGAAGATCTTATCCAGCTTATCTTTTTCAATCCCCCGCCCGTTGTCCTTCAATTCAACCACAATCTCCTGACCGGCGACATCCGTTTGAATATGAATGCGCCCTTTTTTTTCAATCGCGTGACAGGCGTTCAAAAATAAGTTAACAAAGACCTGTTTGATTTGATTGACATTCACCCGGATCAAAGGCAAACGTGTGTATCCTTTTGAAACAGCGCATTTGTACCTGATCTGATTGTCGACCAGAAACAAAGCCTGTTCAATCACGCTATTTAAATCAACATCCTCTCTGAGCCCCCTGTCCGGCTTAGAGAAATTCTTTAAATTAACAACAATGTTCTCAATGCGGCAAATCCCGTCCATGGACTCATGAATAATGGAACAAATCCCCTCTTCGATAAAAACAAAATCATGCTCTTCTTTCAGTCGCTGGAGTTCTTCATTGACACTTTCTTTTGTCTCCTCATCGATGTCTGTGTCTTCGCGCAGCATTTTGTCATAACGGTGAAACGCGCGCGGGACCGAAGAAAAATCATCCGTCAATTTTGATAAAGAAACATTCAAAGATTCCAGCGGCAGATGAATCTCGTGCGCCAGACCGGCCGCGAGAGTCCCGACGCTCGCCATCTTTTCGGCGTGGACCAGAATCGTCTGGGCCGATTGCAATTCCTGGTAGGCCAGAGATAATTCTTCCTGGCTTTTTTTCAATTCTGAAATATCCTGAGCGACACAAATCATACCGCGACGCGCGACCTTTCCCGTTGGGACCAGCACGGCGGAAAACAGGACCGGAATTTTTTGGCCCGACTTTGAAAGGAAAGCGGTCTGGACATTGCTCATCCGGCCCTCCTCATGCAGTCGCGGCATCATGGTGCTCAGGTCTTCTTCTTGCATGATGACACGTAAATGCTCCCGCTGCAGCTCTTGCGCGCTATACCCCAGAACAGTCTCAACGAATTTATTCACACTTAAAATATTACCCTCGAGATCAGCAAGGACTAAAAAATTCGGTGACAAATTCAAAACCTCTTTGGCAACTTTTTCCGGTGAGATGATCATAAATTTATACTTCACGATCGTCCAGCACAATAAAATGGCCCAGATGAACAACGCAATGTAACCGCAGGGATAAACCTCATATCCCAATGGGGGGACAAAATCGATAAGGGCCAACTGCGCGATCAAATAGGAAAGCATCAGCATGTTCAGCCGCTTTCTTTCCACTCCCGGTTGTGATTTCCGCCATTGGGTGAATAACAGAATACTTGCCAGCACCATGTAAAATACCGAATTATGCACGACAATAATCCATCCCGATGGCGTGAACTGCAAAGAGTACCCCCAGAAGAACTGGACCGCCCCTGATATAACATATTTGTATTTCAAATTCGACAGAAAACAAACGACCGGCACGCTGAACATCACAATATACGCCCAGAGTTTCAGCCTTTTTCGGGTTACGGCCAGAAAAAAGGTATAGACACTCGGCCCCATCAATAGGATCCCGAAATACGCGTAGTGCTCATACCACATCGCGGCATGTGTGAGATGATGGCTCATGTTAAACATCCCTACACCGGTCAGCCAGATAAACGAATTGAAAGATAATAACAAATAAGAGATGTTCACCGTTGATTTATTATTTTGCGCGAAGACGATGAGCCCCAAAAGGAACATGATGAACCCAACGGTGATCGGCAGGACACCATATACACTTAATGTGTAATTGACCGGGTCGAACATAATCCCTTTCACCCCTTTTGTTTTATTGCTTAAATGGAAATTTAATCTGAATAACAACCCCCTGGTCAAGACAAGACGCTGTTTCAATTTGTCCGTCTTCGTTCTTAATAACCTCCGCGACCATATACAGCCCCACGTTGATATCTGAAATATCCTGAACAGTCGGGCGGACATGAAACCGCTTCCTCATTTTGTCCGGCGTCAGCATCATATGATGACAGACCATCTCAGTAACAACATCGTCCGCCTGCACAAATGTCTTTATCTCGATCTGGCCTTTCGGTGTCGTCTCCTGGACGAGATACAGCAAGAGCACGATCAGGGACTGTTCAAGCGGATTGTATTTAACACTCAACCGCGGCGTGGGTTGAAAATCCTTTTTTATTTCACAACGCGCCGACCATTCCTGACTCGTCAAACTGATCACACGATCCAATAGATCATTAATATGGATGCTTGTGCGCGAAACATCTTCATTTGAAGCAAAACTCCGAAATTGAGAAACAACCTTTTGGATGCGGAACAGATTGCTTAAAGACTTCTGAATATGGGTGGAAATGTTCTTTTGAAGATTATAAAATTCAAAAGTATATTGAAAAACCCGCGTGTGGTCGCTCTTGGAACGCAATTGATTTTCAAAATCGAGGACGACCGTGTCGATGACAGAGCTATACGCGTCATAACAGGCCGTATAGTCCTTCACATAATGGCCCAAAGTCTCAAAATTTGATTTGATAAACCCCGTTGGATTATTGATTTCATGGGCGATCCCCGCCGCTAATTGACCGATCCCCGCCATCTTCTCCGACTTGATCAAATCGTCATGCGTCTGCTTGAGGTCCTGGTACGATCGCGTTAACTGCTTCCGGGTCTGTTTCAGTTCGGTTATATCCTGGGCCATGCAGATCCCGCCCTGCAGCCCCATCAATTCATCCTGGACCACGACACAGGAAAACAGGACAGGGATTTCCCGGCCGTCTTGGGTCATAAAGGTCATCTCCCGGTTCCTGAACGTTCCGTCTGATAAGGTGTCCGCCTCTAAAATCATCACGTCCTTTTCTTTGACAAGCACAGACAGTGCCCGGCCGACGAGCTGTTCTGTGGCATAGCCCAGCCGGTCAAACACCGCACGGTTAACGCGCTGAATGAGCTGATTACTGTCGACCAGGATGAGAAAATCGGGCAACAGGTCGATGATTTCATCCGCGGCGATCTCAGGCGTGATTAACGCCTGCTGGTAACGCCAGAAAACATAACTGATAAAAAGCACACCCATTCCGATGGGCAGATATCCGAACGGGTAAACATTCAGACCATAAGCGGGCAGGAAATCGACCACAGCCAGAGACGCGATGGAAAAACCCCCGATCAGGCTGAAAATTTTATCCCGGTCTATTCCGGGTTTCAATGAGCGATAGCGCTCAACCAGATGCGCGAATTGAAAAATCATAAAAGGAAAAAAGAAAAGCAGAAAAAAAATGGAATTCTTGTTAAAAGCCGGATAGAGGATCGGTCCGATCTGACGGACACCATCTGACATATAGGGTGTAATCGCGTTCAAAGCGTAAACAACGGTCGTGACCGCGTAGATACTGATGATATACCAGCGCGGAGCGTTCCGGGACCTGGTCGCGAGTTTCGTGGCAAAAAAACTGTTCGGCCCGATAAATGTCAGCCCCAACAAGGCCACATAACGGTACCAATGGCGGACCGTCATCTCATCCCGGCTGAAGTAGGAAATCGACGAACCCGCCAACCAGATAAACAAACTCACGCACAAAGCAAAGAAATAAATATTCGGGTCTGTGCGCCGTAGACGCATATGCCCGACAACACCGATGATCAACACAATCAAGGCGGTCAATACAAGCGGTATCCCTTGTACCTGGAAAAAATAGTGGTCTGATTGAAACATACCAACCTTTCAAAAAATGATGTCGCATACCATTTTCTACACCGGAATTTTAATCGTAAGCGTGGTCCCTTTTTGAGGTGGACTTTTCACGTCGATTGTCCCCCGATGACGCTCAACAATACCGTAGACAATGGACAACCCCAACCCTGTGCCAGAACCCACACGGCCTGTCGTAAAAAAAGGATTAAAAACTTTCGATATGTCTTCCGGGGGAATACCCCGGCCATTATCGTAAACCGTGACAATGACCGTATGGTCCACAAAGGAAGACTCGACCCGGATCAGACCGTCTTTTTCAATCGCGTTTTTGGCATTGAGCAACAGGTTCACAAACACCTGCCCCCATTGGTGCCGGTTTATTTCAATATCCGGTATATCCCCTAACTTTTTGACAATGCGGCAACTGTACTTCAGCTCATTATCGATAAACGCCAATGTTTGTTCAATAATATCATTCAAGTTGACAAATTCTTTACGGCCCTCATCCGGCCTGGAAAAATTCTTTAAATTATACAAAATTTTATCAACACGATGAACGCCCTGGATCGACTCCCTGATAATGTCGTTCACATCTTTTTTTAAGTAATCCAGGTGCGCGTCTTCACGGACCTGCTTAACATACTGCAGCAATTCATCCGCTTTCTGCGGGTACAGAGGGAACGAAGAGATAAAATCCTGCGCGTACGTATCAAGTGACTGCGGAATCAGCTTTAAGGTATGCTTCATATCGCTGAAACAATATTTTAAGTTGTCCAGCGGTTTCTGAATCTCCTCGGCTAAGCCCGACGATAGATGCCCGATGCTCGCCATCTTTTCTGAACGGATCAATTTGGCCTGCGCTGTCCGCAGCTCCCGGCAGGATACCGTTAAGCGGTCCTGCGTTTCCTTTAATTCGGAAATATCCTGCGCCAGGCAGATCAACCCCATATCTTTCATCGTCCGGGAGGCAATATACGCTAAAGAGAACAGGACGGGAATTTCCTGATCAAGCCCGGAGACAAATGAGACCTCCGCGTTCTGAACCTGTTCTTTCCGGTTGATCATTGCCATGACCCGCGCCTTATCCTTTTCGTGAATAATCCGCTCGATCCGTTTCCCTCTCAACTCCTCGACGCGGTACCCCAGAATAGCACTCACCGCGTGGTTAACATTAAAGACGCGTCCATCCCCGTCGCCTAAGACCAAAAAGGTCGGCGTCAAATTTAAGATGTGCTTGGACACCATCTCCGGCGTAATGGCCATCAGCTTGTACTTAATAATCGCGTAACTTGTCGCGAACAGAAAAAACAATATACCCACCGGCCCGATAATATTAATTTTTTTCAGGATGTGCAGGGCGGGAAAAAAAATCGTGGCAACCGGCATCGCGAGATTTGTGACGAGCATAAAACTAACCATGGTCACTGAGCCGATAAAAAAATATTTGTGTTGAATCTTTTTCCGGCCCCTGAGAGTCTTCCCTTTCTTCAAGGTGATACGAATAACCGCGCCGAAATACAGCAACGAGTAGGCCGCGGAAAGAAAAAAACACGGGCCGGGCACGATATAATAGCAGCCGTCAACAAAGGTCACACCTTTCACCGTCAGCTGGGCGTTGATAAAAATCACCATTATAGCTGGAAAGAGGAAAAAGAAGAGCCACTTAACGCGGCGGGAAAGACGTTGCTGTTCGCCATCAGGAAAAACCATCGCGAAATAAAGGTACAGTGTCAGCCCGGCATAAACGGAGTATTGGGCTAATTGCACCCACCACATCGCCTCACCGCCGGTCTCGACGGCAAAGAAAGAAATTCTTGAGTAACGGGTTACAAACGTACTCATGAACGTCACCAGGCTCAGACACATGCCCAGGAAAACCCGATGAAAGAGATGGCGGGGATTTTTGACAAACACAAAAACCCCCAGCACAAATGTGCTGATCAGCGTAAAGAATAAAAAGAAATTGTAAAAATGATTCATATCCGTTCCCTGATAAATATTCAAAATAATACAATCGCGTGAAGGAGAACCTCCAACACACCGCCTTACTAACCGGTCTGATACGCGTTGAAATGAATAAGAAAAACGGTTTTTTTTGCCTCATCTCTCATGACCCGCGCCGTGCCGCCCTCGCCCTTAAGGATCTGAGTAGCCAGATACAGGCCGATATGTGTCTCTTCCCGTCCGCCATTATCCGACCGGTAATGCCTCATCATTTGCTGGACCGTCGCGCTATCACGCTGCCCGTCATAGCGGACCTGAACCGTTACCCTGTCCGTATACAGGGTCCCTAAATCAATCACACATCCCTCAACAACATCCTGAATGATAAAAAGAAGGATAATCACAAAAGCCTGTTCAACCGGGTTGAGGTTAATTTCGACACTGGGGAGCAGTTGATACTCTTTGACCACACGGCATTTTGAGTCAAGTTCGTCGGCCAGAATGGCCAGCACCTTATCCAGCAAATCATTCATGTTGACCAGGACCCTGTCCAGCTTTTCCGGCGACGCGAAGTGCCGGAACTGGGCCACGGTCCTTTCGATAAGGAAAACCTCTTTCAGCGACGTTTGCACATTCTGCCGGCCCAGCTGTTTCATTTTATCAAACTCCAGCGCCGACGATTTCTTCTTAAGCCCGGACTTAAACTCCCGCAAATCCTCCTGCGTTTCTGCCTGCACCCGGTCGACATAGGCCTCATAACGTTCAAAAACGTCCTGAAAAGTGTCAAGATAATGACACAGCACCTCCATATTGGACTTCACAAAACCCATCGGATTATTGATCTCATGGGCAATCCCTGCCGAAAGGTGTCCGATCCCCGCCATCTTCTCTGACAGCACCAACTGATGATGGGTCGCGTTTAACTCCTTGTACGACCGGGATAAATCTTCACGGGTCTTTTTCAGTGCGGTAATATCCTGCAAAACACAAATCGTGGCTTGAATATCCAGGTCCTCGTCGTGAACAGAGGCCGCGGACAAAATCACCGGAATCTCTTTGCCCGAACGGGTAATAAAGGTCATTTCACGGTTTTTGATGGACGTCATCCTTTGTATGTCCTGAACCAGGGTGAAATATTTGTCTTTTTCCCGGATCAAGCTTGATAAGGACTGATCTTCCAGTTCCCCGGCCTCATAGCCCAGGCCGTCACAAACCGCGGCATTCACGCGCTGAATCTGAGCGTCAACATCCAACAAAATAAGCCAATCCGGGATCATGTCAATGATCTGATCAGCGGCTATTTCAGGTGTGATCAGGGCTTTCTCATAACGCCAGGCCTCATAGCTCAGCAGCCCGATGCCGACGCCCAAAGGGATGTAACCCGGCGGATAGATTTCCAGTCCTAAACCCGGCAAAAAATCCACGGCGGCAAGGGTGGTGATGAGATAACCGCCCAACAGATGAATCAACCGGTTTCTTTCAATGCCGGCCTCTAAGGTCAGGATTTGACGGAAAAGATGGTAGAACAAACAGCCCATGACCCCGAAGAAATAGACAAAGAATGACAGGCTTCGCGCGCCAAACTGGGGAAAATAACAGCTTCCGAAATGATTAACCGCGTACCCCATAAAATAATTTTGTGTGTTTAAAAAATACATCAGAAAGGCGGTAAAAAACAATCCGAAAATAACAATCCAGGGGGCTTTTAACCCGCGCGTGGACCTGAGCATCGCGAAATAAGCGCTGGGGGCGGCGAGCATCAGACCCAGCAATGTGTAATACCGGTACCATAAACGGACCACGTTTTCGTTTTGACCGAAAAAGGAAATAGAAATACCTGTCAGAAGAATAAAAACACAGCAACAAAAACATAAAAAATAACCGTTGCGTTTTTCTCTGGCTAAAAGGATGAACGCCACGATGCCGATAAAGAGAATAACAAAGGCAATCAACAGAATGAAAAGACCATGTATATCAAATGAAAAATTTGCGGTATTGAACATATATGATTCATCATTGAAACACGTTTATAAAGTCGGAACACGCTCCTTGATTGGACGGCCATGGCCGAGAAAACAGGATCCGCTGAACCGCTAAATGATCAAGGCAATCAACGGTTTTCCAGATTCCCCGGCTGATAAGACGGCCCCTGGTTCGTGTTCACTTTCATTAATGCCAATTAAGCATACACCCTCTCTTTTAACCTTGTCAAACAGAGAATGAAAAAAAAAGTAGGGACGGCTGGTACCTCTTTTAAAAAAGTACCAACCGTCCCTACTTTCTCTAATTCTTTCTGGTCATTTTCTTTTAAATAATTTATAATTAAATTAATATTAATAATTTTTAATGGAGTAGTAGTATGAAAAATAGATATACATATAATGTAGGTATCTGTGCCATCGTTCTTCTGGCTGCTTATGCCCACGCGCAAACACCGACACAAAATAAACAACCCATACAAGACCAAAAAAAACTTTCTACTCCTTATATCCCCGGCCGGGTGATTATCAAATTCAAAAGTCAAGGCCCCCAAAAAGTGCGGCACAATTTAGCCGAACTGCTTGATCAGGAACAACTCAACACCCCGGTGGACGCGTCTTCCACGCAAGAACGCCTTAAAGGCCTCATGCGGCGCCATCAAGTATCACGCGCCCGGCAAATGTTTATGCGCTACCATGAAAAAGACCTGTTCCGGCAAAAAATTTCCGCCCGCCTGCAACGCCGCGAACAACGGTTAAACAATCACCCGACCGCGACCGAAGACGTCGACCAAATCGTCAATCAATTTTCCGATGTGTACGCGCTGGACGTGCCGGATGACAGCGATATCGAACGTCTCTGCGCGGACATGGCCCAGGACCCGGCGGTTGAATACGCGCACCCCGACTACCGCGCGAAAATTCATTTCATCCCCAACGATAGTTTTTACGCGCAACTATGGGGCACCGATATCATCCAGGCCACAGGCAACGGACAGACCTCTCTTGACCTCGAGCAAGGAACGGATATCATCGTGGCTGTCGTCGACACAGGACTACTCTATACTCACCCGGACATTACCGGCCGGATGTGGACCAACACGCAGGAAACAGCGGGCAACGGCATTGACGACGACGGCAATGGTTATGTCGATGACGTGAACGGCTGGGATTTTACCACCTGCGCGTCCTGGGGTGAAATTTTATGTGACGAACCCAAACCCCCTGACAATGATCCCCTCGACGGAAACGGCCACGGCACGCATGTGTCCGGAACAATTGCCGCGATCGGGAACAACAGCATGGGCATTATCGGCGTGGCACCGCAGGCGAAAATCATGCCTCTTAAGGCCCTGAACGATGAAGGCGACGGCACCTTTTCCGAATTAGCGGAAGCTATCCTTTACGCGCTCAACAACGGGGCGCAGGTCATCAACAACAGCTGGGGTTGCACTTCACCCTGCAGCTCTGTTCCCACAACCGAAAACGCGGTCCAGGCCGCCTATCTGATGGGCGTCACCGTGGTCTTCTCCGCAGGGAACGCTAATGACGATGTCGCGAACTACAGCCCCCAGAACATGGACGAGACCATTGCCGTCGCCGCTTTTGACGCCGATGACAACCGCGCCGGTTTTTCGAACTACGGGCCTTTGATCGACGTGGCCGCCCCTGGCGTCGCCGTTGTTTCTTTGCATCTCAATAATTCTTACGCGTATTTGCAGGGCACGTCCATGGCTGCCCCGCATGTGTCCGCTCTGGTCGCCTTGATCAAAAGTTATCATTCCGATCTTAACCTCACATACGAACTGATCCGCAAAATTGCGCGCATGACCGCGGATGATGTCGACGCGCCCGGCTTTGATCAGAATTCGGGTTGGGGAAGGATCAACGCATTGGAAGCCTTAACCCTGGACCGCTTAAAACCCACGCTCAACCAGATCAACGACCAGACCGTGGATATCAATGAACTGTTGACCTTTGTTGTCCAGGCAGATGACCCGGACCATACCCCCGGGGAACTCACTTTATCCGCCACGTTAACCAACGGCAATCCGCTTGCCACCATCGGCGCGGCCTTTACCGATAATAGCGACGGCACCGGCACTTTTTCGTGGACACCGGTCGAGTCGCAGGGCGACATCAATTTTTATTTGATTTTCAAGGCCGAGGACCCGGACGGGCTGATCGCCTCACAGGCCATGCAAATCGCGGTGCTGGGCTCCAATCAGGCCCCGCTCCTTGACGCGTTGACTGACAGGACGGTCATTGAGCAAAGCCTGTTAACGGTTTCTATCAGCGGCAGCGATCCCAACCACGACCCGCTTGTGATCACGGCAACGGTCAATGGAGGCAATCCGCTTGCCACCATCGGCGCGGCCTTAACCGATAACAGCGACGGAACAGCGCTGATCGAATGGATCCCTGCCCTCGGGCAAGGGGGCCGGGATTACACGTTCACCATCCGGGTCGAAGATGACAGCCAGGCCTTTGACACCGCCTCTTTTACCGTCACCGTTCAAACAGAAATATTCAGTTTTCCTCTGGTCCAGGAAGCGGAAACCATGCCGGTCAAGACCATCGGCGTCGAGATCCCGGACGGATGGAACCTGTTCAGCGATGGTTACGTCGAGAAATCTTTTCTGTTCCCCACCGGGGTGATCTATGAGATCATCGTGATCGCCAAAGGAGAATATTTTAACGCGACCCTGCCGGTGCTGGACGTGCGCGTGGACCAGCAATCCGTGTGGCAGGTCGAAGTGAACAGCACGGACTGGGGTGTTTACGTGGGCCGCATTCCGATCAGCGCCGGGCAGCATGACATCGCCCTGGCCTTTACCAATGACGGGTTCAACCCGCCGGACCAGGACCGCAACCTGCTCCTCAACCGGATCATTCTGGTGCCGACCAATGAATTTTTCACGTCGATCGAGGCTGAAGATATGAGCACCAGGACCTGCGGGGCAGCGACACCGCGGGGCTGGAACCTCTACAGCAATGGGTATATTGAAGAAACCGTGGACCTTCCGGCAGGCGCGATTTATGAGGTGGACATCATCGCTAAAGGCGAATACTTTGACGCGACGCTGCCCGATATGGAAGTCCGTGTCGACCAGATACCCCTCGACAATATCAATGTCGACGCGACAGATTGGGCGACCTACACGCTGAATATTCCGTTATCAGCCGGACAGCATCAGATCGCCCTGGCCTTTACCAATGACGGGTTTTCACCACCGGACCTTGACCGCAACCTGATGATCGACAAAGTCAGCCTGAAATGGACCCGGGCGTTCTTCGTCGGCATCGAAGCTGAGGACATGTTCACGAAAACCGTCGGCGGCGCGACACCGGGCGGTTGGAACCTGTGGTCGAACGGCTACATTGAGGACGGCATGGTCTTTCCGGTCGACGCGAATTATAAAATCCGGATCATTGCCAAAGGAGATTTCTTTGACGCCACTTTGCCCAACATGCAGGTCTTGATCGACCGGATACCGCAGACCGATATCAGCGTGGATACAACCGACTGGGGCATTTATGAGGTGACCATTCCCGTGACAGCGGGCACGCGTAGCCTGGGGATCGGGTTCAACAACGACGCCTTTAACCCGCCCGATCAAGACCGCAATCTGTATGTAGATAAAGTCTACGTGACCGCGGGGCAGTAAAAAAAAGCAGGGACGGTTGGTACTTTTTTCGTCTCTACTTTTTCTCCAACTCCACCCAATCCACCCAGAATAAGC
>JAIORP010000176.1 GCA_021108075.1 Candidatus Omnitrophota bacterium | reverse complement strand
AACCAATTCTGCTTTTCAGAATTAAGATAGAACAATTTATTAATGGATTTGGTATAACAAAAAACTTCTCAGGAATATGACTTCAAAAATCAGGTTGTGTTCAGACGTGATCCTCTGTTGACGGTGCTGCTATTCATACGAGACCCTGTTACCGATGGCATTGCCCTGTTCCGAAATCCTGAACACAGTAAAAACATATCTTATTTTTATATCGTTCTTATTCTTTTCCAGGCGCGGGGAAGCCGCTCCCGACGTTTATCTTTCATCCCAAAAAAAGCCCCCGCTTACGCAGCGGAGGCTTTTTAAATTGAATCAAAACAATCTCTAGTTATGCTTCTGGCTCAAGTCACCTTTGACCTGTGAAGAAATATGCAGAATACCTGTCGCGTTTCCTAAAGGAATAATATTATTGATAATAGGTGAAAAACCATCAATCAAAATATCATCCAGGATTTGCTGGTTAACAGGTAATGGAACACCTGATCCATCGCGTTGAATTTCCATATCCAGTAAGACCGGGTTCAGGTCGATACCACCTTTCTTCCCTGTCGCTGCCTTTTTATTTTGTCGGGCTAATCGAATCTGATCATTCATGATCGGTTTTAGGAACTCATTCATAACAGCTGTATTCCCAAAACGTGCCAGAGCAACAGCATCTTGATCAGTATCAGCCAAGTTCATTAATTCAGCCGTATTTGTGATGCTACGCAAACGGGCCATTTTAGCCGGGTTCGCCTTGACACGACTTAAAGCATTAATACTCTCTTGAGCGGCTGACGCCCCGTAAACTTTAGTGATCGGACGAGACAACTCCGTTTCACTCGTGATGGAAATACGGCTTGCTGTTTCAAATTCAATGTTCTGCACGATTGATGCTTTTCTCACAATAGCCCTGCGACCTAAAGAAGAGATAACTTTAGAATTGGTCATCGGCATTAAGGACTGTACTTCCTGCGGTGTCCGGGCATATTGGAGAATGTCTGCCGGGCTGCTGATATTAACAGCACCACCTTCTCTATCCATAATGTTCGTCATCGTTGATCTAAACTCATTGACATTGCTGCGGCTGTAACCGTTTTCTGTCAACGCAGCGCTCACAATAGGCATATTTCTTTCTGTGATAGATGCCTGAAACGTCGCTGTCGCGCTCGCGTTTTCCATAACCAATGTATTGCGCGCGACGCCGGGAGAAATATTTCCTGACGTCTTTGCCGCTAGCTCAACGAATTGCGGGCTGTTCAACATCACGGCTATCTGAGGAACGACTGAAGGTGAAGATTCGGCGACAAAGTCTAAAACTTCATTCATCGAAGCGCCGGACCGGATCTTTCGGCCAATACCGGGTGTGTTTTTAAAGTTGTCATAATTGGCCATAACTTGACCCGCGTTGCTTTCTCCGAAAATCTTGACGACAACGTCGCGCACTTCATTCGATTTCAGTTTAGGCATCGCTTGAATGGTGTCATTAACAATAATCTCACGCGCCAATGAAGCCTGGTTTGACGTCGCGCGATCAAATGAGGAACTGAGGTTAGACATGATATCAGGGTCCATCAATGGGCTGAAGTCATTAATATTCACATCCAAATTATTCGCCATAGCGATTTCAGGTAATCTGGAAATAGAACCTGATTGCACAAATTGAGCCATTGCCTGCGGACTGGCTTCCACTTTTCTCAACGCGTCCGAAACACGCCCGATCTCTCTGGACTGTCCCGAAGCTTTTAAAGCCCCGATCGCGTTTGAACGAATATTTGCCGCCCCATCCATAACCAAACCTTGAAAAGCGTTTGATGTCAATTGACGGTTTGCTATGGAAATTTGAGTGGCTTCACCGGCAGAGATGTTCATGTTTTGAGACGCCAAACTGACAACCGCTTTACTATTGTTGAAGACATTCACCATCGCAACGGCTTCCTGCGGTGTTCTTGCTTTAGCGATATACGTTTGTGGTGTCGCGGTATCCAGTTCAATGGCAGTCATGCTTCTGTTGATCGCCACAACAGCATCGGCAGTCATATCGATGTCTGCCTTTGATGCACCGGATCGACCCAATTGACCTTTGAAGTTCGAAACATTCGTGCTGGATATCGAGGATAATGTCTTTCCAGCCGTTTTGTAAGACGTGCGGACGGAAGCCATTTGCGGGGCTGTTAATGTCGGGGCTTCATTAGCCATCAATGCCGTAAATTTGGTATCGGCAATCGGCGTTAAATCTTTCCGAAAATCCTGCGGTGCCTGCATAACAAAATCCATGGGTGATTTAGCTGTTGATAATGCCGCCTGACCAGCTTGTGACTGGGCAAAATCACTCAAGGTATTAACGGTGTTAATGGCCTGCATTGGGCTGAGACCTGAAGCAACCAAGTTCGCTTGAATGATTTCAGGCTTATCAAGGTTAAGGCTGATGCCTGTCACGGCCTTCTGGTACGTATTTGAAACAATCGCTGATTGCTGTGAAGCGGACACCGGTAAACTCTTGTTTTCAATGCCAATAACAGCTGTCTGAGCGATTTGAACGATGTCACGTTTTTGTTGTTCCGGCATATCGGGTAAGTTAGCAACTTTAGATGTTAACTCACCAACATTGCTGACGCCCTTGAAGATAGCTGGCGAGAATGATTTTTCCATTTGACGTGCGGTTGTTGCATCAACCCCTTTATCGATCATGAAATTCCGAACATCACGACCACTCATCTGTTGCAATTGTTGAAAACTTCCGAGCTCCATTCGGCCCAAGCTAACATAGTCTGACGAGCCGGTAGAGGTTGCCTTATTAACAAACGCATTGACTATCACAGGTTGAGAAAACATCGCCAGATTAATTTTATCGCCGTCAGACGCATATTGGGCGACATCCTTTAAGGAAGAAACTTTTCCCCGGGATAACGCGGCTTTAAACTCAGGACCTTCAAACGTGCGGCTGAGAGATTGTGATGCCCTTTTAATATCAGTAGTGCTCACGTTCGGCAGGGTCGTCTTTGCTATTTGCGTGACCATTTGTTCCACTTGATTCTGGTCCATATTCACCGCGACCTGCAAGGCTGTTCGCTGAGCCGCGTCAAACAGTTGCGGTGTATAGGTACTGTTGCTTTGTAGCTGTCCGGCTTGATAAAGCGCGACCTGGACCTTTTTATCCCCTAACGTCGACAATTGCTTCGCTGAAGCCGTTGACGTCGCGTTGGAAACAACATCAGATAAGCTTAACGTGTTGTCCGTAATTCGACCGCGTTGCCGCATATCAACAACCGTTCGGGCAATTTGTCTTGCCTGTCGCGGAGTCTCAACAACATTTTGCAAAACTTCCGTCATCGTGTCTTCATCTAAATCCTTCAAGGCCTGCGTGGCATAAAAGTTGATCTTTGACGGAGCATTGATATCACGCAACCCGATCCGACTTGACAAATTCGATGCTGTTGAACTTAATGACGAGATGGCCTTTGTATCCGTCATCAAGGATACAATTGCCATTCTTTCTGTATCTGTTGATGCAACATTCATCAGGTCACTCATCTGTGATATTTGCGTACCGCTTAGCACAACGCGGTCCATCACGTTCGTTAATGTTGTAATATCACGAACAGGAACATTCGCATTCGCTAAAGCTTTTTGGAATATCTTTACATCACCAGTATTGACTATACTGGCTGCTTGTTTATTTGAAAAAGAAACGACATCCCGGACAACTGTTTGTGGTAGCACCCCCGAACGGGAAGCCAGGGTTGATGACATATCTGGATCATTCATAATCAATGCCATCGTTTCTTTAACACGCGGTGATGGGGCTTTATCCAAAACATTGCTAACGGAAGAACGTCCTTGAGATAAGGCCGCCATTTCCGTTTTAACCTCTGGTGACGACAAAAAGGCTGAAACATCGTTCATCATCTCCTTTGTTCTAGACGGCGCATTTTTCGGATCGACCCTTTGGCTGATATTACTGACCATCGGTCTGATATCCGCGGCTGTCGCACTTGATAATTGGGTCAGCGTTCCCATGCCAACTTGTTCGATCGCAACTTGTTGTTCGGAGCTTCTGTTGCCGCGGGCAGCTTGATTGAGTCTTGATGTCACGTCGGCATTAAACAATTGCGCGACCATTGGTTGTTGCGCGGCCAGTTCCGTTAATGCGTCCATACCCTGGTTGACAATCCGTTGCTTTAATTCCGGGTTGTCTTTTAACTGCTTACCAACAAAATTAGCCACTTGTTCTTTTTGGCTGGATGAGAGTGAAGATGATCCGGATCTCAACGCAGAACTAATATAAGACTTGCTGTCAACTTGCCTGAAGATGTCGGCTGATCCTTTTTGACGTGTTTGATATGCGGCAATATCCGCGATATGCACATCCTTACTTTGTATCGCCAGGGCAATTGTTGCGTCTGATTTAAGTAACGGCGCTGTCTCTGGAATAGCCGTAACAAGATCCGGTAATGATGCGATCGCCCTTACGGTTGATTCATTCGCAGCGATCTTATTTGAGATTTCAATGGCTTTTTCTCGACCAACAACAGGAGTAATTGTTTTGGCGATCACAGTCGGAGAAGAAATATTGGCCTTGATGGTGTCAATGGCTTTTCGTTCCAAACTGACACCGGTGGTAAGCATTGGTTGTGTGTCTGCTTGAGCGGCAGAAAAAGATTGAAAATTTGCTTCCAGCATTGGTTTTAATTGTTTCCCTTCATTAGGTTTAATCACTCCTTCTGAAATCATGTTGCTGATAAACTTCGGCATGGTATCCGCGCCGACAAAGGCCCTTTCCGCCCCTGGACGGGATATAACGTCTTTAAATAGCTGTGCTGTCGATTGTGCCGTGTCCGCGCTATCTGTTGCCAGCATTAATCCGCTTTCAATGCTTTGCTGTGACATTGTAAACGTATGCGCGAAAGCATCACGTGATATCTGTCTGGACATGCTGCCGATTTCAGACGTTGAACCTGTTGAAGACGTGGCTGAAAAAACGTCTAACACAACCGGAGTCGCTGACGTTGGTGCAATCGTCAACACTTCAGGAAGGGTCATGGAAGAAAGCCGGTTTTGAACTTCGACGGGCTGACGTGTTTTAAACGTGTTCCAGTCTTTCACCTTCTTTGACGCAGTTGATTCAGGCATGCCCGTATCCATAAGACTTTGCTTTATGGAAGCGTCATCTAAACTCATGGCATTACCCATTGTTTGCTGATAACCCGCGTTCATGATGGCCGCTTTGTTTGAATAATCCGGCAACACCTGGGCGGAGGAGACAAAACTCGGATTCATGATCATCGGTGCAATGTTCCGAAAGTCCAGACGATTATCATTAACGGCTAAAACAATTAAATCTTCCGGTGTTTTTGCCGTTCTAATGGCCTGTTCATTGCTGTTGTAAAAACTTTGCGCGGCCTCAACAACAACAGCGGCACGTTGCGGAGTATACCCTGATTGAACCAATCGTGTCTCCAGGGTCCGTGGTGATTGTCGCGATTGCTCTAAAGCCCCGACGATTTCATTAACGCTGTAATCATCAGCATATGCCGCAGGAGCCATCGCCATCAACATCGCTCCGTCGGTGCCTGTTCTTTGAGACTCACTTAATTTTGTGTTAACGCGCATGAGCCTTTTATCTTCTCTTTTATCTTCTAACTTATCCATAAAATTAATAACCTGCGTCTGACGTTGTTTCGGTAAACTCGCCAAATTAGCCTGATTAATTTTATTTGAGACAGCCTTGTAGTCAGTGACCACTCGCGCTAAAACACCCTGGGTACGGGCCTGGTTAACGGTTTGCGGCGAGACCCCACGTTTAATGAGTTCATCAGCCAAAACAGACTCACTGCTCGCAACAGCAAAAGGAACGGACTTAGCGATCGCTGAAACAGTTTGCCGTATTTCAATTTTTTGAGGCTGCGGTAACGAGGATACTTCAATGTTACGCTCCAGTTGCGGAGTAAAATCTTTGCTGATCTTTTTCGTCAACTGTGTTTTGGCAACATCGTTAATCGCTGTCATAACTTCCGGAGTAAAATTAATGGCTGGCAACCGTTGTTGCAAGGCATTCGACAAGCGTTTTTGGTTCGTAAAAACACCGGGTTGTTGCTTGGCCAAGTCCGTCATCGCGGAAAACAATTTAGCCTTGTTACGGGGCGATAAATTTGTTGCCGCCAAACTATCCCTGAATGTAACTTTCACGTCTGACTGGTTTGTTGTAAATTCGCTGACTAAGTTCGTCGAAGAACTGCGGGCCATCTTGTTGCCGACTTCACGCTCAATTCCTCCGCCGTAAAAACCGCCGGAAAAATAGCGTCGGGTGATTATCCCTTTTGTCTTCGGGTCAAATTCTTTCTTTAGGATGTTGTACGCGCCTTTCTCGAAAGAAGAAACATACTGCTCATAAATCTTGTTGCTAACAAGGACATCACTCACATTGATCCCTGACGTTAAATTCTTATTGGCATACACCCGCGTTAAAATGCTTTCCCTCAACGCTTCCTTATACCATGAGGCGAGGATCATGGAGTTATAAATTTGACGAAGGTTAGCGAAAAGTTTGCCTTCATTGACTTCTTTCTCAATAACGGGCAGTAAAACTTCCCGATAAATGTCCGTCGAGAGCTTGTTAATTCTTTCCACATCTGCATCCTCAATGTCCTGAGCTCCAAACTCATCGCTGTCCATGTTTTCTTTCATGACAAGATAGTCTTCTTCAAGCATGACTTTCAAATGGCTATTAACAACATAAGCAACACCATTTGACTCGTAGACAAAAGCTTCGTCCGGAATAACCCAAATTTTGTTGAAAGTGTTGGTCGGAATATCGATCGTACCATAAATTTCTAATGCCTTTTCGTAGATCTTGTTCCAAAACTGCTCACCAACTTCTTTTTCCGGGTGCATGATGGACGCGGAAATTTGCTTAAGGACATAATCCTGCGCGAGCAAATCACGGCCCATTTCCGTATCACCCAACGCGTTAGGGATGATCTTGCCTTGTTCATATGGCGATAAGTTGACCCACAGATCTTCAGGGGGAACTGTGAGCCCGGCAAGAAAATATTTAATGAGTTTTTCAGAAACGGACCTGATATTAGCATCATCAAGTGTTTCTTCGCCCATGTCCAAAATAAAATCAAATTCCAAAGGATCATCGGCGTGAATGGCCAATCCAATGACAGCTGGTGCAGCATAGGCGTCAGTCATTTCGACCATTTTGCCTGGTTCTGGTAAACCTAGAACCGTGCCAGCACTTTGCGCCTGAACCATTGATAGAGGCATCACAAAATTGCAAATGAAAATCAAGCTAACAAAAACAGATAATACGCGATGAGGTAAATTTGAATTTGCTTTAAAAGTGTTAATACTCATGACCTTTTGTCCCCCTGTTTTAAAAAAGGATGAATCTATTAATAATATATATGTATAAAACCGTAACGGAATAAAAAATAATGGAAAAACGAATTAATGTAAATTGTTGGTATTTAATATGATACGATGTTTTTCTTTGGCGGGGAGTAGATGAATAGACCGACGATATAGATAGGTCGAAATTGGTGATTTTTGACTTAATCATAATAATGAAAATAAAATTGTAAATTGAATGATTTCAATAAATTGAAAAACGCCAAATCTTGGAAACGCTTTCATCCTATAAATATATAGCATTTTATATAAATAATGTCAAGAGAACTATTTTTCCGCAAACTATTAGAAAATATAGTTTTAAATTAAATTATATATTAATTTATTTAATAATTCCTAGAAAATTATCTTCGCTAAAATAACCTTGAAAAGCAGCTATTTTTTATCAAAAACAGCTGCTTTTCATTTACTCTCAAATCAAACTTTAACAATAAAAACTACTTAGATGGCCCTTTATCCTGGGATGAGGCGTCACCTTCTTTCTGTGGTTTCGCCGGGGCTGATGTTCGCGTACGGGTTTCTTTGACCCCTTTGATTTTTGCATCATCCACAATTTTACCTAAATAATCCGGCAATTCCACCCCGGCCATGGCAGACACATCATGTAAGGCCGGTAATGATTTGACCAAACTGCTCATAAAATTAGCTGTTGAACTGCCTTTTTCCCCATGACCACTATCCCAAACGACCACTTTGTCAATTTTGATGTTACGGATCGCTTCAACCTGCAACTTAATGATTTCTTCTAACTTTTCAACAAGCAACATAGTAGCCGCGTCTTTCGCATTATCCCCGCAAGAATTGACCAGACGATGATAACCTTCGGCTTTAGCGTCCAGCACCTTCTGAATACCTTCGGCTTGCGCGGTTTTAACAGAAACGATCGCGTCCGCCTTACCCTTGGCTTCCCGACGAAGTTTCTCGGCATCCGCGTCAGCCTGAATCTCAACTTTTCGCTTATCAATTTCTTTCGGAACAATCTGCTCAGCTTCCAAACGCTTTATTTCGGCCAGGGCCTTGGCTTTCTGAATTTCGGCGACTGCGTTCTGTTCAGCGACTTCCCCGCGGCGTCCGGCTTCCGCTTCTTTTTCAGCCAAGTCAGCATCGTAACTGGCAACTTTGGCCTTAGACGTGTTTTCCCCTTCAACGGCTTCGGCATTATATGAGGCTACCTGGATACGCCTTTCCCTTTCCGCGGCAGATGCTCCGACATCCCCCTTTTTTTCTTGTTCAGCCACATCAATTTTGGCTTGATTAACAGCAGTGGATGCGGCCTTCTTTCCGATACTCTCAATATAATCAGATTCATCCGTGATATCCGTGATATTAACGTTAATAAGGGTTAAACCGATTTTTCTCAATTCCGGCTCAATATTATTACGGATTGCCTGAAGGAACCGCTCACGGTCCTGATTGATTTCCTCAATGTTTAATGACGCGACCGTTAAACGCAATTGGCCAAATATTATCTCTGAGGCCATGCGTTCAACCTCCTCACTTGTTAATCCCAGCAAACGGACAGCGGCATTGTTCATCGCTTCCTTAGACGTATCAATCGCAATCGTAAACGTGCTCGGCACATTAATACGGATATTCTGAAACGACAGCGCCCCTTTGAGCGGGATACTAATCGTCATCGGTGTCAAATCAAGAAATTTCGCGTCTTGAATAAGAGGGATAATAAACGCACCCCCGCCATGAAAACATTTTACTGATTGTTCTTTTCCGACCTTTCCGTAAATCGCTATGATCTGGTTTGACGCGCAACGCTTATAGCAGCTGGCAAAAAACATTAAAATGGAGACAAAAAAGAACGCCCCAACCAACACACTAACGACCAATAAGTTCATATCAGTTCTCCTTTTAGTATAGTGACATTTAAAACAAACTTACGAGATTATTTTGACAGAAACTGTTTTTCCATCAACCACTTCCATAATTTCAACCGTCTTAAAAGAAGAAATTTCATTCTTGTCATGCGAGACCGCATCCAATTCAACGGTATTCGTTCCCTCGCGGGCAATATGGATGCGTCCCCGTCCGTCAGCCGGAATCATCTGATACACATTCGCTCTCAACCCAATGGAATCTCTGATATTAAAAGTCCCACCACGGCTGCTTAATCCTTTTAACGCCTTTAATAAAAACGCCGTTAAATACATAAAAAGTCCGCCTGTCAAAAAAGCGATAAAAATAGACAAACCAGCGGACAACAGAAACTGCCGGTAAGCCGTTAACCCGGCCCAGCCGAACATCATCACAAAAGCCGTCAGCGTATGGATGGAGATAAATTGAAAGGTTGCGTCCGTATCAAAACCACCACCATCAGCTTCTGCGCCATCCAATCCTTCGGCTTCACCTCCGGCGCCCGAGACCATCATCAGAACAAACCGAATCATGAAAAAAAATGTTCCTCCCAAAGCACAAACCCAAAACGCGTTCTCCAAAGGAGTAGCATTTGCAAATATATCCATTTTTTACCCCCTTTTTGTTTTTCCTTTAGACGGCTTCTTATCAAACTTGCCGCTTTCACAAGCGCTGACAAAAAACTCTCCAAATTGTTTTAACTCTTCCCATTTCGCCCGGATCCGTTTCGATTCATCCGAATCAATACGATTCCCATTATTGTAGCAATCTATAATCGTATCAAGAGTTTCTGAGAATTCACGAATCATTCCCTGCATATTCTCAACCACGTGTAGTCCCCGCTTCTTCTTATCAATCGTAGGATTTGGGACAAAAAACCCATCGGCATTCTGGCACAGCCAATTGATAATATCCGAGTCATTCGTCAATTCATACAATTTCTGAAGACGGTCTAAAGGATTAGCTGCTCCGCTGGCGGATTGATATTCATTAATGTCTTCCGAACGTTGGCACCACTTGTATAATAAAGAAGTAGATAGTCCTAATTCAACCGCGACTTTCTTGATACCAACCGCATCAATAGCCTTTTTGAGTACTTGATAAGATTCATCCAAGGTTGCGCCTCCCCCCTCCTTTTTCGGCTTTGTTTGGCCAAACAAAGCAACTGCTTGCGAAAATCCGGTCATAAAACTTTCGGCAAGCTGAACGTTCACTTTAAGGATAAAATTTTAAAGCATACCTGTAAATTATAATTTATCGCTATTTTTGTAAAGTCCAAAGACGTAAAACACAAAAATAACAATTTTATCGTCAAGGAATGCCCTTGAAACCGAGGACTTGATCACCATGGATATTCCTCAAAAAAGCGTTTTAACACATCGTGATGGCAAAATGCCAATGACCGCTGCAAGGCCTTTTGCATGGTATCCCAACGAATGTCCTGTACTTCGGCCTCCGAACAATCTAATGAACCCTGCGCCTCCGCAAGGTAAACGGCTAACCAGTCATGCTTGTTCAATTCTTTTATGCGCTCTTCATAAAGAAATAAAAATGTCGGCTGAATATCTAAGCCTGTTTCCTCTTTAACTTCTCTAATGACAGCATCTTGAGCCGATTCACCCCGGTCAATATGCCCCCCTGGAAAACACCAATCATGATTATAAGGAGGAACATTGCGTTTGGTCAATAAAATTTCTTTGCGTGAATGATATGTGCGAAAAATGATCGCGGCTACTGTTGTCGCTTCCATAATATTTCTTTAAAATGAATCCCATAAAAACCAGTTAAACTGGCGAAATAATTCTTTAAAAAAATTATAACATGACATGCTTTTAGAAAAAGAAAATCCTGAACAAATAATGGGAAACGATAAAAGAAAAGCGGCATCCTTTAATTCTTTAGTCAAAATCTAAAAATAATCCTAACCCGCATACCATATCCCATGCATTCGAATCATAATTTCATTTTGACCGCTATCCACCATTTTTAAAAAACCATAAAGGTTGAACCTGTTTTGTGCCCGCCTGTACGCCCGCCTAAAAATTCACGAAAAACTCGGGTCATTCTCTCAAAATCTTTTTCCTGAATAAGATCGGATAAAAAATAAATAATATACGGAAGTTCATTCTGTCCGGGACACTCGCCCGTTCGACCAGAGAAGGCCTCCTGATCAATCACCTGAATAAGTTCTCAAAAAGACGACTGCACAGACACGTCATGATAACATGCCCACGCGAATCTGAACTATGGCAATTTCACTTTAAAGGCTGGATCGAAAATAACGTCAAACATAAGTGATTTCTTCTGTCTCAATCATTTTTTTCTATCGTTATTTCTGTCTCTGACATCATCGCCTTCAAATCCGCGACCGTTCCTTTTACTTTTCCAACAATCGTCACCTCTTCAGAACGGTGTTAAACACCATGACGGTCTTTTTTTATATTGTACGGAATATCCCCCGCTGAGTCTAATAGTTTTAACATTATGAAAAAATAGCTTATAAAAAACGGCTCAAACGTTTCATAAAATTCCTCCAGGAGATGAATCAGATCGATTCATCCAACACTGTACATAAGATGAAATACAGACTGGAACATACCACGATTTAATGTTAGACTTATGGAGATGTTTTTTGATTAATTAAATTAATAATAAATTTATACCCCCAAAATTTATATGAAAACACTACTGTCCCAACGTTCAAAAATTATTTTACATAACATATTGATAATATGGAA
>JAIORP010000021.1 GCA_021108075.1 Candidatus Omnitrophota bacterium | reverse complement strand
TATTGGAAATATTTTCTTTCAACTGCTTTTTCCATTTGGTAATCATATTGCTGTGTATTTCGTATTCTGAACTGATTTGGGCTATCGTCTTTTCTCCTTTAATTGCCTCCAACGCAACTCTTGCCTTTAACTCCTTTGGATACTTTTTTCGCTTCTTCATTTTGACCTCCCGGTTTTTGGTATTTTACCATTTTTTTCCACCTTAACCAGTGGTCTGAATTCATGGGAGTATTATATTTAGCGTATTCCGGTAAAAACGTTTTCGCGAATGTTGTTTTACCAGACCCATTGGACCCCGCGATAATATGAACATTTTTCTTTTTCATTGTCATTGATTATATCATTCGTTCAAAATAAGACAAGACAGGGGAAAGTGAAAAAGTAGGGACGGTTGGTGTTTTTTCATCCCTACTTCTTTCCAAAAATATTGCTTACAGCGTACAAAGGGTAAACGGTGATATTTTCATAACGCGCGAAGTTTTCTAAGGATATCCTTATCCCCTGGTCCAGATGACGCTCTTTAAGAAATATTCTCATGCTCTGCATTTGCCCTTTTGTGCCGGATTTGACTTCAATTGGTAGAATTTTTTCGTTTTGCTGTAAAAGATAATCAACTTCCGCATTACTTCCCCGCTGTTCTTTATGCCAGTAAAAAAGTTGATGTTTGCTTTCAGACGAAGAATATTTTAAAATTTCTGTTCCCACGAATATTTCCGCGAGGCAACCTTTGTTTATGATATTGAGATCCCGAGCGGAAATAAGATCGCGCGTATTTAATCCTGACAATCTTTGATGTATTGCGGGATCGTTTAAAATAACTTTAAATCTATTCGGTTTAATTTGTGCTCCTAAGGGTATGCCTTGAGCGGAGGTGTGGTATATCTTATACGCCAGCCCCGATTGTATGATCAAATCTAAAGAACTTTTAAGCGCGTTATGGCATGAAAATGATCCTATATTTGAAAATTTGAATTTACTCCCGGCCTGCAGGGGGATCGCATGATAAACTTCACGCAGTCTCTGGACAGGAGATCGTTTTTTATATTTCGCGAAATCATCTTTTAAAGACTCAATTAAATCACTTAATCCGGATTGACACCTCAGGATATCTTTGTGTTTCGCGTACGCCTTTACCATTTCCGGCATGCCTCCCACGAAATAAAATATTTTTAAATAGTCTATCAGTTTTTGGTGAAAAATATCGTCTAAAGGATTTTTCACGGTGGCTTTACTTTTCATTTCCATTAATCCGGTCTCATCGCAGGCAAGCAGAAATTCATTAAAAGACATGGGAAACATAAAAAGCGAACGTATTCGGCCTACCCCGTGAGAAGGTATTTCTAAGAGCGCGAACTCAAGCAATGACCCCGCGGCTATAACGTGTAAACCAGGCATTTTTTCATAAAAAAACCTTAACGCGCTTAAGGCTTCGGGACAGGCCTGTATTTCATCAAAAAACAGCAGTGTGTCACCCTTGATGATTGGAATACTGTAATAAGCGGAAAATTTTTGGCAAATGGATAAAGGATTGAGCGATCCTGAAAAAAATTGTTTGACATCTCTCTCTTCTTCAAAATTAACCTCAAGATAATGCTTGAAAGACTTCCCTAACGTTCTCACAGAAGTAGTTTTTCCAACCTGCCGCGCGCCTCTAATTAAAAGGACTTTTCGATTCGTCTCTTTTTTCCAGTCCGATAATTTTTTTTCAATGTCTCTTTTCATAGTCTAATTATAGCTTCTTTTCTTAAAAAATCAATGCGAACAGTGTCAATTTATGTTAAAAAATCAATGCGGACAATAAAAACAAAGGCACTTCCGACCCGATCATTCGATCATAAAACCTTTATTCTCATACATTAAGAGCTCAGAGAGTAAAAAAAGTTCCAACCGTCCCTACTTTTTTCTACTTTTTCCAGACCTGCGCGTGCCCTTGATCCACAAGAACCTGATTCAAAAAATTCCCCTCCCGTGCCACAACACGGGGGTCACTTTCCCCGGGTAAATAGAATATATCCGCCAGAAACCGGCCAAATTTGTCTTCCTTGTGCGTTTTACAAACTACGAACTTTACTTTCTTGAGTTGGTCCTCAACGTAATGTTTAGCGAGCCGGCCTAAAGGGTTGTCTATTTCCGGGGTGTCGATGGCCCTCAGGCGGACTTTTTCCTGAATCCAGGAATCAAAGCCCATGTCAATATTGAGCATGACCGTATCCCCGTCGACCACGCGCTGAACCGTGGCCACATAGGTGTAAAGCTTCCACGCGTCGGTATTGGCTATGCGCACATCGTAGCACTGTTTATCTTTATAAATATGCACATACAGCAATCTTGAGCGGTCTTTCCATTTGGGGACTGTGGTTTTTCGTAAAAGGCCAAAACCGAGATCGATTAAACCCTGGGTCTCATTTGTCGGGATATACGCGCGGAACAGACAACGGTAATAATACAGCTCGCCGCGCAGGCAGGGAATCATACCCGGACGCTCAACGGTCTGGGCCAGTTGGGCTTGTTTTATTTTTTTCTTAGCAGCCTGACGGCGAAGAGCGATCACCTCCCGGAACCTCTTGCTCGAGAGCCCCTGTTTGATCGCTTTTTGTTCGAGCTTATCTCTCGTGGAGGGATCATCAATATGGGTTAACGACGCGTAGTGCGACCAGGAAAGCGTGGTGTCAGGTAACGTCGGATAATATCGATAAAACTTGGCCAGCTGATAAATGAACGTATCCGTCCGCCCTAAATCCCGCGATAATTGATAGACCGCCTGAGCGTTCCCGGCGCTGGGTTGATCTGTGGGTAGCAACTGCTCCTCAATGATCCGGCCGATATTCCAATTGGTCACAATTACCTGCCGGCGATACGTATCTTCAAGCGCGTTCCGGCCCCCGGCAATCTCCGCCCTGATTGATTTCAATGCCTGTTTATATGTCTTTTCTGGAATAGGATTCATAATCAGAATATATCATTGGTTCCGGACGGAAAAAAGCAGGGGCGGAGAAAGTAGGAACGGTTGGTCCTTTTTTAGAAAAGTACCAACCGTCCCTGCTTTCTCCTACTTTCTACAAAATAAATTTCAACACAGCCGCGACGCAATCTTCCAGAGACATCACTGCCGTATTAATGATCAATTCAGGATGATCGGGTTCTTCGTATGGGGCGGATACGCCGGTAAAATCGCTGATCTCCCCGGACCGGGCTTTTTCATAAAGGCCCCTGGGATCACGCTTCGCGCAGGTCTCAACATCGGCCTTCACATAGATTTCTATAAACCCTTCGCCCGCCTTCTCCCGCGCCAGAGCGCGCTGGGCGCGTAAAGGAGAAATAAAAGACACGAGCGTGATCAAACCCGCGTCTTTAAACAAAACCGCCACTTCAGCCACCCGCCGGATATTTTCGTCCCGGTCATCTTTTGAAAAACCCAAACCGGCGTTGAGGCCGTGGCGCACATTATCCCCGTCCAGACGGTAAACAGCCCGTCCCTGTTCAAACAGCCCGCGCTCAACGTCAACCGCGATCGTGGACTTGCCTGAACCGGATAAACCTGTGAACCAGACAACCAAACCTTTCTGCCCTAATAGTTTACATCGATCTTGATAAGTGACTCGCCCTGAATGCCATTTAATGTTGTCTGTCATTCGTCGCTCCTGTTTTACGGATATCCTCCGGGTTAAAACGGCTTAAATATAATCCCGCGATCCTGCAGGACTTTTTCGATCGTGAGCGCTGATTTCCCCGGGTCTTTAAGCTCGGGGATATGCATATCACACACAATATCCGTCGTCACATCCTCGCCGAGCCATATCGTTTCAATCATGTCCGGACGAACGGTTGTTTTAATCAACTCCAGATCTTCCTGACGCAGCTCAATGGCGGTGACCACAAGAATAACGCCGGCGTCCATCAAAATATTGGACACCTCTGCCAGCCGCCGGATATGCTCCCGCCTGTTCTTCTCACGGCCATCCGCGTGCGCGATATCCGCGTCCACGCCATAAAGCACGTTTCCGATGCCCATGAAATACACAAATTTCCCGTCATTAAATAATTTTTTCTCAACCGCTTTGGCCAGACGTTTCTTGCCGGTGTCTTTGCCCCCGGTAATCAGGACCAGCGTTGATTTCTGATTATACTTATTAGCGCGCTCATCCGGGCCGATGGATGAACTTTCCCATTTGTAATTCCGCAGCAGCACTTTTTCGCGGACCCGGCTTTGACGGTCCTCGAGGCCGGCACGGATAATGCCGCCACCCGCGATTTCATAATCATCAATCAACACAAAACGGCTCGTGCCCGCGAAATCCGCGACCACGTCAAACGCGATGGCTTTTTCTGTTTTCAAGACGCACTCGGCGACATCATGACGGTCCACGGCATCTTTCTTCGTGTTGTCCAGGTTTGAGGCGTCGATAACCGAAAGAATTTCTTCAAGCCGAACCTCCACTTTTGTTGTCCCGACCTTCAGCAGGTATCTCTTTTTGGGTTGCAACGGTTGCCGGCCCAGCCAGAAAAGATTAACCTTGATCCGGGATGTGACCCGGGGTTTCGATTCTGCCGCGCGACAAGCAAGCTCTCCTCTTTTGATATAAATCTGTTCGCTGACGGTAAAAGCCGTCGCGTATCCGGTCACCCGCGTCTTCAGCGGCCCGGCATTAAAAACCTCGATGGATTTGACCGTGCTTTTTTTCCCCGAAGGATAAAAAATGATTTCATCGCCCACACAAACCTTTCCGGACTCAATCGTACCGGCGACCATGCGGCGGTCATCGCCGTCACGGGTGAATTTATAAACATCCTGAACAGGCATGCGAAAATTTTTATCCTCCGGAAGCTTTTCATTTTCAAAATCGTCCAGGGCAGCCAGCACGGTCTGGCCCGTATACCAGCTCATCTGATCCGTGTTCTGAGCAATCCCATCCCCTTTCATCCCGCTCACCGGAATAAACCTGCGCGGCGTGATATTAATTTTTTCGAGGAAGGCCGTATATTCTTTGACAATGCCGTCAAACACTTTCCGGTCATAATCCACTAAATCCATTTTGTTAACGACCACGGCGATCTGAGTGATCCCCAGCATAGCCAGCAGGTACCCGTGGCGTCGGGAATTTTCCTGAATCCCCTCACGCGCGTCGATCACAAGCAGCGCGGCCTCCGCTCGCGAGGCGCCCGTCACCATATTTTTTAAAAACTCAATATGCCCTGGCGCGTCAATAATGATGTAATTGCGTTTATCGGTTTTAAAAAAACAGCGCGCGGCATCAATCGTGATGCCCTGGGCCTGCTCATCCTTCAGCGCGTCCAGCAAAAACGCGTATTCAAACGGTCTGGAATTGCGCTGACAGGTCTCCCGCACCTGCGCCAGCTTACCTTCCGGCAATGAGTTTGTATCGGCGAGTAAACGTCCGATAATGGTGCTTTTCCCATGATCAACATGCCCGACAATGACAATGTTCATATCTTGTAATATTTTCTGCGTCATATCATCTCTCCTAATATAGTGAATCTCCTCGCAGCAGAGCTCAGAGGAATTCACTCCATTAAAGGCCGCTACATGTAGCCATCTTTCCTCAATTCTTCCAGGCCGCCGCCGTCTTCTTTATCCTGCGCCCGTCCTGAGCGTTCCGCGATATTGGAAAATTTCCCTGTCTTCAATTCCACGATAATCTCACGAACATCGCGAGCCTCTGATTCGACCGAATGCGTGCACGGCGCGCAACCAAGCGAGCGGTAGCGTTTGCCATCGCCTTGATTATAATACAGTGAAACCGTTGGAATATTTTCCCGCTCAATATATTCCCAGATATTCAGTTCCGTCCAGTCTAACAGCGGATGGATACGCACATGCGTGCCCGGGGCGAAATCTGTCTTATACTGGTTCCAAAATTCCGGCGGCTGATCACCCACATCCCAGTCATTGTTATTATCCCGGGGAGAAAAATAGCGTTCTTTAGAACGGCTTCCCTCTTCATCAGCGCGCACACCGACGATAACACCGGTGTACGGCTCTGTATTCCTGTCTCTTTCATACTTGCCCAATTCATGGTTCATGCGATAACGGGCCCATTGCCCGTTCAGGGTATGTTTGAGCGCTTCTGATTTTAACAGCCGGCAACATTCAATCCGGTTGACATTGCCATCAGGGAATGTGGTTTTATTTTTCAACGCTTCGGTATTCTCACCATAGACCATATCCAATTTCCATTCCAGAGCCAGATGATCACGATACGCGATCATTTCCGGAATTTTGTAATGGGTGTCGACGTGCACCAGCGGGATCGGCACATGCCCCAGAAAGGCCTTGCGCGCCAACCACAACATGACGGTGCTGTCTTTACCAATCGACCATAGCATGCAGATATTCTTAAACTGGCTATAAGCTTCACGTAAAATGTGAACGCTTTTGTTTTCGAGTCTCTCTAAATGATCCACGTTGTACTCCCTTATCTTTAAACAATGATTGGCACACCTCATGAACGCGTGTTCATCCGTGTCATTCAATGCAATTTATTTTCCACCTTGTTAAGCACATAAAAGCCTTTATCGTTCAAACTATTTTCGCGGTTGTAGCGCATTTCGCTGTCATCCATCTGTCTGAAAATGCCGCCCGCTTCTTCAACGATGCATTGCATGGCAGCCGTATCCCATTCCATCGTCGGATTAAACCGGTAATAAACCTCGGCCGCGCCTTGCGCCACCAGGCAGCCTTTGATTGAACTGCCCGAACGTTTGATCCGGCTGATCTGATACCGGTCGATCAGGGCCTGCAATTTTTCAGAAGCGTGCGAACGGCTCATGACCAAACGCAGCGTTGTTTTATCTGTAAGGCCTGAAACCTGTATGCTTTTCGGTTCGGCATCCACGGCTTGATAATACGCGCCTTGATCCTTGTTCGCCCAGTAAAGATCACCGGTAACCGGCACACAGATCACACCCAAAACAACACGCTGCTCACAGGCTAAGGCAATGTTAACGGTAAACTCCGGAATGCGTTTCACAAATTCTTTGGTCCCGTCCAGGGGGTCGACGATCCAGCACCACTTATTATCCAACCGGGACGCGTCGTCTCTGGATTCTTCGGCGAGGATAGCATAGTCCGGGAACCGGCCCTTCAATCCGGCGACGATCAGGTCATTGGCCTTCTTATCCGCGATGGTCAACGGTGACGCATTGTCTTTATACGTGACCCGCAGGTCGCCCCGCGCGTAAACCGTCATAATCAAGGCGGCCGCCTTAAGCGCTAAATCTTTTGATAATATCAATTCTTTTTCTAAGTTCATAGTTAAAAAGTTCGGGAAAAGTAGGGGCGGTTGGTACTTTTTTAAAGTCTCCAATAAACCACACGACCGCTATTAAAATCTTTCTGGGAATACATGCCCTTCACATCAACCACCACACCCTTATGCCCATTGGAGATATGATTGTTCAACCGGTCCACGCTGAAAATCTCCTTAAATGGATCATGGTTGACGGCCAGCACAACACCGTCGACCTTTAAGTCCGGGTTGTCGTCGGCCAGTGTTATTCCATAGGCCGCCCGCACATCTTCTTTGTCCGCTAAAGGATCAACGACGATCACGTCTATCCCGTATTCTTTCAGTTCATTAATCACGTCAATCACGCGTGAATTACGGATATCGCCGACGTTTTCTTTAAATGTGATCCCGGCAACCAAAACCAGAGACCCCTTCACCGTCTTATCCGCCTCGATCAATTTCTTAACCGTCTGTTCAGCGATATATTTGCCCATATGATCATTGATCCGCCGGCCGGCCAGGATCACCTGCGGATTATAACCGACCTCCTCGGCTTTGAAGGTCAAATAATACGGATCGACACCGATACAATGCCCGCCGACCAACCCCGGCTGCATCTTGATAAAATTCCATTTTGTGCCCGCGGCTGCCAGAACATGGCGCGTGTCAATACCCAATTTCTGAAAAATAATCGCCAACTCATTGACCAGGGCGATGTTCAGGTCGCGCTGCGTGTTTTCGATGACCTTGGCAGCCTCGGCACATTTGATCGAATGGGCCTTAAACAAACCGGCTTTGATTACCAAATCGTAAACGGCCGCGACCTCTTCCAATGTCCGGGCGTCCATGCCGGACACGACCTTAACGATCGTGGTCACGCGGTGCTCTTTATCGCCGGGATTAATCCGTTCCGGCGAGTATCCGACTTTAAAATCTTTTCCACATTTCAGTCCGGAACGCGCTTCAATAATCGGCACACAGATATCTTCAGTCACGCCGGGATAAACCGTCGATTCAAAGACAACAATCGTGCCGGCGCTTAAGTGCTGACCAACTGTTTCCGAGGCCTTTTCTAAACAAAAAAGGTCCGGCTGTTTGTTTTTATTGATCGGCGTCGGCACCGCGACGATGATAAAGCCGGCTTCGGCCAGACGTTGAGGGTCATAGGTGTATTCCATCATGGTGGCGGCTGCCAGATCGTCCCGATTGGTTTCCTTGGTAATGTCATGACCGGCGCGCAAGGCCTCAACGCGATGAGTATTCACATCAAAACCGATCGTCGGCACTTTTTTTCCGAACTCCACGGCCAGAGGTAAACCCACATAACCCAATCCCACAATAGCGATCTTTGTTTGTTTGTTTTTTAATTGATCAACAATATTCATATTTTTCCTCACAGATTTTTAAAACCACGGATTATCACAGCCAAAATCAATCAATAATACCAATTCCATTAAATAATGACCAAAACCAATTCTGTTTTTCAGAATTAAGATAGAACAATTTATTAACGGATTTGGTATTATTTATAATCCCTTTATCTTCCATGTCATTCCCGCGAAGCCTTGACGAAGCAGAGGCTATCCACAATCCCCCCGTCAGAGACCGGCGTACTGGTCGTAAA
Source organism: Candidatus Omnitrophota bacterium (assembly GCA_021108075.1). Lineage (GTDB taxonomy): Bacteria > Omnitrophota > Gorgyraeia > Zapsychrales > Zapsychraceae > JAIORP01. Next base: position 3,314 of record JAIORP010000021.1, on the reverse strand, counting down.
CCCGTTTGATCCCCTCATCCAGGCCTACCCCGGGCTCCCAGCCAAGGGCTTTCATCCGGGATGTATCTGACAATTTACGGGGCGTACCGTCGGGCTTCGACGTATCCCACTCAACCAGGCCATCATAAGCGACGATGTCCTTGACCAGTCCGGCATATTCTTTGATGGGCATATCCCGGCCGGTCCCGATATTGACCATCTCGCCGATATCCCTGGCGTCATACCGCGTCATTAAAAACAGACAGGCATCCGCCAGATCATCGGCATATAAAAATTCCCGGTAGGGCGAACCTGTTCCCCAGAGGCGCAGACGGTCTTTCAATATCCCTAATTCCCGCAAAACGCTATCGATTTGTTCCTGCGTTATTTGGTCAACAAAAACATCTGTCGGAGAACAGTGGTTTGTAAAATCAACTTTAATGCCGTCATAATCACCGGCCTTTAGTAATTTGGCCAGGTGAAATTTACGGATAAACGCGGGCAGAAAATGCGAGGTCATCAGGTCAAAATTATCATTCAGGCCGTACATGTTCGTCGGCATGCAGGACAAAAAATTCGTTCCGTATTGCTCATTGAAGTAGCGGCACATCTTGATCGCCGCTATTTTCGCGATGGCATAGGGCTCATTGGTCGGCTCCAGGCTGCCGGTTAACAAATGCTCTTCTTTCATCGGCTGGGGCGCTAACTTTGGATAAATGCAGGTTGATCCAAGGTTCAGGAGTTTTTTAACGTCAAATTTATAGCTCGCGTGGATAATATTGCCGGCGATCATAATGTTCTGGTAGATAAACTCAGCGGTATACGTGCTGTTCGCGTATATCCCACCCACCCGCGCGGCGGCAATAAAAACATAGTCCGGCTGTTCCCGTTGAAAAAAGTCTTCCGTGTCCTTCTGGCGGGTTAAATCCAGTTCTTTGTGCGTCTTGACGACGATGTTGGTGTAACCCCGTTCGCTTAACGCGCGTTGAATCGCTGAACCGACCATTCCCCGATGACCGGCAATGTATATTTTTGAAAATTTGTCCATATGCGTTCCTTATAAGTTTGAAGTTAGGATTTCGAAGTCAGGAGACGAAAAAAATAACACTGAAACAACTCAAAAAAACATTTCATTCACAAATCTTGTTCATCCTGACATCATTTCGATCATTCGACACATTGAGATCCGAGATTGTTGTAATCTTTTAAAAAATATTCGACGGAACGGACGACACGAACATTCTGATCCGGTCTGACAGGTACTCGGAGGCTGTCCGAAAATAAAATTTTTGTTCAGAAAAAGGCGCGGGACAAAATAAATCCTGCCAACGCCTGACTCCAGCCTGCTGACTCCAATCTTATCCCTCCGAAACCCTGACTTCCGGTTACTAACTTTCCGATTATTCAATATCCCCGAAAATCTGATGGCCTTTTTCTTTGAGCAGGCAGTCTTTTCGCGTCTCCTTCATGTCGGCCGCGACCATCTCACTCAACAATTCCTGCATGGAGTATTTGGCTTCCCAACCCAGTTCATCACGGGCCTTGGACGGATCGCCGAGCAACAACTCCACCTCGGTCGGACGGAAATAGCGCGGGTCCACTTCCACCAAAATCTCACCCGTGGCTTTATCACGGCCTTTTTCATCAACACCCTGGCCCTGCCAATCAATATCGATCCGCACTTCTTTAAAAGCGAGTCCGACAAATTCACGCACGGTTGTGGTCACGCCCGTGGCCAGGATAAAATCATCCGGCCGGTCATGCTGCAAAATTTTCCACATGCCTTCCACATAATCCTTCGCGTGGCCCCAGTCGCGTTTGGAGTTGAGATTACCTAAATAGAGTTTCTTTTGCAGGCCTGATTTAATGCGCGCGACAGCCCGCGTGATTTTACGGGTGACAAATGTTTCCCCGCGCAGGGGTGATTCATGATTAAACAAGATACCGTTACTGGCAAACATCTTGTAAGCCTCACGGTAGTTGACGGTGATCCAATAGGCGTACAGTTTGGCCGCGCCGTAAGGACTGCGGGGGTAAAAAGGGGTTGTTTCTTTTTGCGGCGTCTCCCGGACCTTGCCGAAAAGCTCTGAGGTCGAGGCCTGGTAAAAACGGGTTTTATCGACGAGGTTTAAAATCCGAATGGCCTCCAACAGACGCAGGGTCCCCAGGGCATCCGAGTTCGCGGTGTACTCCGGGGTTTCAAAAGAAACCTGGACATGCGATTGGGCGGCAAGGTTATAAATCTCGTCGGGCTGAACGTCCTGGATGATGCGGATCAGATTCGTCGAATCGGTCATATCGCCGTAATGCAAAACAAATTTCACGTCATTTTCATGCTGGTCCTGATAGAGATGGTCGATGCGGTGCGTGTTAATCAATGAACTTCGGCGTTTGATCCCGTGCACGTCATAGCCTTTGCTTAATAAAAATTCGGATAAGTACGCGCCGTCCTGGCCGGTCACCCCTGTAATCAATGCTTTCTTCATTTTGTATCCCCTCTTTGACGGATCCGATTGGTCCGCGATTATTTTTTGTCTCTCTCATAATCATCTTGTAGGCGCTCAATATCATCTTCAGACAGCAATTTGCCGCAAGCCACTTCGATAAAAACCAGGTTGTCTTTGCCCACATTCGCCATGCGGTGGATGGTACCGACGGGCACGTCAACAACATCGCCGCCGGTCACATTTATTTCTTTGTCATCCAATGTGACCACTCCCGTGCCTTTGACGATATTCCATTTCTCCGAACGGTGAAAATGCTTCTGCAGACTTAAACGGCAACCCGGTTTCACCTCGACACGTTTGACCCAGACGCCGGCTTCTTCGAGAAACTTTATATAAAAACCCCATGGACGCTCATTCATATTAATCAATATGTCCATCATTAACCTCCTGGTGTATTACTATATATTAAGTATTATTGTTTGGATATATATTATACCCAATAAAACACATTTTCCCCAAAATACCATATGTGGCGGGTTTGTCAAGTGAAGATTGGGTGGCAAAAAAAGTAAGGACGGCTGGCACTTTTTTCAAGAAAGTACCAACCGTCCTTACTTTTTATTGATAAATAATCGAATCGACTTCATGATACGTATAGTAGTCTCGACCGCTCGTTTCTTGATCCCCTTTACACATTTCACACAATTGCAAACAAAGGATTCCTATGACCCGTTACGCGCGCATCGTACCGCCCTGCCGGCTTTACCACATCACTCAAAGGGGAAACAATAAACAACAAATCTTTTTCGACGGGTGTGATTATCGAAATTATCGGCTCTTTAGACTTTTGAGTGGGTAAAAATTAATAATTAATATAAATTATGAATT
>JAIORP010000137.1 GCA_021108075.1 Candidatus Omnitrophota bacterium | reverse complement strand
TTTTTATGTTTTTTAACAAGGTTGTCCTTTGAAATAACTAGTTCTCGGACAAGCTCCTAGTAGATAATTCGGCTAATGCCAAAAAAATTAATTCTGCATCAGTCATATGATCTCGGAGATTTTGCGTTTTCAATCCTTTGATTTTCTTATAATCTTTAACGTTCAGATCAGACCATTCTTGATGGATAATATTTGTCAAAATGGCAAACTCATCTTCTTTGCTAATTTCGTGTTCTTTCCAATAATCTGTTAACTTGTTACGGGTTTCCTGACCCATCATTCTTTGCTGAATCCATTTTTTGCTTCTTCCCTGTTTCTGCCAGTATTCACGAGAACGATTGAGAGCTTTTTCAGGATCAGTCATTTCCTGCATTCTTTCATATCCCACTTTTGCAAGCCATAATTTGATCGGCTCTGCTTTTGGGCTAGGAATAGATTGGACCAAGCGAAGGATTGTCTCGACATTTGCGACATCAGTCTTATAAAACTTTCCGTCACTGGATTGCATTTTCAGTTTGTCACATCTTGTGACAGACTCATTTCCTTCCTTTTTTAAACGGTTTTTAAGAGTAGTCCAATAACTTTGAGCTTTCTTGAAAGCTTTTTGTTCTATCAATACAGCAATAATATCAATAACTGAAAAATACCAAATTTCAGTTTTTTCATCGTAAATACGACGAATTTTATAATTTTCAAATACAGCCAATGTGTTTTTCATTTTATCACCTCACTTATTTAAATTTTTCTAATTCTTGCCTCCATGACCTGATAAATTACGATTTTTTATTTTTCATTTTCGCCCTAGAAATTGTCACTACTTCTTTAGCCTTAATCGCTTATCGCATTTACCAGCTTCAATAAAATTTTACCATAGAGAGATGTACGGTCAGCAGATGAACGAATATGATTTATTGGTAAAAATATTTCCGATCTTCTAAATATTTTTTAATGAAAAAAATACTATTGCGAAAAACACCTCTTTTGTTATTATTTTTCACATAGACACCGTTTGCTATCATACCATCTGTTTTTTCCATCGATCCTGTGCCCGTTGCAAAAATGAAGGCTCCTCTCTAGAAATACCTTTTACGATATCCTCAAAATTCCCTATAAAACTAGACTTTCGCGAATGATTTCTGCGAACATCATCGATGATCAACTGCCACTCTTTGTTCAAATCAGTTTTTTGATACAATTTCTTGGCTTCCTCAAAATGATTTAACGCACTCGGATAGTATTGACTTTTTTTACTGCTCTTACTCTTAAGGATACGCAAACCCAATGCGCGGTATATTTTCGCCGCGGCAACCTCATAATTTTTCAATAATTTCTTGGCCGCTTCTTCGGTCGTATAATGGCTAATATCCTCCAATTCTTCATGGCTGACACTAAGAATATGTTCAGCGAGGATATCCCACTCTTTTGTCATGACGCAAATATCAATAAAATCATCCAAAGATTCTTTCTTGGCTTCAACAATTGATTTATCATGCCACAACTTTTTATCCTTTTTCGGGACATATTTCATTAAATCTTCATAACTGTATTTTGAAGGAGCATACCTAAAATCTTCCCAGGCGACTTGGAGGACTTCTTTTTTATTGCCTAATTTGCTTAACAATTCACGTTTCAATTCCGACAAACCATAACTGGATCGATTAGGCCAATCGTTTTCTTTCTCTAGGGACAAGCCCTGTTCTACAAATTCCAAGGCCTTTGACCATTTTCTTTTTCCTTTATAAATAATGGCAATAACTTCACAATCCTTCAGCGTGATGCCAATTCTTTCACAAAGCTTGAGATATTCCTTCACATTCTTTTTAACCTCAAAAATCGCTTTTAAAATCTCCGCGTTTTTACGAACTCCCCAAGAAAAATCATTATGCTTCTTTCCATCAGTTTTTGTTAATGAAAGAGCCTTCTCAAACCGGGAATAAATTTCCTCTTTAAAAGTAACAAATTCTTTCTTCCCCAGAACTTTTACCACATCTTTCTCGATTTCATAACATAATCCATAGTCATCATGATCCATCATTTTGAACATCTGATGCACCGTCTCCTGCGGATCAAGACCCGCTTCTTGCCGGGCATGCACCCACGAGCAAAACAGGTCTTCAAAAAAATCACCCATCTCACACTCACAGTCAATAGCATCAATTTTCTCAATACATCCGGCCATAAAAAGTTCATATAGTCCTACGGCTCGTTTGGCATCTCCCTGCGTTATCAGATCGTCAATACGAGCTTGCACTTTTTCAAGATCATTAACAAACCCAAACACGGCTCTGCTTGAAATGAATTGATCATACCCCAATGCTTGTTCAATAATAAATATTAACGGATCTTGTTTGTTCTTGGTCATTAGTTTGCGCTCCTTTTTTTCTTCTGACGCCATTTTTCGGCTAACTCAATCAGTGTCGAAATGCTCCTTCTTTTATTCAGTATTTTGTCTATTTGTGATTGCTCTTTTACAGCCATATCATGAAGATATCGGTTCAATAAAACCGATAAATTCTTTTCTCCATGGCTTAAACGAATAAGAAAATCCTGTTTCTTTTTATCTGATATTTTTTTATCCATACCTCCGGCTTAACAGTTACCTCCTGCTTATTATTACTTTGTTCAGCGGCAACGGATATCATAGCCTTATCAATATCTAAAAACTTAACATACGCCTTTTGAGCACTTGAAAGTTGTTTTAATTGACAGGGAACAGGCGGCTCTAAAGTATCTTCGTTTATTTCTCCCATTTCCAAAGCATTGCTTGCGGCTTTTAACCATGCCAAATACAATACGCGAAAATCTCCTCGAATCAATTCTTCTCGCAAACCAACAAGTTCATCCATCCATCCTTCGCCTTCTGTCCAATCCGCTTGATCATCATCTTGAAAATTTAAATCTAAAATAATATTTTTTCTATCTTTTGATGTCCAATGGTCAATTTCTTCAAAAGCAAAAAAAGCTTTGGCTTGTTTCATATCAATTAATGAGCTTGGTATACGAATCATTAACCGTCTTGAACCCCAATTCGCCATATACTGCATAACGTCGAAATAGTTTTCCATGAGTCGTTTCACATTTCCACGAAAATCTCCATAGTTGTATACAAAAAAAGCATGGTGTGAAGTCACAGATGCTCGGCTTGAAAGAGATGACACTTTTTTCTTTTGTTCCGTGTTTAAAGGACGATCTATTGCACGAAATTCATAATATTGATATTCACTCATATATTTTTTCTATTCCTGGTGTTTATACTTTTACTTTTTAAAAAAATATTCATTGAAATACTCTATTTTTTAAAAATAATCTCAACACTGTTAGATATTAAAATTCCTGTAAAAATATTATCGCCAGATTTAATGTGATCTTTGTCCGTTATTGGCAGTCCATTATTTGCTAATCCAAAAACATCATTCTGATATTTCAGACTTATAATGTAAGTCCCTGCAGGAAGATCTTTAATCCCTTCTTGTGTTGTATTTTTGGTTTTAAACCATAAAGCAAAATTTTCCGAAAATACGGTATTAATAATCACATTTTCTTCATAATTTTGCCCTGGTCAAGTTGGATAAAATCATCAGGTAGAGTCTGGGGTAATTTGTACTTTGTAAAATCTTGAATTCCATACAAAATTCCTTCATATCTTGAATATAGTTCAATCTGTCCCAAAAGTCTCATATTTAGCATGTATTTATTTAAGAGCAAGGGATTATTGCTTACATTCTTAAACTTAACGAAAATTTGTATTTGATTTCCTGACCGATATGTTTTTTTGTCGGACTCAATAATTAAATTCAGTTTATTTAATTCAATTTCTTTGGTTTCATTCCTCTGGACCCGACACTTTCTGCCGGTGCCCTTGCCTTGTTGGCGTGCTCCTTCCGTCTGACTTCGGTGGACTTTACTTCTTTGGCGCGTATATCATGTCAGGCGCACCTGTATTTGAGAAACCAAAGGTTTCTCAAACTCTTCCTCAGGCGGTAACCTCGGAGCAGATCTCATTGGTATTTTTTCAATTAAATTTCCTGATAAAAATTTATTCCATAATGCAGGGATATCTGTCATTGCTTGATTATTTCTGTTAGTTGTTCTAATTGTAATTCCAATAATCTTGAATTTTTCATTTTTATTTCCTTCATAAATCCTACTAACATTTAAGGCTAAAAGCTTGCTTAACGTAAAATTTAACTTTTTTACTTTTTATGTCTTTTTTATCAAAAATCTTTAAATGCCGTCTATATTTCCCATCTCCTTCCAAACATTTATCTGGATCGGACATCTTCATACCAAAACTAAACTCAAGAGAAAGATGTTTTTTCCTTATAAAAATTCCACATATCAGTTTTGTATCAACATTAAAAACAAGGCCGCCATACTTAATTTCTTCTTGAGCATCGGGACTTATTTTTAAAATCGCATTTCGCAAAGAAACAAGAATTTCACCTTTTTGCTCGTCAACAAATAAAGTGTCTCTCATAAAACGTTCAATTCGGTCATTAGTGTTAATTTTCATTGTTGTGTCCTTTATTAGTTTTATGTCTCATCCTTTTTAGAATTTCAACGTGCTCCAAACGAATGCCGTCAGGATCTCTCCATTCACACCACCTGTAGTTGTTATACTTGATGCGAAAAACCCGTGAAGGAATTCGTCGTTACATGACGTATGATAATTTTCAGCGCAAACATTCAACATTAAAAGCCAGACCGTATCAATTTTATGGTTGAAACCCATGCTTGCTTAACTGAAGCCAGAGAGTCTTTTTTGACAATAAAGTTGTCCTCGTCTTTCAGGGCAGTTCCCCCTAGGCGCGAAGATAGACTATTGTGAAAGCTTTTGACATCTCTAATTTATTGTCCTTAACATTTGGTTGCCCCCACATTGTATTTCATAAGGCACAGTTAGAATTTCCGAATGAATGTTTCTTTGTTTGAGCTCGTTCAAAACATCATTAACATGGATACTGGGCTGACCGTTTAAGTCCAACAAAGGAAATACGCGCACTTCTGATGAAACACGCAACATTTCAAGAATGGCGGCAATATGAAAATTTGTATCTAAATGGGTAGAATACGTAAACAAAAAATGTGAGCAAAGGACTATATCAAACGTCTTATCCATAAAAGATAATTTTGGTAAACTTTCAGAAAGGTATCTCCCGTCTTTCTTGCCTAATTCGTAATCTTTTAAAAATACCTCCATGGCATTGATACGCGCATCAATCAACTCTTCCGGTGACTTAAATTTATTCCACACAAACACCTTAAGATTTTTCTGTAATTGAGTCAGCACTTCGGCTTTAACCGATAACACTTGTTCACGAATTTCCCGGGAAGAATACTGATAGGTTGGATCTATGGATACAACTGAATAACCTTTTTGACTTTGATAACAATTAAAGCCTGAAGGACCATCTGCACAACTAAGAATTTTTTTCTTCAAATCAATATCCGATAAATTAAACATCCGCACATATTCATCATGCATTCGCCCCCATGAAACGATTTTTGATAATTCAAATGTCATAATTTGTATATTATTTTAACCTGTTTGAGTTGGTACATCTAAAAATGCGCTGCCGTGTCAATTGTGGGTTGCGCTTATCGCTTACTTGATGCTCTTATTTGAAATTCAGATCAAAATTTCAATGGTCAATTTATACTTTGATGGGAATATTACCAGTAAACATTTTTTCAAAAAAATACATTTGGGATCGCTTTGATAATCCGTATCATCAGCAATCAAGCAACAAACCTCCAGGTAATTTACAGCTGAGTTTCAACTTCGTCTAATTTGGGCGGCAATGATTTTTCGTTATGAAATAAAATGTCGTATTCGACTATCGACAACAAATTAAAATACTTAATAATAATAAAAGTGCTCCTCGTCATAAACATTAAAAGCATGTCCTAATTTTTTCAAAACTTCACGACACTCATTCGCGACATCTTCCGGCCAAATGCTCATATGGGGGTGGCGCGTTGAGTAACTAAATACACTAAAATCCTTTGTATAAAAGCTGGGCAATTCATGATAAAGCTTGCTATATGCTTGCAATGCACCATAGTTATTAATGTAAAAATTGTTTTCATTTATAGGAGTGCCTTTGCCCACCTTTATCAGGTCATTCTGTTCTTTAATTATGTCATATTCCCAAGGCTCAATTAATGAGGACAAGATCAATTTAATTTCATATTGTTTTGTCTCGCCAACTTCGATACGATCTTGAATATCATCAAGTCCCGCAAACATTGACATATGATTATAAAACTTTACTGCCTTGTTGCGAGACAGGAGAACTGCATTATTCTCTCTAGATAATGACCAATTTTCAGGAAGAATATTTTTGATCGTGTTTTCAACTTCGTGATAAATGTCATCGTTAAAGAATTGCTTTCTTTGGGGAGAAAATTTTTTTAAATTATTCATTGTACTTAAATAATCTTCTTTTCTCACAATTCTGAAGTTATCTGAATAAGAGATTACAAACTCCTGCATCAAGCATCCTGAGTAATCATATTCGCGAAAACTATGAAGTCTGAAACGGAATTTGCCCGGTTTAGATATCTTTTTATGCATTTCTTTTGATAATATAGATTTTGGATCGTCATATTCCAAAGCACATAACGACTGATCCCATTGCAGTTCAAGGCTTTTATTTTTTTCAATATAAACAGAGTCGACATCACAAACGTCACAATGGCAAAAAAGATCAATGTTTTTCTCAAGCCAGTTATTGTTTATAAACTCTTCCAGAATAATATCTTGAATGCTTATATTGTGATTAGTGTAATTATCGATCTTGAACTTGATATTGCGATCAAACTCAAATATATGAAAATTCAATCTGGCGAGAATAGTATTTGACGAATCAAAACGATAGATTGAAGAAATATATCCTTTGCTGCATCGCGGATAGAGTGAAGAAAGTTGTCTGAATTGAACAATTATGTTCCGTTTGCGAGCTTCATTAATTAGTTTGTTACGTTCAGCTTTGAATTGCTCATCGGAGGCCATTCTCTCAGATTCTGTCAGAATTATTTCTTCAAGGTTAGGGTGCAAATCTATCAAAATTATTAATTCATTTAATGTCCTGGCATTTTTAAAGTCTTGTTGAAAAGAATAAAATTTTCCCTGATTATTTAATCTAAGATAAATCGCTAATTGTGTTGGATCTGGTTTTATAGTATTTTCTTGCGCCCAAGTTTTGAATACACCAAGCAATGTTACATATAAACAAAATGAAAAAATAAATATTTTCTTCATTAGGCCCTCCCAATTTATTATTTGTAGCTTTTTCGTTTTAGATTAATCAACGCTCTCGTAAGCTTTTCAATGTTATCAATGTCGTATACATTCATCCGCTAAAATCTTTTAGATGAATGAGTAGGATTTAATATTACTTGGGATAATTGTTTTTAAACCACTCTTTCCATGCTTGTTTATTACTTCCATAATTCATTTCAGTTGCTGTTGATAACGCTAGACCGATAGATTTGAAATAATCTTTTTCTGTAAGACATACTTTACTACATTCAAGTTCAACAAATTTACCTTCAAAAAGTTCAATTAATCCGCCGATAGCTTCATTCCCTCCGATGTTGCCCAAGGTCGTCACACATGTTAGTTTAAACATTTGAGACGGAGCATGATTTGCTTGATTGATAATGATCTCAACAGCTCTTTTCTCTTGAATTTTTTGTAATTCTCGAATGATGTCAGATTTTTTATAATTATTTTTTTCCTTTCCCAGCAATTCAATAAGTGATAAACCTAAATCGTCAGATTGAATTTTAACTAAAGCTAATTTGGCTTCTAATTGAACATAAGGGAATTTTTTTTCATTGGCAATGATATCCTGAAGCGGTTTAATGGCTCTTTCATCCTTGATCTCTCCAAGAGCGCTAATAACATGGTCATCTTGTAGATATTTGAGAAGAATCGGCACAGCATCTTTTGCCTTTAGTTTTGCCAAGGCCTCAACCTGTGAAGGTCTAAGCCGTTGACGATTACCGTCTTTTACTTCAAGCGTATCTATCAAAATAGGAACAGCCCTAAGATCTCCAATTTCGCGAAGCGCACAAGCTGGTCCATATGCATCAGGGTATTGTTTAGTTAGTTTAATCATAATATCAAGTGCTGGTTTGTATTTCATACTGCCTAAATCATAGCAAACATTGTTAAAGACTGATGAGCCATCAATACCTTGCCCATCAGATTTTTGCCATGGTCGTGATTTTCCATTTTGTAAAAATTCAATTAACTTACTAATGCCCCAAGCTCTTTCTGGATTTCGATTAACGTGTAATCTGATTATGGCGATAGCATTGTTAAATATGCTTTTATTCGAATTAGCTAATTGCTTCTCGATAAAAGTTTTTGCGTCTTCTACATTTAAATCCAGTAAAAACTTTGATACGCAAAGTTTTTGATATGTATCAAGTTCATTACCCTGCAGCGCCATTAACAATTGAGGTATATCCGCTTTTTGTGGTGTATATTCGCCTTGCCAATGTATTGTAGCCATTCTCAGAGCAACTTCAGGATCACCAGGGCCATAATTAAACCCTTGATATTCTTTTTGGGAGACTATTTCAAGTGCTTGTTCAATGGTTAAAATTTTATTATTTTGACCATATGAATTATTTGTCAAAAAAATAAATGTGATAAATGAAAAAATCAGATAATAGTGGAATTTAATCATGTTTTATCATCCTTGTTTATATTTATTTCTAAGTAATCTAAAAATTGGTTTCCTCTTTTTTTAGAAAATAATAAACTCTATTCTTCTACAACTCAAACTGTATCAACGCATTAACAATTTTTCCCATTGTTGTCCTATAACGCATCCATCGGCCAGCCGTAAACTTTCAGGTAGACTTTTTTTCATATTATTCCCACCTAACAAAAAATGGATCGACAGCTTTCTTCTTTATTATACCGACATCAATTATTTTATCCCCTCCTGGTATTTCGTGATAATTTACTTTGCCTATTATCCTAAATTCTTCGGGAATATCTTTTCCATTTGGAACAAAGACAATGAATTCGTCTAAAGGATTCATTCGTGGATAGCCTTGAAGCTTTTCATCAAGCGGTTGATATCCCAAATTGCGGACATAATCCCGTAAACTTGTGCCGATATCTGATTTGTGAGCATAACTGCCGTTAAGCCGCACTTGGACCAAACGTAACTGAAAAGATTTTGTCATGAATCCAAGGCCTTGTGCCCGCGCAGGCATGTTTTCTCCAGGATTCCAGCTGACAACCTGTGAAACTGTCATTGGATTCAAGTAAAGGACATCGTCATAGTGATTCAATCCAAATTCATTCGCTTGATTATTCAAAATAATATTTAATTGTAATTGTTGGTTGTTCATGACATCATCTAACTCAATAATAGCACGCGCTTCCTGTATGACCGCAGGACAAGTGATATTTGCCGAAGTGGTTGCTTTTTTTAATTTGTAGCCTTTTATTTGAATTTCCAGAATATCTATTCTTCCGCCTTTTGTATAAATATTCGGTTGGTTTAATTTCAAATTTTTTGTTATTTGAAGATCACCCACTTGATCACAACCACTACCTGCAAACACCGTAAACACGATTGCCGGCATATTGTTGTCATTTTGGGAATGTTGAAAGTACAGCCCTACTTTCTCAGGTACGCTTAACTGATTTTCAGTGGATTTCAATTTTGGCTTATTTCCAAACAATTGGTTTATCGCATCGAAATCAATTTCATCCTTAAATAAAAGCTTGTTTGACCGATTAAACACTTTCATCGTTCCGCTCCCGTTCATTTTTTGAATCTTAGCCTTATTAAAACCACAAGCCCATGGAGCTTCAATATGACGCATAGTCTTTGCACAGTATTCGGATGATATTTGAACACCCTCTGACGAAATCAAATCGATACCCCCTACTTCCCTAACAGTTTTTTTGTCATTCACCACTATATCGATGACAGTCTCATCTTTAAAATGAGGCCTTGCTGCGAATCGACTGGAATTCTTACCCTTAAGTGCAGGATCATATCCATGTCCGCCCCATTTGAATTCTTGCTGCGAAGTAAAACCATATGCAGATATAAATACGACAAATATTAATAAAAAACAGAATGCTTTCTTTTTCATTATTACCTCCACTTAATAGTTGTGAGTTATCACTCACGCCTCAGCAATTTTCATCATTGTTGTCCTATAACGCATCCATCGGTTATCCCTGGGTCTTTAACAATATTTTTCTCTGTAACTTATTGCTATTCATAAGTTTAATATTTTTATTGTCCTCATTCATCTCATCAGATGAACGGGTATGACCTGGATTTGTCGATTGTTCAACTTCTAATATTAGTAAAAACTCATGAATTATACCAAATCCATTAATAAATTGTTCTATCTTAATTCTGAAAAGCAGAATTGATTTTGGCTATTATTTAATGGAATTGGTATTATTAGTACTTTAACATACAAAATATATAATCATTGAACAAATTTCTCCAGTGCCTTTCCAAGCCTTCATGACGGGTATTATTATCTATCTGGATAATTTCAAAAACTACTAATAATTTTTCTTTGCTAATTTTGAGCATTGAAACTATAATTTTTTCAGACCATAAATTTCTTTCAATCATTTTTTTCAGGCTATACTCAATAAGGTCACAGTTTGTGACCTTATTGAGTATAATAAATATGCGAATAACAAGCTGTTCTCATCTCTTGATTCTGTCTTGTTTTATCTTTTTTTCCCCGGGTTGTGTAACAATCCCAGGCCATGGAAACAACACTAACAATCTCTATACCTGCCCCGCGCCTTATCCTCTAACTGTCGAGCTTAACCTCAACGGCACAAGCTATGGCCATAAACTCTTGTTCAAATCCAGGACTACGGGAACCAATTACCAGGAGTCTTGTGTGGCTTATGCCGACGGCATGGCCTACATGGCATCCTGCTCAACCCACGGACCAGGATTCAATAAAATATTTGCCATTGATACTGCAACCGGTACCGTGGTGTGGAATCGAACTATCGGCCCTGGATATGTTGGGCCTGTCATTGACGGTGATACTATCTATATTGGCAATTATTCCCATGAAACTGATCCTCTCAACGAATATATTTACGCCTTAAACCGTTTCACAGGGACCCTTAAATGGAAAAAAAATATTCCGGGCGGCATCCCGGAATCCATCCTTTATAATGACACCCACCTGTTTTTTGCCTCGGATAAGGCCTACTGCCTGGACAAACAAACAGGGCAGACCGTCTGGAATTATGACCTTGGCAGCTTGAGTCTGACAAAACCCATATTAAAGGACAGAGCTTTTTTTACCGCCTCGTCACAAGGCCGAATGGTCAAACTGGATATCAAAACCGGCCAACCTGTCTGGAAAAAAACACTTGCTGCCGGTCCCTGGGATAATTCCATCACAGCCGACGGCAAAGGGCGGCTCTTTCTTGCCATTGCCGGAAACAACACCCTTAACGCCTATGATGAACAGACCGGTGCAAGGCTCTGGTCATTTGCTCTTGAAGCCCGCCCTCTCTCTTTTAATGCCTTCCACAATAAAGTAGTCTTTATTTCAGATACAAAAGGATGGGTCTACGCTGTCCATTCCACTTCCGGAATTTTGAAATGGAAGACAAAAATCGGGGGGAAAACTGATATCAGCTCCCCGACCCTGGCAGGTGGTCTTGTCTTTATCGGAACCAGGGATGGAGAAAATGGCAGTTTTTTTGCCCTGGATGAAACAACAGGCCGCATTCTCTGGAAATACAAAATCGGGGCAAGTGTTACAGCACCGCCTTCCATTGCCGACGGCATGCTCTTTGGCGTTACTGATAACTGGCACATGTATGCCTTTGATATCGGAATAGGAGAAGGTAATTGGCTTTTGCACCGCTATGACCGCCTGAACACGGCCTTTACCCCCAGAGGATTGATCAAATGGCAATATGTCAAAGCCGATTGTAAAATTTTTGAAAAAGGACACATCTGTACCATTACAAATCTTTATGATTATACGGTCAAGAAGGTGGAACTCAAACTTCAAACCCCTGTGAACTGGTTTGATGACAATGGAAAACAAATCGCCGCAAAAACAGATTGCCTCATCATCCCCCGTATCAAATCACTTGGTTCTAAAACAGTATTCATCAGGAATTAAATATCATCTACAAATTCCCTGCCCCCGCCTTCGCGAGGACGACAATTCGACGCTGTCATTCCTACGCAGGCAGGGATCTCGCTTTTGTAAAATGTTGTTCTCAAATTATCATGAGATTCCTGTCTCCGCTTCGCTCCACAGGAATGACA
>JAIORP010000073.1 GCA_021108075.1 Candidatus Omnitrophota bacterium | reverse complement strand
GCTCGTCACGCCTGTGCCGGTGTCCCAGGTAAACGTGACGGATTTGGTGTCGATAAGCGTGTCCGGTGTCGGAGTAAGTATTGATGCTAATTCGGGCGTGACAATGTTATATTGATAATCATTATTATGCCAGAGAACACCATCAAATGAAGATAACCGCACATAAAGTATTTGTGGCGTCGATGGGATATTATATACTGTCGAACTCGTTGAAGTTGTTTGCAATTGATAGATATCATCTCCGCCAATTGTGGTCCCTACTTTAAGTTCATAAGATATGACATCCACGCCGTTATCCCACGTAAATGTAACAGTCGTTGACGTAATATCACTACCGGGTAATGGTGATAGCATCTCTGCCGGTGTTATCAGAGCCGCAGTTTGGTATGTATAATATTCGTATAACCATGTATCTTGAATTCTGGTTCCTAAACGAACATAAAGAGTTGAACCGATTAAAGGAATATCGTAGATCGTCGTGTAATTGAAAGGATCATATTGCTCTTTGATAATATTGATCATTGAACCATCGGCTTGAGGGGGATCATAGCTCAGGATGACTTGATAAAGATCCGCTTCCGGTGCGATCGTCCATTTAAAATACGTATTAGGATTATCTATGATTCCTCCCGGAGCGGGTATTTGCATGATCCCAATATCTTTGACATAAACGACGACACTTTCACGATAGGTATTTCCTGTCGGAGTTTCCAGCTCGACACTAAATGGCGTACCATAACCGGTGTATTGGGAATCGGTCGTGTAGGTATGGATGCCTGCTTCACGATATTGCTCTTCATAAAGGATGGGACCATTATAAACGCGAACAGTGCCGGCTTCGTTAATTTGATAGGTCAACGTAAAATATGGTTGGACAATAGCGCCGTTTTCAGGATAAAGAATTTCAAGCGGACGAATTTGATATTGATTCGCCGGTAAGTATTCTTTAACTAGATCATTGAATGATTCATTCAATTGATGGTATTCTGTGGTCGTGAACTTTTGAAATTTACGTTCAAGATCACTTAAACTATCTACGGTTAATCGAGGCCAATCATCGTCGAACAAGGAGTGGTTGACAATGCCCCATTCATTACTGGCGTTGATTTTGTAGGACCATATTGTCCAGAGGTAGTTCTCCGCGTTAAAGCTGGACAGGTAATATTCCCAAACATCCTTATTGCTAAAGGCGTTGAATTCACCGATCATGACAGGAATATTGTACTGGGCTTGCATTTGGCGGTTATCATTGATGAATTGACCGATTTCATTCTGATGCACTGTTAAGTCTTCAACACCGCCGATGATTTCCCCCCCCGGTCCAAAAATGAATAGGTAATAATGGAACTGATAAACAACATTATCCCAACCATAGGTCACAGGATCAGGTAAGGAATCCCAGTCCCAGGTCCCTTCCATCATAATGATATGGTTGGAGTCGATCAGACGAATTGCGTCATAGAGTTGATCATAGAAGGCCCATATGGCCTGGTGCGCTTGTTGGATATCAGGATAATGATCCAGATATCCGATAGGTTCATTGAGTAAATCATAACCTAGAACGTATGGATTGTCTTTGTAATGATTGGCGATTCTTTGCCATAAGGCAATCGTTCGATTTCGATACATCAAACTGTCAGCCGTGGGTGCGCCGTTTTGGTCTGTTTCAAACAGTTTGTTGAAGTTTGCGCGTCCTGTATGGTGTTCCGCGCTTTGTGCCCCCGGGGCGCCATGCATGTCCAGTAAAACATAGATGCCACGATCAGCAAGATCTAAAACGAGTTGATCTAAGCGGTTAAAGGCATCAGGGTTTATTGTTCCATCGTCACTTTCAAAATTGCGATAAAACAGAGGCAATCGGACAAGGTTCACATTGGCATTGAATAAAATATCCAGGTCCATATCTGTGATATATGCGTCCTCAAAGATATCCATGAGATTGTCACTGGTTTCTTGGCCAAAACGCTGGGTCAGTGTATCCCGGATTGTCCAATCGTCATTAATACCAGGATCATCATGATGCCCGAGTTGGGTCATCCATGATTCGATTAAAAGATAACTGCCTAAGTTGAAACCAGCGAGTTGAATGCTGTTGCCGGTTCCATTGTTCCTGCGAAGAACAGTCCCATTGGTCTTTAAGAATTGCTGACCGGGATCATAAATTTGGACAGGACTCCATTTTGAATTTGGCAGACCACGGACACGGTAATAAATTCCCGTGTCGGCTGTTAATCCTCCTGGATAGGACCCTGTAAAAATCGTAGTCCATTGACCCCCGATGCTCGTCGCACTTTGGACTTCGTATTCTGTTGTTTGCTGAATAGGATTCCAATCAAGAACTCCCTGGGCTAATGCATCTGTTTTGATGAGCACCGGTTTTGGTAAGTAGTGAATGGGTTTGGACCATTGTGATTGATAAAGGTACGGCCTTTTAATGAGGTCGTGGTGTTCCCAACGCATGCGGATGTAAGATGCGTGTAATTGATGATATTGGAAAAGTGTCGCCTCGCCATAGTAGAGGGTTTCCCATGGTCCCGCTGTTCCATTCAGGCTGTGTTGAACATGATAGAGATCTGCTGTCGGGATGGGGTCCCATTGAATGAGACCGTCTCTTAAAGTCATTTTGTCAATGGAAATATTTTGGCGCGTAGCACGGATATCATCAATGTAATAGGTTCCCGCTCTTCGGAATAAAAGTTGAATTTTATTAATATTGTTTAAATCAAACGTTGTGTTGTTTTGATGAGTCGCAATCTCTTCGTTGAATTTATTTAAAATATCTTCAAACGGTAACTCAATTTTGGACCATTGACCGAAAATCGCACGGCTTTTGTTAACTTCAATTTGGACAGGAACCGTATCTTCTATTCCAGAGTCGTCGAAGTCGAAAAGTTCGACATGAATGGATAAATCCATTTCTGTTGACGGTTCAGCATAAATCCAAAATGATAGAGTATCATTAATGTCTGGATGCAGATTAACATGCCACTCACTTTCTCCTGAAGGCGTGTAAGTGCGGTCTTGATAAATAATACCTGTGCCTCCCCATTCTTCGGTTGTCTCAACCCGCCAGGCTTGTTGTCCCGCATAGACCATGCTTTGATCCACCGAAACTGTGCCATGCCAAATCCACCCACATGTGGATGGATCGTTAGGCAGACAATGTTCAAAGGAGTTATAGGCGCGGTCTTGATATTCAACTCGAATGTCGTCGATAAAATAGGTTCCATCCCAATAATTATAGATTTCAATTTTATCAAGGTTGTCAAATTCAAGATTTGGCGGTAATTGACTGTAGAGAACCTCCAATTTTGTCCATTGCTGGTATTGCGCCTGTCGTGTGGTCCAGACGGTATAACCGTCGAGACCCGCGCCAGGGTCCCAAACATATTGGTTATGATCGAAAAATTTTATGCCGACATTATTTGGAGCGGCATTTGAGGGATCAGCCCAAATCCAGAATGTCAGGCGATCATTACGAGCGGGATTTAAATCAAAGGTCCAATGTTCTTCTTGGGCAGCAATCGCGGTGCCTTCTAAAATATCATCGGTTTCAATCTTCCAGGACCGATTACCCGTGTGTGCCCTTTCATTGGACAAATAGGATGTTGCCCGGACATCCCAACCATAAACATCGGATCCGTTGAAGTCTTCAAAATTTTGGTATGTTTTTACTGAATAACCGTTAAAGTCTCCAACATTAAAGAAGATATCATGCAATTGACCAGTATCCTCATTAACCCAAACAGCGAAGACATTATCGTTTTGAAGAGCAGCTTTTTGTAGATCTGTACCGATCGTTTCGCCTGTATTATTGTCAACGCGATAATCCTGGCCCTGCCAAGTGAGACCATTGTCTTCAGAATAGTTGTAGAAAATGCCTTGCCAGGGGCTTTGATTATCCCAGGCAACAAAAACCCGATCATTTCCGGCGAATAATTGAATGTCGTCAGCGTTGTGGGTATTTGAAGGTTGTTGGATACTTCCCCAGGTGTTACCGTAGTCTGATGAATGCATGATTTTCACTTCTTTGTATGTATCTGCGACATCAAGCCAGGCGAGGTACACATCACCTTGATTGTTTTGAGCTAACTCAGGCGTGTTCGCATCCTGCGCGAGGCTCATGGCTGTTGTCCAACTCACCCCATAATCATCTGATTTAGAGTAATAGATCCCATGAATATCTTGTTGGACATCGTGCACACTCCATACCGCATAAACATGACCGTTTTCACCGGCGACGATGGAGGGTTCTGATCCTCCCATTTGGTAAACAGGTGGATAGAGTTCTTGATCCGTACCCCAGGTTTGTCCATAGTTGTGGGAGTAATTAATATAAATTGCGCGGTCATTGTCTTGCGCGTCTCTGGAATCTTGCCATATGACATAAATATGACCTTGCTCGTCCATATCAATCTTTGCGGCGTCTTGAGTATGGTTTGCGCCTGCGGGGGCTGAATTGATGATCACGGCTTCAGCTTGATTGCATGACACAGAAATATTTTGAGCGAATTCGCCAAAGTCATATGCCGCCATACAGACATTGCCGGATTGATCATTGGCAAAGTCGTACCATCCAAGCCAATTGCCGGAGAGTCCGAACAGAATTTCATAACTTGACCAGTCTTCTCCATAATTTGATGAATGTCGGACCTTGAGACTGGTATGATGATAGTAAAATCGAGCGACATAACTGATATATACATTCCCAAGAGTATCAACGTTCACATCTAAGTCACGAAGATAAGTCTCTCCAATTGAGGTTGTGAAGGTTTGTTCAATGGGAAACCAGGAATGGCCATAGTCTTCGGAGCGATTATAATAAATAGTGTAGGGATCGTTCACATCAATCCAGACAACGTGGATATTGCCCTTATTGTCACTCGCCATTCGGATGTTTTGTTTGGTCAGATGTCCAGTTGTGAGATCAAGGTGTTTATCCCCTTTTGTGAAATTAGCCCAGGCTGGTTGGATGACTGATCCTGCCGTTAAAATTGAAACACAGATCATCAATAAATAGATTCTTTTCATATTTCCCCCGATATGTTTTTTGATTTTTTCTGAATCGATTTTTTTATTATATAACTATTTCAAAAATAATAATAGATTTATTCCCGCTGGGAGGAGATCTAAATTCAGAAATAAAGTTTCTGGACGACGATTAGCGCCAGTAGCGCTTGTGACAGTAAGCCCTACGGGTGTTAAGCAGTGGGAATCTATTTGGTTAGATAAATGGAAAACGATTGCGTTTCTGCTGTTATGCTGAAAGCCGCAATGACAGGAAAATTTTAACATCTAAAATGCTAAGTATATTTGGAATAAGATAGCAAGTGCGGCCATGTGGGTGGCGACCATTATTTTTTAGCGATGATTTTCTGATTAGACGTTGTTTGTCCGCAAAGGGATGCCAAGATATCAACCAGGGTAAAAAGAGCAAGGCATACGGGATTTCGGTCTGAAAAGAATTTGTCTGCTAAAGATTTTTTTTCCCTGAATGTTGGGCATAGAACGGCATGGAGGCTGAATGTCCAGATGATAGGCGCCAATAATGAGTATTGGTGTTGGACCGTATAACCACATTCTTCCAACAGTCTCCGTAGACTTTTAAACGTGAATAAATTTAAATGTCTGGGAATATAATATCCCCCCCACTTCCCATCTGTAACGATCTTTCGGTCATAGCCGTCCATATTGACCGTTTCAATACTGATCAGGCCGTCCTTCTTCATGGCTTGAAAAATATTCGTTAATGCTTTTTGAGGGTTCCAAAGATGTTCAATCAATTGGTTCATGATCACAAAATTATATGTGTTTTGGGGAAGATCGATGGTTTCAATTCCGCCTTCAATAAGGTTGATCTTTCTATCGGAACATTGTTGTTTAGTTATATCAGAAAAAGCTAGATCAATACCGGTTAAGGTCATTTGAGGGCGGATGTCCTTTAAATCCGTGAGCAGTGAACCGTCGCCGCAACCGATTTCAAGGACATGCGCGTCGGCCGGGACCATGGAGATAAATTTTTTTAATCTTCTACGGATGACATGTTTTTTTAATGTCGCCACAATCCTGGATGAACGGGCCGTGTGCTTTCCTGATAATGTGTAATAATTGGATGTGTAAAGATCTGCCCAACTAGCGGGAGTGGGACGGGGATTAAGATAAAAATGTCCACAGGTTTGACATTCTCCCCAACTGAATTTTTGCTGTGAAGACCAGTATTCATAATCAAAGCCTTCGGCAATAATGCTGAAATCATTGTCACGGCAAAAGATACACTGAACCTGTTCAACGGGAATATGATCGACCATATTATTTTTTTAGTTTGTTTCTGAATATCTCTTTATAGTAAACAGGATAACTTTTATATTCTGTGTACACTTTGTCCAGGACATTTTTTTGAAAGTTTTCGTCTTCAGCTGCGATACAGATATGTTGGTATTGGGAGAACTCAGGTAAAGACTGCATATTTTTGACGATATCGATCAGCGGTTCTTCCAAAATGTTTCCGAATGTTACCGGAATAAACGGACACGGAATGACATCTCCGTAAGGTGTGATATAAATTTTTTCAACACCTGCAGGACAGCCGATATTTTTAAGGCCGATTTCATGGTCTGTTGATGTCATGGGGAAACGTTTCATGATACCCATTAGATAATCCCTGTCATCGCCGCGCAAGATGATGTCTTTGTTGTCGCGCCACTCGCCACACGGTACAGCGAGGTTGAAAAGGCAGATGGCGCCTTCCTTGTTTGCCGCTTTGATCACATTAACGAGATCTTGAGAACGTAGATTTTGATGTGTGACCGTGATCCCCACTAATGTCTGCATCCCCGCTTGACGGGCATTGCGAATGCCCTCAAAAACTTTTTGGTGTGAACCGCTGAACCCTCGAAAACGATCATGCGTTTCTGCTGACAGACTATCAAGGCTGGTCGTGATACAATTAACGCCGAGTCTGGCAAATTGAAGGGCCTTCTTTTTTGTTAGTAACGAGCAATTGGTCTGTATGGCGATGTAATGTTTGCGTGGTTTCAGGGTGATGATTAAATTTTCAAGCCAATCAATCATTAAGGGTTCACCACCCGTTATATTCCAAGCCAGCACATCAAGGTCCTTCGCCTGTTCAACAATGTGTTTGTAGTTATCCAATGACATAACAGGACGGTCTTTTTTCATAATTAAAGCAGAGCAGTGTTCACATTTGAAGTTGCAGTCGTATAAAAGGGCGATATCGATAACACGAAAACCTTTATGTAAGCCAAATATGGATTTCAGTCGGGAAATACTATGACGAAGAAATAATTGGGGGTGAAATGGCCGGACAGCATATCGCGCGAAATAAAATCTTCTTTTGATTGTGGATAATAAGTTCATCGTTATGGAAAGTTATCTTCTTATTGGTCTGCGTTACGATTATAACAAAAATATTTTTAATTGTACCATCATGAGATGAGCGGTGCATCATAAAGAATGATGGGTTTATAATAGATTCTAAAAAAAATTGTAAATTTTATGAAACTATGGATGTACGTGCTCTTTTATTCCTCGGGTATCAGGTGCTGTTGGCTAAATTTTCTCTCATTCAATAGGACTCCCTTTTATCTGGCTGATATTCGACTTGAATGACTCTGGAGAAACGTTATTAGAAATGGAATATGGTATCAAAAAAATGATTAGTAGTCAGATGATATCTTTTCTAGCAAGATATCAACTAATTTGTTGATGTCTTGCCGGAGTGCGTCAAGATCAATGGCATCTTTTTTTTCACTGTCAGGACCAGGTATGGCTGTTTCATCTTTGTCCGTTTGTTTCCTTGAAGGGTCTTTCGGCTGCTCTTTGTTTTGATCAGGCTTTCCCCGTGGGCCGGCCTGAAAATTCGTTTTTGGTTTATCTTCCTCTGATGGCTGAGAGAGAAGGACGAAATTTTTTAAAAGTGTTACAATTTCAATCGCCTGTCCCGGGACTGTTTCAAAGTCAGGACTCCAGGTCACGCCTGTCAGGGGTCCAAATTGATGGTCAAATTTCGTGAAGAAAAAACCCTCATTTCCAAAATTGCTATCTTCGATTTGAGGTAACCTGGCATTAGTCAATAATATGGTCCAGATTTGTCCTAATTTTTCCGCTAAGGCCTTAGGAATGGCTTGCCGGGCAATGTACAAGTCGTTGTCATCTAGGACGAGTTGACGGCTGGTCATTTGCTCCCAAATTGTGGGAGACGACTCCATATACTCCACGATGACTGTGTCGGTTTCTTCCGTTGGGGTTGCTATTGTGACCAGCCATTCTTCCGCAGGCGTCGATATCATGATCACTCTTGCAAAAGGGTTTCCCCCGTCTAATGACTGATCAAGCATCAGATAGGTGAAATAAAAAAAATATTCATTTAATACAGAATCAGGCGCGCCTAATGCATGAAACGGAATATCAAGGTGTTCTGAGGAAAAACATTTTGACGGATGTAAAGAGAGGAAGAACAAGAATAGAACCGAAAGAATAATTGTTATGGGAATTTTTATTTTCATTTTTTGCTCTCCAGATCGAAAATATCAATTTGACTAGTTTTGTATTTTATGAACTGCTCCTGCGATAATATTTGTTTGAATTTAACATGGATGTTTGTTTTAATGTTATTCATCCTCTCCATGTAAGTCTGATCCTCATTGGGAATCTTCAGGCTCAGTAACTCCAATAATTTTACCATTTTCATAGATTCTGAAACAGAAGATTGTTTAATGTTTTCAAACTCCTGGATCATTTGGATCCTGTCCGGGCGGGATCTTACCAAGACGGACCACAGTTCCTTTTGTCCTTCGATCAGGATCGGTTTGACTTGTTTTCTTTGTTGTTGGTTGAGTTTGATTAAACGAAAGAAATCATTGAAAGATTTTTTTTGTTCTTTTCCCTTGGGAACATGATCAGAGGATGATTTCTGAACGTGGTGTGTTGCGTATTTGTTTCGGTTTATTAAACGCGAATTTGTCTGAATAGCGGCTAGATGCGATTTTAGTAAGGGGATAATACGCGGGTTTAACAGATATCGGCTTACCTTTGAAAGCCCCCCATGAAAACGGACGGTTTCTTTTTCAAGGGCTTTAATGGTATTTATGAAAGTATGATATTTTTCAACTATTTCCAGCACTAATTGATCCCGTTGAACGAGAAAGTCCGCATCTGTCAACAAGCGTGCCCGACCGAGGATGTTTTTCAGCCGCTGATGTTCTTGCTGTTTTTCTTCATCGGACATCCGGCCTAGATGCAGCTCGAATTCTGATAACATGTTAGATAAAAAAGTATCGACATAGTTTTCATAGGCGTTTTGTGATAAACGTCTAGCGGTATCAAGCATATTTTCGATGCCTTTAAAATTTGATGTTGCTTGCCCGGCACGCGTTGGTTGGCTGAGGTCTTTAGGGGGTATTGTGCAGGGTTGAAAATCCTCAATGGTATTCAACTGAGACGCGTTGAGATAGCGCCCTGTGTCGGCTTCATGTATTTTTATTTTTTGCATAAAAAGATGTTTATTGGATTTGTATTCCTTTTCGAGTATCGTGATGGATTTTTCCAGGTCATCGGGGATGATTTGATTGTGAGATAAATGGTTTTTGAGAATTTGCAGCTTTTGATAGTAATCATTTTGAATCGGGTATGTGTTCTCTTGAAAAAGATCATATTCACGTTGCGCTTTTTTCGCGGTGATGATTAATTTTTGAATTTGGGATTCATCCAATAACAGCCCATTGATCAAATTCAATAATGTGATATCTTCCCTCAGACTACCGATATGTGCCAGTTTTAAATTATCAAACCAGGGTTCTGCTCGGAGGGGTTGGGGCAGCAGCGTGAAAAAACCTGTGAGGGCTGCACAAGTGAATAAAAAAAGTACATTATCTTTTGAGTGGTTCATATGCCTGCGAATCATTTAAATGTATGTTATAAGTAATATTTTCAACGTTTAAGCGGATATTGACAAAGGCTCCGGAGCTAAGGTGCCAGAGTGCTTCAATTTGTAACGGAATATAAAATCCGTGGCGGACTTGGTATTCAGATAAGTAAGCGGACAATTTTTCTTTGACAAAGCGTCCTTCGACCTGACGAATGCGTTTGGATTCAAAATGCACCAGCTCCCCGTTCCTGTTAAAGTGAAGTTGGGCTGAAATAGCCATTTCGGATTCTGTGATCATGGCGTTGACGGTATGGTCATCGATGGCTTCCCATTCAATGTTTTTGTTTAAATATGCCGTGGGGAACCAGATCATCTCGTTAAGATATCGCACAAGAGTGCTTTGATCCATCCCGATGCCGCATTCATCGGTTATGTTGGTCAATGAATTGAGTTTGATTAACATGTGCCCTTTGCCGTCGTTATAGTAATCGCGACAATTCAGGAAAAAAAAATTATTGAGATTAACATGAGCATGCCATAAGAATGAAGGCGGATTTGTTGTGTAATACTGGACAGCGTTAAAGGGCATCCATTTCTGGTCGTCTTTTATCTTAAGGGATCCTTTTTGCTCGAGCTGGACCGATTGAATGGGCTTTTTCCCGATGACCAGGGAGTTGATTAAGAATTTCTGAAGGGCATGCGGTAAATGTTTAATATCGTTCTTGGTGATCGGTTCATGATCGACAATCGAAGCGTTTCGTAATACGAGGGCAATTTCAGTCTTAACTTGCTCGTTGAACCTTTTTCCGCGGGTATTTTCCAGATAAAGAACAACAGTGAAGGCAAAAGCAAGGATACAAATAATAATCCAGATCATGTAGCGATACCTCATTTTAAAGAAATAACACTGTAATTGTATATATTAACCCGAAAAATGCGATTGGGATCGACTACGAAGGCAAAACTCGTCCCAATCGCATTTTTCGGGTTAACCTAAAGCAATGGCATCTTAACATTAAGAACACATCAATGCAAGCAGGTGTTGTATCAATTTATTATGGGGTAAAATAAATTAATAGGTCTTATTTATCGGGCCGTCAGACGGTTGGTAACGACGGTCGGCTGTATAAGCCGTGTGATGATGGAATAACCATTCATGAAATTGTGAAATAGAAGAAAGGTCTGGTATGATTTTATCCAAATGGTTCATGCTCTCATTCTCTTTTTGTAGACGGGCAGTAAGCGCTTCGGGCGTCATTCCCACATTGGGGACAGACCTAAATTCTAAATGATACGCGTCGGCGGGATTGTCCATTTGATAAATCCAGTTAAAAATTTTTTGTGTGCGAGGCAGATGGAATTGTGAAGTAATGATTAAGAGCTTTCTAAGCCTGCGCGGGCCGCAATGAATAATCCTTGAAAAAAAAGCGTTGCCGACTGTGTCAAAGGAGCTTGTTTCTACTAAGATGTTATTAGGATCAATGTTTTTTTTGATAAGATATCTGGCTGCCGCAACAGATTCTAATACCGGATACCCCCATTGGTCTTTAGGGGGTGGTTTGTGCGGCGTTCCAGCGCTGAGGGGAATAATCAGCTCGCCCTTAAAGATGTCGATCGCTGTATCCATTCTGTTAACAACCCAGGGTTGCAATTCATCAGCACTGAGAAGTCCGCCTCCGGGTATGAGGATAGCATCATATTGTTTATTCATCATTGGTCCTGTTCCTTCGGTAATAATTTTTATCAATAATTGTAAAAGCAATTATAATGAAACTGGTTATTCAGGTCAAACAAACCTTATAACATGCGGAATTAAGCTGACGATGAAAAGATTTAAAATCAAATTAAGAGTTTATGGCGCATTAAACTGTTTTATTACCCCCAAGAAAAGATACCGGCCTTTTTGTTATTATGGAAAAGGTCACCCTTCGATTAAGGACACTCTTGAGGCCGTTGGTATCCCTCACCCGGAGATTAATGTGATTTTAGCCGATGGACGTTCCATCGATTTTTCGTCACCAACGGTGGATAGGACTTTTATCGAGGTCTTTCCTGCCCATGCGCGAGTGACGACTTGCCGTGTCCATCTGTTGCAGCCCAAGATTCTTAAGTTTCCGCGTTTTATCTGTGATGTTCACCTTGGAAAACTGTCGCGACATTTGAGATTATTTGGTTTTGACACGCTGTATGAAAATTGTCTATCAGACCATCAGATTGTCAAACAGGCTGATGAAGAAGGTCGCATCGTTCTTAGCAGGGATATTGGTTTACTCAAGCATAAAAAGATTGAGAGCGGGTATTTTATCAGACACATCTACGCTGAAAAACAATTTCGTGAAGTTGTCAGAAGGTATGAGTTGATGAACCGTTTTCAGCCGTTTGGACGTTGTTTAGACTGCAATGATAAAATTGTCAGGATAGCAAAGGCTAAAGTATTTCACCAACTTCCGGACATCGTGAAAAGAGTGCACAAACATTTTTTTCAATGCCAAGGTTGTCATCATGTTTATTGGCGAGGAACACATTTTGATCGATTGAATCGCCTGGTTGCGCAATATGCCAAGAACACAGTATCAAAAAAGTAATACCAAATCCATTTATTGTTTTATTTCAATTTTTATATTCTCGCTAAAACGTCGAGAAAAAGATTCTATTGCAAAATTGTATACTGAAAATAATCAAATAACACATTTTAGGGACG